>JAFXWC010000022.1 GCA_017534445.1 Treponema sp.
AAGGGTTCTACGGCGGATCATTGACCTGGAGCGGGCTTGCAGCCTATGCACGAATATCATAGTGGTCACTACCGGACAAGCCCGGACACTGTTCCTTTTCTGTTTTTTTACATATTGACTTTTGGCTCACCATATCAACTGCTTAAACGGTGGCGCGGCTTGACCGAGACATCCGCTTTGAAGCTTTGTTATGCATATTTTTATTGCTTTTATGATCATTTTTTATTATATTTTATTAATAACTTTTATGTAAGGAGTGTTAAAACCATGATTTGTTATGAAAACCATCGTTATAATCCATCTTTAAGAGATTTACCTGATGATCAATCTGGTTCAGGAAGACACAAATGTGCAGGATGTGCATATGAACTTGGAATAAAAGATGGACTAAATCAAAATCCCATAAAGAATAATTTTGATGATCTTCCAGATAGCCAAGCAGGAACTGCTAGGCACAAGGATGTACAACAAGCCTATTTAGCAGGATATAGGGAAGGTTCATCTAAAAGAACTTCATTATAAAACTCAATCTACGGGTAAATCTATTCCAAAATACGGAGTTTCTTCATGGACTTCCAATATTTCTTTCAAAGGTTTATCCGAATATTTTATTATTTTTTCACGATATTCAAATCGTGTTTTTATATCATTAATTTCTATTCGACGATTTTTTGAAATCTTCAAAAAATCGTCTTCCTTATCCAACCCTAAAAATCTTCTATTAAGTAAACTTGCAGCAATTCCAGTTGTACTTGCTCCCGTAAAGGGATCAAGTATCCAGTCATTTTCTTTTGTCGAAGCAAGAATTATGCGAGCTAAAAGAGGAAGAGGTTTCTGCGTTGGGTGCTTACCACAAGTTTTTTCCCATTTTGCAATCGCAGGCAAACTCCACAAATCTCGCATCTGTGTGCCACCATTTATTTCTTTCATCAATTCGTAGTTGTAATAATGAGCTACTTTTTTATTTTTTCTTGCCCAAAGAATAAACTCTGTTGAATGCGTGAAAAATTTACAACTTAAATTCGGCGGTGGATTTGTCTTAGCCCAAGTAATGCAATTTAAGATTCTAAAATCTAATTCGTTAAGCATTTGTGCCACAGAAAAAATATTGTGATATGTTCCTGAAATCCAAATGGTACCGTTTTCTTTTAATCTTTCACGACAGAGTTTTAACCATTTATAATTAAACTCGTTATCTTTCTCAAAGCCCTGCGATTTGTCCCAGTCGCCTTTGTTTACGGAAACTTGCTTTCCACTTTGAACTGAAATTCCGCCATTTGAAAGAAAATAGGGTGGATCGGCAAAAATCATATCAAACTGAAAATTGATATTTGGAAGTAATTCCAAACAATCGCCTTTCGCAAGAGTAAAGTCTTTATTTTCTGAGCGATACCATGCTTTTATGGACATTATAATTCTGATTTTACTCTAGAAAGAAACTCATCCAAATTTGCAAGATTGTAAATACTTGGAATCAAAGAATATGCTTCGCCCAATTTATTTTTTGCAGAAAGCCAGCCTTGACCGTCTGTAATCCAAACAAATTCAAATTTAGCATACTGATTAATCTTTGGAGCAATATCTGTATAAGCACGAGCTACTTCGTTAAGTTTTGAACCGCCACCATTATAAAAGTTAGTCTCGATAAGGTAAGTTTTCTTTTTTGTCTGGATTACAAAGTCAAATCTTTTCAAATCCTGACCAAGAGACTTAATTTCTTCAAACTCAGTGCTGTTCACTTCTGAGCGGAAAGGAATATTTGAACCTTTGAATTTCAATGCAACAGCTTTTGCCATATTATCGCCACCACGATTCTTTCGGGCATTTGTATCAAGACCGACTTCTACGCCGAAAACATAATCTACGAGATTTGTAACATTTTTGTTTTTGAAAACCTCGGCAAGCCCTGTCTGTTCGATGTAATCAATAACACCTTGCAAAGATGTAAAATAACTTTCGAGCAATACGAACTCTCCGTTTGAATTGAGAGTTTTCTTTTTATCCTTTGTTCTTACGGCAAGAAGAATATCAAGAACTTCAAACACTTTTGGATTTTCTTCAAAAAGTTCTTTTATGGCTTTTCGCAAATCTTCTTTTCCAATTAAATAGTTTAATTGATTGAGTTTGATTGCGATTTTATTTGTATTACGGATTACTTTTTCAAAATCTGTAAAATAATCAAGAGTAGCGTTTGTTTCGTTGAGTTACGAAATAAACAAATCAAAATTCTTTTCCATTTTTTGCTCCTAGAAAACTGATGCGATATTACTGATTAAAAGTTCATTAATTGCACCGCGTTTTTTTGCGTTTGAATTTATCATTCGTGAAGCAGATACTCTTTCTATTTCAAAATGAGAATAGAGTTCATCAAAGAAATTATCGTTTTCGTTCGCGTTTTTAGGGTCTGAATTACTAGCTAGAACCATAGCACCGTTGCTGGAGATTTCTGTAATAAAGTTGCCAAGTTCTATCTGTTCTTTGTCGGTAAAACCGTTTTCTGAATAAGATGTAAAGGCAGCCGTCTGTGTTAGAGGTCTATAAGGCGGATCAATATAGACAAAAGTTTTATCATCGATAAAATCTTTGCATTCCTTATAATCGCCAACTTTCATTTCTACATTTTTGAGAAGTTTTGCACAAGCTCGAAAATTTTCTTCATCGCACAGAAGCGGATTCTTTGCATTATTAAAAGGAACATTAAACGAACCTTTAGAATTAACACGATAAAGTCCATTAAAGCAGGTTTTATTTAAGAAAATAAATAGTACAGCTTTTTCAAGATTTTCAACGTCATTTCCATTTACTTTAAGTTCATTGTATCTCGCTCGTTTTTCGTAAAAGAACTCTTTATTTTCTTCTAGTGAATGATTCTTATAAATTGCTTGAATTTCTGAAAGTTGAGAAACCATTCCTTCGCAATTATTTTTTATCTGAGAGTAAGTATTTATAAGTTCTTTATTTATATCATTAATTAAAACTTGCGAAGGTTTAAATTTACTTAAAATATCAAAAAGTACAGCGCCGCCTCCAACAAATGGCTCGCAATACTTTTCTATTTTTGAGGGATATTTTTCTCTAATTTCTTCCAAAAGCTGGCTTTTCCCACCAACCCATTTTATAAACGGTTTTGCCAACATAACATATAAATTATACTCTATTTTAACGAAAATTTCTACTGTCTTTCTCAAAACCGGCTCAGTGAGCCGTGGGCATAACAAATATTCTCAGTATCCGCCATAAAAGCTTTTACAGTGAATACCTTATGCTTATAATAATATTAAACTTTTGAAAACTTTCCAAGGTTGCTTATACAGGACAAGTTGCAAGTTTGCAAAATCGTTCGCCCCAGCCTACGCCGCCATGGAGCCCCGGCAGTACCGCACGGAGGGCGGTATGAGCGTTAGCGAAGGGCGGAACGGCGGTGACGAAAGAAAACTTTCGGTCGAGTTAGAGTAAAAATAAAATGGTAGAGCAAAAAAAATTACCGTCCAGAAGATTCAAATATTGAAAAGATTTACAGATCCTGAATCAAGTTCAGGATGACGGTTACTGGTTCTGGATGACTGTTGAATATTCTGGATGAGGTGCAAGGACAAACTGGGCTAATGGATTAGTCTGCAATGTAGGCGGCCATGAAGGCACCGTCGGCGGCTTCCATTAGCATGGCTTCGCAGGTAAGGTCGCCGTAAGCGCAGTAGGAAAAGAGGGAACCGTCGGATGCTGTTAGGGGAATAAAGAGTTCTACGGGGTCTTGCAAGAGAATACTCTGCTCGTCAATAAAATGAAGGTAAAGTTTTTCGTTTGCAACCTTGCCGGAAGGAAGGCGAAAGAGCGGGGTGTAGATTGCGTGGGAAGAAGGGTTTACGGTAAAGACGTGGCTTTTGGCACCGCACATGGCAATCATCATAAAGGAACGGTCGGTCTTGTTGTCCACGTCAAAATGAAGTTCCTCGCCAAAGCGCCATTCAATCCATGTTTTTGTGCTAAGATGATTGTGCAGCTTGCTGTCTGGAGATGCCATGTTCAGGAAAAGCAAAAACAGGGCCGCAGCCAAGGCGAGAATTATCAGCGGAAGGCAGATAAAAAACAGTAACTTTTTTAGCCGTTTTCCTTCATCCATTTTTCTATGCCACGCTTAATGTCATCGTCTATGTCATGCTCTATCTTGCATGCGTTGGCCTCTGCCTGCTCTTCGCCAACACCGGTTATCTTTTGCAGGAATTTTGTAAGCAGAACATGGCGGCCATAGATTTCAACAGCAAGTTCCTTGCCCTGCTCCGTAAGTTCAAGTGAACCTATCTTGCTGACATAGACATATCCTTTTTCTTCAAGAATGCTCATGGCACGGCTTACGCTTGGCTTTGAGACGTTAAGCTTTCTTGCAACGTCAACCGAGCGTGCCGCACCGTTCTCTTCTTTTAGGCACAAGATTGCCTCAAGGTAATCTTCACCGGATTCATATATGCCGTTCATTAGCGCCTCCGCGTTAGTCGCCCAAATTCATCACCTGGGCAAATATTGGCTTTCCGCCGGGTACCATAGGAAGTACAGGCTCGTCAATTCCAACTTTTGCATCTATAACAGCGGCCTCTCCGGAGTCAAGAGCTTCCTTAAAGACCTTTTCAAATTCTACTTCTGTGTTTGCCTTGTAGCCCTTGATTCCGTATGCAGCGGCAAGAGCAACCCAGTCCGGGCCAAAGTCCAAGGTGGTTGCGGAATAGCGCTTTCCGTAGAAGACGCGCTGCCAAAGGCGGACGTTGCCAAGGGTTCCGTTGTTTACCACGACGATTACAATTGGAAGCTTGTAGTGGCCGATTGTGGCAAGTTCGTTGCAGTTCATGCGGAATGAACCGTCGCCTGCTATGTGGATTACGCGTCTCTTTGGGTTTGCAAACTGTGCGCCAATTGCGGCTCCAGTTCCAAAGCCCATTGTTCCAAGTCCGCCGGATGTGATGAAGGTGCGGGGCTTTTCAAATGGATAGTGCTGGGCTACCCAGAGCTGGTGCTCGCCAACTTCCGTGGTAACAAAGGCATCGTCACCTGCAATTTTGTGGACGCATTCGCAAAGGAATTTTGGATTGATTGAGTCTGCGGGATGCTCGTCGTACATTGCGGGATATACTTTCTTCCATTCTTCTATCTGGCTCTTCCACTCTGCATGTTCATTTTTCTGGATGAGGGGAAGAAGTCTTTCCAAGATTGCCCCTACGTCTCCAACAAGGCTTCCTGCTACAGGTATGTTCTTGTTGATTTCTGCGGGGTCTACGTCTATCTGGAATACGCGGCTGTTTTCTGCAAAACGCTTTGCATCGGAGATAACGCGGTCGCTGAACCTGGCTCCAAGTGCAAGTACAAGGTCGCTTTCTGTTACGGCCATGTTGCTGGCTTTTGTTCCGTGCATACCAACCATGCCAAGGTTAAGGGCATTTGATGAAGGGAATGCTGAGCGTGCCATCATGCTTTCGCTAACAGGGATGTCTGCTTTTACGGCAAGTTCCTTAAGCTTTTCTGCGGCTTCGCTTATGATGATTCCACCGCCTGCATAGATTACAGGGCGCTTGGCAGAGTTGATTATCTCTGCGGCCTTTGCAATTTCTTCGTCTGTGGGGACTGCCGCATTGAACACACGGCGGAGGTTGTCCTTGTCTTTTGAAAGTTCAAGCTTTGCGTCCGAAAGATTCTTGAGAGGCTCAAATTCCGTCTGGTTTGCGGTAACTTCTTTTGGAATGTCTATGAGGACAGGGCCCGGTCTTCCGCTTTTTGCTATGATGAAGGCTTCGCGGATTGTGGCGGCAAGGTCTTCTACTTTATGCACCATGAAGTTGTGCTTTGTGATAGGCATGGTGATGCCGGTGATGTCTATTTCCTGGAATGAATCGCGGCCTAAAAGCGGTGTTGGAACGTTGCATGTGATTGCTACGATTGGGGATGAGTCCATGTAGGCGGTGGCAATGCCTGTTACAAGGTTTGTTGCTCCGGGGCCGGATGTTGCCATACAGACGCCGACCTTTCCAGTTGAACGCGCATATCCGTCTGCTGCGTGGGATGCACCCTGCTCGTGGGCTGTAAGAATGTGGTGAATCCTGTCCTGATTCTTGTAGAGTTCATCGTAAATATTAAGGATGGCTCCTCCGGGATAACCGAAAACCGTATCAACGCCCTGTTCAACAAGACATTCAACAACTATCTGGGAACCGTTAAGTAACATATCAACCTCTTAGAAAAAACTTTATTTTCCATTATACAATTTTGGGGAAAGATGTTCAACAGTGGTTTTTGCAGCTACAAGGAAATCAGTTTTGGGTTCCGCTCTCAGTCAAAGCCGGCTGAAAACCCACGGTGTCGCGGAATAGGAAATAAAACTCACTGCGTTCGTTCCGCTCCAATGCGTGTTTTCAGCCGGCTTTGACTTCCGCTGCACCCCAAACCTGATTTCCGGGTGCTTTTCATAAGAAAATTGCCGTATTTGTGTCAGAAACAGGTCTTTTAAAGCATATATAATTTATAGAAGCTAATTATTAATTAGGCAGGATGGACAAATGGAAAAAATGACAAGGCTAAGACCGTCACCTACGGCATTGCTAAACCCACGGTGCGATGCTTCCTTTAAGGCCCTGTTCACTCAGGAAACAAAGGAATCACATGCGGCTCTTCAGGATTTTATTTCAACTCTGCTGGGAAGGCAAGTAAAGGAAGTTAAACTTGTTCCCAACGAACCACCGGTGGACATGATTGGCGAAATGCAGATGTGCTTTGACGTAAGCGTAATTTTTGGTGACGATGAAAGGGCAGACCTTGAGATGCAGGCCCGGCAGCAGGAATATGACTATGCCGTACGCGCAGAAACCCAGGCGGCAAGACTGCTGAATTTAAGCGCACGCAAAGGCAAGAATTGGAAAGTGGCAAAAGTCTACCAAATTTCCGTGCTTGACTTCCACTTTGACAAAGATGACAAATCTGCCCTTGAGTGGTATACTATGAGAAAGGCCAGCGGAGGAAAGCTTGGCGAAAGGCTCAATGTTATATTCTTTGATTTGCTCAAGATAAAGAAACTCTTGGGTACACCGCCAGAAAAACTTACGAAACTGGAGAAATGGGGACTGTTTCTTTCTTATGCAGAAGACGAGACCAAGAAAGACTATCTTGAAAGCCTCATACTCTCCGAGGAAGGGATTATGAATGCAAAAACCGCTCTTTGCAAAGTAAGCCAAGACGACATAAACTGGGCAATAGAGAATTCTATTTTTAAAGCCCGGATGGACTACAATACAGGCCTTTACAACGCAGAGCAGCGGGGACTAAGGCAAGGCCTTGAACAAGGGGAACACAAGGCGCAGATAGAGACGGCCAAGCGCATGCTGGAAGCAAAGATATGCAGCCTGGAGCAGATTGCAGACATGACAAGCCTTTCAATAGAGGAAGTTAAAGGTTTGCAGAAACAAGGCTAAGCAAAAGCCGCACGCACCAACCTACGCCCGATTGTAGGTGGCCGAAGGCGACCGGCCAGAATGGACGGGCCGCGCGCCGTAAGGCGGGCAAGCACCGGAAAGCGGGTAAAAAATGCCCTCCTTGCCATTTTTTACCATGAGTTTTCTCCGAAACCCCGCAGTTTGACATGCAAACACTTGACGTGCCATCCATGGCACTCCTTGTTTGCCGAGTAAAAAATGGCAAATGCCGATTTTAGCCAAAGAGCAAAATGGTAGAGCAGACCGGAGGTCGTCCAAAAAAGCAGCTTCCAAAAGTAAAAGGAAAAGCCAATATTGCATAAATCCTACCGTATTGATATATTATTGGAATGACCTATTCAGAACTAGAAATGCCAAAGGCCGGAGACCGCGTTGTAGTTGGTATGTCCGGCGGTGTTGATTCAACGATGACCGCAGTTCTCCTAAAGGAAAGGGGATGCATAGTAACAGGAGTTACCATGTCCCTGTGGAAAGGCGACCTTCCAATATTGCCAGAAGCAGTCGGAATGCACGAAAGCTGCTACGGCCCCGGTGAAGAGGAAAACATTGACGAATGCAGGGAATTCTGCGAAAAGAACGGCATTCCCTACCACGTAATAGACGTAAAGGACGCATACCAAAAAGAGGTTCTTGACTACTTTAAGGCTGAATACCGGGCGGGCCGTACCCCCAACCCCTGCATAAGGTGCAACCGCTTTATAAAATTTGGGGCGCTGCTTTCCGGAATACAAAAGCTGGGCATTGAATACGACTATTTTTGCACCGGCCACTACGCAAAGGTTGTCCGCGGAAGTGAAAGCCTTGCATCCGCATACGGTTCACAGGCATTCCAAAGCCAGGCAGGAAATTCAAAGCCTGCACAGATTGCGGTGGCACAAGACGCAACAAAGGACCAGGCCTATTTTCTTTACCGCATACCTTCGGACGTGCTGGAAAAGGTCCGCTTTCCGCTTAGCACATTTTCCAAGAAAGATATTTTTGCCATGGCAAAGGAGCGGGGGCTTCTTGCGGCTAACAGGGAGGAGAGCCAGGACTTTATTCCCGAAGCCTACCTTGACTACCTCTTTGCGGACAAGCCTTCTGTTCCGGGCGACATAATAGACTTGGACGGGCACGTTCTTGGCCGCCACAGGGGAATCGAGCACTATACGATTGGCCAGAGGCGGGGGCTTGGCGTAAGCGCAAAAATGCCCCTTTACGTTTGCGCAATCGACAAGGAAAAAAATCTTGTGGTGCTTGCCCCGGACAGCGAGCTCTTTGTTTCTTCGCTCATAGCGGACGATCTTGTGTGGCCAGCGGGTTACGATCCAGACTGCACTTTTGAAGCGCAGGTAAAAATACGGCTTGCCGCAAAACCGGTTGCAGCGGTGCTTTCGCCCTACACTCCCAAAGACGGGGAAGAATTTGCAGGAAAGGCTTACCTTGTGGAATTTAAGGAAAAGCAGCGGGCAGTTGCGCCAGGCCAGTCGGTTGTCTTTTACAGGGACGGAATCACGGCGGGCGGCGGAATCATAAGCAAGGCGATTCGTTAGCCATATTCAAAAAGCCACAGCTGGCAGCATATTTTTTTCTTTCTCTCTTGGAGCTTGCTCTCTTTTTTTACTGTGCCTTTAATGCAGGGCATTAAAGGCAGGGCATTTTAAATCCGGCTTTGCGGGGTTCCGCGGGACCCTACCCGC
Source organism: Treponema sp. (assembly GCA_017534445.1). GTDB lineage: Bacteria > Spirochaetota > Spirochaetia > Treponematales > Treponemataceae > Treponema_D. The sequence goes on from JAFXWC010000022.1 coordinate 9,149, forward strand.
TCCATTGCTAGCGCAACCCGCTATCGCGGGCCCCTCCAATCCGGGCTAGGCTGCTTTACAAGGAAGAATATGCGACAGAAAAAAATGCAACTTTCCACAAAAGGCCGGTACAGGCTGCAAGTAAAATCTTTTTTAACGCGCAAAAATATGATATAATGCCGTCAGAGGAAGAAAAAGACTTCTTCAAATTCTTAAGCGGCGGCAGTGCGGGCTCCGAATTTACCAAAGACCTTGACCTTCTTGTAACATCTGCCCGCCACAATGCACAGTGGAGGCAGCAGTTTATGACATGGGAACAGGAAGTTCAGTTAAGCTACAACAGAGGCCTCGAAGAAGGACAAAAAATCGGCAAGAAAGAAGGGGAACTTATCGGCCAAAAAGAAGCCCTAAAAAAATATGCGATTAGCATGCTAAAAGACGCAATCCTTCCGCTAGAAAAAATATCCGAATACACCCAGATTCCCCTTGAGGAACTAGAGACACTGACCGCCACACAGTGCGAAGCGGCTATCACTGCACCAGATTGATGCAGCAGCAGCCCACTAGTCGCTTGGCCCGGAAGTACGCACCTCGTTAGAATCCGCACTAGAATCCGAAGCCAAAAGCGTAGCCTGGTCAGAATCGGACTCCTTGCGGCATTCCATAGGAACATAGTCACGCTCTTCGGAAACATTCTTGTAAGCCGGACGGTAAATGCGGCCACCTGCAACAAGCTCTTCTATGCGGTGTGCGCTCCAGCCTGCAATACGTGCTATTGCAAAAAGCGGAGTAAAAAGCTCGCGCGGAATGTTGAGCATGGTGTA
>JAFXWC010000023.1 GCA_017534445.1 Treponema sp.
AAGCTTCCGTCCGCTAAAGCACAGCGGAATGCGAAGGTACTGCCACTGCATACATTCAAACGACATAGGTGCTTACGACACTTGTCCAAACGGCTGCCGCTATTGTTACGCAAACCAGTCAGCCGACCTTGCGCAAAAAAACGCCGCCCTTGTAGACCCAGACTCCCCCATTCTGCTTGGCAAGGTTACGCAAAAAGACCTTGTTACTTACGCAAAGCAAGCATCCTATCTTGCAAAGCCCCAAATTCAGCAGGAACTATTTTAGGACGACAGTCCTACTTGCTCTACCATCCATTCTTTCTCTACAATCGGCATAAAGACCATTCTTTACGGGCTTTCCGGGGTTCCGCATTTTTCTAGAAGAATAGCGCCATGGAGGGCGCGTCATTTGTTAGCAGCAAAATTAGGTAAGTTTTCGCAGAAAACTTACGTGAAAAAAAAGCCACGGATGGCTTTTTTTTCACCAACCCCGCGTAGTATGCCAGTCCGGCACTGCTAAAAAGCAAATATACCCCTTTTAGCCTTTTAACAATTTTTTCTGTATACCAGAAGCTATCAGCGTAAGGACAAAAGTTATTGCCATATCAGGCAGGGTGTTTCCGCATGGAATGTCATACTTCATCAGTATCCTGTACAAGATGAATCCAACGACCCAAATGGCAATCCTTACAAAGTCAATTCTTTTCTTGGAAGATTCATTTTTGGTAACAAAGAAATCCGCAATCAAGATGGCTGTCATTGGGGCAAATACGGAACCTATTAAATAGAGGAAATCCGTTATGTTGTCCATTGGATAGAAGACCGCCGCAAGGGTTCCCACCAAGGCCACAATAACACCGACTATTTTTGTGTTGGCGTTTTTGAATATTGCCCTAAAAGAAATGCCCGCAGAAAAAGCGTCAAGGAAAGTGGTTGTTACAGTAGAAAGGACAATTATCACAAGGGCAGGAATTCCAAGCCCGGCCTTTAGCATAATCTGGGCAATGTCACTTGTTCCGGTAAGCAGGGCAGCCCCCATGCCGATTATGTACATCCAGCAGCTTACCGCAAAGTATGTAAGCGTGGAAGCAAGCGTTGCCGCAAATGGCTTTGCAGAATCCTTTGTGTAGTCGCTGATTAGAGGAAGCCAGGAAAGGGGCATGGCAACAGCAAGTTCCACCGCCGCCCCAAAAGAAAGGCTTTCTCCCGCAGACTCTATTGCCACGACCGCATTCTTTCCAAAGAAAATAACCTTGCATAAAACAAGCGTCAGAACAAACAAGGCCGTCATTGCAACAAGGTTCAGCTTGCCAATATTTGTAATGCCAATCAAAATCCAAAGAACAATCAGCGCACCAATCACAAGGGCCCAAATCCATGACGAAGAATTTGCAATTCCGTTTGCCGCAAGGGATCCGTCATAAATCATTATGCCTGTCCAGCCAACAAGCTGCAAAACATTCAACAGTGCAAAAAAAGAACCGCCAATCTTTCCAAAAGAAATGCGAGTTGTCTCCATGGAAGATTTTTTGGAAAGGGCACCAATGTATCCCGTAAAAAAGAAAAGCGCACAGCCTATTGCGTGACCAATCAGAATAGCCGCTATTCCCTTTGAAAAACCCAGCGGTGCAAAATAAGAGCCAGTTAAAATTTCAGCAATAGAAATTCCCGCGCCAAACCAAATCAATGAATTAGAAAAAACAGATGTTCCCATTAGAATTCTCCTTTTATTGCAAAAGCGTGGTTCATTGGACCTGACCCCTTGCCCAAATCAAGCATTGCAGCCAGTGCAAGCGAAATATAATTCTTTGCAGATTCCACCGACTGAACAAGGCTCTTTCCCTTTGCCAAATTGGAAGCTATTGCAGAAGAAAGAGTGCATCCTGTTCCATGCGTATTGGGATTGTCTATGCGCTTTCCCAAAAACCACTTGCCGGACACGGCAGCAGAAGCGTCTGTTTTTCCATAAAGAAAATCATTGGCATCGTTTGTATTGTGCCCGCCTTTTATAAGAACAGAGCAGCCGTATTCACCGTAAATAAATTCCGCAGCTTTTTCCATATCCTTTTCGCCCGAAATTTCCATTCCCGCAAGGACCTGTGCTTCTGGAATATTGGGAGTGATTAAGTCTGCAAGCGGAAGAAGATTCTTTTTTAGGCAAGACATGGCATCATCAGAAATAAGCTTTGCCCCGCTTGTGGCAACCATAACCGGATCCACCACAATATTTTTTAACTTGAATTTTTTTATGCAGGAAGAAATTGTTTCTATTAGTGGCGAAGAAGAAACCATTCCTGTTTTTACTGCATCGGGAAAAATGTCAGTTACAACATCTGCTATTTCTTCTTCCAGAAATTCCGGCGTAACCTCCATAATTTTTGTAACACCGGTTGTATTCTGTGCGGTAAGGGCAGTGACTGCGCTCATGGCATAAACACCATTGGCTGTCATAGTCTTTATATCCGCTTGAATTCCGGCGCCTCCGCTTGAATCGCTTCCTGCGATTGTCAAAGCAGTTTTCATAAAATACCTCCGTGCGTCAGGTGGTGCCCCCAAGACGCGGTTTTTCTTAGGAAAGACAAGCCTTCCTCTATTTCCAGTCCGTAAAATAATACGGGCAGATTTGCTTTATAGTTTCCTGGTCTTCAATATTTTCCCTGTCAAAAAATCCTGCGGCAACAAAACCTGCTTCTTTTACAGCCTTAAGGTTTAAAAGGCAGTCGTCAAAGACAAGAGTTTTTTGAGGAAGCACCCCTGCAAAGGAGGCACACTTGTAGAAAATATCGGGCTTTGTTTTTGACGTGTTTTCTTCGGAACAGGTAAATATCTTGTTAAAGCAATTCAAAACGCCGCACCGTTTTAGCGCAGCTTCCTCTATTTCCCGGTCGCCAGACGTAGCGGCAAGCATAGGCATTTTGTTTGCACAAAAAAAATCAAGAACATCTTTTGCCCCGGCCTTTAGCGGCACTTCATTTTTATAGCGGTCATTTACTATTGAATTAACGCCGTCTGCAATTTCTTGGATTCCTAAAGAAAGCTTGTATTCATCTTTTATGAACTGCGCACCCTGGCTCATACTCATGGAAAAAATGACTCTGTCCAGGTTTTCCTTGGCGCGAATGTTTAATGTCTCAAGAAATCTTTTTCCGGCATCGTGCCAAACATAAAGCGAATCCAATACCGTACCGTCGAGGTCAAAAATAATTGCGGAAAAATTATTTAGAATTTCAAAGCGTTCTTTCCAAACGTTTAGAGAAGGCACAAAAAACTCCTTTCGTTGGCATTACCCAAATCAAGTAAAGGGTCAAGGCATTTTCCCGGAGGGCACAGCCTACTCTCAGCCTGCTTTTGCAAGCTCCCCTGTCTATATAATGTATCCAGAAAAACTATTTTCAAGGGAGTACCCTTGCACCCCAAAACTAAGGGGAGGGACAACCCCCTACTCCGAAGCGAGGGTTTTCCCTGCTGGAAACTGCGTTGCAAGTTCCCCCTTAACCCCTCCCTTTCCCGGCACGGCTTAGGGCTAACGCCCTAAGAACCCCAGTTTATTTTATTCACAGCTCATCTGGGACATTTGTAATAAAATCGTTTTTCTGTAGGCAATATTATATAAAAATCCATTTTCATGCAACAGGGGTTGTCAACAGAAAATGTCAAGTGTAAAATAAAAGTATGTCAGAAAATGCAGATAAAATAAGAAAGGAATGGGCGGCAAACGACAAGAAGCGCGACTCTGGGTTAAAGACACCGGAAGACATTTGCCGCTATGACGATATTGTTTACGGAAGCTCAAAGACAGAACAGGTGCTTGATGTGTACAGGCCAAAAGCTGCGGAAGGAAAAAATCTTCCCGTCATTGTAAGTGTGCACGGAGGGGCATGGGTTTACGGAGACAAGGAGCTTTACCAGTTCTACTGCATGAGCCTTGCCCAGCGCGGTTTTGCAGTGGTAAACTTTACATACCGCCTTGCACCGGAAAACATTTTCCCTGCCCAGCTAGAAGACGTAAGCCTTGTCTTTGAATGGCTAAGGAATAATTGCGGCAAATACGGCTTTGACATAAAAAATATTTTCGCTGTCGGAGATTCAGCGGGGGCACACCTGCTTGCACTTTATTCCTGCTGCACAACAAATCCGTCTTATGCAGAACGCTTTTCATTCGTAAAAGCGGATGCTGTAAAGCCAAAGGCCATAGCCCTCAACTGCGGAGTTTACCACCTGCGGCCAAAAAATGCAGACTCATACAAGGACCTTCTTGGCAAAGAAGAGCTTTCGGAAAAAGACCTTGAAGCCGTCACCGTCATACCCCATATTACAAAAGACTTTCCCCCGGTATTTGCAATGACAAGCTTTGGAGACTTCCTAAAAGACCAGGCCCTTGAACTTGCATCAAAGCTTATGGAAAGAAAGGTTCCCTTTACGTTAAAAGTCTACGGCAGCGCAAAAAATCCCCTCTACCACGTTTTCCACGTGAACATGAAGCAGGAGGAAGCGGCCGTCTGCAATGATGATGAATGCAATTTCTTTAAAAGCTTCTGCCGGGAAAATTAGCGGGCATAGGACTTTTGGCATATATTCAATCTGCCAAATTTGTGCTATAGTTAAGCCATGTCAGAAGAAAAAAAAACAAGTTTTGCATTCCGCATAAAAAGCATATTCACAGGCATAGCGGATTTTTTTATCAACCACTTTAGGATTCTTTCCAGTGTAGGATACGCAATCTGCATAGTCGTCATCGTTTTTGTTTCCATCACATTTTTTTCAAGAAAGGATTCCACCTTTGGCATTTTATTTTCAACAGCCCTGAGTTGTCTTTTAACAGTCCCCATCACGCTGAACATGTCCCAGGTGCTAAAGGCAAGGACCAGGTCGGAAGAAAACAAAAAAGACAGACAGCTAAAAATTCAGCAGGATGAAATAGAAAAACTCAAGAGCCAAAATGAACTAACGCTCCGCAAACTGCAATTAATCGAAGACACAAAATTCAACATACCAGTTTACCAGGACGTTGCAAAGCTAACCCTCAAAGAAATAACCCGCTCTGGCACAATCGTAAAAAAGGAAGAGGTTGCAGACGTAAAACCCCGCAACTATTACGAAAAAATATTTGGCGTAAGCGAAAGGCACAAGGACGAAATCCTAAGCGTAATCAACTACGAGATGAACGTAAAAAGCGGAATAGACCTGCAGAATATCCGAGTAAGCAAAATCAGCGACGACACAATTATTGTAGGAGGAATCACACCCCAATACACCGCAGATCCCCAGTTCAACTTTACGGACGTAATCGGAGAACTTAGGCACATAAGCCTTGACCACAACGGAAGGGAAAAGCACATTAATATAGAAAAAGATTTTGATTCAGAGACAAAAATTTCCCAGAAGCAGAATCAGTACAAAAGTGACGCGGAAGAAGAATTCAAAACGGGCTACAGCCTTGGCGAAGACAGGGAAATCATTAAGGCAGCGCAGAATTTTATCCGCATAATGCTGGCACCCCTTTACAAAAACATTGAATTTGAAACCGATGCGCAAATCATCCCCCGCAACTCTTTGCCGCTTCTTTCCTATTTGCAGAATGAATCCATGAACTACAAGGAGCAGCTCTTTAAAACAAAAGAAGGCACGGAACTCCTTGCAAAATACAACTTGCTGAATTGTGACAATTAAAGTGTTATTTTAAAAGCAACCTACGCCGCCATGGAGCCCCGTAGTTGCCGCACAGCGGCAATGAGCGTTAGCGAAGGGCGGAACGGCGGTGACGCGAGGCATGTTCAGTCGAGTTAGCCGAAAAGCGAATGGTAGAGCATGCAGAACTTCGTCCTAAAGAATGTTCAAAAGAATGTTCTAACGCAGATTCGTGTTGTTAAACTAAACTTATTTTTGCTATAATGTATTCACTATGGAAAGCACAGATAAAAATTTTGTACCCCGCTGGAATTTGGATTCAATTTATTCTTCTTTGCAGAGCAAGGAATATTCAGCAGCACTGGAAGAATTTAAGGCACAGATAGAAAACACGGAAGGCCTTTTAAAAACAGCCGACCGCTTTACAAGAGAATCAAACGAAAACTTTGACTTTGCAGCCTGGCTTGCCGCTTATCTAAAAAACTACAATGAACTGATTGCAAACGAAAGGACGCTTGCCGCCTACGCATACATAATTTATTCAACCGACACAACGAGCACCCAATATCTGAACAATCTTTCCTACATAGAAAAATTGGGAATTCAAACCAGACAGCAGTATTTAAAATTCAGCACCTTGCTTTTATCGCATTCATCTTCCTTGAATGAATTCTTTACCCGCTTCCCGGAATTTGCCGAATACAAATATTTGTTGGAAGAAACAATAGAAGAGACCAAGCACCAGATGACGGCCGCAGAAGAAAACCTTGCCTCCGATATGACACGAACAGGCGGCTCTGCATGGGGGCAGCTGCAGGAACAAATCATTTCAAACCTTCACGACCAAAACGGTAAAACTTTCAACGAACTTAGAAACGATGCATTTTCTTCCGACGCAAATTTGAGAAAAAATTCCTGGCAGACAGAAAAATTACTTTTGGAGCAAAACCAAATTGCGCTTGCCGCATCGCTCAACAACTTAAAAGGCGAAACCGTAACGCTAAACAAAAGGCGGCACTGGGAAAATGCGCTCGACCGCTCAAGGGCTTCAAGCAGGATACAAAAGGCCACCCTTGACGCTCTAATTTCTTCCATAGAAGATTCCCTTCCCATCTGGCGGGAATACTTTAAGGCAAAGGCCCTGCTGCTAAGAAAGACAAAGGCAACCGCAAGCAAAACAGCAGGCAGTCCTGGACACGAGGGAATTGCCTTTTACGACCTGTTTGCGCCGCTTGAATTCCCGCAAGAAAAAAACTCCGGCAATGATTCAGCTTCCCTGCTTTCCAAAAAATGGAGCTTTGACCAAGCCCGCGATTACGTCCTAAAAGAATACAAGTCTTTTTCACAAGACATGTATGCATTTGCAAAAAACGCTTTTGACTCAGGCTGGATTGATGCCGAAATACGAAGCGGAAAAGTTGGTGGTGCCTACGACGAAGACTTTCCCAAAAACCACCAGAGCAGAATCCTTACGAATTTTACGGGAACCTTTAGCGACATAATTACCCTTGCCCACGAACTTGGCCACGCATACCATTTCTCCTGCATGAAGGGTAAGCCAGCACTTTTCTTTGACTACCCCATGACCCTTGCAGAAACAGCTAGCACCTTTGCAGAGACAATCGTAAAACAGGACATGATTCAGCAGGCAGAAGGAAGCGACAAAATTAAAATCATAGACCTTGACCTTCAGGACACAAGCCAGGTTCTTGTGGACATTTTGTGCCGCTTTTACTTTGAGCAGAGTGTTTTTGAAGAGCGCGAAAAAGGCGAACTTAACGCAAATGATTTTTGCCGCCTCATGCTAGCCGCCCAAGAAAAAACTTACGGCTGTGGCTTAAACGAAGAAAGGCACGAATACATGTGGGCTGTAAAATCCCACTACTACAGCACGGACTTTGACTTTTACAATTACCCCTACGCATTCGGCCAGCTCTTTGCAGCGGGGCTCTATGCCAGAAGCAAAAAAGAAGGCCCAGCTTTTGCAAAAACCTACGCTTCTCTTCTGGCAGACACAGGCAGCATGAGCTGTGAAGACCTTTGCAAAAAAGCCGGGTTCGACATTACCACAAAAGACTTCTGGAAAACTTCAATCCAGATGTACGCAAAAGAAGTGGAAGAATTCAAAGCCTTTGCAGAGAATTTGTGATTGGGGAAGAGGCATCTTGCTAAAGGTTAGTGCCGCCCACTAAGTTTGCAGGCAAGGGGAGCATCCGTGTTCACATGATGAACTTCCGGGTGCTTTCCAAGCCAGCTTACCGCATAGGAACAAGTAGCGGCAATTTTATTTCCATCAGCCTGAATTTTTGCCACTGCTGCTTCCATAAGCTTACCGGCAATTCCCTGTCCGCGCAAAGAGTCTGCAACAAAAGTGTGGTCTATCGTGGCAATTCCGTCTTTTGCAGGAAAAGTAATCTCTGCCACTACATTTCCGTCTTCTGCGCTTGCATAGATACGATTGTCTTCTATTATAAAGTCCATAAGTTACCCCCTTAAAAAGATAATAACTTGCTGTTAGAATTTCGGCTCAGAACTTGCAACTTTTAATAACCCGTAGTCACTTGGAATTTCATAGTGCACAGGTTTCTTTTCTTCAAATAGATTTAGCTTGTCAGAATCCTTTACAAACTCCTGCAAAATCATGTCCGCATATTTTGATGGAATGAACACATATTCCAATCCACTTGCAGAATACATTTGTTTTGCATATTGAATTTTTGCCTGTGTGCTTGCCCTGTCAATTAAGTTTTCGCCTTTAATTTCCACGATGTAGAATTTACCATTATTCATTTCTATAAGAAAATCGGGATAATAAGAACGCAGTTTGTTCAATTCCGGATCAATGTAATGAACATAGAATTCACTCTGTCCGTTGGTAAGCATTCCTGTAAACCAGATGTGCTTTATATCTTTGTTGTTAAAAAGGTTCCGCACAAAGAATGACTTTTCGGAGCCAGAATCAAAACCGTAGCCGGAAAGATTAAAACTTTTCTTTGCATTGGCTGAGTTCTTTGAAACTTGATTGTATTCACAAAAGTTTGGCGCGCTTTCCTCTACAAACAAGTCATCATCAAAATTGAGGTTGTAGCATCCATCTGTTCCGTCTGGATTTTTCGGCGGGTCTTTGGTGAGCCACTTGATGATTTCTTTTTTCTCGCCTTTTTCATAAGTGATTGCATAAATCTGCTTGAAAAGTTCTGGTACAACCCAATCGTAAAGAATTGCATTTGAATAGTTTACTTTTTCAAGAATTGTATCTATTCCGTCAATGCAGTGTTCAAGCAAATCTCGGATTTGAACAGGCGACCAGCGGACCCTTCTACTTTGTTCAGGGGCCGCACTTCGACTACGCTCAGCACCCGCAACATCTGTATCTGAGTCTGTCGAAGATATTTCATGCTGGGTAAGATAAAGCGAGAGTTCTGCGACGAGGGAATACTCTGTGAAGGTGCGTTCATCGTTTGATTCAACCTCTTTACGGATTGAGGCGGAATCAATGTTGGAAAGCGAATGTGTGCTTTTTGTGCGGCGGTATTTTTCGAAGTCAAAGCCGCTGCCGTTACCAAAGAGCGTAAAATCTCCCGGCTTTAATTCTGTGATCTTGTATTCATAACTCTGTTCTATTATTTTTACAGGAACTTTCTCGCGGACATAAATATGACGGACTTTTTTATTTGAATTGTCTTTTCCTTTAAGGTCATTAACACTAACCTTAAAGTTCTTGTTCAGTTCGTCCTGCAAAATGCTCAAGTTTTCTGTACTTAAAAAGATTTGACCTGTCTGCTGTGTGTCTGTAATTGACCGCAAGCAGCGCATTGTAGCTTGCAAAACAAAAATCGTGCTTTTAGGCTTTCGGAATAAAGCAACACTAAAAAGGCTTCGGCAGTTCCAGCCTTCCTTTCCTTTTCCAACAAGAAGAATGAACTGCTTTTTACTTTCCACTGTGTCTAGTTTTAAGAACTCGCGCAAATCGTCCTGCTTGGTAAGCTTGTCATCACCTACGTTCACAAGAATTGAATCTTCTGAAATATCTAGTTTTCGCAGGGCTTTTTCAAGTGCGGGTTTTAATTCCTTGTTGAGCTCATCGATTGTGGTTGCAAAGAGTGCCATTTTTGGAAGCATATTCTCGTAACGGTTCCAAGCCCCTTTTTCATTTCTATGTTGTTTTACAAAACTTTCAACCGCGTTTGTTACAAAGCTCTGTGTCTGAACATTCGCATAGTCGTCAATAAAAGTCTTTTTGAGGTAGCCAGAATCGATGGCTTCTTTTAATCCGTATTCATAAACAACTTCTGGCATAAGGCGGTTTTCGATGTAGGGCGTTCCCGTAAAGTTGTAACAGGCAACGACTTTTGTTCCGACCGCATCCAATTCCTTTACAAGACCGTCAATCGTAAGGCGAAGGCTTGTTTCTTTTGTGCGGTCGAGCATATCGCTTTTTAATGATTTACCAAATGCGTGGTGAGCTTCATCAACATAAATACCAAGCTGCTTTAATCGCGTGAGTTTCTGATACCGCTGGTTTGCCATAAGCTCAGAATCATCGTCGAGCATGTAAAGGTCTGCGTTCGGATTGTCTTTGATTGCGTCCTGCCATGAATCTTTGAAGAGTAGATTTTGCGCTGTTTCTTCTTTGTGCTTTTTTTTCAATATGATTTTCTGGCTTGTGGAAATAATCAGATTGAAGTCTGAGCCGTCCATAGTGCTGAGGGCAACGCCGTCTTCATCAAGAAAGTGGAACTTGATGATTGAATTTAGTTCGTTCGCATATTTTTCTGTAAACACTTTTGCCTTGTCAAAAGTCTGAATCTCTTTGAGTGATTGCAAAACTGTTGTGTCAGGAGCAAGCACAAGCGCGTTATGACAGAAGCGTTCGTCTTTTGGGTATTTATGGGCAAGCAAAAATTCATAGAAAATGCACAGTGCCATGAGAATTGTTTTTCCTGTTCCCATGGTGAGAGCAAAAATATAGTTGGCATAATCCTGCTTTAAATCGCTGAGCTGGTTAAAAAATGCAGCAAGGGTGTCGCGGTTTGTTAAATCAAGAATACCAAAAAGATTGTCTTCGCCATAAAAACGGCTGTTGTCGAAAGTAAATGGTATGCTTCGACTGTCATTCCGAACTTGATTCGGGATCTTTTTATTTAGAGATGCTGAATCAAGTTCAGCATGACGGAATGTTTGTTCGGCATGACGGGTTGGCCTGGTATGGCAGCGGATATCAATATTCTTGTGCCAATCATCAAACAAATCTGCAAGGCGAGGATTAGCAAGATATTCTTTTAAGAACACATACATCTCAAAGGCTTCATATTGTGGTTTACGCAAAAATCTGTTCGGATTATCCTTACTTGGTTCTGCATTCACCAAAATTGTGCGTGTGAGGTTCGTGTATGATTTTTTGATTTCCCTTTTATTGGCGGAATAGAACTGCCACATAATGCGGTAAAAAGGAAAATCGATTGAACTTGCTTTTTGCTTTGCCATAAATTGCTCCATGTATCAGTATAAAAATCCCAGAAGCCAAAGAGGAATCCTTCGGTCTGTTCCATACTCGATATCATCTGCGAGGATGAAAGAGTCGGGGACTTCTTTTATCTGTTTTCGTTTTTTATTTTTTCCACCTACTTCAAAGGTGAATTTTTTATCAACAAGAAAATCACTCTGTTCAGAAAAAAGGACTTCGTGATTTTTACTCAGCTGATTAAATGCAAAAGTTTCACGGACATTGCCAGTGTTTGTTTCTGTCTTCCCAAGAAGAAACATGAGGTTTGTATTCTCCAAAAATATCTTGTCGGGCTTTTCCAATGTTCCCAGTCCTCGGCTTTCCTTGAACACCTGAAAAATGAGTTTTGACTCTTCAAGGTATTGGAAATATTGAAGAAGGGTCTGACGGGCAATCTGAATCTTTGCCGCAAGCTCTGTTGTATTGGGAATAAATGGTGCTGATTTACCAATTACTGTTAAGAGCTTCTTTATTCTTGAAATGTAGGAAACATCAAGTTTTCTTAAAAGGGGGAGTTCTATTTCAAGAATCATATTTACAGTTTCATTCATACGGTCATAATAATCATCCTTTCCTTCCAGAAAATAAGGATAATATCCGTACTTTAAGTAATCTTCAAAATACTCAAAAGGCTTTATTTTTGAAACAATATCTGCCGAAATGTTTTCGTTATCATTGATAATCTCTTCCAGAGTAAGAGTGGGAAAATCTGTTTTTGCAAGCAGATTAAGATATTCTCTAAAAGAAAGTCCCTGAATGTTATACACAAGGGCACGTCGGCTTAAATCTGAACGGGCATTAAGAATTTCAAGAAGCGACGAACCTGTAAAGGCAAGATGAAGTTCTGGATAGTCATCGTAGATGTTCTTTATCACTTGCGACCAGTCTGGATATTTATGAACCTCATCCAAAAAAATATGGGTTCCACCATGCTTTGCAAAATCATCTACAAAATCTAGAAGTGAGTTGTCTGCAAAGTAGAGATTATCTAGGCTCACATAAATGACTTTTCCCAGATTGTTACCAAAAGTCTTTTTTATGTGCTGGAGCAGGAGAGTCGTTTTTCCAGTTCCGCGTGCACCCCGTATGCATACAAGACGGGAATTCCAGTTGATTTGGCTTTCAAGGCTTCTGATAAAGTCCATGTTTGTTGAGGCAATTTTCTTTCTAAAGAGTTCTATTAGCTTTTCCATAACTCTAGTTTACAATAAATATGTAAAATTGTTAACTCCATTTAACAAAAATATCAAAAATTTGTTAAATATGGTTTACGGCAAAGCATTCGTAATCGTACCTTCCCACGATTCGCTGATTAAATCCGTTATTTTGATGTGGATTGTTCCGGCCGATTTTGGAATTGCGTATTCACCTTTCACGAGTTCGTTCTTTTCCGGTATATCTGTTGTTTCAGGGCTGAACGTTACGCCGTCGTAGTTCCAGTCGATAAAGACGCTTTCTGCAAGTTCCTTCCAGTCACTTACGTCTGTTTTTTCTATGCTGAGTTTTTGCAAAAGATTCATCGGATAGAAGTTTTCTATGATGAGTTTGCCGCCTTTGATAACAACTTTTGCGTCTGAGTCACGCTTGAAGCGCAAATCTTTTTTGTCGCGCAGAAGGTCGATAATTTCTACGTCCACCTTAAAGCCCATTTTGCTTACTTCATCTTCAAACTGAGCCTTTAAGTTCGGGTCGTGTCCCATGCAGACAAAGGTAATCTGTTCAACTGGCTTTGTGGGATTTTCTTTCTGTCGTTCCTGCCATTCAGAGATATTCACATTTGAAAGCAATTTAGCAAACTCGCTTGCAGTTGCGATTCGGTTGATTCCCAGAATGCTCACTTTGCGGCCTTCGTAGAGTGCATCGTACACATTGCTGTCCGTGAGCTGTTCCATTCCCATTGCTTCGCAGATAAGACGTTTTGCTTCAAGTTCATTGCGGAAAAACTCGTAGTCGTTTACGTTGTAGACTTCAAAACCTGTGTAAAACTGATTTTCTGTCTGTAATTGTCCATTCAAATCTTTTGAAATTTTCAAGAGGCGTTTTGTTGTGGTCTGTACCGCACCAAGATTTATGTCCGCTCCTATAAAGCGTCTGCCAAGTTTCATTGCAACAGCTTGGGTTGTACCGCTTCCCATAAAGCAGTCGAAGACGAGGTCGCCAGGATTTGATGAGGCTTTTATGATACGTCCGAGCAGGGCCTCGGGTTTTTGTGTGGGGTAATTTAACATCTCGTTTCGATATCTGTCACACGACCAAATATCAATCCACCAATCTTCAAGTTTTTTTCCTTGGGCTTCAAGTTCAGCTTTTAATTCATCATTTTCTTCTGTGTTACCAAAGAGTTTTCCTGTATTATGAACACCACTTTTATGAGCAATATATTGTGGATTAAACGTAGAATTTGAACCAGAATAAAATAAAATTGTATCATGTTTGCGAGGAAAATTTTTTGAAGACTGTGCCGGTCCTGTATAGCACCAGGCAATTTCATTTCTAAAATTTGTCGGACCAAACAATTCGTCCATTATTGCGCGAATATAAGAATTTCTATGCCAATCGCAATGCAAATAAATGCTTCCGTTGTCTGCCAAAAGTTCCCTACACAAAATGAGGCGTTCGTACATGAACTGCAAGTATTCGTCATTTGTCCAGATGTCGCCGTACTGCTTTTCTTCAAAGGTCGTGCTGTCGGTGGTAGCGGCTTTTTCCCGTAACTCTATCTTCTTTTTGTAATCTGCCTTGCTGTCAAAGGGTGGGTCAATGTAAATAAGGTTTACCTTGCCACGAAAGTCTTTTAAGAGATGGCTCATTACCTGCAAGTTATCGCCCCAGTATATTTTATTTCTCCAGCCATCAACATCGTCGCCGTAGCTTTCCTTTAATTGTGCCGGATAATATGGTGTTCCTGTGAATGGTCGCTTTCCTGTCCAGCGGAGTTCCGGGTAGCCTCGGATTGGTTCGTAGTTGAATTCAAAAAGTTCTTTCTGTTCGCTCATATTTTTCCTCTTGAATAACAAGCGGATTTGTTCACAGCTAACGCTGCTCACGGTTTAAAGTGAAAGTCGTTAGACCTGAACAAATCCGTTTGTTTTATTTCTCCTAAATATTTTTTCCACAGTAGTATTTAAAGTCACATTCTTTACATTGCTGTGCACTACATTTTTTCTTTATTGCAAAATCCTTCTCTTCAATGCGGTGAACTACATCTGTTACGTCTTTGATTGTTTTTTCAACAGAAGCATTTTCATACTTGTAGCTTACAATCGGGCTTTCGTCTGTCGTGCCCGTGTAGAAAAGATTCAGTCTGCTGATTTCTTTTCCAGTGCGTTCATGGATAATCTTTGCGTAGATTTCTAGCTGACGACGATATTGTGTGAGCCTTTCTTTGCTTTCCGGGTCGTTTACATCAGGCTTTTTACCGGTCTTAAAATCAAGAATCTCGTAAGTGTCGCCCTGACCACGCACCAAGTCGATTTTTCCTTCAAGAATGTAATCTTCCTGTTGCAGCGTTACCGGCACTTCTGCCTCTTTTACTTTCTGCCAATCGTCTTTTGCGTAATCTACATAATTCTGGATGTTCTTTCTTACAGCGCGCAAACTGCTTTCTGAAAAGTATGCATTTTCTGCTTTAGAAATTTGTCTGTAATTTTCTGAAAGCCATGAGTCAATTTTTTCATTTGTAACTTCATCAGCTCGCCCTTCAAGAACGGTTTTGTGAATGTCCTCGATTGTCTGATGTACAAGCGTACCAAACAAAAAAGAGTTATTGCGAACAGGCATAAACTCAAGTTCACGGAAAAACTTGTACTGCAAAGGGCATGCTTCATATAAAAGAATATGACTTGTAAAAGAATATTCGTGCTTTATGTCACTTGGTTTTACTTCTTCTAATACAGGAGTAGTATTTCCATATTCAAAAAGTTCTTCCCAATCAGGTACATCGTTATAGACTGCATCGAAATATTTTGAAGGGCAATTATGTTGATGTGAAATTTTCCCACCACGAGAAGTATCCAAGTCGCTCAATACAAGCAGATTTTGTGCACGGCTGAATGCGGTGTAATAAAGCCGCCAGAAGTCAAAATACTTGGTGCGATTAAGCGGTTCCCACGGCATTTTGTGATGATAGAATTTTGCAATGTCTTCATCGAGTGTATCAAAACTCTTTCGCGGACTTCGGCCAAGAGAAGTTACCATTGTAACAGGAAACTGCAAGCCTTTTGACTGATGAATTGTCATAAAACTTATACAGCCGTTAGGTGTTATCATGTCAAAGTCTTCGTATTCTTCAAGTCCGCCGTCGTATAAAAAGTGAAGGTAATTTCCAAAGAGTTGCTTTAAAAGCCAGTGAAGATTTTTCTTCTCCTTTGGCAAGACGTTCACATTGAACATAGCTTCAAAACGAGTTAATAACTGAGTGAACTTTGCAAGATTGTAGGCCGGGCGTAAATCCTGAACACCAGAATCAAGTTCCACGTCTATCAATTCTTTGAACAGTGGGAACTGCAAAATCTGATAGAACAAATCCGCAAATGCGTAATCAGTGTTGTGAGTTAGATTCGCAAGTTCCTTGAATTTTTGTGTTGCAAATATTAAAAGGCTTTTGTGCCTTGCCTTATCTTTTCTGATTTCCTCCCCAAAGCATTTTACACAATCCTCATAATATGAATAGACATCATCAGCTTTGCGATAATCAGGATTTGGTTTTAAAACATCTTCAATTAATTTTGGAAAGATGAACATATAAAAACCAATTGCAAGCTTGATTTCCTTGCGTTCAAAAAACATATCGCTTCTTGGACTGAACGTGGGTATTCCGTGCTCTTCAAGATATTGGGCAAGATTTCGGGTATTGTCGTTTTTTACTGAATAAGAAAGCACCGCAATCTGATTGTAGTTTTTGAGAATGTCTTTTTCTTTTAGTGCGGTAATAAAATCAAAAACTTCCTTACACCAAACATCAAGTTTTGCATTTCCCATAACGCGAACAACGCCAGGATAGTTTTCTTCTTCCTCGCTTGTATTCTTTGCGTGACGTATTGTTTTGTCATAGCGGAATTGCTCTCCGTTTTCTCCTTCCCAATTACCAGTGCTTCCATCTTTATCTACCGAAAGCCAAGGTGATTTCATATATTTATTATAGAAATTGATAATATCTTTCTGCGAGCGGAAATTGTCATTCAGTTCAATTTTCTTACATTCACCTTTTGCAAAGTTTTCCTGGAAGCGCAAAATATTTTCCACAGTTGCACCACGGAAACGATAAAGAGCCTGGTCATCATCACCTACAACACAGATTTTATTTTTTGGAGAAGCGAGTTTTAGAAGAATTTGCTCCTGAATTCGGTTCGTGTCCTGATATTCGTCAATCATCAAATACTGGATTTTTTCTCGCAAATCGTTCAGAACATATTCATCTTTTAAGAGTTCCCACATCATCGTTTGAATCAGCGAAAAGTCCAGTGCATTGTTTTCTGCAAGAAGTGCACGGTATTCTTTTGTGAGGGCTGCGAGAACTGGAAGAGATGCACAATCTGTACAAGATGAAAGTTTTTCTAAATCAAGGTTTTCTTCACTTAGCCGGCTTACCAATGAAGCAATATCTTTTGCAAAGTTCCAGCCAAAATGCCCGTTTACCAATACGCCAAGATTTTCTATTTTATTGAATCTCTCCGTATTCTGAAAAATCAGATACTGCTTTTCAAAATCATCAAGAACACGGTAATTTCGGGAAAGACTTGTGTGCGCCCGGTATTCTTCGAGGATGTTCAAAAAGATTGAGTGAAGAGTCCCGATGTACATGTCGGAAATGTCAATTGTAATACCGAGTTTGTGAGCAAGAGATGAAATACGGCTTACCAGTTCTTTTGCTGCTTTTTCGGTAAATGTCGCAACCATTATGTTTGAAGCTGGAACATTTAAGTCGGCCACAAGATGAATAACTCGGTCTACAAGCGTCTTTGTTTTCCCTGCTCCCGGACCTGCAATAACAAGCAAGGGCTGCTCTGTTGTGAGGATAACGGACTGTTGCTCCGGCGTACAGGAATCAAGATTCATTGGTATTTTGCTCCAAAAGCACGATAAAGTAGACTAATCTTTTTGATTAAAAGATTACGCACAATAACTATATCATAAAATTGATAAGTTTGCGTAATCTAATTGAAAATTTTCTCAATTAAAGTAGCCTTATGAGCAAGTATGAATCTGATTTTATAGCTAATTTGATTTACTATAGAGAATTACGAGGCTACACACAGTCTGTTTTAGCGGGATTATGTGATAGAACAAAGGGAAATATTGGAGTAATTGAATCTGGAAAATCAGCACCTTCATTTGAAATGATTCTAAAAATCGCTGATGCCTTGGAAATTCACCCTGCCGACCTCTTCTTACGCAATGCAAGCCAGAGCCGGGAAGATGTACGAAAATTTTTTGACGAAGAGCTTTCTGTTAAAATTAAGGAAATGGTGGAAAAGAGATTTCCTGTGTCGGAAAGTGAAGAATAAAAACGCAGCAGACAAAAGCGCGGCAGGCACTGGAGGGGCGCACGTAGCGCGTTACCGCAAGGCGGTAATGGAGCCGAAGGCGGAACCCCGCAAGCGCCACACACGAGAAATAAGTGGAAGCATAGGAAAAGACTGTATTCAAAAGCAAGCGCCGCAAAAAAATCAAAAATAAATAAACTAACGTTCGTTCATTTTGGCAAATTTTTGGCTATTTAGAAGTGATAATATTTGCAATTTGCCAATTTAGGGTCTATACTATATGAAGGAATAAAGTACAGTCGGGAGTTTTTGTTAGTTTTTATGAATTTTACACTAGATGTTTCGAGTAAAATAAAATTATACTATCAATTGTATAATCAGATAGCAGAAGGAATTAAGTGCGGAAAGATTCCTGCGGGAACCAGACTACCGTCCGTTCGTATGCTATCCGAAGAAGCAAAGGCCAGCAAAAATACAGTTACCAAGGCATATTCGGAACTAGAAAAAGACGGTTTTATATACTCGGAAAGCAAGCGCGGTTATTTTGTTGCAGAATACAAGGGCGCAAAAAATGAAAATCCGGCCCAGGAAGAGCAGGAAAAAGAGAGCCAAAGCCGCAAAAAAGAAGACAATTCTATTCCCACGGTGGATTCCATCTTAAAGCAATATGCACAGAATAATGAATCCGTTGCAAAATCAATTATTATTCCTTCAGAAGAGATTCAAAGCGAAAGTGTTCTAAAAGTGCCTGAAAAAATACCTGAAAAGATGCCAGACCCAAAAGAGGATAGTCATCAGGCGGCAGAAGAAACTAAGGCGGAAGAGTCTAAGGCAGAAGCAGATAAAGCAGAAAGCACCAGTGCTGGGCAAAGCATACCGGAAGCGGCTGTTGCAGAAAGTAAGGCAGAAGAAAATCTTCCGTTACCAGAAGAAAAAGTTCCAGAAAAAGTGCCCGTGGAAGCTGCTGCCAACGACTTTGACGGTGACGCTTTCTTTGAGAAATATCTTTTTGAATCATACAAAAACATTTTGATGACCGGCAGGCGAAAACTCCTCTATGCAAAAAGCGGCCCATTTGGCGACGAATCATTCAGGAGGGTTCTTGCAGACTTTATCTATAAATTCCACAATATAAAGGCTTCCCCGGAAAACATTATCGTGGGTTCCGGAATGGAAATGCTTTTGTGGAACGTGCTTCAGCTAAAGTGCATGAACACGCCGGTTGTTAAATACAGAGGCCTATTGAACCTTGCAAATCAGGCATCGGAGGGGAATTTACAGGGGCTAAAAGCATTTGCGGCGGTTGCGGAGGACACGGCACAGAGCACCAAGCAAATATTTTTGGACGCAAACATTCCGGTTAGGGAAGTGCCGGTAGACGACCAGGGCATAAGCTTTGACTTTCTGGTTACTTCGGGAACAACAATCGTCTATGTTACGCCGGGAGACATACCGCTTGGTTCCTTTGAAGACAACAAGCAGCGCAAGCAGGAGGTTCTTGACTGGGCAAAGAAAGTTCCCTACCGCTACATCATTGAATATGACACGGACACTTCAAAAGAGGCAGATTCACTTTACAAACAGGATGATGACAGCGACAAGGTAATCTACATCAATTCATTTTCGAACCTTTTGTGCCAGGGAATAAATGCGGCATTCCTTATTCTGCCAAAGGATGTCTGCAACGAGTACAAGCAGCACTACGCAAACTTTGACTGCTCACTGTCCTATCTTGACCAACTTGCCTTAACGGACTTTATTACGAAAGGGCACCTGGAATCTTACTTGAACAGCCTGGAAGACCTGTGAATGGGATTTCCTATTGGGATTTTCAATCGGGTTGCCAAATTTAGATGTATGGAGTAGAATCTAACTAAAAATATAAAGGAGATTTTTATGGACGAATTGCTTCCAATTCTATCAGAACTCAAGCCCGATGTTGACTTTGCAACAGAAACGGGTCTTATAGACAATGCCATCCTTGATTCATTTGACATCGTGCAGCTTGTTCAGCAGCTAAACGATGCATTTGACATAGAAATTGGTGCCGAAAACATTGTTCCAGAAAACTTCAATTCAGCAGAAGCAATCTGGAATATGGTACAGAAGCTTCAGGACTAATGCCCACCGGGAACAGCGTGATAAAAAAACATATAGCCTGCATAATAACCTTATTCGCATCAGCCCTACTCGTGCTTACAGGTATTTTTAATTCCTGCAATTCCGCTTTTTATGACATTGCGCTAAAATTCAAAGACGGATTTTTGCCAAGCACGGACGGTGGAAAAGGCAAGCAGCTTGTCCAGATAGACATTAACGAAAGCGCGATAGGCCAACTGCCCCAGGGAATAAATGCATGGGAAAACCTTGCGCAGATTTTTTCATATTTAAATGAAGAAAACTCAGGCATTTTTCTTCCGACCTTTTTTGCAGAAAATGCACCGGCAAGTCCCAAGCGTAAAATCCTGGGGCAAATGCAAATGAGCAGCTGCGTAGTCTTACCGGCAGAACCTGTTCCGAACGAAGTTATCCCTTACCTTAGCCAAGACATTTCCTTAGCCCAAAAAAAGGCAATAGAAAAACACTTGTGCTACCCGCGTGTTCTTAACGGACAAAAAATTGCAAAAGCGGAACGCCTTGTTATTCCTTCCGATGAATTCAGCCGCTTTGCAAGCACGATTGCTTTTGTATGTACCCCGCAGGACACGGACAAAGACGGTGTGCTCAGAAGGATGAACGTTTTTTATGCATACAGTGACGGCTACATTCCAAGCTTTGCCTTTGCAGCCGCATCAAAAATACTTGGCATAAAGCAGGACTCCATCGTACTTGACTGCGGAAACAAACTGACTTTTTCTTGCGAAGACGGAAGCGAATACAAAATTCCTGTTGACGGTGAGGGAAGAATCCTAATTCCCTACACTTCAAAAGATCTTTTCTCCAAGATAAATTTTGAATATTTCTCGCAGGCATTTTCGGACGCAGACCTTTCCTACCAAATAAACTCCCTGTTAAAAGGAAAAACGGCGGTCATAACAGACTCCACATTTGAACGCTCCCGTGGCGCACAAAACTTTTTTCTTTCTCCGCTCGGAAGCACCATCACGGAAAACTCGGCAGAGCTTTGCCTCTTGAACGCTTTCTTGGAAAACTCTTTCTTTGGAATATACCCTGTCTACGCTAAATATGCAATTTTGTTTTTTACGGTATGCATAATATTTTTTGCCTCCCTTTCGCGCAGAAAACTTACCTTCTTTTTAGCCTGCATATTTTTAATCATCTTAATAGCGGCAGCGGAACTTTTTATTTTTGTCTACATGAATATTGCCCCTTGGATAGCAGGCCCAATACCTGTCATCCTTGCCGGATTTATTTTTGAACTAATCAGGAGAAGTTTATGATTGATGATTCGCAGATTTACCAGATGATTCAAACAGCACTAAAGATGAGGGAACGCTCTTACAGCCCCTATTCCCACTATGCGGTTGGAACAGCTTTGCTAACAAAAGACGGCCAGATTTTTGGCGGTTGCAACATAGAAAACATTGCCTTTGGGCCAAGCGTATGTGCCGAGCGCACCTCTTTCTTTAAGGCCATAAGCGACGGTCACAAAGAATTTGTTGGCATTGCAATAGCCGGTGGGCCTGCCGGACAAGCACCCCTTGAATACTGTACGCCATGCGGTGTTTGCCGACAAGTTATGGCAGAATTTTGCCATGAAGATTTTTCTATTATAATGGCAAAAACAGACAGCGATTATAAAATCAAGACTCTGGGCGAATTGCTCCCAGACAGTTTTTCTCCAAAGGGACAAGTTGGCACACAGAGTCAAGAAGTATCCGAAGAAGAAAAAGAAGAATAGCAAAAAAAAGACTTGTCCGAAAAGCAAAGCCTCTTTCCGGGCAAGTCCAATTCTTAGCACCAATAATTTTAGTTCAAGCCAAGCCAAGGCCAGAAGTCCGGGTCTTCCTGACCAATCCTCCAGAAGCCTATGCGGGTAACGCCTTTTTCCTGGTACATGCGGGCCCTCTTAACAAGCGAATAGGTGTCGTCAAAGTAGCCTGTTACGTGAACCGTTGCGTCAAATTCAAAATGAGGAATTCCGTTTGCTGAATCACGGTCTACGTTCGTAATGTTTTTTTCTCCAAGGATGCGGTTAACGCTTTTGAAGATCCAAGCCTTGCTGTAGGAAGTGTCCTGCCAGCTGCGACCATAGAAGGGCAGACCCATAATCAGCTTTTTGTTGGGAAGGGTCTTTACGCAGTAGTCGGCAACGCGGCTGCACCATTCAATACTTGCAACTGGGCCGGGTTTGCTTGTTGACCAGTGTTCATCGTAGGCCATAACAAGGATGCGGTCTACGAGAGGCTCTATTTCCTTGTAGGGATAAATGTCGTCTACAATATCCTTTGTGCGGGCAGCAAGAGCAACCGTAAGCCACTTTTCCTGACCGATTCTTTTTCTAATATCCCTAAGGAAGGTCTGGTAGTGCTTTCTGTCGCGGTAGGGAACATTCTCAAAGTCAATCTGAATTCCGTCGTAATCCTTTGCGGCAGTTTCTATTACGTTCAAAAGCCTGTTGCGGCAGCCAAAATCGGGGTTCAAGACCATGTGGGTAAGCGCGCGTCCCCATGATGTAAAGACAAGGTGCTTTCTTCCCTTAAAATTCTTTATCTTCTTGATGTCTGGAATTGCGGAAGCCTCACCGTAGCTGTTTATATCAACGCTAAAATAGCAGAGGTCTGTGAGCGGCATTGTTGCAGGATCAAACTTCTGCTCTTCATCCTGCATAACGTAGCCCCACACCTCGTGGAATTTTACTGGACTTCCACCGGGACTTTCCTTTACGTAAGAACTCTTTATCTTTGGATTTTGAATCACGGTAATGGGAACAGCTTCCGGCTTCTTTTCGCCAGACTTGGGCTCTGAACCTGGAATTGTAACATTTGCGTTTACTTCCGGCTGGGCTTTCTCCTTTTTTCCCCCTGCAAAAACAGACGATACCATAATCAGGAAAATTGCAGAGAAAGAAAACACTGCAAAGACAAGTCGCTTTTTCAAAATAGAACTCCTTTTTTTGGCTTACCAAAAAGCCACGTTTATTTTATCATTCACTTTTTTAAAACCACAATTAAATCTTAGGGAATGTGAATTACTTCACGAGGTTTGCTTCCGTTTGCAGGACCAACAATTCCCCTCTCTTCCATCTGCTCAACAAGACGGGCTGCCCTGTTGTAGCCAATTTTTAGCCTGCGCTGGATGTAGCTTGCACTTGCCTTTCCCGCCTGAACAACTATGTCCAAAGCCTTTTCGTAAAGAGGATCTTCCCCTTCTTCGCCAAACAAAGACATCTGTCCGTCATCTTCATCGTCATCATCAACAAAGATTTCATCGTCTATGTATTCGGGCTCTCCCCATTCCTTTACGGCACCAACAACATTTTCAACTTCCTGGTCGCTAACGAATGTTCCCTGAATGCGCTTGGGGAAGGGGTCCGTTGCACTGGCATAGAGCATGTCTCCCTTGCCAAGAAGCTTTTCTGCGCCAACCTGGTCTATGATAATGCGGCTGTCTGTTTTGCTTGCAACCATGAATGCAATTCTGCTTGGTATGTTTGCCTTGATAAGCCCCGTAATTACATCTATTGAAGGACGCTGGGTAGCAAGAACAAGGTGAATTCCAACGGCACGGCTCATTGCAGCAAGACGGGCAATTACTGCTTCCAGCTGCTTGCCGGTTGTGGCCATCAAGTCGGCAAATTCATCAATCACAACTATAAGATAGGGAAGCTTTTCCGTAGCAATGTGCCTTTCCGCAATCTTCTTGTTGTAGGTGGAAATATCGCGCACTTCCATACCGTTCAAAAGTTCGTAGCGGCGTTCCATCTCGCAAAGACAATACTGGAGTGCCTGCAAAGCCTTCTTTGGTTCTGTGATTACAGGGGTCAGCAAATGAGGTATGTCGTTGTAAAGCTTTAGCTCTACAATTTTTGGGTCAATAAGAATCATCTTTACGTCATTTGGCCCGCGCTTATAAAGCATGGAAAGAATCATGCTGTTTACGCAGACAGATTTTCCAGCCCCTGTTGAACCAGCAATAAGAAGGTGGGGGGTCTTTACAAGGTCGATTATCTGGGTTTCGCCCTGAATGTCTTTGCCAAGGATTACAGGTACGGCCATCTTTTTCCATTCAGGACGGTCCTGTTCTATACACTCTCGGAAGGAAACGATAGACCTTTCCTTGTTAGGAACTTCTATGCCAACCGCACGCTTTCCTGGAATTGGGGCAACAATACGCACTGAACTTGCAGCAAGGCGCAATGCAATGTTGTCCTGAAGTGCAACAATCTTGCTAAGCTTTACGCCCGGAGCTGGAAGCATTTCAAACATGGTAACAACCGGGCCTTTTCTAATGCCTGTAACCTCTGCCTTTATCCTAAATTCATCAAGGGTGCTTTCCAGACTATGAGATGCAGCTTCAGTTTCTTCGTCTATGATCCAGTAAGGATTGTCCTCATAAGCCGTAAGCAAATCCGTAGAAATCATGTAGGGGCCAGACTTGCGGCGTTTTGGTTCGGGAACGCTTATTGGGCGGCTGCCGTATTCATCCGTAACAATGGCACGGTCTGTTGCAAGGGCAGAACTTTCTTCTTCCGTCTCAAAATCATCATCAACAACATCAACATCCTCAAGCGGATTGTCATCAAATTCATCTTCGTCGGAAAGATCATCATCTTCTTCCTGCTGCTCATCATCAAAATATTCTGAATCCTGGGAAGCGTCAAACATCTTGTCCAAGTCTTCTATGTCGCTTTCGTTTTCTGCGGAATCTATTTCTGCCGCAAGGTTACGGCGGTTGTTCTTTGCCGCGGTAACAATGCCGTCTTCTTCCACCTGGGCTTTTACGTCGTCGTCCATCTTGGCAAATACATCGTCCAAAGCGGAAAGCAGGGCATGTCCCTTTCGCGAAGGAGTAAGATTATGAACGACATCCTGCGTCTGGTGAGGCTGAGGAATAATCTCTGGCTCTTTTGAAGCCTCTTTTATGAAAGTTCCCTTCTTTTCAAGCGATGGATCAAATTCAAAACTGGTGTCTGCTTCTTCATAATCATCATCTTCTTCAAAATTGTCATCACCGTTAACCTCAGCGTCTGCTTTTAAGCTTTCAGCCGGCTTGTTCAAGGCTTGTTCCCTTACGTCTGCCAAAGTTTCAGCTGGCCCTTCAACGGAATCCCCTTCTTTTAAAGAGTCAGGGGAAGCTTCTTCCGGCACATCCTCATCAAGTTCCAGCTTATCTATGGATTCTTCCATAGAAATGGGAGCGCCCAAATCATCGGAAACAATCACGCGCTTAACAAAAACCTTTTCTGGCTTATCACCGTCTTTTGAAGGAACATAAAAGTCTCCGTCTTTTTCAAGTTCCTCGTCCCTTGCGGAAAGTTTTTGACCATCAGCATCTCCGTCATTGCCGGCCACACCGCCATCATCCTTACCGTCAGAGCCTTGGGCAAGAGTCTGTGCGTTCTGGTCAACTGTCTGTGCAAAGGCCTCTACTGTCTGCGCGGAAGCCGCATCGTCAACATGGATAACCTTGGCATTGGAATCTTCGTCCATATACTCAAAATCATCAGGATTAATGTCCTCGGGGTCAACAGAATCGGCATCATCATCGTATTCATAGTCGTAACCGTCAGAAACGTCTATATCGTCATCAAAAGATTCATAGTCATCAGAATCTTCGCTAACAAGAGTTGCTTCTTTCTTTTTCTTCCTTACTCCAAAGAAATCGTCCAAATCCACGTCTTCATCAGAAGCATTTCTACTTGAACCATGGCTGCGGCTCTTGTCTTCCAAGCGGGCAAAATTACGAGGCTTTTGTGAACCGAATGACGGGTCTTCAAACTGGTCGTCCAGTTCAATTTGGTCATATTCCGGCTCATCTTCCTTGTCATAGCCGGCATTTCTTGCGCCATTATCGTTTTCATGAACTGACCCTGAATAAGAGGCCTGGCTTTTATGAGTTTTGGCATACTTTGCTTCCAAAAGACTTGCAAACACGAGGGCAAGCAAATATTCTGCAATAACCAAAAAAGCCGCCAATGCAGTAATAAGAGTGACCGCCACAACCGCAAAAGCCCCACTATAGGACCTTGCAATGGAACGAATCCACTTTTCCGCAAAAACGACCGTAAAAAACGGAAGAAAACTAACCAAAAGGCACATTGCCCTCTGAACAGACCACCTGTAGTCAAGACAAAATGCCCCGGCAACAAAAAAGAAAACCGGTATAAGCAGGGAAGAAAAACCAAAAGCCCCTACGACAACATGCCCCAGGGCAGACAAAAAGCCCTGCTGGTCAGGAGAAACCGTTCCGTAATCAAAAAATGCAAGAAGTATACCTATAGAAAACAGTGCTGCCACTAAAAAAAGCGCAAAAGCCGCCAAAATAGAAGCAGTTTTTTCTTTATTTAAAAACTTATAGACCATTTACCCACCCAATCCATTTTATTATCGGATTTTTTTTTTAACAGTTAAGTATTCCTAAAATCTCTATTTTTTGCCCCTTTACGCAAATTTCATTTTTAGGTAAAATAAGTGCCCTATGGAATTCACACAAGAACTAATTGATTCATTAAAAGTTAATGAAGTAGAAATCATGCAGAAAATCGCTGAAGAGCTGAACATTAAGATTGCTCAGGTCAGCGCAGTTATCAGCTTGGTGCAGGAAGGCTGTACCATTCCTTTTATTTCCCGCTACCGCAAAGAAAAGCACGGTTCGTTGGACGAGGTTCAAGTCCGCGAATGCGACCATCTTTTTACAAGCTATAAAAATCTTGAAGAACGCCGCCTCGAAATAGTAAAGGGCATTTTTGCACAGAACAAGCTAACCGAAAGTCTTTACAAAGCCACAATGTCCGCAAAAACTCTTACCGAACTTGAAGACCTTTGGGCTCCCTTCAAGAAAAAGAAGAAGACTCGCGGTATGGTTGCCGCAGAAAAGGGTCTTGAACCGCTTGCAGACGCAATGACGGAGCTTGATGACAAGGCAATCGAAGCAAAGGCAGAGGAATTTGTAAAGGAAAATACGGAGCAGCCCGAGCTTAGCGTTGCCTCAAAGGAAGACGCTCTTAAGGGTGCCCAGGACATTCTTGCTGAGCGCGTTTCCCAGGACACAAAGAACCGTGAAGACATTCATTCCTATTATATGGACACCGGTTCAATCGTTACAAAGGGTATTGTTCCCGACGGTCAGGATGCCGAGACAGCAGAAAAGACTTCCACTTACAAGATGTACTGGGACTATTCGGAAGCCCTTAACAAGGTAAAGCCCCACCACATTCTTGCAATCAACCGTGCAGAGCGCGAAAATGCCCTTGAAGTTACGCTGGACGTTAGCGTTGCAGATGCAGTAAAAGAAATCCAGGCAAAGTACAAGCTGCCAAACAAATATTATAAGGATGCTGTGGAAGACGGTGTTGTCCGCCTTTTAAGCCCAGCCGTTCTCCGCGAAATCCGCAGTGACGAGACGGATGCTGCAGACGAGCGTGGAATTAGCCTCTTTAGCGAAAACCTTAAGAACCTTTTGATGACCCAGCCAATCAAGGGAACACGTGTTCTTGGTGTTGACCCTGGAATCCGCACTGGTACAAAATGTGCCGCCCTTGACGAAACTGGCAAATACCTTGGCTACTTCCTTATCAAACAGGTTACTGCCCCGGATGAAGCCTACAATGCCGTAAAGCTTGCAATTAAAAAGTACAACATTCAGGTTGTTGCGGTTGGAAACGGAACTGGAAGCCCGGAAGTTCAGGCTATTGTTAGCAAGGTAATAAGCGAAAACTACCCGGACGTGCGCTATACAGTTGTTGATGAATCTGGTGCATCCGTTTATTCAGCAAGCGACATTGCCCGCGAGGAATTCCCCGACCTTGACCTTACAATCCGCGGTGCCATCAGCATGGGCCGCCGTTTGCAGGATCCGCTGGCCGAACTTGTAAAGATTGATCCAAAGGCAATTGGTGTTGGCCTTTACCAGCACGATGTAAACCAGAAAAAGCTTAGCGAGACTCTGGACGAAGTTGTAAGCTCTGTAGTAAACCAGGTTGGTGTAAACCTTAACACGGCATCTGCATCCCTACTCAAGTACGTTTCTGGCATTTCCTCAAGCCTTGCAAAGAAAATTGTTGCCTACCGCGATGCAAACGGAAAGATTACCAGCCGCGAAGATCTTAAGAAGGTAAGCGGACTTGGACCAAAAGCCTTTGAGCAGTGTGCAGGATTCCTTAAGATTCCCGAAAGCGACAATCCTCTGGACAACACATGGGTTCACCCGGAAAACTACGAGGTTGCAAAAGACGTGCTTCCTTTGGTTCAGAAAAAGGAAAAAATCTCTGCTGAATTAAAGAAGCAACTTGAAGAAAAATATTCTGTAGGCGAAACCACAATCAACGACATTGTGGACGAGCTTGCAAAGCCCAACCGCGACCCACGCGACGACTGTCCGGCCCCAATCATGCAGAAGGGCGTAGTCAAGTTTGAGGATTTGACCGTTGGCATGAAGGTAACTGGAAAAATCAAGAACGTTGTTGACTTTGGCGCATTTGTTGATATTGGCTTGCACGAAACGGGCCTTATCCACATAAGCGAACTTAGCGACGAATTTGTTTCTGACCCGCTTGAAGTAATCAAGGTTGGCGATGTAAAGGAATTTACGATTATTGACCTTGATGAAGCAAGAAGAAGAATTAGCCTTTCTCTAAAGAGCGACGCATCTTCCAGGGGAAGTTCAGCTTCTCACGGCAGTACAAGTTCCGCAGCCGGCACATCCGCAGGTGGAAAGAAGAAGATGCTTATCGTAAAGAAGGGCTCTGCTTCCGGCAAACCCGGCATGGCATCCGCTTCTACAGCAAAAGGCAACGGTCAGCGCAGGGAGCGCCAGAACTACGGCAGCGACGACGGAATGAAATACAATCCATTTGCTGTTCTTTTAAAGAAATAAGTCGCTAAAGACAGATAAAAAAAATAATTTTGTAAAACAGACTTTTTCATGGTATAATAAATTTGTCGTGAAAAAGTCTGTTTCTTTTTTTTTAATGATATTTGCAACAGTTTTTATTGCATTCTCTCTTTTCCTTTCATCCAGATCTACAAAATGGACCCACCAGTCATTTTTTAAAGCCGTATCCCCATGGTCAAAGCTGAATTCTGGCTGGATTATTGACGGCGAAACTTCTTCTATTCAAGACGGAAAGCTTTCCATAAAACGCGTATTTTCCCAAAATGACTGCCTAAAGGAACTTTTTTTCATCACGCACAACCAAAACGTATTCATCACCATAGACGACGGTAGCGAAACAAGGACTTTGTACAGTTCCGGCTATTCGGGCAAGCAGATAATCGGTTCGGAAAGCGGCAACGCAATTCATGTAGTAAAAATCCCGGACTGCAAGGTTCCGCGCTTTGTTATTACGATTCAATTTAAAAAGAATTTCAGTTCCTCAAATGAACAGTTCAACAGATGGTACTACCAGATGTTCAGGGGAACAATTCCCACGATATACATAGGCAACGAAGACACCTGCATCTCCAGCTGCATTCTAAAAAGCCTTTACCAGGTTATTCCCATTGTGCTACAGCTGATTGCCGCAGGAATCATATTGATTTTCTACTTTGTAAACCACAAGAATATGAAGACCAAGCGCTGCCTTCACATTTTCTGGTTCACCATGATAACAACCATTTGCCTCTTGTGCGAAAGCCACATTGGTTTTTTGTTTTCCAAAAACACCTTTTCCCTCTACCTGCTTTCAACACTGTTCATTGCAATAAGACCTTCCGCCTTTATGTTCCTCCTTCAGGAAAAAAAGCTTCTCTCAAAAGACGAAAGAATCTATAAATTGCTGAACCTTATAATCCTTGCCAACATATTCATAACATGCGTCTTGTCCTTCTGCACCTTCATTCCCTTTACATTCGTAAGGATTTACCTTTTGGCCTTTAACTTTATCCTTGACTGCTACGGTATTATCCTTATCTTCTCTGATTCATTTTCCATTAAGGCAACGCTTGACGTGCTGGATGTACTAATACTTATAAACATGGCAGGCTTTACCATTGATATGGTAAGGCAAATTTTCTTTGGGGATTCAACGGACCTCTTCTTCTTTACAAGAATTGGCATTCTTTTCCTTTACATCTTCTACATCTTTAACGCAATACAGGATTTCTTTAACAAGGAACTGGTAAAGGCCCGCTCTGAGACGCTAAAAAATGCAAGTGAAAGAGATATGCTTACAGGCTGCCTTAATTTTTACAATATGGAAAGGCACGATATTAAAAATGACTTTGTAATGTTCCTCTTTAACATAACGAACATAGACAATATTTTTAGCGAAAATGGCCAGAATGAAAAAAACAATGCCCTGCGAAGCTTTGCCCAAATCCTAAAAATAGAATTCCTTAAGGATTCAATTTACAAGCTCTACTCTGCAAAATTCGGGGTAATAGGAAGCAACAGAGCCAACGAAATCTGCGAAAAACAGATTCAGGACATTGTTATGAATGTTGAAGGCTACAACAAGCTTTCCATGAATTCAAAGATAAAAATTGCCTACACTTATGGCCGCTTTGACGCCACCACGGACACAGACATAGACGGTCTTTACTCCAGGCTCCTTGTGGACCTTCACAAGAAAAGCGTGGAAATATAAAAGAAAACAAAACCTATTCACTAAATCAAAGAATTATTGTATACTTTGCGCAAAGTTTTAAAATAAGGCTTTTGTGCAAGGATAAACAAATGAACAAAATCATCGAAAAGAGGCAGCTGTCGGAAAGCGTATTCTATATGAAATTTGAAGCTGCCGACATTGCAAAGAACCGTAAGGCAGGACAATTCCTTATTGTCCAGATCGATTCAGAATACGGTGAGCGTATTCCGCTTACAATTGCAGATGCCAACGCGGAAGAAGGCTGGATAGCCATTGTTTTTCAGGCCGTTGGTGCTACAACTTACAAACTTTCCAAGCTCAAGGCCGGGGACTACCTTGCCGGAGTTTTAGGCCCACTGGGAACCCCTTCTAATATTCAGAAATACGATGCACCGGTTGTCTGCGTTGGTGGTGGTATTGGAACTGCACCTCTTTACCCGATTGTCCAGGCTTTAAAAGATGCAGGCAACAAGGTTTACGTTATCATTGCAGCCCGCAACAAAGACCTCCTTATCTTTGTGGACGAAATGAAGGCTGTTGCAGACCAAGTATTCATCATGACGGACGACGGTTCAGCAGGAGAAAAGGGCGTTGCAACAATTCCTCTTGAACGCCTTTGCCAGGAAGAAGTTCCTCCGGCAGAAGTCATTGCAATTGGCCCGCCAATAATGATGAAGTTTGCATGCGCAACAACAAAGAAATACAATGTTAAGACAACGGTTTCTCTTAATACAATTATGATTGACGGTACGGGAATGTGCGGTGGATGCCGTGTTTCCGTTGGCGGTAAGACAAAGTTTGTCTGCGTGGACGGCCCCGACTTTGACGGTCATGAAGTTGACTGGAACAACATGATGACCCGCATGAAGTCCTTTAAGAAGCAGGAGCTGGAAGCCGACCACAAATGCAATCTGGAAGTACAGGCTGGTCGTCTTGTCCAGATGCAGGCTGCCTCAAAATAATCAAATCAGGAGAATACTATGGCTGAACATATCCCGGCAGAAAAACTTGCAGAAACAGGCAAGGCTGAATATACAAAAATCGAAGGTCTGTTAAAGAACGGCCCTCTTGCAAACAAAGACCGCATGGCAATTCCCCAACAGATAATGCCAGCTGGAGAACCAAAGGTGCGTGCCCGCCAGATGACGGAAGTTGCACTTGGCTACACCAAAGAACAGGCTATTGTAGAAGCAAACCGCTGCCTTCAGTGCAAGAACGAGCCTTGCGTAAAGGGTTGCCCTGTTAACGTACACATTCCACAGTTTATTGCCCAGGTTGCAAAGGGTGAATTTAAGGCCGCAGCAGACAT
>JAFXWC010000024.1 GCA_017534445.1 Treponema sp.
AAAGTTTGTTCCGGGTTCACATGAGGCTCTTAACTTTACGACTGCCGGCGGACAGATGATTCCAGGATTTGATGTTATGGTTCAGGATATGAAGAAAGGCGAAGTTCGTACAATCGTAATTCCTTCCGACATGGCATACGGCGACCGCGGTATTCCCCAGGCTGGAATTGAAGGCGGTGCTTACATAGCATTCGACATTGAGCTTGTGGAAGTAAGATAGTCTTAGCAGGCTACAGCAGAGCAACCTACGCCCGATTGTAGGGGCGGGTTGCCTGCAACCCGTTGCCGCAGGCAATGGAGCGGGGAGGGACCCGCGGAACCCCGGAAAGCGGGGATACAGATAAAATTGACCGGACACGGAGTGCCGGGCACAGTAAAAGTTGGCATGCCGTCCAAGATAAAAAAAAATCAAAATATAAGATTACTCACCTTTTTTGCATCTCTTTGCCTATACCTTTCTGCCATTGAATACGCAATTCCAAAACCCCTGCCCTTTTTGCGCCTGGGACTTGCCAACCTGCCAATTTTGCTTGGGCTTGAGATTTTTTCTTTTGGGGAAGTTGCCCTGCTGGCGCTTTTGAAAATTCTTTTGCAGGCTTTTATAAGTGGTACCTTTTTTAGCTATGTTTTTGTTTTTAGCCTTGCGGGGTCGCTTTCTTCCTGTGTTGCAATGATTCTTGTCTATAAAATTTGCACTTTTTTGAAGCCTGGCAAGGGACTTGTTTCTTTTATGGGCATTTCTGTGGCTGGAGCTTTTGCGAATAATCTTGCCCAGATTGTTTGCGCGCGCTTTATTCTTTTTGGTGAAAATACTAAATACATTGCACCCATCCTCTTGCTCTTTGGACTGGTAACCGGGATTCTTTTGGGGCTTTTTTGCAATGCATTTGCGTTGGAGTCTCTTTGGTATAAGAAATGCTGCCTTACCTGTGGAAAAAGTGCTTGTGATGAAGTGGAAATCTTAGATGAGAAAAATTTATTGCACAACTTTTCCACAAGTCGGTTTACACAAGAAAGAGGCTGTGGAAAAAAGGGGTGGATTTCTCTTGTAAAATTCATCTTTTGTATGCTGTCTTTTGTCTTTTTTGTTCAGATAAAGAATCTGTACCTTCTTTGGGGTACAGTTTTGTTTTTCTTTGTTCTTGATGAGATTATAAAGAAAGGAAGGGTTAAACTGTTACCTTCTATTGTATTGATTCTGTCTCTTACATTTTTTGCCCTGCTGACACCTATAGGCAAGGTTTTGTTCAGGCTGGGAAGCTGGAAAATAACGCAGACTTCCCTAGAGATTGGCTTGCAAAAAAGCGGTTTTCTTATTGGTATGGTTTTTATTTCCCAGTGCGCGGTGGATAAGAATCTGAGTTTGCCTGGACGCATTGGTAGCTTTGTGGCAGATGTATTTGGTTATTTTGATGAGCTTGTTTCTGAGAAAATAAAATTCAGCAGGAGAAGGGTAATAAAATCTATTGATAATAGCCTGCTTAGAATTTGTGCTGGCGGTGTTGAATGAATTTTTATCCTGAAGAAATAAAATCGCTTCCAATATATTCCCATCTTGATGAACTTTGCGAAGTGCTTAAAAAGTCGCAGTCGCATTTTATGGTGCTAACTGCCCAGACCGGAGCCGGAAAGTCTACAGCTGTTCCACTTGCTTTACTAAAGAATTTTGGCGGTGGAATTTTGATGCTGGAACCGCGTCGTCTTGCCGTTTTGAACATTGCAAACCGGGTGTCTTCTTTGCTTAATGAAGAAGCAGGAAAAACTTGCGGTTACGTAATGCGCATGGAAAAGAAGGTTTCTGATGAGACAAGATTTACTGTTCTTACGGAGGCGGTTCTTACCAGGCGTTTGCAAAAAGACCCAGCCTTGGAAGGAATATCTGTTGTTGTAATAGATGAGTTTCATGAGCGGTCTGTTCATGCGGATTTAGCTCTTGCTTTCTTAAAAGAAGCCATGATGCTGCGCGATGATTTGTATGTTGTGGTTATGTCTGCTACAATAGAAACCAAGCGTTTAAGCGAATATTTGGGTACAGATTCGGCTTTAGGAAATGGAAAGGGAACACTTGTACCCTGCCCTGTTTTTTCTGTTGAAGGGCGTACTTTTCCTGTTCAGATTGAATATGATGAAAAATCTTCTGTTTCGCAGGCTGTGTTGAATGAGCTTTACAAAAAGCCTGATGATTTGGGGATAAACAGGGGTGCGATTCTTGTTTTTTTGCCGGGACTAAGGGAAATACGCCAGGTAAAGGAAGAGTTGGAGCTTGGCGGAGCTTTGGATTGTGCGGATATTTTGCTTTTGCATAGTTCTGTGCCTTTTGCTGAGCAGAAAAAGGTGCTATCTGTACCCGAAAACGGTGGCAGGCGGCGGGTGATATTAAGTTCTGCGATTGCTGAAACGTCTGTTACCGTGCCGGATGTTACCGTAGTTATAGACTGTGGCTTTATGCGCTTTTCTTCTTTTAACAGGGCTGCCGGAATGCCTGCCTTGGTAACGCAAAGGGAAAGTCTTTTTAATGCGGCTCAGCGTACAGGCCGAGCTGGCCGTGTTCAGTCGGGGAAGTGTCTGCGTCTTTGGAATAAAGATGATGTGCTTGCCGTTTCAAATCCTCCTGAGATTTTGCATACAGACCTTACTTCTTTGGTGCTTGAATGCGCGGAATGGGGAGCTTTGCAACCAGAAAGCCTTTCTTGGCTGGATGCACCTATGAAAACTTCTTGGGAAAGTGCAAGGTCCCTGCTTATGGAGTTGAATTGCTTGGATGAGAATTCTATAACACCTCTTGGAAAAGCAGCCTTGCTTATGGGCTGCCATCCACGGCTTGCTTGCGTTGCACTTAGCGGTTCTGTATTTGACAAGGTTGACTTATCCACAGCGGTAGCTTCAAAATATGACAGTTCTACAGCAGGCAATCCAGAGCTTGTTAAGAAATCAGCCTTGGAGCTTAAAAAAAGGGTACAGAAATGCAAAGAAATCTACAGATTTTCATCTTGTTTTCCACAGGAATTTTCAGACTTTTCCACAAGTTGTGCACTTATCTGTGGATATCCTGATCGAATAGCCGTTATTGAAGATGATGCATCCGGTTTGTATCATTTTCCGTCGGGGAGGATGGCTTTGCTGCCGAAAGAGACCTTGCGTCCCTACCCCAAGTTCATAATTGCACCCGAAGCTGATGCTGGGGATAAAACTGGCAGGATATATTCTTTTGAAGCTCTTCCCGATGATGTTGCGGAGAAATATTTGGCGGCAAAGGCTAAGGTTTATTCCATCGTTGAATTTGAGAAGGGCGGGCAAAAGCTTCGCAAGACAGAGTACACCGCATATGGAAAAATTATCCTGAGAGAAAGGAATCTGAACCTTGCGCCGGGTGACTATATAGAGGCCCTTGTTAACCAAGTGAAAAAAGAAGGAGTTGAATGGCTTCCTGTTAATGATTCGGCGAAAAATCTTCTTTTAAGGGTACAGTTTTATCTGGAAAATATAAAATCGAATGGTGACAGTTTGCACCAAAAATTTGATTTGCTTGCGGAAAATGCGGATGAATGGCTTAGGCCTTTTTTGTCGGAAGGGGAAAAATCTGTAACAGCTCAAAAAGTTTATGATGCCCTTTACTGGTATTTGGACGGCGACAAGGTGAATGCCTCTGTTCCTCAGGAAATTAGGTTGCCTACTGGTAAGCGGCTAAAAATCCAGTACGAGGTTCAAAACGGAAAAATTATCCCGCTTGCAGAAATCATTATCCAGCAGATTTTTGGCTGCTTTGAAACTCCCCGCGTGATGGGGCTGCCCGTGCTTTTAAAGCTGCTCTCCCCTGCCCGCCGGCCACTGCAAATTACCAGCGACCTTGCGAACTTTTGGAAGGAGACCTGGCCTCAGATTTGTTCGGAGATGAAGGGACGTTATCCAAAGCACAACTGGGACTACCGCGTTGCAAGTGATTGAATTTATTCTTTTCTTCTGGAGCAGCCTTTATATTTTTACTGTCCCTTCGGGATTTCCATTATTTCGGGCTTTCCGGGGTTTCGGCTTTCGCCTCCATTGCTTCGCAACGGCTACGCCGCCCCTACAATCCCGGCTAGGCTTTACATGCGAAAAATTCATGAATTTCATAACATTTTCTTGAAACCTGTAAAAACATCTGTTATAATTAATGTATCTTTTAAAATAGAAAGCAAAAGAGGCACGTATGAAAAAGAGTTTGAAAGCTGTAATTTCTTGCGGAGTGGCAATTTCGACAATCCTGTCGTCTTGCGCAACAACAGACAAAGGTTCGGAGGAGTCTAAACAGCAAACTCCTGGAAAAAGAATCATACG
This sequence comes from Treponema sp., assembly GCA_017534445.1. GTDB lineage: Bacteria > Spirochaetota > Spirochaetia > Treponematales > Treponemataceae > Treponema_D. The sequence continues at coordinate 4,318 of JAFXWC010000024.1, forward strand.
CACTGTAACAACAGAACAGAAAGTGACCAAGGTCCAAAAAGACGGTCAAAAAAAGACGAATAAAAGTGCAGGAACCGCATCCAAGAATACGGTAACTGCAACTACAACAGATAAAAAGGCAGAAACAAAGGCTACTTCAACCGCTAATGGAAAGAATGTTAACCAGAAGTCTTCAACAGTTTCAAAAGTGTCCACCGATCAGCCAACTGCCGCTGAAATAGCTGCCAAGAGACAGGCCGCAGAAGCAATTGCTGCTCAGAAGAAAGCAGATCAGGAAGCTGCTGCAAAGCAGAAGGCTATTCAGGAAGCCGCCGCAAAGCGTAAAGCTGCCCAGGCAGAAGCAGAAAAGAAGCGTGCAGAAGAAGTAGCTGCCGCAAGACAGAAGGCTGCCGAAGAGAAAGCTGCCCAGCAAAAAGCCGCAGAAGAAGCCGTTGCAAAGCGCAGGGCAGAACAGCAGGCCGCTCAGGAAGAAGCTGCAAAGAAACGCGCCGAACAGCAAGCTGCTGCAAAGAAGGCCGCCGAAGAAAGAGCCGCAAAGCAGAAAGCTGCCCAGGAAGAAGCCGCAAAAAGCGTGCCGAACAGCAAGCTGCTGCTAAAAAAGCTGCTGAAGAAAGAGCTGCAAAGCAAAAGGCCGCTCAGGAAGAGGCTGCAAAGAAACGCGCCGAACAGCAGGCTGCCGCCAAGAAAGCTGCAGAAGAAAAAGCCGCTCAGCAGAAGGCTGCACAGGAAGCTGCAAAGAAACAGGCCGCAAACCAGAATCAGAAGGTTGCGTCAAACACAACTTCTCCGTCTAAAAAGACAACCACTACAACTACAAACACAAAGACTACAACAAATGCTTCAAAGCAGAATACAACAAGCACAACCAAGACACCTTCTACATCAAATAGCGTAACTTCTTCCAATACTAAGACTACTACAGATGCTGCTGCCAAGAAGGCTGCAGAAGAAAAAGCCGCTCAGCAGAAGGCCGCCCAGGAAGCTGCTGCTAAGAAGAAGGCAGAAGAACAGGCCGCTGCAAAGAAAGCCGCTGAGGAAAAAGCTGCAAAGCAGAAGGCTGCCCAGGAAGAAGCCGCTAAGAAACGCGCCGAACAGCAAGCTGCCGCAAAGAAAGCCGCCGAAGAAAAAGCTGCTCAGCAAAAAACTGCACAGGAAGAAGCCGCTAAGAAGCGCGCTGAACAGCAGGCTGCTGCCAAGAAAGCTGCAGAAGAAAAAGCTGCAAAGCAGAAAGCCGCTCAGGAAGCTGCAAAGAAACAGGCTGAACAGAAAGCTGCACAAGAAGCTGCTGCTAAAAAGAAAGCAGAACAGCAAGCTGCCGCTAAAAAAGCCGCAGAAGAAAGAGCTGCAAAGCAAAAGGCTGCACAAGAAGAAGCCGCAAAGAAACGTGCTGAACAGCAGGCCGCTGCAAAGAAAGCCGCCGAAGAAAGAGCCGCAAAGCAGAAGGCTGCCCAAGAAGAAGCCGCAAAGAAACGTGCTGAACAGCAGGCTGCCGCCAAGAAAGCTGCAGAAGAAAAAGCCGCTCAGCAAAAAGCTGCACAGGAAGCTGCCGCTAAAAAAGCTTCAGACCAGAAGATTGCCGCAAACAATGCCACTCCGTCTACAAAGACAACAACGACCACTACAACAACAACTACTTCTAAAACAAATACAGGCTCAACAAGTGGTAAACAGGCCCAGTCTGATGCACAGAAGAAAGCAACTGTTCTTGACAACCTTGAAAAATACTCAGAAGAATGGACATCTGATTATGAAGGCAGCAAGTACGGCTATTTCTATACGTCACCAGAATACGGCCAGTTCAACATGATTGAGGGTGAATTCACCAAGAAGTCTGGTTATGCAAAATCTGCTTACGGTTTTGTTTTCGGTTATTCAGATTTGGCAAACGGCTATCTTAAGGATTACATCCGCTTCGAAATCAATACCGACGGAGAATATGCCCTGTACACATGGGACGGAAAGACTTACAAGGATTTGGTTCAGCCAAACAACAAGGGTACGGCCTATTTCTATTCCCATCCTGCAATAAAGTCTGGTTACAACACCCAGAACAAGCTAAAGCTCGTTGCAGACGACGAAACCCAGACTTGGAGCGTATATCTTAACGGTGAACTGATAAAAGACAATATTCCTTACCTTAAGAACGGAACTCATGGTGTAATGGGCTTCTTTAGCGTTGGCCAGGAAGAGCAGGAAAACATGCCGGCTGTTCCAGTCGTGGTTTCTTACCGCATTACAGACGCAGTTCTCTATAATGACGGTTCAGAGGAATACTAGTGAATGAAGCACAGTGGGAGGCATTCCTAGCCTTCCGCAATTCATACAAAGAATTATGCGACCAATGGAATACGGCTTTTGCAGAGGAATTAAAGCCTTTGCAAAAGTCTGCTTCCGTAAAGGATACCCCAGAATACCCCATAGAAACACCGGTCGTTTACAACACAGCCTATGACTCTTTTACAAAAGACGATGAAATTACCCTGCTTGTCATAGGTGACAATCCCGGCAAAGAAGAACAGCTTTCCAAAAACCGCAAGTATCTTGTTGGCCAAAGCGGACGCATAGCAGAAGGATTTTTCCGCCGCCACCCTGAATTCCATACGGATTTTAGAAAAAACGTCATCATAATGAACAAAACACCGGTTCATACGGCAAAGACAAGCCACTTAAAGTACCTAAAAAAGAACGGCTCTGAGAAAATAAGGAATCTTATTCAGGAAAGCCAGGTTGTTATGGCAAAAAAAGCCGCCCAGCTGCATCAGGCTTTGCTAAAAAACTGTATGGGTCAAACTGTACCCCAATTATGGCTTGTTGGCTATGCTGAACTCAAGAAAAACGGAATCTTTGCCTCCTACCGCGAAGAATTAAAACAAGCCTACACTTTACCAGACGGAAAAGAAGATACTGCTTGGGACAAGGTCTTTGTCTACCAGCACTTTTCGATGAACAGATTTTTGGTTGACTTAAAAACCTATCAGCAAGAAAACATGGGTACAGATTTACCCAAAGCATTGGAATCACTTGGCCATATACACCGGGAAGAAATTTTCAAACCAAACGGTGACTAAGGTGACTAAATAAAAGGAGAAAGTATGAAAAAAGTTTTTACCCTATTGTCAGTATTGATAATGTTTGCCGCATCATCTTTTGCAAAGAGGTTGCCACCGCCGGAAGTTAAACCTATCACCAAAGGCAATTTTATTTACTATGCCTCCTCAGATTCTTTCAACGACCAGTCTTTTGGTACGGTTAGAATAGAATCCGTAGATGAACCCAAATATTTTTATAGAATACCAATTTATGCCATAGAAGAGGACACTAACCTTGAAAGGGATGTTCAATGGATTGAAATCAAAAGCATGGAATTCAAAGATGATGAAACAATTACAATCGTAAATGAAAGGAACAATACTTTTGAGTTGAACATAAACACTTTTGAAGTCAAATGTGTAAACACGGAAAATAACGTCTTTAGCTATAAAGAAAATAAATGCATCCCTGGAAACATAAATGAAATTTATGAAAAAAAATTTGAAGATTTTGTAAACAATAATGCAAAGTACAAATATAAAAGAACCCAGCCAGAGGTAAAAAAGCTTACAAAGCTAGAAGACCTTGTAAATGTTGCAGAAGAAGTTTTGTTCCCAATTTATGGAAAAGAACACATCAAAGGTGAACAGCCTTACCGCATCAAAAGATATAAAGACAAATGGATTGTAACAGGCACTCTACCAGAAGGCTATGTTGGCGGAGTTTTTGAAATCGTAATCAACGCAGAAACTTCTCAGGTTGAATCTTTGATTCATGGGAAATAAAATGAAAAAACTTTTTACGCTGCTATCAATATTGATAATGTTCGCCGCATCTTCTTTTGCAAAGAGGTTGCCGCCGCCGGAAGTTGCAACGCTAACAAAAGGAAATCTTGTTTACCGAAGCGCCGTAAATGTGTCTGATAATGGTAAATGGTTTTTTGGCATTGTTGTAATTGAATCAGCTGAGGAGCCAAAAAATTCTCGCTCTGTTCCCATTTATGCCATAGAAATGGATAAATATCTTGAAAAAGATGTTCAGTGGAAATTTATCAAAAGCATGGAATTCAGGGATGAAAATACAATCACAATCATAAATGAAAGGAATCATACGTTTGAATTGAATATAAATACGTTGGAAGTAAAATGTGTAAACGTAAAAAACAATGTCTTTAGGTGTAATTTTCGCGCTAAAGAAAGATATAAGTGCATCTCTGGAGATATAAATAAAATATTTGAAATGGTTATCAATACAGAAAATTCTAAGGCTGAATCAAAATGACAAAAGTTATTAGAAGAAAAGTCACGCCTGTTTTATTGGGAATTGTAATACTGGCATTGATTGTATTTGCAATATTCGGAAAGGAAATCTTTTTTGTTGAACATAGTAATTTGGACATATCAAATGGGGAAATTAAATTTAAGAAAGTACAGGAACTTGAACCCCGCGTCGTGTTTTTTTACTTGTTCATTCTTATTTGTGCAATTGTTACTTTTTTCCGGACCATTTTTTGGAAGCTTGAATATGACGACGCAAGTTTTTCTGTAAAAACCGAAGCTATTCAAAAGCTTGAATACAAAAAGATTGTAAGCATAGTTCATTATAAAGCTCGAGGATACAGGCATAGCATTGATGAATTCATAATAAGCTATATGGGAATGCCTGAATTTGGTTATGAAGAAGAAGTTCAGAGGGCTATAATAAAGTATTATACTCATAATGGCGAAATGAAGGAATTCTTTAGCTTTGTAAAAGAAAAAAATCCGGGCATAGATTTTCATTCAGAAAATGCCGGTTGCGATGGTGTTGAAACAAGCAAATTTGATTACTTTGTATAAAATAAATTTATAAGGAAAACAAAAATGAATAGACTTATTTTAACATTACTTTTACTTCTTGTTTTTATTTTGGTCACTTATATTATTTACCGGCTGACTGAAAGGGAAATGAAAATACGAAGAAAAGCAGCTGAAGACAGGGCAAAGGAATTATCTACAACAGAAGGAATTGAATCAATTTATAAAAATGACCGCGAGTTTAGGCGGAGAATGAACAAAAGAGATTTATTCATACTTGTAGGCCTTTTTGCTTTTTTTGTACTTTGCTTTATAATTCTTCTAATTATACGCTTATTGAGCAAATGATATATACTTCTGATTTTTTGTATTTTGGTTGACAAGTATTAAAAACTGGATTACGGTATATAATATTAACTTACAACATAGGAGATTCAATATGAGAAAAACAGTAAAGGTTTTGGTTACAGTATTCATGCTTGGGCTTGTTGCATCGCTTACTTCATGTATGGAGTTTGCAGAAGCAATGGTTGGCTCAATGTCTCAGACAGCTTATCTTTTTGATGTTACCTATAATGCAAAAACATCAAGCGGAAAAAAGGTTGAGCTTAAATTTAACAACTCAAATCTTAACGGCCGCTATAAGCTTAATGTCTGGATTGACGGAAAGTCTGTAGACAACGATGGATACACATGGAGCTTGTCCAATGAAAATATGAATGGTGCAGACAATGTTAATATATACCAGATTAACGAGAGTAACCATAATGTACAGATTTCAAAGCTGAAGCCTAATGAGGTTGCAGGAAATAATTTGACTGTAGAAGAAACCTTTAAGATTGGCTCAGAAACAATTTCAAAAGGCACCGTCTTTACCAGATAGTTTTTACCTTTTACAAACTACGCCTACCCCAGTTGTATGGTGGGCGTAGCTAAACTGTAGGAAATGATTAGAAAAATTTCTATTAGGGCATTTTTGCTTTTGGCAATGCTCTTTTTTTTTGACAATTCCCTAAAATGCCAGGCAGCACGCAAAGAAGGTTTTGAGCCTTTCCTTAACCTTGGCGTTTTTGGCATGAGCGTTAACGGCGAGCAGCTTGCGCAAAATACAGACTACGACCAGTTTTCCAGTAATCAAGTTTTAAGACAGATTCCTCTATTTATTGTACCGCTTCCTTTTTTGACTGGCGGATGCAAACATACGCTTTCCAAAGGAATTTTTTCTTTTAGGAATACGGCAGATATGTCGCTTTCTTTTGCAGGACTTGGTACAAGTTTTACTTCTTCCGTAAGCATTACGCCGCTCTTTTCTCTTTTTGCAAAGGCCAACATAGGCACGGCTTGGAACTACGGAACTTGGGTTGACCTTATTGGAATTTACAATCCGGCAGAAAGTGAATACGACCCGCTTACTTCTTTTTCTGAATTTTTTTACGGAATGGCTTTTGGTGCCAGTGCAATGGCTCCTTTGCCAAAGAATAACATAATTCAGTTTTCTTTTAACACGGATTACGTTGCTTTTTCCGGCGCAGAAGACGGAGAGCCTTGGGTGTGCGGAACAGAGCGTGATTGCGTGAACGGCTGGCGCTACGAAGCTTCCGCGATGCTTGCCCATACCTTTGATGGTCCAAAGCTAAAGATGGTGGGCCTTTCTTCTTCCATAAGCGGAAGGTACAGCGAAGATGATTTTGACAAAGTTTACCTGCCCTACAACCCAGCTTTTAAGACTTATTCGATTGGCGCAATGTCGCAGTTTACCCTTACTGAAAAACAGTCGCTTCTTCTTATGCTGAATGCCAGCCGCAAGAGGAAATTTGAGCGCGATACAGATGAATATGAAGCCGAAGAAACGCTGATGCAAAAATATGTTGGTGCAAAGTGGGGCTTTGACGGTATTATGATTATGTGGAATATTAATTTGCTTTAGAATTATTTTTCTTTTACAAGGGCAATCATGGATTTTGCTGTTTCCAAAAAATCTGCTTCCGTTGACTCTGGGAATTCTTTGTAAAGGTAATCCAGCTTGGCTTCCAGGTCTTTGAAACTTGCAGATGGCACTTCTGATGAAAATATTATTTCGCAATAGCCTTTTTCGCGTTCTTGCTTTGCTATTCTGTTAAAGATTTGTCGGGCGCATTTTACAAAAGGAATTTTGCTTATTTTGGTGAACTGCTCTTTTGTTAAGATTGGAAGCTTTAGGTTAAGGGTTGGCAAAAGATTTTTTGTTTCCAGGGTAAAAGTCTTTTTTAAAAATTCTGCTGATGCAATTTGGTAAAGCAGCTTGGGAAGGCTTGTTCCAAGGCTTATGGCGTAGGTTTCGCTCATGCCGGAAAGACGGGGGTTTATTTCTATAATACGCCAGCCCTCTTTTGTAAAGACAAGGTCTACCTGTGCAATTCCGCGCAGTTGCATTTTTTCTGCAAGGGACAAAAGCATTTTGTTCAATTCGTTAAGGCGGAAAGAGGGCGATGTTACCGGCCCCAATTTGATGCACTGTTTTGGGCTTGTGATTCCGTATTTGTTTACGCTGAACATGAATGGCGGCATTACAATGTAATTTCCGGGAAAGCCATAAATTTCCGTTCCAAACTGGATGCCCTGCATGAATTCTTCTACAATTCTGTCTGTGGATGAACGCCCAGAGTTCAGATAGGCAAGGGCTTGCTTGTAGCTTACCGCAACTTCCATTGAATAAGAGCTAAGCCCAACCGTATCTTTTATGATGACAGGGAAATTCATTTTGCTTATCTTGGAAAGGCTGTAGTTTTTGTAGACGTTGCTTTTTATTTCCTTGTGGGGACGTTCGCACCAATATTCCAAGTGGTTTATGTAAACGGCTTTGGGAACAAAAAATCCGTTTTGTTCAAGAAAAAGATGTGTCCGTACCTTGTCAAAACAGATGAATGTTGATTCTGCCGGGTGGCAAAAGGTTTTTATGCCTTCTTTTTCAAGTTTTTCTGCAATCATTGCGTCGCTGACGGGGAGCCAGTCAAAGGGGGTAATCCAGAAGCTTGCGGCTATGCAGATGTCCGGCTTAAAGGCTAACACTTGCTCTGCAAATTCTTCCGGGCTTGTTTGCGCAAGAATTTTTTGGCAAAGGTTGGGACAAAGGCTTTGTTCAATTCCAATGTAGTCTGGCTTTGTGTCTACAAGAAAAGGGGAGGGCAGCTGCGTTACGATAAAAAAATTGTGCTCTGGATGAAGGGATGCAAGCTCTATCCATTCTTCTGCCATTTGCGGATAGCGCAGGCGTTCTATGTTCTGGGAGTCGTATTCATTTGAAGAAGAAGCGTAGAATAAAATGTTCACTTTAGAACCTGACTCCTGCCTGGATTGTGGGATAGATTTTTACGGGTATTCCCAAGCTTAGTCCGGGAATGGTATTTCTTTTGATGCTGTTTTCAAAGGCACCATCGTTAAAATTTTCTATATTGAATTCAAAAACACCTGAAAGGAAAAGCTGCTTGTTGCTTCGGGGGCGGAAGATTGTGCTAAAGCGCAGGGCCGGCACAAGATTCAGGTTTCTGGCCGAATCTTCCGGTGAAAGGACATATACAAATTTTGTAAAGATTTCTGCGTCACAATAAAAGCGCGAGTATATTTTCTTTTGTGAACCAAAGCCTGTCCAGAGTACAAGGTAGTCTCCAAAGCGGTGGATGTTAAAGTCGCTAAGGAAGGTTCCAAAGATTTGTTGGGTTCCGATTCTTGCGCCAAGGGTTATGCGGTTGTCTAAGTCCCAAGAAATTTCCGGGTGGAAAGAAAATTTTTTGTCCGGACGTAAGCCGTATTTTTCCTGGGAATCGTATGCTTCTTGGGATGTAAACTCTTTTGCCACGAGAGGGAAATCCTTAGGCATGTCTTTTTCTCTTGAAAATTCGTAGAGATTGTTTTCCCTTGTGTAGAATTCCCTTTTTTTGCTACATCCAAGATAAATGCCATCCGGGGAATATTCTTCCACTTCAACATAGAACGAAGACTTTAAAAGGCTGTCTGAGCTGACAAGAATTTTGTAGTTTGCGTTTTTTGGAAAGCCAATAAAGTTTGTGTTTATGGATTTTGAAAATGCAATTACAGGAAACTTTATAGAAGAAAAAATTACTTTTGAATTTTCAATCTTTAGTACAACCTCGTCTTTTTCGTTCAGTACGGAACAGTTTACATGGCCCTGAAGTCTTACAAGCTCGCAGTTCATCTTGGAGAAAACTTCTTTTTCGTCAAGGGCAAGGAGCCAGCAAAGATATGTTTCCATGGTGTGCATGTGGATGCTGGACAGGAGGGCCTTTTTTTCCAGCTTGTCATCGGATTTGATGGCTTTATCCATTGAAGCCAAAACGTTTGCAACCTTATCCTGGGGAGTTTTTCCGGTAAAGACCTGATATTTTATGAATCTTTCGGCAAAATTGTGGGGGTGCAAAAAACCGTCGTAGAATTTGCCCATTTCCGGGTAAGAGGAAGTAAGGAATTTTGTAATAATGATAGGAATGAAGGGACCTGTTTTAAAAGGAGAATAATCTTCCCCGTAAAATTTGCGGAAATAAGAATTCATCTTGGGAAGATATTCTTTTCTATAAACTTCATAATTTGTGTTCCAGGCGTTTGTAAGGGTAAGGATGTTGCCGTATTTTTGAAAGGTCCAGTGCTTTCTGTTTGGCGGCATGGTTGGAACTACGTCTTCTGCGTTTACAATGTTCCAGATGAATTTGTATTGGCTTAAGTTGTCAACTTTTTTTGGGGTAACGTTTGGGGCTGCAAAGGTATATGCATAGATGTTTTCTGCCAAGAATTTTTTGCTGTCTGCTAGATGGACGGAACATAGGTTTGCTACGGAGGCACCGCGGCTGTGTCCTGTTATTAGGATGAAAGAATTTTTTGTGTTGATGTTGTGCTTCTTTGTGTATTCATCCAGATATAAAAGGATTTGTTTTGTTGCAATGGAAAAGCCTTCGTGAATTTCCTGTGATTCCTTGTGGGAATTGTTTATGTTCAGGTTGGAAATCCATTCTTCCGGACCAAGGGGAGTTCCGCGTATTATAAGGAAAACAAGTGTCTTTGGCCCTTGTGCGCTGCTGATTGTCTTTGACGCTATGCTGAATGCGCATTGGTTTATGCCGTATTTCTTATCGTTGTAGTCAACATTGTATTTTAGGAAAATGTCGCTGTCCTGCACTCCCAATGTTTTGTATGTTCTGTAAAGGGGATTGTCTTTTTTTGCAAGGACGTCAACATAGGCATTGTCGGAAAAAACGGCCGCCATTCTGGCAATGGAGTGGTTGTAGAAGAATGCGCTCTTTTTGCCAAAAGCTGCTTCGTCCCAGTCTAGGGAAATGTCTGCTGTATACGGCACAAGACCGGGAATTCCTGTTACAGGCAGAGAGACAGTCTTTGCAAAAGAAGTTTTTGCTGATGAGAGTAAAATAAAAAATGACAGGCAGGCGGAAAAATACTTTTTATTCATTTTTGAATTTCATGGCTTTTCATTATTGAATAAAATTCCGGGTATTCCTTTTCCATAAAAATTGGTTTTCCGTTGGTGTGCATAAAACAGTGGGCGCTTGTTCCTATTGCGCATAGTTCTCCTGTGGCGGCATTGCGCATTTCGTATTCAATCCAAAGCTTAAGACCCTTGAATTCTTTTACTTTTACCGCAATTTGTATTTTGTCGCTGAAGGTGGTGCTTTTTTTGTACTGGCAGTTTACTTCAAGAACCGGCGAAACAATTCCCATTGCTTCCATCTTTTCAAAGCCCCAGCCAATCTGGTCAAGAAAATCCACGCGGGCTTCTTCCATCCATCTGATGTAGTTTGAGTGGTGGCTGATTGCCATTTTGTCTGTTTCGTAGTAATGCACGGTGTGCATGTAGTTCTTTATTTCCATGACTTTTTTCCTTAGCAAGATTATAGCAAATTTGGAGTTTAATGTTAAGCGAATGAAATTTGTGCGTGCTTGAAAGAGAAGCACGGCCGGGATTGGAGGAGGCCGAAGGCGCCTGGCGCAAGACAGGCCGCGCGCGGTTAGCGGGCAAGCTCCGGAAAGCCCCTTGCAAAAAAAATTGCCGCAAAAAATAAGTAAAAAGGCAGAATTTTAGATTTCTAAACCCCTGTATCTGTTGACGGTAAAATGAAATGACGCTATACTTGTTTTTACATATATATATGGAGGACATATGGCTAAAACCAAATATGTTTATTTCTTTGGAAACGGTGACGCAGAAGGCGATGAAACAATGCGTCCGTTACTCGGTGGAAAAGGCGCCAACCTTGCACAGATGGCAAAAGCTCCCTTGAGCCTTCCTGTACCCCCGGGATTTACAATTTCTATTGACGTTTGTCAGGAATATTACAAGTTAGGTAAGAAATACCCTGCAGGTCTTGATGCAGAAGTTGAAAAGTATCTTGCAAAACTTGAAAAAGCAATGGGCAAAAAGCTCGGCGACGAAAAGGATCCACTTCTTGTTTCTGTCCGCTCAGGTGCTGCAGAATCAATGCCTGGTATGATGGACACAATCCTTAACCTTGGTCTTAACGACAAATCTGTTGAAGGTCTTGCAAAAAAGACAAACAACCCGCGTTTTGCTTGGGACGCATACCGCCGCTTTATCCAGATGTACGGTAACGTTGCAATGGGTGTTGACCATGATAAATTTGAAGAAATCATTGCAGAAGTAAAGTCACACCGCGGAATTAAAGAAGATACAGAACTTACAGCTGAAGAGCTTCAGGAAATTGTAAGCAAGTACAAGGTAATGTACAAGAAAGAAAAGGGCGAAGCTTTCCCACAGGATCCAAAAAAGCAGATGTGGGGTGCTATTGGCGCAGTATTTGGTTCTTGGATGAATGAACGCGCAATCGTATACCGCAAGCTCAACAATATTGATGAAAGAGTAATCAAGGGCACAGCCGTAACTGTTATGGCAATGGTATTCGGTAACATGGGCGACACATCTGGAACAGGTGTTGCATTCAGCCGCGATCCTTCAACTGGTGAAAACCACTTTATGGCAGAATACCTCATCAACGCTCAGGGTGAAGACGTTGTTGCTGGTATCCGCACTCCAATGGATATTTCTGCTCTCGAGAAGCAGCAGCCAAAGATTTTTGCTGAAATCACAAAGATCCGCAACCGCCTCGAAAAGCACTATCACGATATGCAGGACATGGAGTTTACCGTTCAGGAAGGAAAGCTCTACATGCTCCAGTGCCGCAACGGTAAGCGCACAGGTGCAGCTGCTGTTAAGATGGCAGTTGACATGGTTAAAGAAAAGCTCATCACAAAGGAAACAGCTCTTACTCGCGTAAAGCCAGACCAGCTTGACCAGCTTTTGCACCCACAGTTTGAAGCAAAGGCTCTTAAGGCAGCAACTCCTTTGGCAGAAGCTCTTAACGCTTCTCCTGGTGCAGGTGCAGGCCAGATTGTATTCACAGCAGAAGAAGCTGTTGAATGGCACAAGAACGGAAAGAAGGTAATGCTCGTTCGCAAAGAGACATCTCCTGATGACATTGCAGGTATGTACGTTGCAGAAGGTATCCTTACTTCTACTGGTGGACGCACATCTCACGCAGCTGTTGTTGCTCGTGGTATGGGAACTCCTTGTGTTTGTGGTTGTGCAGCAGTTGTATTCTCTGGAAAAGACGAAGTTACTATTGGCAACAAGGTATTCAAGAAGGGCGACACCATTTCTATCGACGGTTCAACAGGTAGAGTATATGCAGGTCTTATTCCTGTAACTCCAGCTTCTGTTTCCGGCGACCTTGAAACATTCCTTAGCTGGGCAGACGAAGTTCGCGCAAAGTCTGTTCGCAAGACTCCATCTGGAAAGGTTGTAAAGGGATTCAATGTTCTTGCAAACGCAGAACAGAACGAAGCTCCACAGGCATTCCGCTTTGGTGCAGCAGGTATTGGTCTTTGCCGCACAGAGCACATGTTCTTTGACGAACCAAAGCTTACTTCTTTCCAGAAGATGATTATTTCTGACAGCACAGAAGAACGCAAGAAGAACCTTGACAAGATTCTTCCTTTGCAGCAGAAGGACTTCTTTGGAATCATCAAGACAATGGAAGGCCGCGCTGTTACAATCCGTCTTCTTGACCCGCCGCTCAACGAATTCATCCAGGCAAAGACAGATGCAGAGGCACAGAGCCTTGCAAAGAAGCTTGATGTAGACGTTGCAGTTATTAAGGCAAAGTTTGCAGACCTCGACGAACACAACCCGATGCTCGGTCACCGTGGATGCCGTCTTGCAATCACATATCCTGAAATCTACGAAATGCAGGTTGAGGCAATCGCCCTCGCAACAGCAGATGCAGAAAAGAAGGGAATCAAGCACGATGTACGCATCATGATTCCTAACGTAACAACTGTTAACGAACTCAAGCAGATCCGCGAACAGGCAGAAGCTGTTATTGCTAAGGTAAACAAGGAAAAGGGAACAAAGCTCAAGTTCCAGATTGGTTCTATGATTGAATTCCCACGTGCAGCCGCTACAGCAGATCAGATTGCAGAATATGCAGACTTCTTCTCATTCGGTACAAACGACCTTACACAGACAACATTCGGCTTTAGCCGCGATGACTATTCTAAGTTCATCGATTCTTACCTTGACCAGAAAGTTCTCCTCCAGGATCCGTTCAAGACATTGGACGAAGACGGCGTTGGAGTTATGATTGGTCTTGCAGAAGAAAAGGGACGCGCAGTTAAGTCTGACCTTCACCTTGGAATCTGTGGTGAGCACGGTGGAGACCCAGCTTCTATCGAACTCTGCTACAAGCTCGGATTGAACTACGTTTCATGTTCTCCATTCCGCGTACCGGCAGCTCGTTTGGCTGGTGCACAGGCTGTTATTAAGGCAAACGCAAAGCCTGCTGCAAAGAAAGCTCCTGCTAAAAAGGCAACAGCAAAGAAAGCAACTGCTAAGAAAGAAGTAAAAGCTTCTGCAAAGAAAGCAACTGCTAAAAAGCCTGCTGCAAAGAAAGCAACTGCTAAAAAGGCAACAGCTAAGAAAACAACAAAGAAATAATTCTTTGCCAACTCTTAGTTAAACCTTGAATAATGCCCCTTGGATGTATTTCCGAGGGGCTTTTTTGTAAAACAATAAAATTAAAAAGAAGGCATTGATTTGAAAAGCATCTATAATTTCCACACCCACACAGAATTGTGCCACCATGCAAAAGGTAAGCCAATGGATTATGCTGAACAGGCTTTGCGCGACGGTTGCACAGCCCTTGGATTCAGCGACCATTGTCCCTATCCTGCGGAATTTGAAGACACATGGCCTCATGTAAGAATGTCTGTAGAAGAAACGCCGCTTTATATTCAGCAGGTAAAAGAGGCAAAAGAAAAAATGCCTTTTCCTGTATACCTTGGCTTTGAATGTGAATGGGATCCCCGCTACAAGAGCTGGTATACGGACGAGCTAAAGGGACGCTTTGGTGCGCAATACCTTGTGCTTGGTTCCCACTGGTTTACGGACGGAAGCCTTCACCTCTACATTCCTGAGTGTGCGGAAAGCAAGTTTCTTAACCGTTATGTGGATCAGACAATAGACGGAATGCGGAGCGGAGTCTTTGCCTTTTTGGCGCATCCGGATCTTTTTATGAAAGGCTACAAGGAGTGGGACGACCAGTCCAAAAGCTGCCTAAAGGCTATTCTTGATGCGGCAGTAGATTTAAATCTTCCAATAGAAGTGAATGGCCTGGGGCTTTCCCGTGAGCCAAATTCTACCAGCAGGGGAATGCGCTACCAGTATCCCTATGCAGAATTTTGGGAAATGGCAGCGCAAACGTCTGTCCGCGTAATCTGCAATTCAGATGCCCATGACCCCAAGGAAGTGATTATGAACGCATGGCATGCCCGCGATTTTGCAGGACGCTTTGGTATAAAGCCGGAAGATTCTTTTTTGCCGCTTTGATTTTTGAATCTGGACGGTACTTTTTTAGGCTCTACCATTTCTTCCTTGGCTAATCCGACCGAACATGCCTTTGCGCCACCGCCGTTCCGGGGTTCCGCGGGGCCCTACCCGCTCCATTGCTTTCGCAACCCGCCTTTGGCGGGCCCCTCCATGGCGGCGTAGCTTGCTTGGCTTTTTCCTTCTACCGCTACTTTATTTCCCAAACACGGCCACTTGAGCGTCCGAATATTTCTTCCTCGTACATACATTCAGCGGTAACACAAGGCGTGTTGTACATTCCCTTGCGGCTTGCCCTGAATGTAAATTCCACTTCCTGAATTCCTCTTGGGAAGTAGTCCCAGAAATACTGCATCTCTACATCGTAAATGCCCTTGTAGGAAAGTCCGCGGTTGGGGTTGTACCACCAAGGCCTTACCCTGTTCTTTGCAAGCGGCCTAACCGGAGATTCTTCCTGCGAAGAGGCAGAAGGTATTGTTCCTGTTGTTACAAAGGCAGAGTTGAGTATTTCGCATCCAGCCGGAACCGGTGCGCGCAAGGCAACATATTCTGCATCTATTACAGAAGAAATTACGACTTTTTCCCTGTAGATTTTTCCTGACTCGAGTTTGCTTTCAGAAATAACCTCTCCTGTTTCTGCATCGGTAATTTCTGTGTAGACGCAAAGGCCTTCGTCGCGGGCCGTCTGCTTTACTGGAGGAATGGCGTACTTCATGCTTGCCGTGTAGAACAGGGTTCCCCTTCCGTCCTTCTTGAATTCAAGTTCAAGCTCCTTGTCTTTGGGCATGGAAGCAAGAGGCTCTTGTGCAAAGTCAATTTCCTTGTCTTCTGCAAGGGAAGCAACGCCGTAGAACTTTCCGCTGGCAAGATTCTTTCCGTTCAGGAGGACTTCGGCGGTAAAGTCAAGGTTGTCCAGGTCGTTGGTCTTGATGTAGTCGTAGATTGCAATCAAGACGCGGCTTGTTACCGCCGTGGACTGCCACCTTCCTGTCTTTTGCATTTTGAGCAGCTCGTAAACCAAACGCTGGTTTATGGAATTGCTTGTGTCCAGCCTTGTGAACAGCTGCAGGTAGAAGGCATATTTTTCGCTTGAATGGTTAAAGAAGCACCAGTAGTGATCCTTTGCCTTGCCTGTTATGTCTATTCCGCGGGCTGTAAGGCGCACAAAGCGGTACATCTTTTGGCTTACGGCTTTTGCTTTTGCCTTTTGGTTCATGTTCAAATAGGTAAGGGCTGCCAGTGCCAAAGTTTCAACGTCGCTTGAATCTGAATCGGCTATGCGCTCAAGGTTTGCTTCGTCAATTTTTCCTCCCAGCATTTGTGCCGCATAGTAACCGTAGGCAGCTGTATACATTGCCCATGAAACTTCGTCCTTTTCCTTGATGATAGAGTCTGATTCACGGATAAGGTAAGAGGCAAGCTTTTCCTCGTTAATGCCGCTGTTTTTTAGAATTCCGCGCTGCTTTGCAAGAGAAAGGATTTCTGCAATGCGCATGGAAACATAACGGTTGCTTTCCCTATAAAAGCCGTCTGGCCAGTAGGGGAAGCCTCCGTCTGAATTCTGTACCTTTGCCCAAGAGCGTATTTCGTTTGCTGCAACAGAGGCCGGGTCTTTTACTTCTGTGTTAAGGTCAAAAATCTTTATGTAGTCGCCAAAGGCCACCAAAGGAAGTACTGCCGCTGAGCGCTGTTCCATGCAGCCGTAAGGATAGTGGAAGACATAACCCACAGCTTCGCGCAGGACTCCCAGCCTTGTCGGGTCTAGCTGAACGTAAAGGCTTCCCCTTCCGTCTTCTGCATCTCCCGGCAGGATGATTGTCTCTTTTGCAGACGCCTTGCCTTCTTTTATTCCCGCTGCATCACGAACTTCGCCAATCGTGGTTACAGCCTCAAAGATATAGGGCTTTTCTATTTTCAGAGGAAGAAGAATCTTTTCGTTTATAAGGTCGCCGGTAACGGTATATTCAACCGTAATCCAGCCCTGCTGCTCTGCTTTTATGCTGAACATTAGAGCCTGTGTGCTTTGCCCCTTAACGGAAACAGTCTTTTTGTTTTCTCCTTGAACAGAAGCTTTTCCTGGAAGCTTTTGCACGGAATCTTTTGTCTGCTCACCGTTGGCTTTTTCCACGCCGCTGTAAACATTCATTGCAACTGTTACGTCGTGGTTTTGTGCGTCAAGGTTTGTAATGGTAACGCCTGCCTCTCCCTTGTCGTCCAGGCGCAGTTTTCTTGGCAGAACCTGGCGCACGGAAATTGGCTCTGCAACGTCAAGCTCTTCTTCTGCCCTTGCAAAGAGGTTGTCCTTAATGCCAACTGCCGTTACGCGGTAGGTTGTAAGCGAGTCGGGCAGGGTGAATGTTACTGTAACGTCTCCGTTTGCATCTGTTACCAAATCTGGGCGGAAGACTGCGGTTGAAGCAAAGTTCTTTCGAACTTTTAGGGCTGGGGCTGCCTTTTCCTTAGCTACCGTGGCTCCCATGGCGGCACCGTCTGCATATACAGCAGTATTTTTTGCAGATGCAGACTTCATCATCATGCGGGGGGCTGCTGCCGATTCATATACCATTGCTTCTTCAACACATTCATCTTCTACCGCATCATCAGACTCTTCTGCATGGTCAATCAAAAGCTGGCGTGAATCTCCACCATAAGCGCGGTCCGGGAAGAGATATTTACTATAGAAGACATCGCTTGGGTCCTGAATGTGGTATCCGATCAGGTCAAGAACGCCACGGTCTGCCGCAATAAGTGCCAGTTCCGCATTTGCAAGAGGCTGTCCGTTGCGGGATGCGTGGAGTGTAATCTGTGCCTTGTCGCCTGCACGGTAGGAAGGCTTGTCCATCTTTATCTGAATGTCAAAAGTCTTGGTCTTTAGGTCTACGTTAAGGGCTGTAACGCCAAAGTAGCCCTTGGGTTTATCTGTATCCCTTTTTTCCTCTGTAGCACCGGTGTTTCCGTTCTGCCTTGTTGAATAGGATGAAAGAGAAACATAGATTACAGGGGCATAGCTGTCCAAAATGGGTACAGATATTACGGATGTTGGCTCTGTAATGTTCAAGATCTTCTGGGAGAGGATTGTTCCGCGTTCTACCGTCATAAGGTATTTGCCGCGTGGAAGTTCGCTTTGAACCATAATCTGGGCAGAATCGTTTACTGAATACTCTGCCTTGTCCGGGGTAAGGCCAATCTGCTGCTGGTTTTCCGTGTGCCAGTACCAGTCGCTGCTTGTAACATAGAAATTTCGTTCTGTGATTACATCGCTGCCGTTTGCATCTTTTGTGCTTAGGCGCAGGGTGTAGCTTCCGCCTTTTTCTGGAACTAACGAGAATTCATTGCCGTCCGTAATTGCTAACGAACGTTCGTCTTCAAGAATGTCTTCGCGTTTCCAGTTGTAAGAAACGTATCCGTCGCTGCTAAGGCTCTGTGTTCTTTTCCATTCTTCGCGCAAAAGCTCAAGCTTTATCTTGCCGTCTTTGGGCAGTAGGCTCTGGGCTGCGGCTTTTTCTTCCGGGGTGATGCAAACATAGTCAAACTTTAAGGTGTCGCCCTTTTTGGCAAAGCCCTTGATGTTTTTTGCGTTGCTTAGGCCAATGTAGAATTTTGCCGGGTGAACCAAAACAGATGTGCTTGTGCTAATGGCCTGGTTGCCGGAATCCGTTACCCTTGCTTCCATTGTGTAAAGATAAGGCATTGCGGGTGCAACTGTACCCTTTTCTGTACCCGTGTTGTGGTTAATTGTAGCTTTGCCTTCTGCACTTAAAGTTCCGTTGCCACTTTCGCGCAGGTAGCTGTCACTGGCAGACTTTTTGGGGCCGTAGGTGTAGCTTTTGTATGCAGGCGTATGTGCGCTAAAGGACTGCTTTTGGCGGGTCCATGTTGAAGAATATGTGCTGTTGTCCAGTGCACCGCCGCCTAAATAAGATGCGCTAAGTTCTGCAGAAAGGGTGTCTCCCCTGTAGTAAGTTCCCTGTGGAACAGATGCTTCTGCCTCAAAACGCAGCTTTTCAAAGAACTGCACTTGAACCCTACAGTTTTCTTCCGACAAACCGCCAGCAAGATGCCTCTGGTAACGGATGTAGTAGTCGCCAGGCTTTAGGTCTTCCGGTAGCTTAAAGGAACCGGATGTTGTACCGTTTGCGCTCAGAGTGCCGCTGGTCTTGTAATAGCTCTTGTTGCTGTTCCAGCTCTGGTCAACAAGGGTAATGGTGTATTCAGCATCCTTTCCGCGTGGTACGCTGTATTCCTCTTTGTAAAGGGTGCGGTCAATCAGCTTGTAGCTTACGGTTTCGCCCGGTTTGTAAAGTCCACGGTCTGTAAATATGGTGGCAACCATTTGTTCGCGGGCAAAACCGTCTATGTCTCCCTTGTCCACATTGCCGGAAGACCACCAGAATCCGTTTTCGGATGGGTTGAACATTACGCGGTCGTCAGAAGTTTTTGCTTCTATATAAATGAGGTTGTTGGCGTAGCTAAGGCGCTTTCCGTCTTCGTTGCTCCTAAGCGCGGCCAGCAAGTCGTTCTTGAATTCAATTATGGCAACTCCTTCGCTGTCTGTTGTGGCGCTTGCAAAGGTTGCATAGTTTTTGGTGAGTACGTTTGCATAGCCTCCGTTGCGTTCGTAAGCATCGCTGTATGGAACAATCTTTACGTTAACTGTTGCGTTGGGTACAGATTTACCCGTTGAAAGGCTTGTTACCATTACGACTGCGCGGTTGTAGGCATCGCGTACGGTAAGGCCCAAATCTGTTACCTGAATTATCTGCTCGTTGGTGTAGTCATCAAGTTCCGTGCGGTATTTTTTTGTGCGCCAGTCCTGCCACTTGCGCTCAACATTGACCTTAGCCTTAAAGAGAACGGCTCCGCGGTACTGGTTGCCAACCTTCTGCAAATAGTCGCGTAGGTCTACGGATTCCGTAATTCTCTTGTTCTGGGGAATCTTTGAAACATCAAGGCTTATTGTCTTGCCCCTCTGGGTAGATTTGCTTCCGTCTGCATTAGTCAAAGGTTCTATCCTGTAGGAAGACGGAGACTTAATGTTCTGGTGGGTGAATACAATCCTTGGCGTAAACTGGCTTTCCAATGTCTGAAGCCCTGAATTCTTAAAGGACACAAAGCTTTCTGCATCGGGCACTTTTATTGTAAAGGAATAGTCTTTGTCCAGCTTGCGGCCGTAGATGTCTTTTAGGCTGGAAGAAACTTTTAGCGTATATGTTTCGTTGTAGTCAAAGGGCAGACCAAAAATCAGGAGGGACTGTCCCTGCACCAAAAGGTTTTCTTTTGTAACGGTGGCCTTTTTCTTTTTACCTTCTGCGGTTATGAACTGGGCAAGTTCTGCTTCACTTTCTTCTTTTAATACGGAAGAAAATGTCAGGCGCACAGGCTTGTCGTACTGGCGGGAAAGCCACCTTATGTTTTCTGAGCAATCCTTTATTACAAAGGGTATAAGCGTGTGGAAGCTTCTTGAGCGGTTTGCGCTTGTGGGGTAGCAGTCCTTGTCTGCAATGGAACCCTTTTGCAGCGTAACGGTTATCTGCCTGTCTTCTGCGGGGGTTTCCTTTAAATGAAGCACAAGGGTTTTTTCGCCGTCATTCAAAGCGGAAAATTTGTAGGTGGTGTTTTTGTTGTCCGTAACGGTTATTGTCTTTGAAACAACCGATGCGTTTACAGGCAGGTTAAAATGAAGGGCTATGTCTTTTGCAAGTTCTGGCGGAACGCTAGAAGTGTCCACATAGCGGCCTTCCTTATAGGCAGTGTAAGCGGGCTGTATGGAGTTGAGCTTTAATTCTTCTGTATGGAAGGTGTATTCCAACTTGCCGGAAATCTTGTTTCCTTTTTTAGACACAAGATTAGGGTTTATGCGCAAGGTATACTGTTTTTGGGGTACAGTTTTGTCCGTACTGTCAAAAGAGAGTACAGATGTACCCTTCCAGCGGAAGACACCCTTAAGCGGCGGTTCAATGGAAAACACGTAGCTGGAGTTTTCCTGTTCGCCAAGTTCCTTTAGGGCAACAACAGGTTCAGAAAACTGAATCTGTATAGAAGGGTATTCAACCTGTGAAGGAAGCTCTCCCTCCGGGGTCATGCTTAGAACCGTAAAGCTTTTTCCCGATACATCTTGTGAATCGCTTTTAGCCTTGCTTTCCGTTCCCGAAGCCGTAATACAAGTAGACGAAGCAATAATAATTCCCATCAAAATACCTGCCAAAGAAAAATTCTTTTTCATATATACCACCTGTGTATTTTAAATGACTGTAGCGGTGTTTAGTTACTGGTATTTTAACACGGAATTTATTTTTATGTGCATTTATGCAGAAGAAAATTGAATTCCCATATTTTATTTGTCCCACACCAAGAAACCATGCTATAATAGACCTATGACAAAAGTCTTCAAAGCGTTTCTAATGCTAACTGTAGTTTTAATGGTCTTTTCCTCGTGCAAGAAAAAATTGGTTCAGGCGGCTGAATCAAATGATGGCGCAGAAAAATCGGAGGCAAATTTTACGATAGGATTTTCCATAGACACACTTGCAATTGAACGCTGGCGGCGCGACTGTGACGTTTTTCTGAACACGGCAAAAGACCTTGGCGCAGACGTAATTGTCCAGAATGCGGGCAACAGTGTGCAGGAGCAGCAAAAGCAGATAGGCTACCTTATAAACAGAAACGTAAAAGCCATTGTCATAGTTCCAAAGCAGGCGGATTCCCTTACAGAATGCATACGGCTTGCAAAAAGCAAGAACATTCCCGTCATCTCCTACGACCGCCTAATACTCAACGCGGACATAAGCCTTTACATTACCGTGGACAGTAAGGCAGTAGGAACCCTTATGGCAAAAGAACTGCTTACGAGGAACTCAAAGGGAAAGTGGTTCTGCTTTTATGGCCCCCAGGAAGACTACAATATGTCGCTAATAAAGCGCGGCGTGGAAAACCAGATAAAGGGCGCACCTGTTTCCATAAGCCTTGTCTATTATACTGACGGATGGAACTATGACCTTTCCTACCAAAAGATGATAGAGCTTATAAAAGAAAAGAACCTGCCGGATGTGATTGTTGCGGGAAACGATGCCGTGGCAAACAGCATAATTCAGGCGCTTGGCGAATTTTACCCGGAAAACAACATTCTTATTGGCGGACAGGATGCAGATATTGCCGGTTGCCAGAACGTTGTGTCTGGAAAACAGACGGTAACAATTTATAAGCCAATCAACGAGCTTGCCCAGAAGGCGGCAGAAATAGCATGTTCGCTTGCACAGGGAAAGAGCGTGGAAGAAGCCTCCGGTACAAAGGATGTAATAGACAATGGATATGGCGAAATACCTGTCCTGTGGATGCAGCCTGTCGCAGTTACCAAAAGGAATATGGACGAAGTTATAATAAAAAGCGGCTTCCATACCAAGGACGAAGTCTACCGCGAATAGGATGATTCTTTTTCTTTTTTTCTGGACCAGCTTTTGTTTGCTAACCCGCTTTCCAGGGTTCCGCGCTAACCGCGCTCCATTGCTTCGCAACGGCTGCGCCGCCCTTCCAATCGGGGGTAGGCTTTTTTTTGCAGAAGAAAAGTTGGCTCTGCTTCGGCTTTAATTTGACGTAGCTTTTGCGCGGTATTCCGTGGGGCTAACGCCAAACCTTTGCTTAAAGAGTTTGCTAAAATAGTTCTGGTCATTGTAGCCAACACCCGCCGTAATTTCCTTTATAATCATTGAACTGTCTTTAAGAAGTTTCTTTGCCTTTTCCAGCCGCATAGAAGTTAGGTAGTTTATAAAAGTGTCTCCAGTTTCTTCCTTAAAGAGCTTGCTTAAATAGAAGGGGCTTACGTTAAGCGTCTGGGCCAGCGGTTCAAGCCCCTGCAAGTCTGCAAGATGCTCTTCTATGTAAACAAGGGCCTTTTTTATGATGGGGTTTTCCGTCTGCGACTTAAGGTTTTGAATTTCCAAGGCACATTCCATGGAACGCTCTGCCAAATACTGAATCTGTTCCTGAACGGAGTCCGTCTTTTCAAAAAAAGAAAATGCGCTGTCTATAGCGGGATTCTTGTAGGAAGGGTTCAGCTCCACAACGGCATTTTTTTCCTGTATGACAAGCTCAAAAAGTGCACCCTTAATTTTATCCGGCTCGTCCTTGTGCTCGGCAAGGATGGATGTGGCGCACTCACGGGCATATTCCCCGGCATTGGCGGTGTCTCCCAGGCGGATGCTTGTCAAAAGCTTTTGGGCTGGTTTTGCCGTCTGCGAATTGCCCTGCTGAATGTTCTGAAGCCCGGAAAATTCAATTCCACCGGAAGAGTCTATCTTGTTTAAAAGGACTGATGCCGCATTGTAGGCTTTTTGCGCGTCTTCTATGTTGTGCTCTATTCCGCTAACGCCAATTTTAATTTTTGCGGAAATCTGTATGGAAAGAAGGATAAAGAGTTCGCCCATAAGTTCATGCTGGATTTTTTCGGAAAAAGAGTCCATGCCGCCGGATGCAAGCGGGAAAAATATTGTTACGCGGTTACCCATAAAGGAACCTATGATGCACCTGCACTTGGAAGAAAGGATTTCCCTTATCTTTTCGTAAACAGAGCCGCGGTTGTTGGGAGCCGTGTCGGGAACTTCCAGGCAGGCAAAGAAGTAGTCGCTGTCCGTAATTCCAAAGTAGTCAAGGTAGTCGGTAAAATCCGTGTTGCCGTTGTTAAAGATGCAGGAATAGATAAAGTCGCTTTCCACCATGGGCGAGACAACGTTAAGCTTTTGGTGCAGCTTTATGGAATCCGTCTGCTTGCCGCGCTCATCGTCCACCGCGTTCATTGCGTCGCGCACCGTCTGGATTATAAGGTTGCGGTTAACAGGCTTTGTAAGGTACTTGAACGCCCCCATGTTGAGTGCCTGCTGGGCATACTGGAATTTGTCGTAGGCAGTAAGGATTATTACGATGATGTTGGGGTTCATCTGCTTTATAAGGCTTACTGCTTCAAGGCCGCTTATTCCGGGCATGCTAATGTCCATAAAAAGAATGTCTATGTTCTTGGAGCGCACTTCTTCCAGTGCCTTTGTACCGGAGTTTGCGGTAAAAATCTTTACCTGCTCGGCAAAGTTTTTGTTCAAAATCATGGTAAGAGAATCTGTCACAATTTTTTCGTCGTCTGTAAGTAGAATGTTATACAAGGTTTTCTCCTATTTGAATTTGAGACGGTATTTTTATGTTGAACATAGTTCCGCTTCCGTCCGGGTTTTCCGATATGCTAAAAACATCTGTGCGCTTAAAATAAATTTGCAGGCGGGAAATTACGTTTATAAGACCAGTTGAAACATGGGTCTTTTCCTGCATGGTTTTGTCCTGAACCAAGACGCCACCGCTTTCTTCCTGGGCAATCTTCATTACGCGTTCTTTTACGCCCTTGTCAAAGCCAATGCCGTTGTCGCTTATGGAAATTAGGATAAGGTCTTCCTGCTTTTTTACGCTGATTGTAATGCGGCCGTTTTCCGAGACACCGTTAAGGCCGTGCTTTATGCAGTTTTCTACGAGCGGCTGCAGAATCATGTTGGGCATTTTTACGCTTAGGGTTGACTCGTCAATGTCCTTTACAAATTCGTAGCGTTCTCCAAAACGCACCTTCATAATGTAAATGTAGTTGTCCAGCATGCCAAGCTCTTCGCTGATTGTGGCATCGCTTCCGGGGTGTTGTATGTTGTAGCGCAAAAAGTCTGCAACCTGTTCCAAGAAGTAGCATGTCTTGTCCGCCCCTTCCATCATGGCAAGCTGTGCGCCAGTGTTCAGCGTGTTAAAGAGGAAGTGGGGCTTAATCTGGTCTTGCAGGGCTTTTAGGTGGGCATCCGTGTACAAGGCCCTCATTTCTATTTCTTTTTCCCTAAGCTCGTTTTCGTGCAGGGCTTTTTCCCATATAGTGTCTACGTATTCCCTTATGGAAATTATCATGCTGTCAAAGGCACGGCAGATGTTTCCTATTTCGTTCTTACGCTTGTTCTGGAATAGGGGAACGTCAAAGTCACGCTCGGCAACGCGGAGGGCAACTGATGAAATTTGCTTTAGCGGCGTTGTTATGTGTGCAATGTGTATGTAGAGCAAAAGGGCTGTGTTCAGCAATATCATGATGACTGCAAAAATTGTGCGGTGGATAATCTGCTGGGTCTTTGCATTGCTCTGGTTGTAGTTTGCCGCATTCATCTTAAAGTAAAGCATGTTAAGGTTCATAATCTCGTCATACAAAAATGAATAGCAGTCCAGGGTTTTTATATAGTAAAGGTCGGCATCCTTTGAATTGTTTGCACGGCGGGCAGCAATGGCCTTGTTGCTTAGGGCAAAAAAAGAATCGGAAAGCATTTTTATTGTGTATTCTTTTTGCTCATTGTAGACGGTTGAAGGAACGCTCCTTAGTTTTTCTGCACCGCTTTCTGCGGCGGCTTCAAAGTGGTAGTACTTGTCTATGCTTTCAAAGGTTCTGTAGCTCATGTAGGATTCCATGGCGGCTTCCGTCTGCTCTAGGTTTGTAAGGTAGGCGTCCAGTTCCGCATTTGTGCTGAATGAATTTCCTGTTTGCCACATAACGCCCATAACTAGAGTGGAAAGATAGAGCACAATAAAAAGCGTAAGTACAAAGCTTGCAAGAACACTAAGCATGAGGCTTGTCCGAAGATTTAAATTCTTTAGAAAATTGTTCATTCCTTAACTTCCCGAAGCTTCCTGCCTTAGCACTTCTATTTCTGCGGAAACATAGCTGTTGGCATAGCCGTTGTTTATGTATTCAAAAAGTTCTTCCATGGCCTTTTGACCTATGTTGCGCGTCTTTACCGAAATTAGCTCGGTAACGATGTTCTTTTCAAAGTAGGAGTGGCAGTCGTCGCTGTCTCCAAAGCCAAGGATTTTAACCTTACCGGAAAGATTTAAGTCGCGGACGCTTTGTGCCGCAAGAATTGTGTTTTCTTCCGAAAGGGGAACTACAAGCTCAAGCCCTTCCTCAGATGCAAGCCTTTGCCTAAGGTAGTCTTCCTTGGAAAAGTTTGTTTCGCTTATGACGGTGATTGTTTTTATGATGATTTCTGGATGCTCGTTGGAGATGATGGTTATTAGGGTGTTCATCATGGTGCTGTAGCTGGAATTGTTGCCCTGGGCAGAAGTAAGGATAATGACCTTTTTGCTTTTTCCTATAAGCGAAATAATTTCGTTGGCGGTAATTTTGCCCAGCTCGGAAAAGTTTACGCCTATGAATGAAAGCTGCTGCAAATTTGGCAGGTAGTTTCCTATTGTAATAAGGGGAATGGGGGTGCCGTTGCGGTTAACAGGTACTTGCAGTGGCTCGTTGCCGCTTATGTAGGCAATAACACCGTCTGCACTAAGGTATGAGGCATAGTCAAAAAGCGACTGCATGGGAATTTCCTGAGCCTTTGATTTTCCGGTGTAAACTTCCACAGCCGCATTGTAGTTTTCGGAAACATCCATTGCACCCTTGGCAACCTGGTTTAAGTAAGTGCCGTTGTCGCTTTTGCCAACGACAAGGATGTTGTATCCGCGGGAAGATGCCTGTGATTCCTGTGAATTTACCACGGACTTTAGGGACAAAAACTGAATTCCCAAAAAAACGGCAAAAATCAGGATTATTGCGATTAGGAGAGACTTTACCAGCGTATTCAGTATTTTTGAATTGATATGCAGCATTGCCTTTTATTGTATCATATAAACAAGGAAGTTTCAAAAGAGCTTTTTTTATATGCCTTACTTGTTAAAATGAAAAAAAGGTGGCATAATAGATTTGAGGGGTATTTATGTCTAAAAAAAAGATTGATATACAGGAAGCTGTTGACCAGATTGCACAGACTGCGGAAGAATTGGGCGAAAAAGCAACTGAGGCCATAAAGACCCATCTTAATATTCCTTCTTTTGGTGAACAAAGCGCGGACAGAAAGCAAATTCAGGAAGACATACGCACAGTTTTGCAGAGCCAGCGTGAATTTTTTGCTAGCGGCGAGACTTTACCCGTTTCCTGGCGCATTGAGCAGTTAAAAAAGCTCTATAATTCAATCAAAAAATACGAAAACGACATATATTCAGCCCTTAACGCTGATTTGCTAAAAAATCCTTTTGACTCTTATGCTACGGAAATAGGAATTGTCCTTTCCGAAATTTCCTATGCCCTTCATAATGTGAAAAAATGGGGAAAAACAAGGAAAATTTCCTCTAAATTCTTTATGTATCCTTCCAAGAGCAGGGTCTTTGCAGAGCCTTATGGAACGGTTCTTGTAATGTCTCCGTGGAACTACCCCTTCCAGCTTAGCCTTGCACCTCTTGTTAGTGCCATTGCGGCTGGAAACACGGTTGTGCTTAAGACGTCGGAATTTTCAAAGGCCACGAACCAGGTTATACGCCAGATTCTTTCTGAATGCTTTGAAAGCAACTATGTTACGGTAATAGAGGGCGGTTCTGTTGTAAACCAGCTTTTGCTGCACGAAAAGTTCAACTTTATCTTCTTTACCGGAAGCCAGACAGTTGGAAAAATCGTCATGGAAAGTGCGGCAAAATTCCTTACGCCAATATGCCTGGAACTTGGCGGAAAGAGCCCCTGCATTGTGGAAGAAAGTGCCAACATTCCGTCTGCGGCAAGGCGCATTGTCTGGGGAAAGCTTCTTAACGCAGGGCAAACTTGTGTTGCTCCTGATTATGTTTTTGTCCACGAAAGCAAAAAAGAAGAGCTGCTAGAAGCCATCCGCAGCGAAATAACACGGCAATTTGGCGAAAATCCCCTGCAGAACGAAGAATACGG
Source organism: Treponema sp. (assembly GCA_017534445.1). Lineage (GTDB taxonomy): Bacteria > Spirochaetota > Spirochaetia > Treponematales > Treponemataceae > Treponema_D. Next base: position 31,802 of record JAFXWC010000024.1, read on the forward strand.
CAAGATTATAAACAAAAAGCACTTTAACCGCCTTATTTCTATTGCACCGGAAGCGCAGAACGACCTTGAGGCGGAAAAAATTGCGCCCACAATACTGGATTTGGGGCCGCTCGGAGGGGAAAAGGCATCGCGCCATCCTTCAATGCAGGAAGAAATTTTTGGGCCTATAATGCCTGTCCTTACCTACGAAAATCTTGAAGATGTTATCTTGTACGTAAATTCCCGTCCTACACCACTTGCCCTTTACCTCTTTGCAACGGAAAAGACCGTCTGCGAAAGCGTAATAAAGCGTGTTCAGTTTGGCGGTGGCTGCATAAACGACGTAATTCTTCATATTGCAAACAACCGCATGCCATTTGGCGGCTTTGGAGAAAGCGGCATGGGACAGTACCACGGAAAGGCCGGCTTTGACTGCTTTACCCACTACAAGAGCATCGTCTTCCAAAAAGAAAAGGGCGACTTTAACATCCGCATTACTCCGCATAAAAACCGCCTGTCTTTTGTTAGGAAGATATTAAAGTAGCTTTACCGATTCAATTTTTTCTTTCTCTTTTGGCAGCAGCTTTTTACTTTTACTGTGCATTTTTTATATGAAAAAAGTAATTGCTTTGGTTGGTTTATTATTGTTGGTATCTTGCAGTAATGGGAGTTCAGATTCTGATTCAGAAAATGTGTGTTAACAGTCCCCTATGATGACATAGGTCTTGAACTTAATCAACTAATGCAGATGAGAGCGTGCTGCTGTTATAGTAAGTGCCTGAGTTTATATAGCGATTAGGACCGTATGAAGCTGAGTTTCCTGTAATTATTGCTGCTGAGTCCCAAGTGAATGAACCTGTATCTGTTGCTGGCGGGATGCTTATAGACGGGGTAACAAAAATTCCGCCCCCCATACCGGATGGTCCTGAAGAACCTATACATTTATTGGTCTTTAATTCACCACCTGTTAGCGTTACTTTTCCGGAAGAATATATACCGCCACCTATGCAAGAGCCGTTTGTTGTAGAAGCATTGTTTGTGTTAATAGAGCCTCCTATCATAGTCAATTCCCCGGAATTATAGATATAAAAGCCTCCACCCATGGCTATACCTGTAGCATAACTGGAAGTATCGGATACGCTATTGCTGATTATTGTACCGTCAGACAATGTCATTTTTCCGCCTTCAAATATATACACACCGCCGCCCAAAGCACTTGAAGATGCAGAAACTGTATTTGCTTTTATTGATCCTCCGTCCATGGTTACAATTCCGTCTTGATATATAAAAAGACCACCGCCAGAAACACTCAAGGTTCCAGAACCTGCAGAAACCTCATTATTGCTAATTTCTGCCGTTCCGCTAATGCCGAGGCTTCCTTCTTTAATATAAATTCCTCCACCGGAAATATAAGGTTTAGTATCAGAATATACTTTGTTGTTGGAAATAGAACCTGAGCTAAAAGTTATTGTACATTGTTCAGCAAAAATGCCACCGCCACTTTCATTTGCTGTGTTGTATTTAATGGTACAGCCGCTGATTGTACAATCTGGCTTTTTTGTGCTTGAGCCAGAGCGATACGGACCAACATACAAGCCACCGCCAAATTGTGTAGCTTCATTTCCGTCATCATAAGTAGCGGCTCCTATTGTTCCGCCGGAAAGGACAATGTCAGTACCCTGGGTAGAAATACCGCCACCAAGTTTTGCCGAGTTCTTGCTGATTGTACCGCTTCGCATTTCGAATTCTTCGTCAGAACTTTCGCCTAGGGCTGCAAGCGCAATGCCACCGCCATATTTGGCAGAATCTGTTGGTGCAAGCAGTGTGTTTTCTGAAATAATACCGTCTTCCATTAACATAGAGCCGTAGCAGAAAATTCCACCTCCATAGGCATTTTTATCACTGGCAGAAGTTGAAGAAGAGTCAGCCTTGTTTTTTGTAATCTTGCTTCCGCTACCGGACAAGGTAAGTAATCCGTCGCCATTTACAAAAATACCGCCTCCCCTTGCTGTTCTATCAGAGGAAGTGGCAGTATTGCTTTCTATTATAGAATCTATTATATCTGCGGAAGCGTTAGAGTTTATGTAAATTCCTCCGCCACAAGCTGCTGTATTCTTGCTTACCGTACAGTTTGTAAGCGTCAAAGTTCCTGCGTTATAGATGCCTCCACCATCTCCGTTGGTGTTTGTACATTCTGTTACCGTAACATATTCGGCTTCTACTACTACACTGTAGGCAATCGTTATGGGACCTTTGAGCTGTGAGCTTTCTGCGAACGACTTGAATTCCAAATTCTTAAGAGTTGTGTTGCAGCTGAATGTTATGGACTTTCCGCCACCGTTTACTTGTATTGTGTCTGTAGAGCCTTCTGAAACTTTTCCCTCTATGGTAAGGCCTGGAACAGCTTCAACTTCGATATCTTGTGATTCCGTAATTGTGTTTTGTACTTTTATGATATAGTTGTCTGCTGAAGCTAAATAACGGTCTTTTGCATCTGAAACCGCTCTGTATAGAGTTGCGAACGGGGCTGTCTCTGAGCCAGTGCCAGCCGTATCACTTGCGTCTGCGCCGCCAACATAAATTATAGTGTCTTCACTGGAATGCGCCATAATGGCACCGGTATTTGTGGCATTGTAAACAAGCGAATAAGTGGAATCCGTGGGCGTTGTAAAATAATCTACTTGCTCTTCTGTAGCTATTATTGCAAGGTTGCCAAAAGCAAATCGTGAAGTATCAGTTGGAGTTGTATTCAATTCAACAGTAATAGGGCTTGCCGTTGTGAAAGAGGAGCTCAATTCCAACGGATTGTCCTTTGAGCTTAAATAAATTTTACTGTCGGATGAAATGCTTCCGTCTAGCGTTAATTTTCCGCTATCGGATGTTTCTATTTTTCCAAGCCCGCTAAAATTCAAATAGGAAACTTCTGCCTCGCCAGAAATTGTAAGGGAATAGTTGCTAGAGCCGCCGCTTACGGTTGCCGTAGAAGATGTGTTTTCACTTGAGATGAAAGCTTTTTTGCTACTATTCAAGGTAATGTTGCGGCCAAGGGAAACATTGTTTTGCACAACTATTTCGAATGTGGGGGTGCCCGTTGCGGGAGAATTGTTTACAAGTTCTATTGCCCTTGCTAAAGTTTTTACTGGGCTAAAGCAAGAGCCTGTGCCATCATCGTCGCCGGAGGAATTTACGTAGATGGTGGTAAGTTCTGCACTTTGGACAAGAGCTTTTGTTACTATAATGTTTCCACTGGAGACATAACCTATTGGGGAAGTTTCAAATTTGGTTGTGGTTAAATTTGAATAGACGTTTATAACTTCTTTTATGCGGTAAAGAATATCTCCTGTGCAGTCAGTGCCAGAATAAAAAATAAAATCAACATTATAGGAACCGGGAGAAACATCATTTACAATCCAGTTCCAAGAACTGCTGTTATTTGTTGCGGATAAATCGCCGGTTGCTTTTATACTGCCTATGCCAGAGTCTCCCATAGCGGAAATGTGAAGATTTATATTTCCTTTTTCTGTACTGGAAGAGCTAACGTAGCGCAAAACCAAAGGGCTTATTGTGGCAGATTCAGAAAGGTTTGCGGTAACATTTTGTGTGGTTGCAAGTATCGTATTGTTAGTAGAATCTTTTGCACAAGCACTTAAGGACCACGAGCCGCTTGGCAAATTGATTGTATAAGATATAATGCCTGTGCTAGACTCTACCGTAATGAGGCCGTTGGGTGAGTCGCTGGTAGTTATTGTTATGTCCGATGAACCAGAACGTGCCGCTGTTACTGAAAAGTTAAGCGAAGAAGCGGTTGGTTCTGCGGGAAAAGCCGTGCGGGCATTTGGGTCGCTTATAAAAACAGAAGGATTTGCCCCAGAGAGTTTAATGGTGCCGGATAAAACAACAGTTCTGTCTGGCGACTGGGCAACAGCTGGACTGCTTTCGCGAGGCTCTGCATCTGGCACAGAAAAAGAACACCCGGTAAGCAAAGCCACAGCAGCAAGAGGAAGTAAAAATGTCTTCATAAAAATACAGCGCACTTTCATCCCTTTTCAATACTAATTATAGCATTTTTTAAGCTTTTTGGCTACAGAACTGTATTTTACTTTCTATATTATGTTATTCGGACAAAACACAGCTTTTATGATATAATTCATTTATGGCAAAAACATCGACAAAAAAAACGGCAAAATTATCATCCGCCACCATCGGATTTGAACAGCAGATTTGGGATGCAGCCTGCGAACTTTGGGGACACATTCCCGCTGCAGATTACCGCAAAATATTTACAGGACTTATCTTCTTAAAATACATCTCAACCGCATTCGAAAAAAAATACGCAGAACTAGTTGCAGAAGGCGACGGATTTGAAGACGACCCCGATGCTTATGAAGCAGACAACATCTTCTTTGTCCCTCTGGAAGCCCGCTGGTCAGAAATTGCAAAAGCAGCCCACACACCGGAAATCGGTACAATCTTAGACAAAGCCATGATTGCCATAGAAGCCGACAACAAAAGCCTCAAAGGAGTCCTTCCAAAAAACTACGCCA
>JAFXWC010000025.1 GCA_017534445.1 Treponema sp.
GCGGCTTCTTTTTCCGCATTGTGCTTTATGATGGCTGCCTGGTCGGTCTGCTTCTTTACTTCATTGAATGCGGCGCTTTCTGCATCCTTAATGATTTTTTCTGCATCGCCCTGAGCCTTTGTAATCATCTGGGCCTTTTCTGACTCCCAGTTCATCTTAAAGGTTTCGGCTTCCCTGCGCAAATCATCGGCAGAAGGACCTGTGTATTCGGGAACCTCTTCTTCCTCTTCTACAGGAGGCGGAAGGAATTCCTTGTTGAGTTTAAGCAATACTTCGCCCTGTTTATGATTTACCTGGTTTGCTCTGAATACTGTCTGTGCCATTTGCGCATCTCCATTTTATCTTTAGCCAAGGATTTTAAACCTTCTCTAAAACTTAAACATCATAACTTAATAAAACAATTTACAGCAGCACTTTGCAGACACTGCTGTAAACTGAGGAATATCAAACAAACTCGTCGTCGGCAGAACGCGCAATGACGATTTCGCCGGAGTCTTCAAGACGCCTGATTACGGAAACAATCTTCTGCTGGGATTCTTCTACATCCTTCAAGCGGACAGGTCCCATGTATTCCATGTCTTCCTTAAGCATAGAAGCGGCACGCTTAGACATGTTGCGGAAGATCTTGTCCTGAACTTCGCTATCAACCGACTTAAGGGCCTTTGCAAGCTCCTGCTGGTCAACTTCACGCAGAACTTTCTGAATAGCACGGTCGTCGAGCATAACAATGTCTTCGAATACGAACATGCGCTTCTTGATTTCTTCTGCAAGTTCCGGATCGTCTTCTTCCAAGGTTTCGATGATGGCCTTTTCGGAAGAACGGTCAACAAGGTTAAGGATTTCAACGATGCTGTCAACACCACCAGCTGCGGTGTAGTCTTCGGAAGACAGTGTTGAAAGCTTCTTTTCAAGAACACGCTCAACCTCACGCAAAACGTCTGGGCTTGTGCGGTCCATTGTTGCAAGGCGCTTTGAAACTTCCGGCTGAATGTCTGCCGGGAGGTTCTGCAAGATAACTGCTGCCTTCTGCGGTTCAAGGTAAGCAAGGATAAGGGCAATTGTCTGCGGATATTCCTGCTGTACGAAGTTGAGCAAGTGGGCAGGGTCTGTACGGCGGATAAAGTCGAACGGACGAACCTGAAGGCTTGATGTAAGGCGGTTGATGATGTCAATTGCCTTCTGGCTACCCAATGATTTTTCGAGCAACTCGCGGGCATAGTCAATACCACCAGTGGTGATAAAGTTCTGAGCCTGCATGAGCTCCTGGAATTCTTCAAGAACTTGATCCTTAAAGTCTGCGTCAACTGTTTCAAGGCGGGCAATCTCAAAGGTAAGAGTTTCAACCTCGTCCTCGCGCAAATGCTTCATTACTTCCGATGAAACATCGCTTCCAAGTGCCACAAGGAATATGGCAGCCTTCTGACGGCCAGTAAGGCTCTTGTAGTCATGGGAGTTCTTCTTTTTGCCGCTTCCGGGTTTTATCTGCTGCTTTATGCCGGAACCGGAAGTCTTCTCTTCGTCTGCCATAATCCTACTCCTCCATCAGCCAAGTACGTATAAGCATTGCCACGTCTTCTGGATGTTCCTTTGCTATAGCAATGGCATTCTCCTGAAGTTCGGCGCGTTTTCTTTCTTCGACGGACATTGTAACTTCCATGCCCTGTTCTTTTGCGTCCCAGAGAGCCTGTTCGCGTTCGGCCTGCTGCTTGCGGAGAAGTTCCTCTGCGCGGAGCCTTCTGCGGCGTTCGATCTCGCGGGAAATAATCCTGAAGAGAATGAATGCCACAAGAAGAACAACAATACCAATAAGCAAGAGCAAAAGCGTTGTACGGCGCTGCTGTGCCTTGATAAAGCGCAAGTCTTCTTCCTTAAACTGCTCTGAGCGGTCATAACCAATGTTTGTAACGGTTACGCTGTCTCCACGGGAAGCCTTGTATCCAACGGCATTCTGAACAAGCTTTGTAGCCTCGGCAATCTCTTCTTTTGAAAGAGGAACGTATTCACGCTCGTAGCCACCAGACTTTGTAATGCGGACCTTACCCTGGTCATCATACAAAGGATAGTTCCACTTACCGTCTATGTTAACAGAAACCGTAATACGGTCAGGTGTATTAGGAAGAACGTTTTCTGTTGAATGAGTTTCGTTTACAACATAATTTCTTTTAGTTCCCTTCTCGGTGGACTTTCCAATCATGTTGTCATTGTCTGAATATACCGGAGGATTCTGGCCTTCAACACCGGCTGGACCTTCTGGATTGTAGCCAGTACCAGTGAATTCCTTGTCTACAGTCTCTTCAGAGATTGCTATTTTTTCCACAACCAAAGAGTCATCATAAGGAGTGTTTACGTTATCCGGCTTGATTGTAATACCGCCATACTCCTTCTTTTCACTCTTCTTTTCGGACATGTCCATTTCTACCTTCATGTTGGCAACACGGACACGGTCATCTGTATAGATTGACTGGAGCGACTTAAGGACAGCAGCCGTATACTCGCTTTCGCGCTTGCTGATAATCTTCTGTGCCTTTTCTATAGAAGACATGCGGTTGTATTCTTCCTGGCCCTTGGTGTCGTTAATTTCCTCGCCAGTAGAACCATCTATAATAGTGATGTACTCGCAGTCATCCTTAAGACCTTCAACGCTGCGTGCAATAAGGTGCTGAATGCCCTTTACGTGAGGCCTAAGCTCTGCACCAGACTTTGCAAACAAAACAACGCTCGCCGTAGTGGGAGCCTGTTCTTCCGTAAAGAGCTTGTCGTCCGGCAACACAAGGCGAACGTTTGCACGGGAAACAAAGTCCAACTGCTTAAGGTGGCCTTCCAAGAGGCGTTCTTGTGCTTCCTGCCATTCAACCTTGTTCTGGAAGTCTGACTGGCTCCAGCGCTGTGTGTTAAAGAGTGAATACGGGTCTTTTGCGGCAGGCTCAAGTCCTTCGGAAACAAGAATTGACCTGTAGCGCTTGGCTGTCTTTTCGTCATCAACAGAAATATATCCGTCCTGAGAGACATAAGAGCGTACGTTGTCATTGTCAAGGCGTGTTACTATTTGGCTGCGAAGGACCTCGTCATTTACCGGTGAATTGAACAAGCGTACTGTTGCAGGCCTTGCCGAAAACTTCATCATCATGACAATGGCAATAACAATCAGTACGATTATACCGATGAGGATTCCCTTCTGGAGCGGAGTCCACTTTCCCCACTTTTCTTTTACTGTTTGTGTTCTTTTTTTAAACCATTCGTTCATCTTCCCCTCCCGAGAACGAACATAAGGTTGCCCGTAAAGACCTTTTTAAGGTTTTTGCAAGCTCCCCAGATTTTAATACCCATAGCATTCCCACTAACTATATGTATTAAGTGATTCAATATTATAACATAATATTGAAAATTTGAAAAGTCTTAAAATGACTTTTTGAATGCTAACGGAAGGTTCGGGCACCCCAAAAACTTAACTTTTTGGAGATTCCCACTATCTGTTCTGAGACAGTTCGTTCCAACCGGTTATAAGGCGGTCTATGACCGTCTGTGCCAGGTTCAATGACATTTTTGCCTTTGCCATGGCCGTAGTTACATCATGAATGTCAACGCTGTCCGGGTCAGTGATAATCTGTTCCTGGAGCTTTGAAACGTTAACCTGCTGCGCGTTCATCTCGCATGCAGCCTCAAGCATTGCGTTTTCAAAGTCGCCGCGCTTGATCTGTTCTTTTGGAGCAGCGTCAGTAACGTTGCCAAAAGAATCCATATAAAGTTTCTTTGCTGTGTCTATTACAGGTTTTGTACCCAGATGAGCCGGGTTTGTCCTGTTCAGCTCAAGGCTTCCAATTGTAAAGTCCATTGTCTAAGCCTCCATTACTGTCCGATTTCCAGGGCTGCAGAGAACATTTCCTTGCTTCCCTGAATTACGGCTGAATTTGCTTCGTATGCGCGGTTTGCGCTTATCATGTCCACCATTTCGTTTACGATGTTTACGTTGGGGTATTCAACGTAGCCCTTGTTTGGGCCTGACTGAATCGCATCCGGGTGATCGGGATCATAAACCATGCGTCCCTGGGCTGTATCTTTTACAATTTCGCGTACGTGAACGCCTTTGCCCGGTCCGTTGTCCTGGTCATCATTAACAAAAGGAAGCCGCCATGTAGGATGTTCGTTTGCAATCGGCTCCACAATAACGCTCTGCTTGCGGTAGCATCCGCCTTCCTGAGTTCTTGTGGTGGTTGCGTTGGCAATGTTGTTGGAAATAACATCTGTGCGGAGGCGCTCAACGCTCATTCCTGTGGCTGCAATGTTAATGCTTGTATATAATCCCATATTCTACTCCTTAGATTTTCTTCATGGCCGTGTTGACCTGGCTGAATTCAAAGTTTTCAAGCTGGGTCAAGAGCTGGTACTGCATTTGAATCTGAACAAGGTTCATTGCTTCCTGCTCTGCGTCCACATTGTTGCCGTTTGCCTTGGCTGTGGTCGTATAGTCAGTAACGCGGCGGGGCTCAACCTTTCGCCAGTCACGGGGCTGTTCGCTCTGAACGTGGCGGGGATCGCTTGTAATCATGCGGAATCCTTCGTGGCTGTTGTCCCTGGATTCAAAAGCACGCTTTAGCTCGCTTTCAAAATTGACCTGCTGCTTTTTGTAGTTGGGCACTTCGCTGTTGGCAATGTTGTTGGCAGTCACCTGGTAGCGGAGGCTCTGTACATCAAGAGCGCGAGAAAGAAGATCTACTGAATTTACAAAACTGTTCATACCCATACACTGATTTTCGGCAAATGGTTACAAAAGTTTACAAAATAATTACAGGCAAGGCAAGTTACAGTCAAAGGCTAGAGTTTTTTGACATTTTTCTTCTGGAGCGTACTGCTTGGTCTTACTGTTCGGAAGGCTACGCCATTCCGAAGCTTTTTTTGATATCCCGCTTTGCAGGGTTCCGGCTAACGCCTCCATTGCTGGCGGTTCGGCCCTTCGACAAGCTCAGGGACCGCTCCGTCAGCAACGGCTACGCCGCCCTTCCAATCGGGGCTAGGCTGTATGGCAAGGAATAGAATTTCCTTGACTATAGAAGACTATAGCATATAATAATAGAAGAAAAGGAAGTAAAATGAAGCTAGTCAAGAGGGTGCTTTTTTGCGCTGCCACAGTTTACGCCACGGCAATTTGCCTTTCATGCGACAAGAATCAGGAAATTCAGCAAAAGGCACAGGAAGAAGAGCACGAACTAAGAATACTTTCAGTAAATTCATCCGCACCCCTGCCCCCTCTTTACAGCGAGGAATTCTTTAAGGCCGTAATACTTGTTCGCCAGGCAGAACTTTGCATTCCCGGACGCGACAAAAAGATGCACACCGTAAAAAAGATTTACGCCCCTTCGGAAACGGATGCCGTACAGCTGGACCTTGTCTACAAAAACGGAAGGCCGGAAACCAAGCTTGTTAAGGGAGCAGACAAAGCCACAGCCTACTTTCATGCAGTTTACGACAACGTGGACTACTGGGTTTTAAAGGATTCTGCCGCGCTAAATTCGGAAAGTGCGGTCATTACGGAAAGCACGGCTCTTTACAAAGACAGTTCCCTAAAAAACAGAATTGCGGAAAAGGGAGCAAGTCTTTCTTTTGGAACAGTTGTTGCAAAGCCTCTTGTACAGGAAGAAGCGGACTCTCCCGCAGAAAAAATCTTCTATTATAATAAGCAGCTGGCTTGTGTTCAGGAAGCCTACGTAAAAAAAGGCAGCGCAAGCAAGGCAAACGACGACATTGCGGTTCTAAAGATTGTAGAAGAGCTAAAGAAAACCCAGAGGGCGGTTGCAAGGAACAACCTCTTTGCAAGAGCCGCAAAGTACAAGCCCTCACCCGCGGTAAAAGCTGCCCTTGAAGCCCAAAAAGTGGAGCGAATTTCCTACGACTATCAGGAAGTACTTGAAAGCATCACAAAGATGAACCAGAAGAAGAGCTACGGCATAAACGTTAACGAGCTTATGACCGTAGACCAGAGCAAGGACCCCTTTGGCAACTAGCGTGTATAATCTTAAATAGCGGGTCATTCCGAACTCGTTTCGGAATCCATGAACACAGACCCTGAATCAAGTTCAGGGTGACAGTTATTTATTAACGGGATTCAACAGCAGCCTGGAAACTTCCACAACGCCTCGGTGCCTTAAATTCCTTGGTTCAAAGCGGATGATGTAATAGACAAGCTGCATTACAAGCCCTGCCCCAAAAGTGCTGATTACAGTTCCAATTCCTACAGGCCCGCCAAGAAGCCAGCCCGCAAGCAAAACGAATGCCCAAAGGAGTACCTCTACAAAACCAATGGGAAGCCGGGGCATTCTTTTTCCAAGTCCAACAAGAAGGGAGTCCCTTGGACCGCAGCACTGGGCACACTTCATGTAAACAGCCATTCCCAAAGCCATAAAAACAAAGCCTACAAGCATGATTGCTATTCCTGCAGCAAGGCCTTTGTTAAGTGGAAAGGGATTTACGCTGTTAAAAAACTGCACGAAGTTCCCGGTAAAAAGAGCATCTATTATGGTTCCGTAGCCAATTTTTTCTTTTAGCAAAATGTCTATCAGCAAAATTGTAACAGCCACCAGGGTCATGCAAAGTCCGTAGTTTAGCGGAAGGTGGTGGGAAAGCCCCATTCCAAGGCAGTCCCAGGGAGCAAGGCCTATGTTTGCAAAAATTGTAAGGTGAACGCCAAAAGAAAATATGAACAATCCGATTATTATACGAATCCATTCAAGTATTATTGTTTTCCGCATATACCCTCTTCATGTAGGCACCCCCGTTTTCCTTTAGCCACTTGTCGCAAGCCTTGTAGTTGGGAAAGACGCCTTCAACTTCCGCGTAGAATTCTTTTGAATGATTCATGTGGCGGCGGTGGCACAACTCGTGAACCACAACGCTGTCCAAAACATCACTTGGCATTATGACCAAAAGACAGTTGAAATTCAAGTTGCCGCTTTGGGCACAGCTCCCCCATCTGGAAGACTGTAGCCTTATGGAAATGCGGCCGTATGTTACGCCAAGCTTTTTTGCCCAGAATTCCACCCGCTCTGGAATTATTTTTTTTGCATCCTTCCTTATGCGCCTTAACTCCTCTTCAGAAAGAAGCCCCATGTCCCTGGCCCTTTGCTTCTCGCACTCCTGCTTTTTAAGGTGCTTTTCTATCCAGCCCTTTTTTAAGAGAATAAATTCTTTTACGGTAGCTTCGCTTATTCCGTAGGGTGCCTTTACCAGCAAGCTTCCGTCCGGCATTAGGCTTAAAGAAATTGTCCGCCGGCGGGATTTTTTTATTGTGTAGGTTAGGTTCATGTTGGTTAGGGGCATCATACTTCCATAAGCATTTCTACAGGACAGGAAAGTGCTTTTGAAAGCGCAATCACACTTTCTGCTTTTGCAGCATTTATGTTTTTTACCTGCTGCTCGTACTGCTGGATTGTGCGAACGGGTACACCGGAAATTTCTGCAAGCTGGCTTTGGGAAAGAGATGCCTTAAGGCGGTATTTCTTTAGGTTGCTTTCTCCCTTGCGTGAATTATAGAGCTCCTTCATTTTGTCGCAGAAGTGGGTTACGTCCATTTCGTGGTAAGGGGTGTACATTGCAAGGATTTCTGTTATGGGAATTAGGGAATCTATTTGCCTAAAGGTTAGGTTTGTCTGCCACTGAAAATATGCAAGTGCCCAGCCTGTCCAGTATTCAGGGCTTCTGTTGGCAGCGGGACGGTATTTGTCTGCAAGGCTTTCGTCCCCCAAGACTTCCAGAGCCAGCTCCACCCCTGACTTTCCTGCAATCAAGGCTGCATCTCCAGAACCAAAGCGCAAGGAAACATTCGATGCAAGAAAGATTCCGTAAAAGGCGGCAAGGCTTAAGTTCAGGTCATAAACTGCAAAGTCAAGCATTGAAGCCAATGTTGTCTGGGCCTTTGAAAGGTAGCTTTTATCGTAGGCGTGAATCATCGGCCTTTACCTCCTCTAGTCATTGCGGACTTTGCCGAATCCAAAAAGAGGTTTTTCTATGATTTTATCAGAGCCGTGATATATTGTCTTTTGCACAGGAGTATTATACTCCTAAAGATGTATAATTGGCAAGTGGGGGAAAATGTGGATTATGCATGATTTACTTTTTCTTGGCAGAAGTTGATTTTATCGACCATTTATTGACATTTATCGACCATTTTCTGCGTTGAAAGAGATTTATCGACCATTTTCTCCTTATTGCCGCTCATGGAAGCATTAAGTGAGCAGGATAAATTCAGATTATATGCTCGTTACATCTGGCAGTCCATCTTTATTGAATACAGTTTTGCCTTTATTTTTTGACCACTTTCTTTTTTTAGTATTATAATTCCCGATGCAGACTTTTGCATAATGAAGCATGAAAATTACTTCGCATAAAACCAAAACAATCAGAATGACAAATTTTATTATTTTGTTTGAAATTATCAATGACATTAGAGGCTCAAACATTATTGCAATATTAAAAACCACCAGTAAAAAGGAGCATACGGTTAGCAAAAATGAGCACAGGTAAGAAATTTTGCTTACGGAATAATCGTAGGATTGAGAACTAAATGGATTCTTTTCGCAACCATTTTCATCATGATTTAAATATGTTGTATAGATATGTCCAATATGTTTGGGGCCTAGGTATGCAATATGTTTTTCCCAGTTAACTTGCCAGAATTTTGAGCCTTTATGCACAAGCATCCAAGAAAGACAGAAGACAAAGCAAATAAAAGCCAATACAGCAAGAGCTGTTTTTGAAATAAAACTCATGCCCATTATGTGTTGCAAAGAAATTTTATTTTCTTCCAATCCTGTAGAAAAAACAATCATATATGCCGCAAAGGATGCTGCTATAAATCCCCAAAAATAGGTTCCCCTGCTCCAGAACCTGTCAATTTCCTTATCACGGCAAGAGTTTGCAAAATCAAAAGCATCTTTCAGTTGACCGGGAGCTAATGTATCATCCGCATTTTGAACTTTCTTTTCCCCATTAAATTTTATGATCTCATCTAAATACTTATCAACTTTATTGTTTTTCTTCATGCTTATAACGCCTCCAATTTTTTCAAAAGGTTATAAATCTGACAACATAGAAAAGTAATCTTCAAAAATCGATTTTAAACATTTCGACAACTGAAGATTATTGAGAGATTTTATTTCCTCTAAGCTTTTTTCGATTAACTCCACTTTTTTAGAGTATTTTCGACAGGAAATAAAAATTTTTAGGATGACAATACAAGAAATTGCAAAAATGGATAACAAAATAACAAGGAGTAAAATCTTATCTACATTTTTTTCCAATAATTTCAACAAAAAAAATTCACAGCAGAACCCTGCCGCTAATCCGATTAGTACGAGAATAAACCATACCGCTTTATTTTTGCAAAAACAAAAAAAATTCTCTCTTTTTGACGTAATAAATTTTACAGTATATTTAGAAAGATCGAAAGCATCACGTTCAACATGTAAAGTCATTTCTTTTTCCATAACCAAGTCCTATATAGCAAAAACAGGAATATCTAAAACATTATTGTTTTAGAAATACCATGTACTCTGGCTGAACCGACCTTATACAGGCACAGCTTTTGCGGATGCAATGCCATGATTGCCTGTAATAGAGCTGGTTTATCACGTGCCTACAAAGGGTTACTGTGCAGAGCGAACTACGCGGAAGCCGAATTGTTTTTTGGTGTTGTCGGAGGGTAAGCGGCTCCGGTGCACAACAAGACAGTATTTTGCGGGCTGATAACTGCCGCCACCACGGCACACGCGGTAGTAGCCGGACGACGCACCAGTAGGATTAGACTTCAGTGATGGTGTATACTCGGCATACTTATCCCAGCACCATTCCCAAACATTTCCGCTCATATCATAAAGGTCGATTTCATTCTTGGACTTTGTCATCACAATATGAGCTCCTGAGAGCTCATTATCCTCCACCGAATAACAATTGTCGTGGTACCATGCAACACAGTCTATGTTATCACTACCACTATATTTGTATCCTTTGCTCTTTTTTCCACCGCGGGCAGCATATTCCCATTCAGCTTCGGTGGGAAGCCGATAACCATTGGCAGAGAAATTGCAGGTTACGACGCCACATGGGTTATCCCCCCAATCCGCTTTACTTTTGTCAATAGTATAGCATGGTGTAAGGTCTTTTTTTACACTTAGGGCATTGCAATATTCCACTGCATCATACCAAGATACACAATCAACAGGTTTGTCGTCACCTTTAGCGAATTTATTACTCGGATTCTCTCCAATCACATCAAGATACTCCTTTTGCGTTACCTCGTGATCACAGATGTAGAAGTTACTTACTTCTACGAGATGTTTAGGACTTGCATATTTATTATCATTATCTCCCATCTGGAACGTACCGCCTTCCACAAAGACAAATCCATCTTGAACAGCTTTGGCTTTTTTGCTTGCGGTTGCATTTCCAGAAGAGCCTTGCCCCTTGGCAGTTCCAGCATCGTGACGACCAGAAGCCATTGCTCCGTTAGCAGAGAATGCCAATGCAAAAAGTGCACATGCGAAAAAAACACTCTTTCTTTTCATAAAACTAGACCTCCTGCAAAAGTTTTGTTTCAATTACAAAACACTTTATGTGTATTTACACATATATTAAATCCAATTACACACAAAGTCAAGTTTCAATTACACATGTTTTGTATGTTTGTATTATGGAAGAAAAGAACAGACTGTTTAGAGAAAGACTTTTGGACGAGCTGAACTATCAGGGAATTTCAAAGTTGGATTTTGCAAAGAAGGTGGGGATAAGCATAAACACGCTCAACATGTATTTGTACCGGGGGTCAATTCCTGCGGCAGACGTTGCGGTAAAAATGGCTCTGGCTCTGAACACGACTACGGAATATCTTGTTACCGGAAAAGATTCTTCCACGCCACCTTCAAAATCCGGGGTAAAGTCTGACTGGCAGAAGAAGGAGATTGCGCACATAATCAGTACACTGACACCACAACAACTTGAAAGTTTTCTTGACATTGCGCGAGCATACAAGACGGGAGTTTCTGTTGACTAGAGGCATTCTTTTTTAGCATATTACAATCTTCTGATTCTTTCTTTGTCCCGATTTTCCATAAACTCGCATTAATTATAGAAGGAAAAATTAAAACTATATTGTTATTGCCGTATATTGTATACAGATTCCCGCATCAAGTGCGGGAATGACACACGGGATGTGTGTTTTTTAAGGAACCTACGCGGGATTGGAGGGGCCGGCCTGGGGCCGGTTGCCGCAAGGCAATGGAGCCGAAAAGGCGGAACCCCGGAAAGCCCGTGACGAAAGGCATGGGGGCATTTTTTACAAGATGCGTTTGGTAGAGCCATTAGGACTACCGTCCATACGAGCACCGTCCATAAAAAAACTACCGTCCATGCCTTTATTGTTTATGGGAGGAAATTACATTTCGAGCATTTTTACGCCGCCGGCTTTTAGGACGGCCTCGGTTTTGGCAAGGTCGTCTGTTTTCATTACGATGTCGGCTGTGTTGTTGCCTACGGAGAGGCCGTAGATGTAGCTGATGTTGATTCCCTGGTCAAGGATTAGTTTTGTTACTTTTGCAAGTCCGCCGGTTTCGTTGGGGACGCAGACTCCGATTACGTCGTTGACGCTGGACGTGATTCCCTTTGACTTTAAGACTTCGTAAGATTTTTTTGCGTCGCTTACAAGAAGGCGGAGAACCCCAAAGTCGTTGGTGTCTGCAAGGCTTGCCGAGACGATGTTGATTCCTTCGTTGCTAAGGATTTGCAGTACCTCGCCGAGTTTTCCGCTTTTGTTTTCCACAAAGATTGAAAGCTGCTTTATGAACATTGTGAACCTCCTTTTATTTGTAGAGCTTGCGCTTGTCGTTGACGTGCTTTGTTTTTCCGTCTGAATGGACAAGGGAATTGGGCTGTACAAGGCTAATTTTTGCGTTGAGTCCCAGTGCCTCGCGGAGCTTGTCGTGAATTGCACGGGAAAGGTTTTCCAGTGAAGATACTTCGTCGGAGAAGAAGCGTTCGTCTACTTCTACCTGTACTTCCAGTGTGTCCGTATTGTCCACGCGGTCTACGTTTATCATGTAGTGGGGCGTTGTTCCGTCTATTGTAAGCAGTGCTGCTTCTACCTGTGAAGGGAATACGTTTACGCCACGGATGATGAGCATGTCGTCAGTGCGTCCTGCAAAGCGCTGGATTCTTGCCATTGTGCGGCCGCAAGAGCATTTTGAAGTCTCTATTGAGGTAAGGTCTTTTGTGCGGTAGCGGATAAGCGGCATTCCCTCTTTGGTAAGGGTTGTGATTACAAGTTCGCCAGTTTCTCCAGGTCCAACCTGTTTTAGCGTTTTTGGATCGATTATTTCCGGCAGGAAGTGGTCTTCCCAAATGTGGAGTCCGGCATGGGCATCGCAGTCAGCGGCAACTCCAGGCCCCATGATTTCTGTAAGGCCGTAGATGTCGTAAGCCTTTATGTTAAGCTGCTTTTCCATCTGGGCGCGCATTTCGTTTGTCCAGGGTTCTGCACCGCAGATTGCAGTCTTTAGCTGGATTTTGTCCATTAGGTTTGCGGCTTTTAGGTCTTCTGCAACGTGGAGCAGGTAGCTTGGGGTACAGGCTATTGCGGTTGCCTGGCAGTCAATCATCATGTCGATGAGCTTTTTTGTGTTTCCTGTTGACATTGGGATTACCAATGCGCCAACGTATTCAGCTCCGTAGTGGGCACCAAGTCCTCCGGTGAAGAGGCCGTAGCCGTAGCCAACCTGGATTGTGTCGTCCTTGGTGATTCCGGCCATTGTAAGGCAGCGGGCGGCACATTCAGACCAGGTTTCTATGTCGCGCCTTGTGTAGACGGCAATCTTTGGCTTACCGGTTGTTCCGCTTGAAGCATGTACGCGCACAAGTTCCGACCTTGGAACTGCGGAAAGTCCGAAGGGATAGGCTTTGTTCAAGTCTTCGTAAGTTGTAAATGGAAGCTTTTCCACATCCTCAAGACCGCGGATGTCTCCCGGCTCAAGTCCTGCGTCCTGCATCTTCTTGCGGTAGTAAGGCACATTGTGATATACGTCGCTTACTATGCGCACCAGTCTCTTGCTTTGCAAATCGGCAAGTTCATCGCGGGACATGCATTCCCGTCTTTCGTTCCAGAACATTTGTTTCTCCTATATATAAGGCAACCTAAAAGCAAGTTGTCGTAAAGGCTGCATTAAAACCTTATCGTTTTTATGGTCAGGGCTTGGCGATTTTAAAGCCCGTGTTTTGTGCCGAAGCAAGCAGGCGTTTTTTTCCGTCAACAAGCTCATAGACTTCCGCAGAATAGAAAACTGCACTCCGTCCGTCCTTCTGAACGGATGACTCTGCGTAAAGGAAAGAAGTGTGGGCGGAAGAAAGGTAATTGATTTGACCGGTAAGCGTAACGACAGCAGTGCCGTCCTGCTCAAAGGCATTGGCTGCGACCGCAAAGGCAAAGTCGGCCATGGCAAAATAAACCGCACCCTGAACGTTGCCGATTGCATTCTTGTGCCGGGGACCAACCTCCAGTGCAACCTTTGCATAGCCTTTTTTAGCTTCGAGGATTTGTATTCCGGTGGTCTTTACGGCAAAAGCATCCGCAGCAAATTCTGCCCTTACCTCTTCAAGAGATTTTTCCATAGGCAAAGCAACTTATTCCCCGCGGCCAAGGGCAAAGGCTTTTTTGTTGAGTTCCAGGAACTGGGGCTTTACACATTCAGCGAGGGCTTCAAGCCATTCACTTTCGCTTATGTCTTTATAATAGGTAGAAAAGCGTCCCATTAGGGCAATGTTTGCAGATTTGGAGGAGCCAGCCTTGAGGGCAAGGTCAAGGGCATCCATTGCGTCTACGTTTGCACCTGCGTCCTTCATTTTCTGGACGAGGCCATCCGGGTATTCTGCAGTACCTGTGATTACAGGCATGGGGTCTATTTGCTGTGTGTTTACGATTACGGTTCCGCCTTTTTTTAGGCAGTCAATGTAGCGGGCGGCTTCCAGTGTCTCGAAGGAGATTATGTAGTCTGCCTCGCCTTTGTCTATTACGGGTGAATAAACCTTATCGCCAAAGCGTACGTATGTTACTACGCTGCCTCCGCGCTGGCTCATTCCGTGTACTTCGCTTACCTTTACGTCATATCCTTTTTTTAAGGCTACGCGGCCAAGCAATTTGCTTGCCAAAAGGGATCCCTGTCCGCCTACGCCTACAATCATTACATTCGTTGTCATGCCATTAGATTATTGCAGACGGGGAGTTTTGTCAATGATGCAGAAGGGGCGGGACAACCCCCTACTCCGAAGCGAGGGTTTTCCCGCCCCTTAAACCCCACCCTTTCCCGGCACGGCTTAGGGGCTAGCCCCTAAGAACCCCACTTTTCAACACTTGTTCCAGTGTGAGCCTACATTACAGAGCTTTCTTATCATATTTTTTGATTAACAATTGTTTTAAAACTGCACTTGCCTTACGTTGCGCCAAAAACTGATTTCCTGTTGCTTCCATACTACTACAAATGGAGCCTAGCCGGGATTGGAGGGGGTGCGAAGCAAGCCCGCGAAGCGGGCCGGCCGAGAGGGCAAGCCCCGGAAAGCCCGTAACAAGGGACCTCCTGCAAGTATTGCAGGCAGTTTTACCAAGAAGTATGCTCCAGACAAGAAAGCTAGAGGATGTAACGCTCCAGGTTCTGGTCTTTTACGACGTCTTTTAGGCGTTCGTCCACCCATGCGCGGTCAACGGTTATGGTTTCGCCATTGTGCTGGTCTGCGTCAAAGCTAAGGTCTTCCAGGACGGTTTCCATAATCGTGTGCAGGCGGCGGGCACCAATGTTTTCTGCGCGGGAATTTACGTCTTCTGCAATAAAGGCCATGCGGTCAATTGCCTCTTCCGTAAACTTTAGGGTAACGCCTTCCGTTGCAAGAAGTGCCTCGTACTGCTTTACGAGTGCGTTCTTTGGCTCTGTGAGGATTCGCTTGAAGTCTTCTTTTTTGAGGGCTTCGAGTTCCACGCGGAGTGGGAAGCGGCCCTGGAGTTCAGGGATTAGGTCGCTGGGGGCTGCCACGCTAAAGGCACCTGCGCCGATGAAGAGTATGTGGGTTGTGTTTACCACGCCCCATTTTGTGTTTACGTCACTGCCTTCTACGATTGGGAGGATGTCGCGCTGTACGCCCTCACGGCTAACGTCCTGCCTTGAACCTTCACCGCCCTTGGTTGCAATTTTGTCTATTTCGTCTATGAAGATGATACCGCTCTGCTCAACGCGCTTTTTTGCCTCGTCCGCAACCTTGTCGCTGTCGGTTATGCGGTCCAGGGTCTGCGCCATGAGGATGTTGCGTGCCTCGCGTACAGTTACGTTCTTTACGCGGCTTTTTCCGCCGGAGAACATTTCCTGAAGCCCCGCAATTCCCTCTTCAAAGTCGGCAGGGTTTCCTCCGCTTAGCATTTCCATGCCGAACCTTGGTTGCTGGTGCACGGTTATGTCTACCATGCGGTCTTCCAGCTTTCCTTCGCGGAGCATGGCACGGAATTTTTCGCGGGTTTCGCTCATGCCCTTGCTTTCTTCCGGGGTCTCTTTTGGGCTTTCTTCCTGGGCAGCCGCTTCAAAAGTCTCTTCCTCTTCTGCCTCTGCGGATTTTGGCATGTCTATGCGGATAAGGCTTCCCTGTACAGGGGCGTCGCTTCCAAAAATGTTGCCAGAAATATGGACGCTTGGCTTTTTAGCCTCTTTCTTTGCCTTTTTTGTGGAGCTTCCGGGTAAAAGCAAATCCAAGAGTGATTCTTCCACCATGGGGACTGCCTTTTCGCGGAGCTTTTCCTGGGTTTCGGCCTTTACCATGTTGTAGCCAACAGCCATCAGGTCGCGCACCATGCTTTCTACGTCGCGCCCAACATAGCCTACTTCCGTGTACTTTGTGGCTTCCACTTTAAGGAATGGTGCCCCGCAAAGCTTTGCAAGGCGGCGTGCTATTTCCGTTTTTCCTACTCCGGTTGGTCCCATCATAAGGATGTTCTTAGGGGCTACCTCTTCGCGGATTTCTTCCGGGAGCTTGATTCTGCGCTGGCGGTTCCTGAGTGCAACTGCTACAAAGCGCTTTGCCTTGTTCTGGCCTATGATGTAGCTGTCCAGGCGGCTTACAATCTGTGCCGGGGTGAGCCCGTCTGGGATTCCCTTTGCGGCTGGATTTTCGCCTGTTGCACCACTTGGTGCAACACCTTGTGTACTATTAGTCTGGGGGGTAATGCTTTCTTCCATATTGCTTTCCTGATTATTTTCCTGTTTACTGTAGCTCTTCAACTACCACATTGTCGTTTGTATAGATGCAGATTTGCCCTGCTATTTTAAGCGATTTTTCCGCAATTTCCTTTGCACCCATGGCCGGGTTTTCCATGTAGGCAAGGGCTGCGGCATAGGCATAGTTTCCGCCAGAACCGATTGCTATGGCATCGTTTTCCGGTTCTATTACGTTTCCGTCTCCAGAGATGAGCAATATCTTGTTCTTGTCTGCTACCAGAAGCATGGCCTCCAACTTGCTCATGTAGCGTTCTGTGCGCCAAAGCTTGGCAAGTTCCACCGCTGAACGGGAAAGGTCTCCGTTGAACTCCTTTAGCTTGTCTTCAAATTTGTCAAAGAGCGTGAATGCGTCTGCAACAGAACCAGCAAAGCCTGTAAGCACCTTGTCTCCGTAGATTTTGCGTACCTTGCGTGCATTACCCTTTACAACAGTGTTTCCGGCTGTTACCTGGCCGTCTCCTGCCATTGCAACCCTTCCGTTTCTTTTTACGGCTATAACCGTTGTGCTCCTTATTTTATTTTCTTCTGACATAAGAACTCCTAGTATAATTTTAGTCCTGCTTTCCCGAATGGGGGAAGGCCTGTTTGTAAACTTCCTTTAGCCTCTCCGTAGTTACGTGGGTGTAGCGCTGGGTTGTGCTTATGCTTGAATGCCCCAACATCTCCTGCACTGCACGTATGTCTGCTCCCGCGGCAAGCATGGCTGTGGCAAAGGTATGGCGGAAGGCATGGGGAGAGACGTGCCTGTTGGTTCCTTCCACACCCGAATATCTGCTTACAATATACCAAATTCCGTGTTCGCTCAAGGGGGTTCCCTTTTGGTTCAGGAAGACCTCCTCCACGGGACTGCCACCGCCCTTTTCCCTCTCAGGAAAGCGGCTTTTCCTTTCTGCAAGGTATGCAAGCAAAGAAGACACGGCATCCTCTGCAAAAAAAACGCGTCTGTCCTTCTTGCCCTTACCCGTAACCACCGCACTCTTAAAGCCGGAGGAAAAGTCCTTTAGCCTAAGGTGGGCAATCTCACCGACACGGCATCCAGAAGAATAGAGCATCTCGAACAAGGCCTTGTCCCTTGCCTGCCACAAAAGCGGCTCTTTTTCCGGCTCAATGCACAAAGCATCCACTTCCGTAGCCGTCATGAACCTTGGCAAGTGCTTGGGTGCCTTTAGCGTCTTTAGCTCAAGAGAGACATTACTTTTAATATAACCAAATTTCTTGCAATAGGCAAATAATCCGCGCACGGCTGCAATAAAACGGTTTATGGAAACGCTTCCGTATTTTCTGCGGCTAAGAGAGCCAACGCAGCCCCGCAAGTCTTCCAAAGTGAGGTCTTTTAGCGGCTTTTGTGGGGTAAGGATTTGCATAAGGTGCTTAAAGTCTTCTCCGTAGCCTTTTACGGTATTTTCTGAAAGTCCGCGGACAGATTTTATGTACAAAAGGTATTCAGCGCAGCATTCTTCTATAGAAACAGGGGAATTGCTGGAAACAGTGAGCATTATCTTTGCCTCCTACCATGTTATTTTCGGAAAAAGAGGGGATAAAGCAAATACGGATTATTCTATTTTTCTGGACGCAAATTCCAACTTCCCCATACGTCTTAAGGCTAAAACCGGGAATCCATGCCTTTGCAGAACCGGCTTTCCAGGGTTCCGCGGGGCCCTACCCGCTCCATTGCTAGCGCAACCCGCCTGCGGCGGGCCCTTCCAATCCGGCGTAGGTTCATTTGCCCCCATGCCTTTCCAGGCCACCGCCAAATTTGCCATTCCGCTTAAGCAAAAGATAAAAGCCCAGGCATATTAAAGAAGACAAAAGCGAGCCTATCGCCGGAGCCCAGCCCATTGGGTAAAGCGTGCCGGGAAAGTACTTGGCCGCAAAATAAGCCCCCGGTATGCGGACAAGAAGAATAGAAACCGTATTGTGGACAAAAGACAAAAGCGAGTAACCGTAAGCGCAGAAAAATCCGCTGAATGCAAAATGGAAGGCCGCAAAAAAGCAGTCAAAGACGTAGGAGCGCAAATACTGGCCCCCAAGCTGAACCACTTCTGCATCGTGCGTAAACAAAGATACAAAGGGAACCGATGCAAACTGGAAGGCAAGCGCAAACAAAGCCCCAAAGGCAGAGGCAATTGCCATGCCTGCATACAAAGTGTGCCTGGCCCTGGCGTGAAGAGAAGCCCCCATGTTCTGGGCGGCAAGAGCGGATATAGCGCTGAGCATGCTGGAAGGGACAAGGAAGAGGAAGCAGATTATCTTTTCCACAATTCCAACCGCAGCGGCAACGCTAAGACCCCTGGAATTTGCAATTATCGTTATTACAAGAAAGGAAACCTGAATAAAGCCGTCCTGGGCGGAAACCGGAAGCCCAATCTGCAAAAGGGCCTTCAGAACCTTTGCATCCATCCTAAAGTCGCCCCGCAGAATCCTTACGCAAGCCACACTCTTTACACGAGACCCACTGCTTGCACGAGCCTCATCGGAAGCCCCACCGCTCCCGTAAGCCTCACCGGAAGCCCCACGTTTTCCACGGGCAAAAAGCACAAATGCAGCAAGAAAAGCGCTAAAAGCCTGCGAAAGAACCGTAGCAAGGGCAGCCCCCCTTGAACCAAGAGCAAGCGGCCCCATAAAAAATACGTCCAAGATTATGTTTACAAGGCAAGATGCGGCAACAAAATAAAGCGGCCTCTTTGAATCCCCCGCACCACGGAAAACTGCCGAAACCGAATTGTAAAGCGAAATAAAGGGAATGCCCAAAAAGCAAATCCCAAGATAGGAAAGAGTCTCCCCAACCGCCTCTGGAGGGGTATGCATAAGAGCTACAATCTGGGGGCAAAAGACAAAAAGAATGGCTGTGGCAAAAACAGAAAAAATCAAAAAAGCAAGAAGCGAATTCCCCGCGCACAAACCGGCGTCCCGTTCCTTGCCAGCACCAACCGCCCGCGCCGTAAGAACCGTCGTTCCCATGGCAAGCCCCGCAATAATCACCGTAATCATGTGCATAATCTGGCTGCCAATGGAAACCGCAGTTATAACGTCCGCCCCGTTGAACTGCCCCGCAATAAAAAGGTCTGCCATGCCGTAAAGGGTCTGCAAAAAATTTGCCATCAAAAACGGAAGCGAAAACGCAACCAGCCTAGCCGCAACGCTCCCCTCCGTCAACTTTCCTTCAAGATTTTCTTTCATACCTTGGCTATATTATAGAAAAGAAACAAAAAAGTAAACGGAACTTTTTAGGACTTCACTTCCCACCAGCCGTTCTTGTCTGCACCGTGGCGCAAAAGAAGACCCTTCTTCTTTAGCTCAGTGATTTTCCTGCTGACTGTTGGCCGCGACTTCCCGGTTTTTTCTGCAAGCTCATCATACGAAATACTTGGATTTTCCCTTATAAGTTTCAAAATCAAATTTACAGTATCATTTACAGTATCATTTACAGTATCATTTACAGTATCATTTACAGTATCATTTATAGTATCATGCTCTTTCAATGAATTCAAGATAATTGAAAGCATGAAATCAACGAATATGCCGGAATCATTTTTGTCTGTTGACTCTTCTATGGCATTATAATATGCAGCCTGATTTTCCCATATCATGTTTTCAATTGGAAGATTGGCAAAAACTGGATTCCATTCGGACAAAAGCCGTGACTGCCAAAAGCGTCCCATCCGCCCATTTCCGTCTTCAAAGGGATGGATGAATTCAAACTCATAATGGAAGACACTGGATTTTATAAGAATATGGTCTTTGGAGTCTTTAAGCCAGCCGAACAAATCATCAATCAAAAACGGAAGTCTGTCTGCCGGCGGGGCAATGTGGGAGACTCCATCTTTTCCAGCCACACAAACACCGCCTTTCCTAAAGTGTCCTGGATTATCAACCAGCCCCATAGCCATGATGCCGTGAGCCTTCAACAAATCCTTGTAGTCATAGGGATTAAAAGTCATAAAGGAATCATAAGCCTTGACGGCATTCCTTACTCCCAGAACTTCCTGCATGGGAGCAAGGACATGTTTTCCCTCAATAATAGCCGTAACCTGTTCCTCAGAAAGCGAATTCCCCTCAATAGCCAAAGAACCGCGGATTGTCTTCATGCGGTTTACCTTACGGAGTTTTATGCCATCTTTCTGCTCCATGCGGATTGCAAACCTCTCCAGCTTGGCAGATATGTCAGAGATAAGATTAATTGCATTGGCACTAATCGTAAAAGGCGGCGTATACATACCATAATTATATCAGAAAAAGCTTTTTTTGTTTAGCAAATCAGTCATTTCACAAGGAATTCAGCCCGTCCCCACATTGACAACTTCTTACAGCGTCCTTGCCCACAATCCTATAAATCTCCGGGTTACTAAGCCGCCCATCCTTGGGCTCCATATTTTTTTTCAAGTCAGGAGCGAAAGCGGAGCCCTGGAAAGCGGGTTAAAAAAGGCACTGCGGAATGGCGTAGCCTTACGCACAGTAAAAAAACAAAAGCGGCTCCAAAGAAAAAAATTATGCCGTCACTTGCCTACGCCGCACCCCTTGCGTGTTGTTGAATTCAAAATGCAAATTCATTATAATTACTAGCTATTACAAATACCCAAGAAATTTACCCAGAGGTCAACATGAAAGCCATTGAACTTGAAAAGGCATACAATCCCAAAGACTTTGAAGAAAGAATTTACGGTGAATGGCTGGAAAAGGGCTGCTTTAAGCCTGCCAGCGACGAATCATCCCCCATGCACCAGTGCTACCTTAAGAACAAGGAAAAAGGAAAAGCCGGAAAATATACAGTCGTAATCCCCCCGCCAAACGTAACAGGCGTTTTGCACATGGGCCACGGCCTTAACAACGTTTTGCAGGACATCGTAGTCCGCTACCACCGCATGAAGGGAGAGGACACCCTCTGGGTAACAGGAACCGACCACGCAGGCATTGCAACCCAGAACGTGGTTGAGCGCGCCCTTAAAAAAGAAGGAAAAAGCCGCAACGACCTTGGAAGGGAAAAATTCCTTGAGCGCACATGGCAGGTAAAGGAAGACCACCACAACACAATCGTAAAGCAGCAGAAAAAGCTTGGAAACTCCGTTGACTGGGACAGGGAACGCTTTACCATGGACGAAGGCTTAAGCAAGGCCGTACGCGAAGTGTTCGTTTCTCTCTACGAAAGGGGCCTCATCTACCGCGGAAACTACCTTGTAAACTGGTGCCCAAGATGCGGAACAGCACTTGCCGACGACGAAGTTGACCACACAGACACAAACGGCGCAATGTACCACATCTGGTACGAATATGCAGACGGTCCAGCCCCGGACGGCTCAACAAAAATCGAAATTGCAACAACCCGCCCCGAGACGCTTTTGGGCGATACGGCAGTAGCAGTAAACCCAACGGACGAACGCTACAAGGACATTGTGGGAAAGAAGCTTAAGCTTCCGCTAACAGACCGCACAATTCCACTCATTGCAGACGCATACGTAGACAAGGAATTCGGAACCGGTATGGTAAAAATCACACCGGCCCACGACCCCAACGACTACCAGGTTGGAAAGCGCAACAACCTGGAAATAATCAACATACTGAACCCGGACGGAACCCTTAACGAAAACTGCCCGGAAAAGTACCGCGGAATGACCTGCCAGAAGGCACGCGCCCTTATAATCCAGGACCTCACAGACCTAGGCCTTTTCAAAGCGGAAGAAAAAATCACCCACTCGGTTGGCCACTGCTACCGCTGCGGAACAGTCGTTGAGCCTTACTTAAGCGACCAGTGGTTCGTAAAGATGAAGCCGCTCGCAGACAAGGCCCTCGAAGCATGGAAGAAGGGAGAAATCGTCTTCTACCCCCGCAAGTGGGAAAACACATACACACACTGGATGGAAAACATCCGCGACTGGTGCATAAGCCGCCAGCTCTGGTGGGGACACAGAATCCCCGTATGGTACTGCCAGAAGTGTGGAAAGGTAATCGTAAGCAGAACAGACCCTGAATGCTGCCCGGACTGCAAAGCCCCCGCATCAGAACTAAAGCAGGACCCGGACGTACTGGACACCTGGTTCTCATCTTGGCTCTGGCCCTTCTCCACACTGGGATGGCCGGAAAAAACAGCCGACCTTGCGGAATTCTACCCAACAAACGCACTGGTAACAGCCTACGACATAATCTTCTTCTGGGTAAGCCGCATGGTAATGGCTGGCCTCGAATTCACAGGCAAGGCACCATTCCACGACATCTACATCCACGGCCTTGTCCGCGACAAACAGGGACGCAAGATGAGCAAATCCCTGGGCAACGGCATTGACCCGCTAGAAATAATCGACATGTACGGAGCCGATGCCCTCAAGTTCACCATGAGCTACATGGCAGCACAGGGACAGGACATACTTGTAGACAAAGACTCCTTCAAGATGGGAAGCCGCTTCTGCAACAAGGTCTGGAACGCAAGCCGCTACATTCTGGGCAACCTGGAAGGCCGCACCCTCATCCCGGTAAAGGACAGTGACCTCACCGAACTTGACAAATGGATCTACACCTGCCTTAACCGTGCCGTAAAGCTCAGCAGGGAAGCACTTGAAAGCTACCGCTACAACGACGCAACAAGCGCAGTATACGAATACTTCTGGAACGACTTCTGCGACTGGTACGTGGAAGCAACAAAGCTCTCCTTCAAAAACGGAGACGAGAGGGAAAAGGACCGCGCAGTTTCCGTACTGCTAAACGTAATGGAAGAAACCCTCCGCCTGCTCCACCCCTTCATTCCTTTCGTAACGGAAGAAATCTGGAGCAAGTTGCCGCTTGACCAAATCACCGCAAACCGCAGCACAGCCGGACAGCAGAAAATCCTGCCAACATCCGACTACAAAGACATGCTGGTAGACGCCCCCTACCCGGAATTCAGCCAGGAGCGCGAAAACGAGACCATAACAGGCCGCTTCGAAGCCCTAAAGGAACTCATCCGCGCAATCCGTGCCCTCCGCGTAGAATGTGGCCTTGACCCGGCACTAAAGCTCCACGTTGCAATCCAGATAGAAAATGGCAGCGCCGCAGAAGTAATCAAAGAAAAAACAGACATGATTGAACTCCTTGCGGGTGTCAAAAAGACTGAATTTGTTGCCGATAAACCAGAGAAGGCCATCGGAACCGTAGGAAAAGGCTTCGAGGCATTCCTTCTTGTAGACGAAAGCGTCAACAAGGAGCAGCTTATGGCTCACTTCAACAAGGAAATCGAGACGGAAAAGGCCGCCGCCCAAAAAAGCGAGGCAAAGCTTGGCGGAAAATTCGCCCAGCACGCACCGGCAGAAGTTGTTCAGGCAGAAAAAGACAAGCTTGAAGAAACAAAGCGCCGCATCGAAAAGCTCGAATCCTACGTAAAAAGCCTGTAGGCTGGCTAGAATCAGGAGGAAATATGGGCAAGAAATATGATATGGCTGTAGAAAAGCCTTCGCAGATGGACCAGGATCATATGCTCAAGCTCAAGGGCATTTCCCTTGCCCCTTACATGCAGCTTGCAACTGCCCTTATAGGAAAGGCCCGTTTTTCCGGTGGCAACATGTTCCGCCACCAGATGGACACAATGGGCATCCTCATTGACTACGGCTACATAGACAAAATTCTGCTCAAGGCCGCATGCATCCACGACGTTGTGGAAGACATCCCCGGCTTTGACCAGAATTTAATCCTCAACGCAGACGAAGACGGCCCGGAAGTCCTAAAGCTGGTCCTCGAAGTAACAAAAAAAGTGGGCCAGCTAAAACCGGACTACCTGCGCAACATAATAGAAAACGGCAGCCAAAACGCCAAAATCCTAAAGTGCGCAGACCGAATCAGCAACATGATAAGCCTGGGCTTTGTAACAAGCGACGCCTTCATCGAGCGCTACTGCGACGAAACCGAATTCTTCATCTTCCCCATCGCGCTTGAAGTTGACTACAACATGTACCAGGAACTCATCAGCCTGGTCTGTTCCCGCCGCACCTACCTGGAAGCCACCGGCTACTTTGACCGCAAAAAGGAAGACTGAATCTTAACCAAAGTTTTTCTTTTAATCTGGAGCACACGCCTTGGTCAAACTGTGCCTGGCACTCCGTGTCCAGTCAGCTGCATTTTTTACCCGCTTTCCGGGGCTTGCCCGCCTTACGGCGCGCGGTCTGCTAACGCAGACGCCTCCGGCCCCCTCCAATCGGGGCTAGGCTTGGGGACAAGAACATGACCTACCGCACACTCAACAGCTACCTAAAAGAAACCTTCGGCACAAAAGTCTACAAGCTTTCCCTAAGCACAGGCTGCACCTGCCCCAACCGCGACGGCAAATGCGGAATCGGTGGCTGCATCTTCTGCTCACAGGGAGGAAGCGGAGACTTTGCCCAAAGCGGAAGCAACATAGACGCCCAGATTCAAAAGGCAAAAGCCATGGTAAGCAAAAAATTCCCGCAGTCCATAAAAGAAGAAGACCGCCGCTACATAGCCTACTTCCAGTCATTCACAAACACCTACGCCCCCGCCCAAAAGCTGCGCCCCATTTTTACCGCGGCAATCAAGCACCCCCAGGTCGTCGCGCTAAGCATAGCAACCCGCCCCGACTGCCTCGAAGAGCCAATCATCAGCCTTTTAAAAGAACTCAACCAAACAAAGCCCGTCTGGGTTGAACTTGGCCTCCAAACCATCCGCGAAGACACAGCCCGCTTCATAAACCGCGGCTACAACCTTGCCGTATTCCAAAAAGCCTACGACACGCTAAAAAAAGCAGGCCTAAAAGTAATAGTCCACGTAATAGTCTGCCTGCCCGGAGAAGGCCTGGAAGACGCAAAAAACACCATCCGCTACCTTGCAGAACAAAAGCCCGCCCCGGATGGAATAAAGATTCAGCTACTCCACGTGCTAAGGGGAACAAGACTTTACGAGCTGTACCAAAAGAACCCGTCAATCGTAAAGCTACCCAGCCTGGATGAATACTGCTCCATGCTAAAAGAACTCATTCCCCTAATCCCGCCGCAAACCGTAATCCACAGGCTAACAGGCGACGGCGCAAAAAAAGACCTGGTTGCCCCCCTCTGGAGCGCCAACAAAAAGAAAGTCCTAAACACAATCAGAAAAGCCCTCTCCCAAAACTAACAAAAATCCCAATGCCATTAACATAAAGAAGTGTCATGCTGAACTTGTTTCAGCATCTAAGTTTAGAGATTCCAAAATGCCACCATAATCCAGTTGGTGAGCAAAGTCGAACCACGGTTGGAGAGCTTGTCGAACCACGGCCCCATCACCGAAAAAAAAACGTCAACTCGTGTCATTTTCACGTTTACAAATTTTAAATTAGGCCTTATAATCTAATCATGAACAAGATACTATTTTCACTTGCATGCCTAGCCGC
Source organism: Treponema sp. (assembly GCA_017534445.1). Classification (GTDB taxonomy): domain Bacteria; phylum Spirochaetota; class Spirochaetia; order Treponematales; family Treponemataceae; genus Treponema_D. The sequence continues at coordinate 25,630 of JAFXWC010000025.1, forward strand.
ATTCACCGGATGCGAAAAAAAGGCCCACGTCACAACAACAATTCCTGAAAACCCGGGAATCTTCGTAAAAAAAGTGCAGGGACTTCCCGACACCTTCATCCGCGGAGTGGACATTTCCACAGTACTTGCCCAGGAAGAAAGCGGCGTAATCTACCGCGACAGGGACGGCACCCCCCAGGACATCTTTAAGACGCTAAGAGAAAACGGCGTAAACTACATAAGGGTGCGCGTCTGGAACAACCCCTACGACCAAAACGGAAATGGCTTTGGCGGAGGCAACAACGACAGCGCAAAGGCAGCGGAAATAGGCAAAAGGGCCGCAAAGTACAACCTTCCCCTTTTGGTAGACTTCCACTATTCAGACTTTTGGGCAGACCCCGCAAAGCAGCAAGCCCCCCGTGCATGGAAAGGCATGGGCATAGAAGAAAAGTCAGAAGCGCTCTACGCCTACACAAAAGAAAGCCTTGAACAGATAAAAAAAGCCGGAGCAATAATCGGCATGGTTCAGATTGGAAACGAAACAACCGGTGCCATGTGCGGAGAAACAAACTGGCTTCAAATATCAAAACTCATGAATGCAGGCGCAAAAGCAGTGCGTGACTTTTCCAAAGACGTAAAAGTAGTAGTTCATTTTGCAAATCCGGAAAAATCCGGTGAATACCTGCGCTACGCAAAAATACTAAAAAACAACGAAGTGGACTACGACGTGTTCGCTTCCTCTTACTACCCCTTCTGGCACGGAACTTTGGACAACCTAAAAACAGTCCTAAGGCAGGTGGCAGAATTCTCCGGCAAAAAAGTAATGGTGGCAGAATTCTCCTACGTAAACACCTACCAAGACTTTGACGGTTCAGGAAACTCAATCTCCGAAGACTCCGCAATAGACAAGCCCTACTCAGTTTCCGTACAGGGACAGGCCGACTGCATAAGGGAAATAATAGCCGCAACAGCATCCCTAGGAGACAAAGCGCTGGGCGTATTCTACTGGGAACCAGCATGGATTCCAGTACCCGGAAACACAAAAGAAGAAAGGCAGCTGCTCTGGGAAAAATACGGCTCAGGCTGGGCTTCAAGCTATGCCGCAGTCTACGACCCCGATGACGCAGGAAAATACTGGGGAGGCTCCGCATGGGACAACCAGGCCCTCTTTGACGCAGAAGGAAAACCGCTCGCATCCCTTGCAACATTCGGCCTTGCTGGAAGAGGGGCAAGCACACAGGTAAAGGCAGACAGTGCAGAAGAACAGAACATTCGCGTAAGACTAGGAGACGAACTTCTTCTGCCAAATGAAGTTGCTATATTAAACAATGACGGCTCTTCAACAAAAGACAGCGTAACCTGGAACGAAAAAACAGAAGACGGAAAAGAAGTCTCCACCCTAACCACAAGCGGAAATGGCCCCGCAGAATACAAAGTCTACGGAAGCGTACAGGGCATAACAGTCCTTGCAAAAATTGCCGTCATAGAACCCAACTACCTTGAAAACCCCTCCTTTGAAGAAAAAGACCTTTCCATGTGGAAATGGGAAGACCTGACCGGAAAAATGAAGGAACTCAAAATAGAAGACAACAAAAACAATGCAAAAACTGGAACCAAGTCACTCCACTTCTGGTCAGACACAGCCGTAAACTTCCGCGTAGAGCAAACCGTAACCGGCCTCAAACCCGGAAACTACAAGTTCTCGCTTGTTATCCACGGAGGAGATGCAGGAGCTTCGGACGCGCAGGACATAAAAATCTTCGCAAGGTCCGGCGGCAAAGACTACGAAGAAAAAACAAGCGCAGACGGCTGGAGAAATTTCAGAACCCCGGACATCCGCGGAATAAAAGTCGGTGCAGACGGAAAGGCAACCGTAGGAGCAAGCGTAAACCTAAAAGCAGGTTCCTGGGGCAACCTAGACGACTTTGTCCTAACCCCGCAATAATTTTTTTCATGCATCTCTGGAGCGCACGCCATGATCAAACTGTCAAATAAATAGCACCATGGATGGTGCGTCCACTGTTCGAACAAAAAACCGCAAGTTTTCGAAAGAAAACTTGTAAGTAAAAATTGCATGGATGCAATTTTTACTTACTTTCCGTGGCTTTAATTCGGTAACAATTAGCGCCATGGAGGGCGCGTCATTTGTTAGCATAAAACGCTAGGCAAGTTTTTGCAAAAAAAACTTGCGTGGAGAAAATTACATGGACGTAATTTTCTCCACATTTCGCAACCACTCCAATCCCGGCTAGGCTGGTGGGCAAGACCCCTTTACCAATTGCAAAAAAATCACTTTCAGGTTATTATTCGTACATATCATAAAAAGAGGTTTATATGTTTGAATTTGATTACACACTGGACGCATCGTTGGCAAATGCCGGCAACAGAATGATAAAGAAGTATATGATTGCCCTTTACATAATTTTACCCATAGTCATTTCCTTTGAATACTTTTTTAACTTCTTCAAGACAAAAGACTATTATCAATTGCTCTTAGCATTTCTATCAATATTTATATTCTTTACCCTTATCTTTATTGTTAGCAAAATCAGAAAAAACACATTCAATGTCAACAACAAATTTCTGGATCAAAAAGTAAACATTGTTTTCTCAGACGCAAACATCAGCGTAAAAACAAAAAAAGAAGGAAGCTTTGAATCATCAAAAACCTATGAATGGAAGCTGATATGGAAATTCACTCAGGACAAATCCTATTACTTCCTTTCCATGTCAAGAATCGAGTCATACATCATTCCCAAGGGAAGCTGCACCAGCGCAAACGAAGAAGAATTTGCAACTTTTGTAGAAAAGAAAATAAGGGAAAGCAAAGCCTAACATTCCTTAGACGCAATAATTAAAGCTTGCTAAAAACTCGGCATTTGACCTAGTAGCAAGTTATAGGGAATTTTTTTAGTAAAATGGAGAACTACAAATACACAAGCGAAAACACTCTAAGCGACCTCTCTTTGCACGACTGCATTTGCAAAAAAATCAGCAGGGAAGATGGCGATTTAATTTTTACCATGGAATTTATGGAAGTATGTTCCGAACACAAATTAAACCCATTTCCCCTAGCCCATCAGACCGGAGAAGGAAAAATTGTTTTTAAAAATGCAGAGCTAAAAAAGTGCCAGCTGGATGACTATGACCTCTTGGCAAACAAAAAGACTCTTTCAGATTTTTGCCTTGAAGATTTAACCATTTTGGACTTCGACGAAAATCCATTTAAAGACAAACACCTTGCAAAGATATACATGATTTTTCTGCCCGGCGAAGAATATTACGGAATAACACTAGAAATAGCTTTTGAAAAATCAATCGTAATGTGGAATGAATTTAGAAATGTTTCTTGGTTTGAACCTTTCAGCAAGGGAGCCTTTATGTGGAACAATATTAGGGCTCTATTGGACTTTGAAGACAAAAGCTTTATGCAAAAGCACAATGACTTGTACACAGTCATAAACCTGGTTTACAAAACAAGGGAAAAAGGCCCCGGCTATTCAGAAGAAGCATACAAGCTTGTTCTTGGAGAAGAGCTTTACAAGCACGAGCTAAACGATGTAGAAGAAGAATACATAATAAACTTTTTCAAGTGCCTAATAATAAGGCATTCCGAACTGGACATTTTTTGCATTGGCTGCCTTGGAAAATACCCAAAAGAAGAAGAATACAACTTTCTTTTTGACCAGCTAAAAGAATCAATATTCCAAGACGAATGCCTAGCAGTAGCCCTCTTGCGCGAATTGAATTTCTGGCAAAACCCAGCATACACCGAATACCTTGATTCAATAAAAGATTCCTACAAGCTATCCCAAAAACTCAAAGCCTATATCCATCAGACAATCAAATTCAAAACGCATAAAATCACAAACATGTCTGAACCGTCCGTAGGATACGACGACTCCGGAAAAAACAGGTACATTGAATGGGGAAGGATATAGGCAATAACAAAGCAAAAAACATCTCCACTCATTGCAAAAAAATCACTTTCGGATTATTATAAATATATCCTACAGAATGCTTGCATACCCTAAGCATTGCATACCACAGGCATAAAAAAGGAAGCATAAAAATGTCAATAAGAAAATCAGCATTGATTAAATGCATCTACCAGTTTATTCTTTTTTCAATAATTGGTCTTGCACTTATGTTTACGTTATTTCATGCAGCAATCCTTGCTCTTCCAGTAATTGCCTTTATGTGGACTTTCTGGGGATTCAATTTTCTTACCCTAATCACAGGAGTTCAATTTAAAAAAAGATACAAATTTGCATTTGCTTTTTTGAACTTAGCCATTATTCCTTCGCTTTTTGTATTTTTAATAACTTCACCAAAACCAATAAATTTTTTGATATTTTCAATAAAAACATTCGAAGCACCAAAAGATGAAAGACTTCACACCATTACCACAATCTCTTCTATATGCCTTGCAATACTCTACCTTATTACTATTATTCTCTTTGTAAAAGCATATTGGAAAGCAGCAAAAATAGAGCTACTAAAATTATTGGGAAAAGAAATTCCCCTGGAAAAGTATTCTGAAATTTGCAAAACAAAATACCCAGTCCTGCTTGTTCACGGAACAGGATTTAGAGACAGAGCTTTTTGCAATTATTGGGGCGGAATACCCGGCCTGCTAGAAAAACATGGGGCAAGTATTTTTTACAGCAAGCACGATGCATGGGCAAACATAGAAGATGCCGCAAGCCAAATTGCAGACACGCTCAAAATCGTCCTAAAAGAAACAGAATGCGAAAAAGTAAATATCATAGCCCATTCCAAAGGCGGAATTGATGTTCGCTATGCAATAAGCAAATTAGGCCTCGAAGACAAAATAGCATCCGTAACAATGATAAGCTCCCCCAACCATGGTTCCAAAACACTTGACAAATTGTTTTCCATTTTTGGGGAATGGTTATTTAAATTTCTTGCGGTATTTGTAAATTTATGGTTTAAGATTCTAGGAGACAAAAAGCCCGACTTTTTTAGAGCAACAAAACAGTTTTGCTCAAGTTACATGGAAGGCTTTAACAAAGAAATTACAGACTCCCCTTCCATATTGTATCAGAGTTTTGCCGGCAAAATGAAAAATCCATTCAGTGACATTTTTATGTGCTTCATGAATTTTGTAATGAAGTTCTGCGACGGAGAAAACGACGGTCTTGTATCTGTAGAATCTGCAAAATGGGGAAACTTCCGCGGTGTTATTGAAGCGCAGAAGTTTTTTGGAATTTCTCATGCACATGAAGTTGATGCATACCGGACAAATCCAAAAATCAAGGAAGCTGATGGCCTACCAAAGAATTCAAAGACAATCCGGGATTTTTACATCAACTTACTTGCAGAATTAAAAGAAGAAGGTTTTTAGCAAAAAGCAAAACATATTACAAAGACTCTTTCCCCAGAATTTTTACGATACCTTTTTTTGTTTCAAACAGATAAACAAGGTCTGGTGCCCGTGTCCACTCATTCTTATGCTCAGGGCTTATTTTTCCGCCATTTCTAACGCGTATTGCAAAATCGTAAATATCATCCAGGATAAAAAAGTCAATTTTCTCTTTGCCATCCGAATAAGAAAATTGCTCCAAAGTTACAAGCCCCAAAAGGCTATAATGCGGAACCGTCACGGTAATCATCTTAAGAGGAATCGTCACGGTAAGCTTAAAATCATCGTTTGCATAATTTAGACCACGAAGCTGGAAATCCCCATAAACATACTTGTCTGCATCTTTGGCAAGCGGCATGATTTTTTCTAACGCCCTGCAAAACTTTTCTTTGTCTGCCTTGTCCTTTATGAGAGACTCTGCGTCAGAAAACTTCTTGGCAATAACATCAAATGAATGGCTCCCCTGCTTTCTTACAAGTTTCAAAGAGCCCTCAATTTTTTTTGAATCAAAATCGTACCACAAGAGTGTCGGATAGCGGATTCTATCTTCATTAATATCATTGTCGTCAAACCAATAAATTCCAATACGCAATCCTGTGTTGTAAATACCGATGTCGTATAACTCAAATCTTTCGCTTACCTTTAGTTTCCTAAACCATTCTTGTATTTTTGCATCATTCACGTCCGGTTCAATGACTTTCTTTATGGCATTTAAATACTTTTCCCTATTAACAACATCATAAAGCTTTCCGTCTTTGTAAACCCAGAACAAGACATCGTTTTTGTCCGGATCTTCTTTGGTGTAGTCATATCTGTTGTCCAGAACGCAGTATTCACCGTTGTTTGAAAGAAGAACACAACACATTTCATTTTCCCAATATCTGGGAATCTGCCATTTTTGAATGAACTGTTTTCTAAGCCCTTTGTCATAAACAGCTTCAAAACAAGTCATAGAGTTTTTTGCCTTGTTGCCCGCCAGAAAGAAACGCTCGTTAATAGATGCCTCAACATAATCGTTTTGCAAAGAAACATCCTCGGGATTAACAAAGTTCTGTGCAAAAGATAAAGAGCAGATAAAAATTGCCGTTAAAAACACGAATGATTTTTTCATTTTTAAATTTCCTTCAAAAACTTGTGATTTGTGCATTATACAGGACATTGCCCATTCTTTCAACAACTCTTTTTAGCCATTGCAAAGAGAGCTTTTTCTGGTTATTATAAACAAAAAAATTTTAACGGATGCCTTTATTCTGGGGCGCATAGGGAAAAAAATGAATTTAAGATTTCTAATAATATCTATTGCCATTTCTTTGCTAGTTACAGCCATAGTCATTCACTCTACGCACGGAAGGATAAGCCGCGAGCGCTATTGGAAGATAGAAATCATTATGATTGGCGGTTTTGCGTCTTATTGTTTTTTTACCATATTTATAATGGCCTTCTATTATTGGATGCACGTTCTGCAAACTTTGCTTTTTGTAATAGGAATTATTGGCTCTTTTATTTTTATGTACAAGTACTGGCAGCTGCAGATTCTCCGCCTGCATGACCTGAACAAGTCCGGCTGGTATTGCTTGCTCGACTTTATTCCTTTCTATAACATTTATGATTTTTTTGTAATGAACATAAAAAAGAGAAGCATCATGCTGAATGAATTTGACGAGACAATTGACTACTTTTCTTTTTTTGAAAAAAACAAATTGCTTCAAGACAAAAAGCTTATTACCAAAGACGGCGTGGATTTTTACGTCAACGGAATTAAATTTGAATACAAAAACTTTAATGGCCATGTCCAGTATGAAGTTTCCAAGATGAGCCTTGAAAATGACAAGGCTCTGGAAGAATACTGCATGAAAAATTTGCAGCAAACAGAAAACGCCCCCGGTTATGCAGGAGAATACAGGATTTCTTTTCTTGATGAAGGAAATTTATTTGAAAAGCTAAAAAACGATTTGCACGGAATAGTTATAGATGACGGCTTTATTACGATAAACGAAGTTCCGTTTTTTGTTAGGGAAAATTATTTGCAGTACGAAATTGTTTATAAAACAAAAGATTCTTCCAGAATAAAAAATTTTTCCCAAGTAGAAGAATTGCAGGATTACAGCTGCCAGTCTTTAACAAAGGCCCAACTGCTTGACTTAATCAACGCACCCCGCAGCAAGCTACGGGGTATGAGTTCCTCATAAAACGAATCCCCCTGTATCAAAACATTCTTACGCGAACCAACGAGGTGTGCGTTGTTCTTAAAAGGTATTGCAGTCAGGGTTGAATACCCTTATTCCGCCCCAAGGGGCGGGGTATTCAACCCTTCCGCGCGAATAAAACAAGGCGCGTAAGGAAAAAGTTTGCAAAAGAAAGCCTACCCCCGATTGGAAGGGTGGCGCAGCCAGACCGCCGCAAGGCGGGCCGGAGCGACAGCGTAGCCCTGGAAAGCGGGTAATAATAAGAGCTTTCGGTTTTGAAAAAAAATGCATCCGGTTCAATAAGAGGCAGGTCCAAAAAAGAAAAAAAACTTATGCTATCTTAAAGAGCTGCTCTATGTATTTTTGGCGAACAACGAGTACGGAGCAATGGGCGCTGCCGATGATTTCGCTTTGCTGCTCGCCTGCAAGTTTTCTGTCCAATGATGAATATGAGTTTGAAAGGTCTTTTCCACCAAGGAGAATGAGGTCTGCCTTGTAGTCGTCTGCGGCACGGATAATTTCTGACCAGATTTCGCCCTTGAGAAGTTCCGTTTCTATTTTGACGGCTTTTGTTTTTGCAAGGTCAGAGGCATAGTCAAGGTAGCTGTCTCCGTTTTGCTGCAGGCGGCCTCCCAAGTCGTCTCCTTCTTCTGGAACAATGTATTTTGTAAGGGAAAGCCTTTTGATTGTGGCGGTGTCTACGACATAGACAACCTTTACGTGGCACTTGTAAATTTTTGCCATAAGGATTGCATACATTACTGCATGCAAAGAGGATTTTGTTCCGTTGTAGCCTACAAGAATTCTTTGGAATAAAGGTTTTATCATTCTAACGCCCCTGCCTACCTTTTAATGCCTTGAGTACGAACACGTTGTCGCGCTCGCGCTCTTCCAGAACGCTTTCTATATACTTAACAGTTTCTTTGCTTTGCGGTATTACCATCTTGTCGAGTGCGTTAACCCTGCGCTGGGTTTTCTTTACTTCCATTGCAAGCCTCCAGACGATTGTCCTTATGCTTGCCATTTGGGTAATGAGTGCAAGAAGTTCAAAGAAGTCTGCCATTACTTCGTCGTTGTCCGGTGTTGTTCCCATGAAGGAAGAAAAAAGTTCCCGCTTTGGAAGGGTTACGTCCAGCGATGTAAAATTCATTCCGCCAATGATTACAGGCTTTTTGGTTATCTCAAACTTGTAGTCTACCGCCATTGCAAGACGTTCCGTGCGCTCACCGCCCATTGCAAGAAGCATCCTTTTTAGTGCAGGATAGGCCTTTGCAATGCACTTGTCCATGTCGCGCTCCAAAAGCTTTACGCGTTCAACAAGGTGCATAAGCTCCATTACAAGGATTTCCCTTTTTTGCTCCAGCAGGTCGTAGCCTTCTGTGCTTACGGCAAGCTGTTCCTTTAGAGAAAGAAGATTGGACTTTGTGGGCGCAATGTTAAGTTTTGCCATTAAGCGTTTCCTTAATCAGACGAACCTTCGTCGCTGTGTTCGTCAGTTGACGGAAGGTATTTTTCTATGAACTCGTCCTTTATGCGGTAGAGTTCCTCGCGCGGAAGAATGCTAAGTATTTTCCAGCCCAAGTCCAAGGTCTGGTCTATTGAGCGGTCTTCGTATTCACCCTGGGTAAAGAATTTTTCTTCCATCTCGTTGCCAAATTTTAGGTAGAGCTTGTCCAGCGGAGAAAGCTCTTCTTCTCCGATGATGGCGGCAAGGTTCCTTATGCTCTTTACCTTTGAGTATGATGCAAAGAGCTGGCTTGAAACGTTTGCGTGGTCTTCGCGGGTCATTCCCTTTCCGATACCGTCTTTCATAAGGCGGCTAAGGCTTGGAAGTCCTGCTACCGGCGGATAGAGTCCCTTCTGGCTCATCTCGCGGTCAAGAACAATCTGGCCTTCCGTGATGTAACCGGTAAGGTCTGGGATTGGATGGCTTATGTCGTCGTTTGGCATGGTAAGGATTGGAATCTGGGTGATTGAACCTGTACTTCCCTGTATCTTTCCTGCACGCTCGTAAAGTTCTGCAAGGTCTGAATAAAGATATCCCGGGTACCCCTTGCGGCCTGGAACTTCTCCACGCGTTGTTGAAATTTCGCGCAGGGCTTCGCAGTAGTTTGTCATATCAGTCATTACAACAAGAACGTGCATGTTGCATTCAAAGGCAAGGTATTCCGCTGCGGTAAGGGCGCACCTTGGCGTGATGATTCTTTCTATAGATGGTGCATCTGCAAGCGACTGGAACATTACAACCCGGCTTAGAACGCCAGAGTCTTCGAATGTGTTCTTAAAGAACTGGGCAACATCGTACTTAATACCCATGCCTGCAAAGACCATTACGAAGTCTTCGTCTGAGTTGAGGATTTTTGCCTGGCGGATTATTTGGGCGGCAAGGCGGTTGTGTGGCAAACCGTTTCCTGAGAATATAGGAAGCTTCTGTCCGCGGATGAGGGTGTTCATTCCGTCTATGGAAGAAATGCCTGTCTGAATAAAGTCCCTAGGGTAAACGCGGGCATAGGGGTTAATTGGGTTTCCGTTTACGTTTATCTTTATGCTTGATATTACAGGCGGATAACCGTCTATTGGCTCACCAAGTCCGTTAAAGATGCGGCCCAAAAGCCCCTTTCCTACGCGGAGTTCCATTGGCTTGTCAAGGAATTCAACGGACGTGTCTTCCAGGTCAAGGCCTGTAGTGCTGCCGAATACCTGTACTACTGCGGTGTCTTCGTTCAAGTCTATAATGCGGCCAGTCTTTTTTTCGCCGGTCTTGTCGCGGACATACACAACCTCGTCATAAAATGAATTGGGGGTGCGCTTTACTACGATAATAGGTCCGTCTACTTTTTCAAGCCCCTTGTATTCTATTCCTTTCATACTGCTGCATCCTTGCGGTAGACCCGCTCAAGTTCGCCCATCTGCTGCTCAAGGTGGTTTTGAATTGCCGTAAGCTCTTCCATGTTGTCATTGGGAACAACAGACTTTGCACGGATAATCTCGTTCCTTACGTCCAGTTCCATTATCTTTGTAAGCGGGCAACCCTGCTTGATTACGGCAAGAGCCTTTTCGTAAAAATCCATTACAAGAAGAAGGATTAAAATCTGCTTCTGGGGAACGGAATACTGGTCAATGTCGTCAAAGGCATTCTGCTGGAGGAAGCCGTTCTTTATCATTTCTGCAACGGTAAGAACAAGGCGGTCACTGTCGGGAAGCGCATCGGGTCCAATAAGGCGGACTATCTGCTGCAGCCTCTGTTCCCTCTTTAGAAGGTCGAGTGCCTTTATGCGGATGGAAGCCCAGCGGGGGTCAAATTTGTCCCACCAGGTTTTTACTTCGTCTGCGTATTCAGAATAGCTGTCTATCCAACCGATTGCAGGATAGTGGCGTGCGTTTGCAAGCTCGCGGTCAAGTGCCCAGAAGCAGCGGATAAAGCGCTTTGTGTGCTGGGTTACAGGCTCTGAGAAGTCTCCACCTGGCGGTGAAACAGCACCGATTACGCTTACCGAGCCTTCCTGTCCGTTGAGTGTGTTTACGCGGCCTGCCCTTTCGTAGAATTCTGCAAGACGTGTCGGAAGGTATGCGGGGAATCCTTCTTCTGCTGGCATTTCTTCCATACGGCCTGAAAGTTCGCGCAAGGCTTCTGCCCATCGTGAAGTTGAGTCTGCCATGATTGCAACGTGCATACCCATGTCGCGGTAGTATTCAGCGAGTGTGATTCCTGCATAAAGGGAAACTTCGCGGGCTGCAACCGGCATGTTGGAAGTGTTTGCAATAAGGATTGTCCTTTCCATGAGGGAGCGGTTGTTGCGCGGGTCTATAAGCTGGGGGAATTCGGTAAGAACGTCCGTCATCTCGTTGCCGCGCTCTCCGCATCCAATGTATACGATTAAGTCTGCATCGCACCACTTTGCAATGGCATGCTGGGTCATGGTCTTTCCCGTACCAAAGCCTCCAGGGATTGCAGCGGTTCCGCCTTTGCTTAGCGGGAAAAATACGTCTATGACGCGCTGACCGGTAATAAGCGGCTGTGAAACTTCAAGCTTCTGCATAAAGGGACGTGCCTTTCTAACTGGCCAATACTGGGAAAGCTTTATTTCTTCATCCAAATCCGTAAGGCCTATAACCTCGTCTACGGTGTAGCTTCCCTTGCCCTTGAACTGCTTTAGTACTTTTCCCTTTGTTGCGGGGGGAACCATTATTATGTGCTTTATGGAACCTGTTTCCTGAACAAAGCCCAATGCCATGCCAGGTTTTATTGCATCGCCTTCTTTTACGGAGGGTTCAAATTCCCACTTCTTTTCCGCATCAAGGCTTTCTGTTCTCTGACCAGGAAGAAGGAATGCACCGCCCTTTTCGAACATCTGCTTTAGAGGCCTCTGGATTCCGTCGTAGATTGTGCCTACAAGACCCGGGCCCAGCTTTAGGGAAAGAGGACGGCCATTGCTAACTACTGGCTCACCAACCTGCATACCGCCGTCGTCTTCATAAACTTCTATGGTTGCCTTTCCGGCATCCTGCCTTATTATTTCTCCGATTAACTTTGCGTTGCCAACGTCTACAACATCGTAAAGGCCGCATTTGTCCAAGCCTTCTGCATAAACAATAGGGCCGCTTATGCGCGTAATTTTTCCTGTAATCATTCGGGAAGCCTCCCAGCAAACAGAGCAGAAGAAAGCTCATAGGATTTAGAATCCAACACTTCTTTTAGTTTTTCATCAAGAGTAAGACGGCACACAGTCTTTCCGTCTTCGGAAACAAGGACAAGCCCTTCGCGGAATTCAAAGCCCTCAACAGCCTCGTCTGCAACCATGATTTCTTTTCCGGTCTTGCAGGAAAGCAGGGAAGATCCAAATTGGCTTTTGAGCATCTTTTCCGCATCAGCCTTATTAAAACCAATTACAAAGGCGTTAACGTTCTTGCCCTTAAGCTCGTCCTTTGAGCGTTCAACAAGTTTTTTTACAATGTCCAAGCGTTTAGCAGGCCCCAAATCCTTAAAATATGAATTGAATGCCCCTATGACTTCATTATTGACGAAGGAGACAAAATAGCGCTGTTTTTCCAGCGGAAGGGAGGCATTGATATTTTTTTCATAAAAGCCAATCCTTGCCTCGCTGGATTTTTTTGCTTCATCCCCGGCAGCTAAAACACGGGAACTCACACCTGCTTCCAGAGTCTGAGCCGTTTGCCTTGCATCTTCAAGAATCCTATCAGCCTTTTTCTTAACGTCGGCCTTGATTTCCTGATCGAGAATATCTGTTGAACGTAATTCTTCCATTATAGCTTCCTAAACCTGAATTCCAATCGCCTCGCGGATTGAATCCGTAAGAGTCTTGCGCCCCTTTATGTGACCGTTAAGCCCCGGAATCTCTACAATCAAAGGAGAGCTTCCCTTCATCTGCCATTCGGTAACTTCGTCAGACAGCATGTCGGAAACATCTTCCGTTAGAATGAGAATCTTGGGTCTGTCTTGAGCCGCCATTGTGGCTATCTGCTGACTGCCGGTTGTTTTTCCGGTGACCTTGCAGAAAGCCTCCAACGCTTCGTTGCGGTTTGAGACATAAGCCCCCTGCACGCCTGCCAGCTTAAAGCCAAGGACAAGTTCGCGCTCTCCTATTACAAAATAGTCCACGCCATTTGCTCTCTTACATGATTATGATGAACAAGGCAACAAGGAAGCCCCAAAGGCAGATACCTTCTGCAAGACCAACGAATGGAAGGGCCTTTCCGGAAAGTTCTGCGTTCTCGCTCATTGCGCCCATAGCAGCGGCACCAATCTTACCTACGGCAATACCACCACCAATACAGGCAACACCTACGGCAATTGCGGCTGCCAAATACTTAACGGCATCTCCACCAGCGGCAGGAGCTGCGCCCTGTGCAAATACGCTTACGGCACCAGCTGTGAGCATCATAAAAAGTGTTGCAAAAAATTTCTTATTCATAAAAATACCTCTATAAAAAAAATCTATTTTAACCTTAGACCTACGCCCAAGGATTTTAACAAACATACTGCCTAGAACTTAAGCACCGGCTTGTACTCAAAGCGGAAAGGCTTGAATTCGCGGCCAGTCTCCGTAAAGAACTTGCTAAAGAATTCATAGTACTGGAGACGCACAACCTGAATTGCTACAATCATACCCTCAAGAACGACTACAATTGCATTGCCCAGTATAAGAACAAGTATTCCGCCAGGTCCTGCAAGTTCTGCCATCATGTTGATTAAGAAGCCAAGAACCGCATGTGCAAGGGCAAAGGCACCTACACGGACAAAGCTGACCGTATTGGAAATGTAGGAGGAGAAAACCTCTATCACTTCTACAAGGGCACCGATTATTGCGCTAAAGAGGCCGTTCTCCAAAACAGGAGATTCCTTGGAAACAATGCGCTGCAAAGGCTCACAGAAGGCCGTAAGTGTAAGCGACGTTCCAATTACAATCCAGTCGTAAACCGCAGGCACATGCTTTAAGAAAGCAATGCGGAGTGCAAAGGCAATGACGTACCAGAAGAATACTGCACCGCTAAGACCAGTCTTACCAAAGAGGGCGCGTCCGTAATTCTTAAGGGAGAACTGGTTGATTATGTTAATAAGAAGACCGCATGTGTTGATTACAAAGCCCACCGCAATGGTAAAGCCAAAGAACATGAACATGCGCGTAATGGATTCCTTGGAACCTGTAGGCATCATGGAAAGTATAGGACTTCTTGGCTCCCCAAAAAGACCGGTAACATATTTTGCGAAAGGTTCAAGAAGGGTTTCGTTGGCAAAGAATTCGCCGGTCAAAAGGCCCATTATTGTGCTGCTTACACCAATGCAGATGAATATGCGGGAGAATTTTTCCCAGCCCATAAGCTTCATCTTGCCCATGCACATAAGAATACCGACAAGAAGGAAAACAAGCCCCTGTCCTGCATCACCGAACATTATTCCGAACAAAAGCGTAAAGAAAATAGCAACAAAGGGCGTTGGGTCTACAGTGCCGTAAAGAGGCGCACCGTAGCTGAATATCATGCGCTCAAAGGCACTTACAATCTTTCCGTGCTTAAGCTGAACAGGAACCTGCTCCTGACCGCTTGTAATAGAAGCAACTTCGCTCGGAAGGAATTCGCGGATGCCGGTTCTGCTTTCTGTAAGCTCATCAAGGCTCTTCATAACATTGTGGGAAAGATATGCGGGAATCCAGCCGGTAATGCGGTAAACGTATTCAGTTGACTCAAGGCGGTTCTGCGTCTCGCGGATCTGGGAAGCAAAGGAATAAAGCTGAAGGCAGCGTAGAAGGGCGTCCTTGTGGGTCTCAGAGAAATTCTTTCGTTCAACCTGAACTTCCGAAAGCACCTTGTCCGCCTGAAGCTGCTGCTCTTGCAACGACTCAAGCATGTCGTCTGGAATGCCCTTGAAATCTTTGGGAACTTCTATCTCTACAAAGCCATAGTTCTTTAGCTCCGTGTCCACCATAAAGCGGGCCTTTTTGCTGGATGCCACCATAACACGGCTCTTGTCCTCTCCAAGGGGAACAATCATGGCCCTTACCCCAAGTATGCTCTTTAGGGCAGGCAGGTTATCCGGGTCAATCTTTCCTATGCGCATAGTAAGGAAGGAAAGGTTCTCCAGCTCCGTATAAGAAACCTTAAGGTTGGAGAAAGCCTTTGCCTCTGCAAGGGTGTCTGCGGCACGCTTTGAATTCTCACCGGCCTGCACTTCCCTCTCGTGAATGCTTTCTGCCTTGTCTATAAGATCAAGGGCATCCTTTTCATCCTGCTCAGACGGAATGGAAGGCGCAATCGTGTAATGCTCAAGCTCAGGAATTCCAAGCACGCTCCTTGCCTGCTCAAGCTTGTAGAAAATATCCGAATCAGGATTAAGCTCACTAGAAGAAGACGAAGGTGCCCCCGATCCAGAAGAAGGCTTTTCAAAATCCTGCTGGAACTGGAATTCGCCAAGGTTTCCAAGATAAGAAAGAACTTTGCTAATATCTTCTCTATAAACAATCAGCTCCAAGAGCCTCATCGCTGTCGTTTTTGCCATTTTACACCTCCTGAACCCCGGCCGCATGCATTGCTTCCGAAGCAGGTATATTCATTCTAAGACTTTCAGATGCAGTACAGATGTCATCCAGCTCATCACGCTTTATTATGAACCAGCAGACAAGCGGGCACTCCGTAAAGGGATAGCGGTGGAAGAGTTTCCTTGCCTTTTCCACATAATGGTTTTTGTAGGCAGCCGCTATCCACCTGGGGTCTATGTTCCAGACAGTTCCCTCTTCATGAGGGTTCAAGAATTCAGAAAACTGCCAGTTTTTCCATGTATTCCAGTCATCCGTAGCCCAGTTCAGGGTCTTTAGCGCGGGGCCTGCAATCGGATCATTTCTTCTTGCATTGCCGTCCGTGTATGACAGGTGCAGGGGAATCTCCTCACTGTCCATGTTGTAGTATATGCGCAAGCGGAGTGACCACAAAATGTTCTCCAGCGAAAACTTCTCCAAAAAAAGCGACTTTATGGCATCACGGCAAGAAGAATCCACATGGGCCAAAGAATTCCAAAGTTCCGTAATGTACTGGCAGTCCATGCGGTAGTCGTCCATCTGCTGGTTCTGGACGGTAGAAACATGGTCATACCAGGAAAGCGGAGAATTCTTTGTCACCAGGCCAATCTCCGGCCACTTGGAATAATTCAGAATGTTAAAGGGTGTGATGTCGGTATAAGATGGAATTTCCTTTTGCCCCGTGCAAAGGGCAGCTCCAAACTGCTTAAGGTTCTCGTAGTCATAAAAACGCAAAAGCTCAACCAAAAGGGGCGACGGTTTTTCGTAGTTAAGAATAAGACGCTTGTAGGAATTTATAAAAGAAGAAACTGCCTCGTTTTCCAAGGCGGCGGCAAGCATTGTCTCTGGGACAGCCGGAACTTCCTTCTTAAAAATAAGGGACCAAAGTTCCTTAAGAGAGCGGACGGAAAAAAGCTCCCGGGCTTTTGCACCCACAAAGGAACGGGCAAGGATACCGCTTGCCTTTACATAGACATAAGCATCTGCGCTGGATTTGTCCATTGCCATTGACATCCCCCTGCATTTTAGGCGAAAAGGAGCGTGTCAAGCAAAGAACGGAAAGCCTTCTCGTCTTTTTCCGCAGCGTCAAGGCCTTGCTTGTATTCAGAAAACTGAGCTTCATGCCTTTTGGAAATCTCTTTCTTGGCAGAAGCTTCCTTTTGTTCCAAATCCTTTAGGATTGAATCGTACTGTTCTTTAAAAGAAGTTTCGGCGCGGGCACGGGATTCAGCAATAATCTTGTCGGCTTCCAGTCTTGCATCAAGAATCATCTGGGACGATTCCCGCTCAACCTCAAGAAGGTGTTCTATAATGTCAACTTCTTCAGACATTTTATCCCCCGCAAAAAAAGCAACTCCCGAAAATTCATATCAGGAGTTTGCAAAATAAGTTCATTCAAACAACATATCAAGTCTCAACGGTTGCAGTCTTATGATTGCCTCAGAAAGACTTCAACATCTGGTAAACATCCTCCGCAGACGTTTTTTCCATCATTGACTTAGAAAAAGACGGCTCCTGAAGCACCGAGGCCAATTCCTTAAGCACTTCCAAATGGCTTTCCGCCTCATTCTCACCGCAGACAAACATAAATACCAGGCGAACAGGGGCACCGTCCAAAGACTGGTAGTCAACCCCTTGGCGGCTAATGCCAACGGCACCGATTATACCGTCCACGCAGGCGCACCTTCCGTGGGGAATGGCAATACCATGCATAATGCCCGTACTCATCTTTGACTCGCGTTCTTGAATTGCGGCCAAAACCTGAGCCCTGTCAATTCCGGGCTGGACTGCGACAAGGCATTCTATCATTTCTTCAAAAAGCTCATCCTTATCCTTGCTCTGAAGATTAAGATTAATTCCCTTCGGCGAAAAGACGTTACCCAGAATCATGGAAACCCCTTGCTACTGTGCGGCAGACTCTTCTGCAGCAGTTCCGGCAGAAACCTCAGTTGCAGAAGCAGAACCTTCAGCAGGCTTTACCTCTGCCTTTGGCTCTTCCTTAACATCATCAAGCCAAGAACCAGCATTGTTTTCCGGCACTTCGGAAGTTCCCTGAACCTCTTTTGCAGTGGCAGACATTGAACCACCGTCATTTGGAGCCTTGTTAATCAATGCGAGTGAAAAAACGAGAACTAAGAACAACGCAACAAAAACACCAGTTGTCTTGGTAAGAACGCTGGCAGAATGCGAACCGAAAGCAGCAGACTGTCCGCCAAAAGGACTTCCCATGCCGTTTGAATCCTCATTCTGAACAAGAACCATCAAAACAAGCAAAACGCAAACAATTACAAATGCAACAAGCAGGATTGTTCCAACAACACCCATTTTTTTCTCCAAATCCCGGCACTAGACAAACCGGATTAATTTAACAAAATTTTTATCCATTCTATATAAATAAAGGCTTTTAGTCAATTACTCGCACCATGATTTAGCCCATGCACAAGTCCACGCAAGGTGGGGTAAGCCAGCTGGAAGCTGCTCTGCGAACATTCCCTCGCCTGTTTTTGAACTGCCCCCTACGCATAACAGGTGCCCCGTGCAAATCATCATACATCCGGGGAGAACAGCATGACAGACGAACTCATATTCTTTTATTATATTATTTTACACATTTTTACATAAGCCGGATAAACTCCGCAGGCAGCAGGGCGGGTATCTTGCTATGGGCAAAGTCTTTTTTGTTACGGGTGATTATGTAGCGGGCATGGACGCTTGAGGCACATTCGTCTTGGACGCAATCTTCAAAGTCGGAGAAGTCGTTGTGGTCTAGTGCGGAAAGAAGTTCACCTTGACCAACGGAAGCAATGCGACACCACGAAAAGACAAGCTTGAACATTTTCCGGCGCTCTTCAAGGGAAAACTCATGGCGGAGCACATACCACATAGTTGTAACAGAATGGGCGGAAACGAATCCCTCAACACGGCCATTTTCGCAATATTGCAGTATTTGCAGGGATTTTTCATAAAAAGGAGAACGCTGGAAGAAGACATCCAGAATAATATTTGCATCAATCAGTATATCCATATTTTTCCTCAAAAGCTTCTTTTAGTATTTCCTTGTAAAATGGATCCTTGTCAGAAGGCATTACAAGGGGCTTGTGCTTTGACAATATATCTTGCAAAGCAGTCCAATCAGAATCATCTTTTTTTTCATCATCCACAGGAAGCAGCTTGAAGCGCTGGCCTTGGCAGAACTTTGCACCGCCTATGACGCGCACGGCAGTTCCGTCAAAATAGGCATCGTAGGATTTTTCCGGGGAGGCAACAAGGGGAAGGTCCGCATCATCTTCTATTTTATATTCCACGCACGAATGGCTGACTGAAGGAATCTTATTGGCGCGGATAAAAGCTTCGTCAACGCCATAGATTTTGGCAAGCTTTGCAACAAGCTGGTCTGACGGAAGTACGCTTCCCTTTTCGTACTTGCTGTAGGACTGCCTTGAAACCCCCAGCATGGCGGCAACTTGCGCCTGGGTAAAACCGCCTGTCTGCCTAAGATATTTTAATACATCCTTCATGGCTACCCTCCTTCTATTTTTGCAAACTCGACCTTAAGCTTATTATAGCACAAGTTTACAAAATATCAATATGTAAAAAAAAGAAATTTACATTTTGTAAACTAAAAAATTTGCGGTCTAATAAAGCACCGCACCAGCCTACGCGGGATTGGAAGGGCGGCGCAGCCGTTCGCGCAAGCGAATGGAGCCGGAAGGCGGAACCCTGGAAAGCCCGTAAAAAATGGCCTCCTTGCCATTTTTTACTATGATTTTACACGGCCCTTCGAGTGCCTCAGGGACCGGACTTAGGAAGCTCGCCATGGCACTGTTAAACATTAAAAATGGCAAAAAGCCGATTCTAGCAAAAGACCGGATGGTAGAGCAATCAGGACTACCGTCCTAGAGAGCACCGTCCAAAAGAAGAAAAAAAATCCACCACATGACATTCAGGCAAAAATGTTCTATAATTTAGACTGTAATTTTGCAAAAACAATTATATTTTTACAAATACAGGAGTTTCAGATGAAAAAGACTTACAGGCTGCGCAAGGCCTCTACAGCTGCGCTTTCCTTTGCAGCCTCACTCGCTACTGCGCTTGCATTTGCAACGGCACTTACATTTACAGGCTGTTCAAAGAAGGGTGAAAAAAACGCCCAGACAGAAAACACGGCTTCCGGTGCAGGGCAGGATTCAGCTTTGCAGGCAGAAGGCCACGAGGAGGAGCTTTCTCCAAATGCCATTCTTGCATCAGGTGCAGTTAACGCCCACAAGGCATTTCTTTCTGACCCGATGACCTTTGCAAACCTTCCGTCCCAGGGCATTACAGAAGGAAAGACTGCGGTAGTTGCAAGCAAGGTATGCCGCCTGTACCCAAAGGATGCCTTTGAAGTTTCGGAAAGCGGTGGCAGCATAAAGAACCCGGCAGAGATTACAGGCACAGAAGTTCCTTTTGCTTCTATAGTAAAGCTTACGGGAGATCCGCTAAGAAATGCAAATACCGAATACGAGGGGCTCTTTCTTTTCCAGGACAACTACAACTACTTCTACCCTGTTGAATACAAGGACCAGGAAGGCTACATTTTTGGAGCAGACCTTTACGGTTCTACATCCGGTCTCTACACAGACCTTGAGGACAACAAGATTACTGCGGAGCTCTACAGGACTGGCGGTGCCCCAAAGGAATTCTACCCCTACGCAGGCAACATAAAGCTTTCTGACCCAACTACGGCCAGTTTGGAAAAAAACAGGCTTGCAATCCAGCAGACGGCTCCAATGGACTACCCCAATCCAGATGACATGATAAACCTCTATTCAAGCCTTAACAGCGAGCTAAAAAAGCCGACCATTTTTGTTACAACAGACCTTGCGGCCCACGCCCAGCACCTTATTTTTGACAGACTTTTGCAGTATACAGAAGAAACATATTTTCTTCCAAGGCTAACAATGCTTACGGACAACTTTATAGCGGCAATTGAGTCCGCACAGAATGCTCCGGAAGAGGCAAAGACTTTGGCAATAAAATACTTCCAGGTTGCAAAGGCACTTCTTGCAATGGTTCCGGAAAAAGTTGTTGCTGATGACTGGGAGCAGACCGTTAGCTACAAGGAAAAGAACAAGGAAAGCATTACCGCAGCCTATCCGCAAGACGTTAGGGAAGACATAAACCAGATAATGACTGCAAGCGGCATGGTTTCCGAGATAATGGGAACAAAGGAAGACTTTACCCAGTACAAGCCTCGCGGCCACTACACAAAGAACGGAATTCTTGAGCAGTACTTCCGCGCCCAGATGTGGTACGGCAGAATCAACTTTTTGATTGCCCAGTCAGGAGAAGACAAGGAGCTGGAAAAAGATACTCTAAGGCTTATGCCGGCAGCAATGCTCATAATAGACACTGTGCACAAGAACCCCAACCTTCTTACAGCATGGGAAGAAGTCTTCTCTCCAATCACGGACCTTATAGGCTTTAGCGACGACCTTAGCTTTAACGACGTGCTTCCACTTTGGAAAGAGCAGAACGTTGGCGACCTAAAGGCATGGGCAAAAAAGGAAAAGAACCTTCTTGCCTTCATGAAGCTTTGCCACGAAAAGCTGCGTCCACCGGCAATCAGCGGAAATTCCCTCTTCTACGCGGCATCGGAAACAGACGAAAAGGGAAACAGAAAGCCCCCTATGGGTTGGAAGCTCCTTGGCCAAAGATTCACCTATGACTCCTACGTTCACGACCAGGCATCATCGCCAAGGCTTTACGGAAGAATGTGGGTTACGGGGCTGGACATAATGAAGGCACTTGGTTCCCGCACGGCAGACACGCTTCTTGCCATCGAGGAATACAAAAACATGCCTGCCCTAAAGAAAGTGCTGGACGCTTTGGAAAAAGAATTTGCATCATCTGGTGCTGAATTCTGGAACAGAAGCTACTACAACCAGGTGCTGAACCAGATAAGGACTCAGGCAAAGTTTGAGCAGGGAGCAGGATTCTACTTTACAGAGTCGCCCGCTTGGAATACAAAAAGCCTTCTTTCCGCCCACGGAACTTGGGCAGAGCTTCGCCACGACACAATTCTTTATGTAAAGCAGTCAGTTGCAGAAATGGGCGGCGGTGACTACATAGAGCCAACCTTCAGAACAGAGCCATTCCCTGAACCAATAAACTACATTGAGCCAAACGTGCCATTCTGGGAATGTTCTCTTGCCAGCGTGGACAAGCTTATTTCCGTTTACAAGACACACCATCTTATGGACGACGAAACAGCAGACGCTCTTAACGCACTAAGGGAAGTCTACTCAAAGGCACTGGACATATCGCTAAAGGAATGCCAGGACAAGCCAATCACCGAGCAGGAAAACAAATGGATAGGCACAGTTTCAAGAACCCTTGCAAACCTTATCTTTATCCACACCACAAAATCTTCCTACGGAACATACAGTGACGACCCGGACATGTTCAAGATGGCATGCATAGCAGACGTCTTTACAAATGCCGAGCTGGGCATGTGCCTGGAAACAGCAGTCGGAATTCCATACCGCCTTTACATACCGCTCAACGACAGCCAGGGCGGAAAAAGAATTGCAATCGGCTACGGATTCAGCTACTACGAATTCAAGCAGCCATCAATCAACCGCCTTACCGACGAGCAGTGGAAGAAAACCGTCTACCAAAAAGATGCAGACTTAACTTCCCTAATGCCATTCTGGGAACAAAACTGCATACTACCAGACGACGACTCCTTTAAGCTATGGTAATTTTTCCTTTTTTTCTGGACCAGGGGCAATATGCTAACCCGCTTTCCAGGGCTTTATTTGTAAACAAGCAGCACCATGGAGGGTGCGTCATCTTCGTAGCAAAAAGAATAACCGAGTTTTCCACCGGAAAACTCGCGGAAAGAAATTGCAAGGAGGCAATTTCTTTCCGAGGGGGTAGGATTAAAACTGCAAAAGAAACGCCGCATCTTGCTAACAAAAAAAACATCTTTTCTTTCTTTGCAGCACTATTAATTCTTGCAAGTACAACTTCCTGCAGCCGGCAAAAAAACGTCCCCGCAGTCACGGACACTTCTATCATACAGACATGGCTTTCCCAAGGGCTAACAGAACCTTCCGTAAAGAAAATATATATGGAAGAAAGCCTTCCCCAAGATGCATTTCCCCTTGCTGGAACGGTAAGCCACCACCTGCTTGCGGGAGCATACATAGACGGCTGGTTCAAGGCCCTTGCCAAAGCAAGAAAAGTGGAAACATTCTTTATAATAAGCCCGTCCCACTACGGCCTTTCCACCCAGGAATGGTCCCTTTGCGAATGCAGCTGGAATGCAGGAGAGTACGGCCTTGTCCATACGGATTCAAAAACAGAAAGGGAACTTGCCAAAAGCCTTGGCGTTGCATACGACAAAAACGCCTTTAGGATAGAGCACGGTTTTTCCACCCTCATGCCCTACCTTGCAAAATATTTTCCAAATGCAAAGGTCTGCGCTATAGCACTCAACGGGGAGCCTCCACTAAGGCAAAGCCAGGCCCAGGCTTTAACAGATGCCCTTGCTCCCTATTTTACCAAGGAAAAGTCCAAGAAGAATTTCCTTCTTATTTCAACAGATTTTTCCCACCACGGAAACGAAGAAGACACGCTAAAAAAAGACTCTTCATCACGTAAGTTTTTTAATGCACCATCTGCAAACGGCTGGTTTTTCTGCGTGTGCGACAACAGGCAGGGAATGTATGCACTTTCAAACATCTTCTGCAAAGAAGCCGGGGAAAATTCAGGCGGGCAAAAAAAATGCTCCGTCCTCTACCACACAAATTCATTTGAACTGTCCGGCGAGGGCGGAGACGATATTACAAGCTACTTCTTTACGTTTATGTATTGAAGCTTCAAAACGCCTTATTACAGAACGCAGATTGGCTCAAAGGTGTCAGCCTTAAGAGATGCACCGCCAATCAAGCCACCGTCAATGTCGGGCTGGGCAAGAAGATCCTTTGCGTTAGAAGCCTTCATGCTTCCGCCGTACTGGATGATTGTCTCGTCTGCAACCTTCTGGTTGTAAAGCTTTGCAATGTAGTTGCGTACAAACTTGTGGATGGCCTGTGCGTCTTCTGGAGTTGCTGTCATACCTGTACCAATTGCCCATACTGGTTCGTATGCAATTGTTACGTTCTTCATCTGCTCTTCTGTTACGCCTGCAAGGTCAGCAGAAAGCTGGAATGCGCAAACCTGTTCAGCATTGCCTGCCTCGCGGTCGCTCAAAAGTTCACCAATGCAAAGAACAACTTCAAGACCTTCGTTTAGTGCGCGGCGAACCTTCTTGTTAATAAGCTCATCGCTTTCACCAATTTCGTGGCGGCGCTCTGAGTGGCCAAGGATTACGCTCTTAACACCAAGGTCCTTGAGCATTTCTGTAGAAACTTCGCCTGTGTGTGCTCCGTTTGCAGTAGCAGCGCAGTCCTGTGCGCCAAGAAGGATGTTGCTTCCCTTCAAAGCCTGTCCTACAGCGTCAAGGTATACGAAGGGAACGCCAACCATGTATTTGTTTGTCTTACCCTTAAGTGATGCAACCAAGTCCTGGGCAAGCTTTACAGCTTCAGCCTTGCTGGTGTTCATCTTCCAGTTACCTGCAATGTAATGTGTACGTGCCATTTGTCTAGCTCCTCGTAAATTCTATAAGTTACCGAATCTTACATCAAATCAATAGAAAATTCAATGCACTTATTTTACAGAATTAAGAATCTTCTTAAAGTATTTCTTCTGAGCTTCGTAGGCAAAGTCAAAAGTCGTAAGGTTAACAACAGCATCGTCCAAAAGCTTTATGTAGCTAAAGTTAAAGACCTTAGAAGACTCGTCAAAAGTTTCTATGCTAAGGGCAAGTCCGTTGTCTTCATTGGAAACCTTAAGGGTTGAAAAATCCGCGTTTTCTGCAGAGCGCAAAAGAAGCGTGCGCAGCATTTCTTCCTTTGTAAGCTGGTTGGAAAGATCCACACCCTTTGCAGAAAGTGGCTTTACGGAAAGCTGTGCGTCCAAGTCGGAGACAATACCCATAGTGGCAACCTTACCGCCGTTTGCGGAAGAAATCTTCCAGTTCTGGTCAAGGCTTGCGGAATGGGAGCCAAATTCAACAGTCTGCTCTGCCGCATCAGGAATTGAATATCCTGCCTTCTGCTTACCATGCTTAAAGACAGCAGGCTGCATCTTAAAGAAAGACTTGTAATCCTTTGAAGAAAGAATTCCTGCCCTGTTAAGGCGGTAGTCTGCCCTAGGATACTTGTCGTTGGAAATGTAAAGGAAGCGGAACATTGGCAAAAGCTTATTGTAATGGAAAACCTGGGTGTAATCCGGCCACTCGTCGTTCAAAGAAGTATTGTAGCCAATCTTTGTGTCGTTCTGAGCATACATAATATGGAAATTCAAAAAATCAACTACGTTCTGTGAAAAAAGCGGATTGTCACCCGGAACACCTTTTTCATTTACAATAGAAGGCAAGCCACCCTGCTCTTCCTTTAGAACAAACACGTAGTTCATGCTCTTCTTTGACTTTAAGTCCACCGCCCTAGAAATAACCTGCGTTGTGTTGTCATCCATGTGAAAGACAAGGTAGCCGCGGTAGAAGGCGTTGCCTCCACGGTAATCCAGGTAATAGGCATACTCACCCTGCTGAATATAGTCAAAATTTCTTGCAAAAACAGAAAGTGAAGAAACAAGTGTAAAAGCAAGAACAGCTGCGAGGGAAAAAATCTTTTTAAAGGAATTCATGATGACTTCTCCATAAAATGAACAAATATATTTTTAAATGTAAACAAGTTTTGGGTAAAAAAGTAACAGGCAAAGGGCTTCGCCCTTTGCTGCTAGTTTTTGCTTGCTCGCAACGGGCTCGCATTTTCCCTTCGGGAAAAACGCAAAAACTAGGACTCTGCTACTGATGCACATTTATTAGAACATGCGCAAGTCTTACCGGGCTCGCATTTTTTCTTCGAAAAAAACGAAAAACTCGGGCTTTTCTACTGACGCACGTTTTTTAGAACATGCATCGGGCTCTGCCGGCGCCGGGCTCGCATTTTTTCTGCGAAAAAAAACGCAAAAACTCGGGCTTTTATACTGACGCACATTTTTTAGAACATGCATCGGGCTCTGCCGGCGCCGGGCTCGCATTTTTTCTGCGAAAAAAACACAAAAACTCGGGCTTTTCTACTGACGCACGTTTTTTAGGACATGCGCCAAGCATTGCCGGGCTTAGCATGCTGCCAAAAGAACCCGGCAATATAACTGTCAGCAGAACTTACTTCTTAGAAGTTACTTCTGTGCAAGAATTGCAATGCCAGGAAGTGTCTTTCCTTCAAGGAATTCAAGAGAAGCACCGCCACCTGTAGAAACGTGTGTCATCTTGTCCGCAAGCTTGAACTTGTTAACAGCAGCAACACTGTCACCGCCACCAACTACAGTCATTGCACCGCGGCCAGTAGCTTCAGCAACGAGCCTTGCAACAGCCTCTGTTCCCTTTGCAAAAGCGTCAAATTCAAATACGCCAACAGGACCGTTCCATACGATAGACTTTGCAGTAGAAAGAACCTTCTTGTATTCTTCAACAGTCTTAGGACCAACATCCATTGCCATAAGGTTTTCTGGAATGTCAACACCGTCAACTGCCTCTGGCTTTGCATCAGGGCTAAATTCAGCAGCACCAACATGGTCTACAGGAAGAACAATCTTTACATTCTTTGCAGCAGCATCGTTAAGAAGCTTCTTTGCTGTGTCAATAAAGTCATCTTCAACAAGAGACTTACCAACCTTGTGGCCCTGAGCCTTAAGGAATGTGTATGCCATACCGCCACCAATAACAAGTGCGCTAGCATTCTTCATCAAAGACTCAAGAACTGCAATCTTAGAAGAAACCTTTGCACCACCAATAATTGCAACCTGTGGCTTTGGAGGATTAGTTACCATTGGCTCAATATTCTGAACTTCTTTTTCCATAAGGAAGCCGCCAACCGGCTTTTCGCTCATGAATTTTGCAATTGTAGCAGTAGAAGCCTGATCGCGGTGGGCTGTACCAAATGCATCGTTTACAAAAATGTCACCGTATGTTGCAAGTTCCTTTGCCATTGTCTCGCGCTCAGCTGTATCCTTGCTTGTCTCTTCTGCGTGGAAGCGTACGTTTTCAAGCATTGCAACTGCTCCCTCAGGAAGAGCGTCAATTGCAGCCTTCTGGCCAAGTGCATCAGGAAGGAATGTAACGCTCTTTCCAAGCTTAGATGCAAAGTATTCAACAACCGGCTTCATGCGGTTCTTACCGTTAATGAATTTTTCCTTATCTGCATCTGTAAAAGGCATGCCTGCTTTTTCTGCCTTTTCTGCTGCCTTCTTAACATCCTTTTTTGGGTCTCCCAAGTGGCTCATCAAAACAAGAGAGCGTGGGCTCTGATCAAGAATATACTTGATTGTAGGAAGAGCTGCCATGATGCGTGTGTCATCCTGAACAACGCCGTCCTTCATAGGAACATTGAAGTCTACGCGCATAACGATGCGCTTACCCTTAAGATCAACGTCTTTTACTGTCTTAATCATAAAAATATTCCTCCGTATGGATATTTACAATAATAGAATAAATATACCGTGTTTTGTAAAAACATTCAATATTTTCTTTTTTTGGACGAACCTTTTTCTGCTCTACCATATATCTTTTGGCTAATACGACCGGACATGCCATTTTTTACGGGCTTTCCGGGGTTCCGCGGGGCCCTTCCCGCTCCATTGCTAACGCAACCGCCTGCGGCGGCCCCTCCAATCCCGCGTAGGACTTGCCCCAAAAAAATCCATCCATGGATTTTTTTGGGGATTGCAGAATTGCAATGCAATTCTGCATGCTGCTAAGCCGCCATCCATGGCTTTTTACTGGTTGGCAAGTAAGAACAAAAAATCCCTCCTTGGATTTTTTACTGCAACATGCTATAATAGCCTAAGACATGACGCAAAGACAAAAATCTGTATCCTTTATAGCAAAGACAATACTCTGCCTGCTCATCCTGCTTCCAACACAAAAATCCGCATCCGCCCAGGCAGAAGAAAGCCCCCTTCCAAAACACCTGGAAACACCAGTCGGCACATTTTCGCTCGAACCAATTGGCTGCTATATAGAAAGAGTAGAATGGAACTGCCAGGAGCTATCCATTACCATTACAGCTGACTCCCAAACCACGCAAGAAGAATTAGCAGAGCAAATCTTATACATTGAACAAATCCGCCGTAACTTTTCCCAAAAGACAAAAGCCATACGGAACTTCGCCGCCAAGGAATTCGACATGGAACCAACGGAAGAAAACCTTTCTTCTTTTGAAATATTAGGCATAACAACATACCCAAAGGGGCGCTACGACTACGCTGCACACTACTGGGTCAAAGCCTGGCTCCTTCCCCATGACTTAATCGTATGGGAACGTTCAGACAGCCTCTTTGATTTGGACTTTGTGGGTATGGAACAGTAAAATTCAGCACAAACCCCTTGAATCAAAAAGCAAAATAGTGTACTATTATTTCCGTTGCAATCGCATCTTACTTTTGCAGCATTCATCGGGCTATAGCGCAGCTGGTTAGCGTGCTTGTCTGGGGGGCAAGAGGTCTCGGATTCGAATTCCGATAGCCCGACCAATGGCAGTTCAGAACTTACGTTTTGGACTGCTTTTTTTTTGCTTCCACGCCTGCCGAATGTCTGTATTGTTTCCTTCATCCTAAAGGCTTCTGCAATAGCGGAATCCAAAATAAAAATGGGGAATGTAGGGGTGGCTGTTGTTAAAGCGTCTTGTTACAAGGCAGTCGTATGCCGGGTCAAACCAAGAGCCTCCTCTAAGAACCCGGGAAAGGCCTGTTTTTCCGCCTGAGGGGTTGACCGCTTCCCCTAGCTCAATATTGTAGTCATACCAGTCGTAGAGCCATTCCCATACGCTACCGGACATGTCGTAAAGACCGATTGAATTGGGCAGTTTTGTTCCTACCT
This sequence comes from Treponema sp., assembly GCA_017534445.1. Lineage (GTDB taxonomy): Bacteria > Spirochaetota > Spirochaetia > Treponematales > Treponemataceae > Treponema_D. Next base: position 54,184 of record JAFXWC010000025.1, read on the forward strand.
CGTGGGTCATGCCGTTTGAGTTTCCCCGGTACCATCCATAATTGTCCAAGTTATTGTCTGCAATCAGAGTGTTTTTTATGTCAAGTACATCAATCAAGCCGTCCGTGCCTGTTCCCGAAAAAGACTTGAACCATTCCTTGCTTTGGTAAGTGGCTCCCCGTGCGACAAATTCCCATTCAGTTTCTGTGGGCAGCCGGTATCCTTTTTTTGCCTGGTCCACAATAGGGATGATGCGGTCTTTTGAGTCTTCGAGGGTGTAAATGTTTTTGCATTCTGAATCTGAATAATAAACGCAGTCTGATTTTTTCATCGTGCACTCTGTAAGCCGGTTGCAAAATACAATTCCTTCAAACCAGGTGACTGTTTCTACAGGACGGAGATTGGGATTTTCGTCTGGACAGTCGGAAAAATATTTTTCTCCAAGGTTTTCCTTCTTAAAAAGGGCTGGATTGTAGCCCATGATTTTTTCAAAGAGTTCCTGTGTAACAGGATACTGAGCCATGGCAAAGGGACTTAGCGTAATTTTTCTTTTGCCTGTAAAAAGTCCGCGGAAGGTTTTATCTTTTTGTTCTGGAACAATTGAATTCCAGTTTGTGTCGTCACTTGTACTTATGGTAACTTTTTTTCGCGGTGGAATGACTACAACTTCGCTGGTCTTGGAAAATTCCTTTGCGTCAAGAATGACGTTGCCCCTTGCGGATGAACCTGGTGCGGCAGAAGCTCTAAAATTCATCATCATGGCAATAAATCCAGCGGCCAGAACAAAGATGGCTAAGGCTAAGATTCTTTTTCTGCACGCTTCCATTAGTACCCTCTTTTTTATAAAAGTGCGTTAATATTGTGACCAACAGTCACGGCCTTTTTATAATATACAGCATAAAATCAAATAAAATATTTATAACAAAAAGTTATAATTTTTACTCTTGCGCAATTTCAAAGCTGTGCTATACTGAATTCAGATGGTAAGGGAACAGGAAACAAGGAGCCTGAAGACCGCCATATCGACGGAGGCGATTATGCAAATTCCGACAAAGATAGGGCGCCCCTTGAAAGGGACCCGCTGACCCAAGCCGCCTGCGGTTAAGCAGGAAGACATCTGAAGCGCTATGAATCAATTTGACCAGCGCAGATAAGCCCTCCAGACGGAGGGCCTTTTTTTTACCCAAAACCTGCATTAATTCAGTATTAAAATTATCATATCCAGACTTTTAGTCAATATACCAAAGCAGTTCCTTATTTTCTTATACTCTTAGGTGCAGTGGGGTCAAAAGGCTTTCCGGGCCTGCTCACAGCAGATTGGTCAATATGCGCAAAAAGCTTAGACATATCTGTTCTAATTCCGCTGTGACCGGTACAGACAACCTTTACGCCAGACCCTGCAATCCTATCCCGCAGCCTTATAAGGGATTTTTTATTCAATGCAGGATTCTGTGTAAAAAATTCAAAGAGACTGTAGCCACCGCTTTCGTTTACAGCAAGGCAATCCCCGCTGAACAAAATCTTATCATCAATTATATAGCAGACGTGCCCAACCGTGTGCCCCATCACTTCAAAAACTTCAACCTTTATTCCGTCAATATTAAAAACTTCCCCGTCACTCACAGTTTTATAACCATCGCGAAGCCTTGCTGGGTTCATAAGCGGAATCCCCATTTTTTCAAACTCTTTTTCGATTCCCTTAAAAACAAGGTGTCCCGCATCAATCGCAATGGTAACACCGTTTTTTGTATAGAACCAAAGGTTAACATCATCCTCTTTAATACAGCTGATTCCATTCTGATAAACTCCTGTCTTTGACGGATGCAGCATCCTCTTTCCATACATCACAAAGCGCTTTAATTTGCAGTCAAAAAAATACATGAACTTCATATTCTACCTCACTTATGATTTCTGATTTTCTTTACATTCCTGTTCATCAAATGCCTGCCAAAATGCCTGTAGGCAAACTTTTTAACAAGGCTCAGCTCCTGACCATGTTCCTTCAAAAGTTCATCAGGGCTATCATATACGCCAAAATCCTGATTTATCCCTTCACTCTGGATATAGGTATTATTTCTGTCAAAATCAATAACGGGATTTTTTAAATCTTTAACCGCGCAGCCAAAACCGCAGAAGCTTCCTCTACATGTGCTGTTTATACTCTGAAGCTGCTTAAGATATTTTTTGTCAAGAATGAAGGCTTCAAGCTCATACCACTTATCTTCAAAAAAAACTTCTACCCAGCTGTGAAAAACATTCTTTGGTGCATTCTTATAAACAAAGCCTGTCATGGCACCCTTCTGAATTTTTTTATCAATAGTAAAGCCGTGAACACGACAGGGAATACCACAGGCACGGAGCAGGGCCATAAAAAGAGTTCCCTTTGTATTGCACTGTCCGTAGCCGTCTTTTAGAACTTTAGAAGCAGGAATATCATCATCAACATTGTAGCCAAAAAGGATTTCATCGCGGACAAAATTGTAAATTGCTTTTATCTGTTCAAATTGAGCAAGAGATTTCCAGCCTCTTTTTTCAATAAGCATTTGAATTGAAGCATTCTCAAAATCGAGCATTCGTGTAGGCAATAAATAATTTTCACTGTTCATATCAGGCCTCTTTAGTCAGCATGATATAACAGACGGCTCAAGAGCACTTCTAAAAATCTGCTTTTTTGATTATTGTGATTTCTGGCTTTCCAAAACCCTTGTTACACTTATTCCTGTAAGCTTACGGCATACATCAGAAAAATGTGATGGTGAAGAAAAGCCTGCATCCATAGAAGCTTCTGTCAAAGAGCGGCCCTTCATAACCTCCCGCCAGACATATTCAAACTGCCTCATAAGAAGATAACTTTTTAGTGTAATTCCTGTTTCATTTTTAAAAAGATGGGTAAGATAGCTTTCTGAATAGCTGTATTTTTCTGCAATTTCACTTACACGCGCGCCCAGATGTTTAAAGCTGTCAATGTTATGAAGAATCTGTAAAATGCGCTCGTCCAGGTTCAGCTTGGAAAGTTGAACTTCTCCTGCAAAATCAAATACTGTTTTTTTGATGATTTCTTCTGTGAGGCTTGGCTTATCAAAAGTCACTCCAGAAAGATTAAGAGCCACAGCCGGTTGCCCCTTTAAAAAATTCTCGCGAAGAAGTTCGGCAAAATGAGAGGTAGGATCTACAAAAAGAAAAAAAGCAATTTGGCCATCGGGCGCTTTATGTTCAACATCATTTTCAAGAATTATCACATTTCCACGCACATCTTTTCCGCCCACAGACAAGAGCAAATCACCGTTGCCAAAAAACACATGCAGCATGTTATGCCGGTGAACAAGAGTTTCCTTAAAAGTCGGAACAACGATGATATAAGTTTTTTCAAAATAAAGTTGAAAGTTGTTGTACACTATTACCTAAGCCTCCATCTTTTCATTTCACAATTTTGCAAGAGTTTCTTTTTCCATCTTAACTATTTGAATCATTCTGTCAATTGAACAGATATTGATATAGGGAACTTTTTTGGAAAGCATTAGTCTGCGGTGGTCTTTTGTTCCCTTTTCGTATTCATCAAGAAGTGCGGCTCTTTTTTTCTTTTCTTCTTCAAGTTCCTTTTTTGTAAGCACACCCGAATAAATCACCGCAAGACAAAACCAAACAGAATCAAAATCAATACGCTCAAAAAGAGCACAGATTGCAGACTTTAATTCGACACGCCCGGCTTTTGCCAAACGGTAAACCGCCTTATTTTCTTCCTTGCCAGTGTCCTCTATTAAGCCCTTTTTCTCCAGCCGCAGACAGGTTTCGTAAAGAGTCGTTGCTCCAATCGGATGCCAGTATTGCATGTTCATGTTATCAATCATTTTTAGCATGTCGTAAGCGTTCATTTCGCCTTTTAACAGCATCCCCATGATTACGATAGATGTTTTAGACAGCACCTTCTTTTCTCCTTTTGATTATAAAAATCCAGATTGCAGACAAAGCTAAAATTACAAGTGCAATGACAAAGGATTCAAGATTTTTGATTCCCTCCCCGGCTTCTGATGAAACAATCACATCCCACAAAGCACCAACTCCCCAAAAGAAAGGAAATATAACCAGAAGATTTTGTGTGATGTAATAAGCAGAACAATACATGAGGCCTACCAAAAAGAGATGAAGGAACTCCGGCTGAAACCCCGCATGGTGGAATGAATAAAAGGCACTTGTAAGAACAATTGCAGGAATTATTCCAAATGCCTTTTCAAAACTTGCACGAAGATATCCGTAAATAAAAGTCATCTCAAAAACACCTGCAACAAGAATGTAAGTGGCCGCATAAAGATTTTTAACTTCCAGGATTCCAGAAGGCACTTCTTCTTTTAAAAACATTGCTAAAAGCCCTGCTCCAAAAACAAAATCAAGTATAAGGCTAAGCGATGTTTTTCGTCCTGTAAATCCAATTCCTTTTAATACTGCTTTGCCCTCCCTTCCTTCATAAAGAGAAACAAAAACAATACCTAGACCAAAAATCATCAAAAGATCACGGAGGATAAAACACATGGCTTTATCCCAAAATGAATCCGTGCAAAAAAGGAGCATGATCAGACTAAGGATTATCATTACAGCGCCGGCACTAAAAGCGACAAGAGTTTCTTTTGTAAAATTGAACCGGAATAACTTGTTCATAGTGACCTCCATAAAAACCAATTTACTACGTATACGTAGTAATGTCAAGAAAAAAAAGAAATCCGCTGCAACCTACGCCGCCGTGTAGGGGCGCAAGAAGTGCGTTGCGGAGCAATGGAGGCGAAGGCCGGAACCCCGAAAGGGCGGTGACGCATAGGCACATCCGGTCGAGTTAGTCAAGAAAGGGATGGTAGAGCATACAAGGGTATCGTCCAGAAGAGATTTTTTTTATACCAGGAAATTCAGTACCACAAGTGCAGCCACCAGAGAAGGAATTCCTATTCTTCCACCGTAGCGGACAAAATCCCGCCAGCCAAAGGAAAGCCCCTGCCCGCGCAAGATTTTCTGCCACATAAGGCCCGCAAGCGCACCAAAGGGAGTTAGGAAAGCACCAAGGTTTGAACCCGCCGTAACCGCAAGAACCGCCCCTACCCGCTGAGCTTCGGGAACATTCTGCGTTACCGCGCTAAAGAGTACGCTCATGGGAATGTTGTTCATAAGGTTGCAGGCAAAGAAAGAAACGACTCCGTACTTGAAGACCTCTGCCCCCTTTCCTATTAGCGAGTACAAAAAGGACGGAAGCTTAAAGTATTCAAGAACCACCACAATCACGAACATAAGCAGCAGGAAGGGAACCAAATTCCAAGGGGCACGCTTTATGCAGCGGATGAATTCCGAAGGGTAGCGCTTTTTTATTGCGGCATAGAGCATGTTCCAAAGGGCAAGGCTTAGAACGCACAACACGGAAACTTGCCACATCTCCACACCAAGAAATGAGCTTACGCTTAAAGCCAGTGTGCAAAGGGCAAGGTGCAAGATTCCTACAATCAAAAGGAAGGGCGATGTTATGTGGCCAGCGGGCGTTATGCCAACGGACATCTTCTGCTTGAATTCATTTTCAAAGCAGAACTGAAGCAAAACAAAGGAAGCCAATCCTGCAGCGGCGGTCGGAAGAATCATTGTCCTTAGGTAGACAAAAAAATCAATTCCCAGGCTGCTTGCAAGATAGATGTTGGTTGGGTTTCCAATAATCAGCGCCATGCTCCATGTGTTTGCGGCTACAAAAACCGTAAAGAGATAGGGTATGGGGTTTATCTTTGCGCTTGAAGAAAAGTAGCAGATAAAGGGCGTAAAGGTAAGCACGATTATGTCGTTGCTGGTGAATACAGTCAGAACGGAAACCGTGGTGTAAAGGAGGTAAAAAAGTTTCTTGCGGCTTTGGCCTGCCTTTTTTAGCGCGGCGTTTGCAAGTACCTTAAAAAAGCCCAGTTCATCAATAAAGACGGAAAGAACCGTCATGGATATAAAAAGCCCCAGGATCTTTATGGGATTAACTGCTCCCGGTGAAAAAACGGCGTTCAACACATATCGTAAAAACATTTGCATAAGAATATACAGCAAACATTTTTTTCTTGTCAATTGGGGAAGGATAAGTTCTTGTTCAAAAAATAATAATCCAAAGGCCTCCAGCTACCAAAAAGATTCCCATAAGAGACTGAGCGCATCCCCTGGTCGCAATGGAGTCGGAGCCTTCCGCATTTTCATAGTCTTCAAAGCTCTTGGGAAAAGTCATCAGTAGACCGACTCCCAGAGCAATAAGAAAGAGCGCGGCAACTTTTTTATTCAAAGCAGGAATGTCAAAGAAAAAATTATACAATCCTGCCAGAATAGCAGCGGCTGCAATAATGGCAAAACCTATAAGTTCAAAAAGCATGGGCTTTGATATTTTCTTTTCTTTTGCAGATTTTTTGCCTTTTGAATTTTCCGCTTTTAAAAGATTTTCGTATTGGCTGCTGAACAATTTTATTAGTTCATTATAGTTTTTGTAAGCAAGAAATTCTTCTTTTTTATTTATACTTACGCGAAGTTTTTTTTCATCATGGGAAACTTCTATAAAATTCTTTCCCAAGTTGCAGCCTAAAATTATTTTATCTTCAAAAAACTTTTCCAAACAGTCTTCAGAAGTAATTTTATCTTCCAATTTTGAAATGCCGTTCAGAGTCAGCATCTTATAATCTTTTGTCTGGCAATACCATTCCACTTTCATGAAAAGCCTTAGTTTTTGCCGGAAACTTTGACGCTTGCCTTTGTTTTTATGCTGCGTCCGTTGCAGGAAAGGCTCAGGTCATAGCTGCCCTTGGTCTGGGGAGTTATAAAGCTAACCGTGATAAAGCCGTCTTCGGACAAATAGCATTCGCACTTTTGGTCTCCAAGATAAGCTTCAAGTCCCATAGCGGCAAATTCTTCTGCGGGGATTTCGGTCTTGCAAAGCTTTATCTCGTTGGTCATGCCTTTGTTAACAAGGGTGTCAACTTTGGTCTTGGAACTTTTCATGTCGCCTATGCAGTCAAAGATTTCTATCTTACCGCATTTTATTTCATTTCCGTTGGCAACCATCTTTACGTCCAGGTTACCCTTTTCGGATGGAACTTCGTATTTTACTACAAAGGTATTTGTGTTTGCAATTTCAACGGAATATGCCTTCTGTTTTCCAACAAAGGCTTCAAACTTGTCCAGATGGGGTTTAAAGGATGAAAGACTGCCTTCCGCAGTTATTTTTACGGATGCTATGGTTCCCTGCCTTATAACATCATTATTCCCTTCTGCCTTTAACGCGCCAAAGTCATTCTGTATGAATTCAGTCTTTACCGCAGATGGATAGCTGTTCGTATAGAAAACAAGGTCTTCGCCCTCTTCTGATATTTCTTCCAGAGGTATGGTAAAGCTTGCCTTCTTTCCGTCTGAAGAAACTGAGTCTGGCAAGAATTCTTTTTGGCTTACGGAAGTAACGGCCTTTAAGTTGGACATGCGGAGTTTTTCGCCTGTAACATTCAGCTTAAGTTTACCGGTTGACTTTATGTACTTAAGAACCTCAACTTTTTTTCTGGAAACAGAGTCTACCCTTCCTTCCATTATGCTGTTAAAGGCCTGAACTGCATTATAGTCTTCGCTTCCGACATAGACTTTTTTTAGGTCCATGTCCTTTTCCTTTAGATAATTTGTCCATGATGAATTGTAGGTAAAATTCTGCGCGGGAATCCAGTTTATGTTTCCGTACAAAAGCTTAAGACCTGTAAGCTCCACATGAACCTGCCCTGAATCCAGTATCTTTGAAACGGAGGAATTTGCTCCCCTAAGCTGGCATTCCGCGTTGTGCAAATAGCCTGTATAGGGATGGTAAGACCCCATTTCGTCTGTGTCCTTTACGTTCATTGAGTAAAGGCTTCCACCGTGCATTGAATAATCGTAGTAGTTCTTAAGTGTCCTTCTGTCGTAGCGCTTGCTAAGAACAAGTTTTTCGCCTTTTAAAAAAGCCCTGCCGTCCGGACCGATTATTTCTAAGGTGCACAGGTAGGGAATAAAGTTGTATGCGTCATAGTAGCCTGTCTTGTCGTGAATTACGCTTTTGCTTATTTCTGCATTCCATGCCGGCGAAAGTGTGGGTTCCAGTTTTCCGTCCCAGTAAGGCATCATTCCCCTGAACCTTGAAAAGTCATAGTCCAGGTTTCCTTCATGATATTTTCCGTTGCAGACTCCTTCTTTGAATCCGTATATCAATGGGGTTCCGTTTTTTTCAAATTCATTGTTAACAAGGTTACCGGCTATCTTTCCTGTAGTATTTGCGCTTTCTGAAGGCCAAAGCCAAAAGTCATTCCAGAAGGACATATCGTTTATTCTGTCCGACAAGTTGTCTGGATTTTTCTGTCTTGCCTTGTGTAGTCCCGGTATGATGATATTCTTCATCAGGACATTGTATTTTCCGCAGATGCTATAGTTCCAAGAAATGTAATATATTCCGTTCTGTACGTCATAGGAGGAGCTTCCCTTTAGCAAAGAAAAGTCTATGCTGTAGGGGCAAAATTCTGTCCAATACTTCTCCGCGTTGATGCAAAGCTCTTTCCATGCAAGCTGAAAGTCGTAGCCGGTCAACTTCTTGTAGCCAGGATTTCCAGATTTTATTTCATTTGCAAGAGAAGTGTATCCGTCCAAAGCCTCACTTGCAGATTTTGAAACTTCTTCGAAAAAATTCTCGTCGGGGACAAAGTCTTTTTTTTCTTTATCTGCTTTTTCTAAATCGGACTGACGCTTTTTTTGTGCAGAAACGGAGGCGCTTACTATTGCATCGTAATAATAGCCCAATGCATAGGCATACTCACCAGATTTTTCATATCTTTTGGCTTTTCTTAATAGATCAGAATAATTACTTGTATTCGAAAACAAGTTTCCACAAAAAAAGAGTATAATCGCTACTAAAATACTATATTTACAGTTTGACATCATATACTTTTTTTATTGAAAAGGAATAAAAAAAGCCGGCGGCCTCCTACTTTCGCGGCGCAGGGCCACTATCATCGGCGCTGTGGGGCTTGACTTCCGTGTTCGGGATGGGAACGGGTATGGCACCCACGCCATGGCCACCGGCAACA
>JAFXWC010000026.1 GCA_017534445.1 Treponema sp.
GCTGTGCTGTGCTGTGAATTTTGGCACGGAGAGCGAATTCATGTCAAGGGATTTGCTGAATGTTTTTCGTTCTTCCATGAATCTGCCTCTTCCTCAAAATGCAACAAAAGCCATCGCTTTTAAAACATTATAACACAGATTTTAAAAATACAGATTTTTTTAATTTTTTGTAAAAAAAATGGGAAACGCAAAAAAAAGCTGGGGCGGAATGACAATAGAGTGTGCGCATGTTAAATTAGAGCGAGGTGGAATTATGATTCTGTATCACGGCAGTCCCAATAAAATCGTTGTTCCGACTTTCGGTCTTGGTGAAGAACGCCACGATTATGGAAAGGGCTTTTATTTGACCGCGGATTTGAACCTTGCCAAGGAATGGGCAGTCTGCCGTCCAGAATCGGAAAGTGGATTCGTCCATTCTTTTGAATTGGATACAGACGGCTTGGAAATTTTCGATTTTGAGAAAGAAAATATCTTGTGCTGGCTCAGCGAACTTATGAAGCATCGTGCAGCCGCAGATTCAAAACGATATCGGGTCCTTGCCGAAAAGTTCATCGCAAAATACGGAAAGGACACTTCTTATGCTGACGTCATAAAAGGCTGGCGGGCAAATGCGTCATATTTCTATATTGCGAAAGCTTTTGTTCGTGACGAAGTTGATATTGATATTCTTGAGGAGCTCATGCAGCTTGGCGGACTTGGTATTCAATGGTGCCTCAAGTCGGAAAAGGCGTATGCGCATTTGAAGAATCTTGATGAAATCATTCCTGTGGACTATCACGAGTTCAACGCTAAATACAACGAGCGAGATTCAAAAGCAAGGATCAACATGATGGCTCTGATTGATTCAGACAAGAACAATGTCGAAAAAGTCTTTAGCACGCTTGTTTAGGGGGAGACTATGAACGCTTATCTTGAATGTTATGTAAATGAGATTGTGGAAACCCAGGGAAAACTGTTTGAGCTTGTTGCCGATATGACTTCCGTTGATTTTGATGATTTTGTCAAACGATATATGTCAGGAAAAACACGCCGCTATCTGGATAGGGCGGATGCCTATTTGAGCAATCTTGATGAAAAAGAATTGTTTGACTATTTTTGCAGGATTGACGGATTCACCCCCAAAAAAGGCGATTCGCCTTCAGGCTTTGCGCCGGACTGGATAGGCCAGTTTTATGCCCGGAGCCAGTGGCAGAAAAATATTTCCAGCGCAAAGTTGGTTTCGCTTGTTCCCCCAGATTTCATGATTGCCGCCTATGCAGGCCTGCATGATTTGGATTTGGATTTGGCTGTCGAAAAAGTTTTCAAGAATATGTCCTCAAGCCTTTGACCATCTACTTTCTCAAATATTTAGTAGCACGACCATTTCCAATAGTTGTGATTATTCCGCTTTTTACCATCTTTCCTAAAACCGCTTCCACAGTTGTAGGGCTAATGTCTGGTAAAAGCTTACAAATCTCTGCCTTGGAAATTGGCAATAAGGAATTCAATACAGTGCTTTCAATCCTGCTTGTTTTGGTAATCTTATTTGAATTTACGACAGCAAATCTCTTATCAAGTTCCTGGTAACTATCTTCTGCAGGAACTGGTGCGAAGCGGACTTTTTTGTTTCCCTGGGAATCAATTTCCAGAATTACATTGTCATCGGTTTTATATTGCCCGCCATAGCTGTAATTTGTGCATATTGTATTCCTTATCTGCATATAAATTGCAAAACTATATGCAGATAAGAACAGGTTATATGCAGATGAAGTTTTAAGTAATATGCAGAAAAAAAGCAGAAATCCAAAAGCCCAGCAGTGCGCCCAGCCTAGCAAAATGCGGAGACGCAAAAAAAATATTAGCACCTTTTACGAAAATATTTATATGGAAAACGCTAAACATTTGCCCCTACTGCTCCGCTTCTCCCTAACAAAAAAGGCGAACTCTTCTCTTAAAGAAGAATTCGCCTTGGAAATCACATTTTCGGGCAATTTGGTTTACAGTTTCCGCGAAGCAAAGACCGCACAAAAAAGGCAATCTCCCTTTCGGGAAATTGTCTTGCCGCCGTTGACTGCGTTATTTCGCTTACGCGCGATAGTTTAACAGTCAAATCCGCTCCACTTCGTTGCGCTAGTTGAAAGCCCGGACTGCACACACGTAAAAGGCGTTGTTGCTCTTGGAGCCCTTGCTGGCCCAGACTCCACTGCTGAAACTGAGGAAGTACGCTCTGTCATCGTTGGAAGCGAACTGGGACGACGACCAGTAAAAACCTGACGAGTTGAACTCTGTGCCACCACAGGCAGCAAGCCCCTTGTTCACGTTCGAAAGAATGTCGTAGATTTTTTGCAGCTCCGCAATGCTTGGAAGGTACCAGCCGTCCGCGTAGTCAGTGCCGCTCACATTGCTTCCCGTCTGGCTCGCGTAATTTTCGGCAAAGTAGAAGGCCGGGTATTTGTCGGCAGTGCCTGTGTCGTTGTTTCCGTTTAGGAACTCGCCGATTTGCGAGAGGTTGTCGCTTCCGTCCTTGTCCGACTCCTGAATCGTGGTGATGTTCACATTGTAGGCATTGGCGGAAGATAAGCACCATGCAAGTCCGCTCTGGTTCTGGGCAAGGCCTACGCCAAGGGTGCGGCTAGTACTGTCGTTGGAGCAGTCCGTTCCCACATAGAAAATCACTGCGATGGCAGCCGCTTTCTGCTCCTCGGTAAGGGTAAGGTCTGCCGTGTAAGGGGTAGCAGAGCCGTCCGAGAACACGATGTCGCCCACTGCCTTTGCCTTGCTTGGGGCTTTGGTGCCGATGTAGGTTGTTGGGGGTGTGGCCTGAGTTACCGTAAGCGTGTAGCTTGCAGTCTTTGTGGCGTATGTGTATGTGTCGGAATCTGTTACTTTTGCGGTGATTGTCGCCGTACCCGCCCCCTTGATTGTCACTTCGCCATCTTCGTTTACGGTGGCTACCGCCGTGTTATCAGAAGCGTAGCTTACCGTGCCGTCGCCTGTCTTTGTAAGAGCGTTGGTGAAAGCCTCGTCGGCTGTTGCCTTTTCTACTGCTGTGGTGGCATAGCTGATGCTTCCGGCCGACTTCTGCTGTGCGGTATCGGCTGCCGTTACCGTAAGAGCGTAGCTTGCGGTCTTTGTGGCGTAGGTGTAAC
>JAFXWC010000027.1 GCA_017534445.1 Treponema sp.
TCCAAATGTAGACGCTGTATTTTTTACACCAGATTGAATTCAACAGGAAAAGCATAAAGATGAATGTGCATATTTTTCTTTTCATTTTTATACAATCCTTCCGTCAACGGCCATGGCAGTGTCTGCAATTTCCTTGTGAATTCTTTCCGTAAGCCTTCTGGCCGCAATCTGGGCTTCCATGTTTTTATATTCATCGATTTTTATTTCATCCAGAATATGTATGTCGTAAACATAGTGTCCTTCATGCAGATAGGACAAGGGAGGGTCGTATTTTCCAAGTCCGTATTTGTCGCTTCCGCCAATGTAGACAGGAATGATTCCGCAGCTTGCGTTTAAGGCAATTCTGGCTGCTCCCCTTTTGAATTGGTTTGTTCCGTGCCTTGGAGTGCGGGTTCCTTCTGGAAAGATGATGATGTTTGCGCCAGATTCCAATGACTCTTTTGAAAGGTTTAGCATTTCCTGATTGCCAACTGTGTTCAAAATGTAAAGAGGCCTTGCCACTCCCGCAAAAATAGACTTTGCAATAGTTCCACGGATTATGCAGTCGGCATTTTTGATGCAGGAAATAAGATAGATGACATCGATGTAGGAAGGGTGGTTTGCTACAATGATTTTTCCTTTTGCATTCTGCAACTTTTCCTTGCCGTGGAATTTATATTTGCTGCCGCCTGTAATGCTCATCAGGTTGATGAAAAAAGTAAATGTTGCCGAAATGATTTTTCTTGTCCGGTATTTGAATTTTTTTCTTCCGCAAAGAAAGACTATAGGTTCAATAAATAATGCTATAAGAATTGCGCCTGTTCCAAAAAGAGTAAAGCAGAAAATTTTCAAAAGGTTAAAGTAAATGTAGGAAAGCCAGTTTTTTACCGGCGGTAACTCTGCGTGAGAGTAGCGTTCCTTGATTTTTTCTATTTCCTCTTGGCTCATTTCTTTTTTCTTGCTCATAGAAAAACTATCCGTTTGCATTAAGGAGCATTTTTAGAAAATCAATTGGATTTCTCTTTGAACAGAAATCAGCTTGACTGAATTTGCTGTGGGGAAAATCGTCAGGTTCTTTGCTTGACAAAAGCACTGCAAAGGCAAGGGGAATGTTTGGAATGGGGATGTTTACTTCCTTTACGCTTTGTATTGAATCGTACTCTGGGGGAAAAAGCTCGTCGCCGTATACAAAAAGAATTTTGTCCTTCTTTCCGCCAAAGACAGATGCTTCTGCTGCCTGTAATGCGTATGAAAAGTTTCCCTTGGAAGGAAAGACAACTTCGTATCCTGATTTTATTCCGCATTGGAGAGTTGCAAGGGCAATTGGTGCGTTGAAGGTGGAAAGGGAAAATGCTGCCGGCATAACAGCCCCTTCTGTAATAACGGAACGGTCAATGGTAAACTCGCGGTTTATTTCTCCGTACACAGAGGTAAAGAGAATGGGAAGGTCTTTGCAGCCAAATCTTTCTATTGAATCATGCACAACCTGAACAGTCATCCTGCAAAGCTGCCCCAGCCTTCTCCTAAAAAGGGGAGTGGTAAATTCCAGCTTGGGGGCTTCTTGTGTGCGCTCAATCTCTTTTTTGCCCTGAGCAAAATTTTTCCAGTCTTCTTCCGTCTGCATTCCGGGTGCCCAGCATACAGGACAGGATGCGTAGATTGTCCTTTCCATTATGCCTTCCTAAATTCAAGGAGGGTGTAGCTGTTTGCCCCAAGGTCGTCGTATTCATTGGAAAGCTTTAGGCCGCCTGCTTCTATTGCGTCTATCAGTTCTTTTGAGCGGTACATCTTGCTGTTTCCGTTTGCCATGCAGGTAAAGTAGAGCGACGTTGCCTGTAGGCTGTATGCGTTGCCCGCAAACTTCTGCTTGTCCCACAAGGGTTCAAGGACATAAGTTTTTGTTGATTTGGATGATGCCTCGCAAATCTTTTTGGAAATCTTTGTAATCTGGTGCAGGGAGAAGCAGTCAAGGAACTGGCTCATCCAAAAGGCATCAGGATTTTTTGGAAGCGTTGTTTCTTCCCTAAGAACGTTGCCTGAATAAGTTCCTATTCTGGATGCAAAGCCCTGTTCAGCTGCATTCTTTTCTGCTACCGCCGTTTGTCCTGGCAAGTCTACGATTGTAACTTTTACATCCGGGTCGTGCTTGCAGCAGAGGATTGCCCATTTTGCAGTGTTGCCGCCAATGTCCACCAAGGTCTGGGGCTTGTTCTTAAAAACAATGGAAAGTGCCTGGGGAAATGCTATGTCTGAATAGAAGTGGTCAAAAGTGAACCAGCTCTTTTTTTCTTTTTGCGGAAGTGAAGAAAGGGCTTCGTAGATTGTTGTCCACTGGCTGCCAAAAACTTTTAGACCTTCCGGCTTTGAGTTACGGATTGATTCTGTCATGCTGAATGCACCCTGGTAGCAAATGTCTGCGGTAAAATAAAAATTTGCCCGTGTGCATTCATCTTCCAAAAGCATCCAGCCTATTTTTCCCAAGGTGAATTTTTCTTTTTGAACGGAAGAGTCTTTTGACAATTTTATCACGTTCATGCCAAGTGCCATTTCGCAAAGCACGTTTATGCCGTAAAGGCTTACGCCGGATTTTTCTGCAAGTTCATCAGGAGAAATTCCTTGGTCACCGGCATCTTCTATTAACTGCATTAGTCCTAAATCAAGCATGGATTTTATTGCCTGGAATGAAAGCGGTGCGAATGCAATTTTTTGCGCTTCAAACTTTGCGTCTACAGCGCGTATGTTATCGGTTTTGTAGCTGTTTTCTGTAAGGTAAGCCGGATCGCCGTCGGCCTTGCTGTTTTTGTATCCCATGTAGAACAATTTAGCACGTAGACGGCTTATGGTCAATTAGCA
>JAFXWC010000028.1 GCA_017534445.1 Treponema sp.
AATGCGGCGCTTACAGATGCAAGTGCCGCATAAAAATCTATGAATCAATCTGGCTTGGAATTATCTTATGTCTATGTACATGCGCTGGATGTAGGTTATCCTGTTGTTGGCGGCTTCCCAAAGTGAGCTCTGAGGATAGCGATTTACCAGAGTTTGGTAGGTGTGGAGGGCAGACTTGATGTTTCTTGATGGGGAAGGGGCTTCAAGAGCGCGTGCTTCGAGGTAGAGGGCCTGGTCCATCTTTGATTCGTCTGCATTCTTATAGAATTCCTGGATTGTTGCAAGGCATTCTGCGTACTGCTTTGCATCGTATTCCTGCTGGGCCTTCTTTAAGAGGTCTCCTGATGCAGCGCGTGCAGACTGGGTCTGTTGTGTTGTGCGCTGTTCCTGGATTTGTGAGGATGCTCCAGAGCTTCTTTCTATTGAAGTACCTGTTGAAGAAGATGCCACAATCTTTGGGCTTGATTTGCTTTCTGCCTGTGCGGGTCTTTCCGTTACGGCTTCCGTGGCTTTTGGTGCAGCTTCTTCAGACGGAATGTTTTTGCCACGCTGTCCCTTTGGAACGTAGTTTGCGTAGTTTGGTGCCCTTACGTGGGTGTCACGCTCTGTTTCCGTAGAAACTGAAACTGCAAGGTAGTCTTCTATGAACTTTCCTGCAAGTGCGTCGTTCTTGTAGAAATGCAGGACTGTGCTTCCGCTTTTTGTTGCCTTTAGGGTGAATTTTGTCTCTTCACCGTCGGGGGAAACTTTGCGGCCGTAGTAGCGCATAAGGTCGTTTGCGTCTTTTTCGCCAAGGTAAATCCATCCTGAGCCCGGGTAGATTACGTCCAAGTACTGGCTGTTCTTTAGCGTAACGGAGCGGCTGGGCTTTTCGTCTTCTGCAGGAACTGGTGTTTTGGCCTTCTGTTCGCTCTGGCTTGCCTTTGGTGCAGGGCTTGCTTCTTTTTCTGTAGGTACAGGTGCTGGCTTTGCTACTGGGGCATTGCTTGCAGAATTGCCTGCTGCGGGTGAAGCTGGGGCTGGGCGGGCTGTATTGCCGCTACCTGAACTCTGCCTTTGTGCAGGGCTTTGAGTCTGTGCTTTTGCAGGCTGCTTTGCCGGCTCTTTTGCTGCAGGTTTTGTGTTCTGGGCAGGCTGTTTTGGAGCAGCTGGCTTTGCTTCTGTTTTTGCGGGCTGCTTTGCCGGAGTTTTTGCAGGCTCTTTTGCCGCTGCTGGCTTTTTCTTTGGTTCAGTTTCCTTTATCTTAAGGTTTGCTTCCGGCTCCTGCTTCTTTTCGCTGTCTTTCTTTTCCTGAGCATTGGCTTTTGGGGAAGCAGGTGCGGTTTTTGTTGAAGGTGTATCCCATGAGTGCTTTTCCTGAACAGGTGCTAGGGGGCCATCAATCCTTTCTTCTGCGGGTAAGCCTGGGCCAGATGTTATGGAAGATTCCGTTGTGCGGGTTTCCGTAGTTACGGTTTTTGTGGTTACGGTTTCTGTAGTGACCTTTGTGGTGGTGTAGGGCGGTTCTACGATTGTGGTTGTCTGGCCATAAGATGCTCCTGTCTGGGCGGGGGCTGTCTGTGACTGGCTGCTTACAGTTTCTTCTTTGCGGACTGTATCTTGTGCCTTTGTCTGCAAAGAATTTGCGGCTTCCAGGTCTGTTGCCTCTTTGCCAGAGTTTTCGTAGACGTTCTTTTTTTCTGCCGGCTCTTTGTCTGCCGCGTGGAATTCAACAGGTTCATTTGTTCCTGCTGCCTGAGGAGGAAGCACTATTGTTTCGCTTTCTTTTAGGTCAGCCACAACGTCTTTTACTTCCGTGCCGCTTGTTACGGTGGAACTTTGGGCTGCTCCGTTAATCATGGAAAACGGAATTAGTGTGCAGGCAAGGATAAAACCTGCTTTATTTGCGGATAAAGAAAATCTCTCTCTTATTTTTTTCATGGAGCTGCTCCTATTATTTCATCAACAAGCGCATCGTTGGCCTGCTTTAGTTCGTTCATATTGACGGTGTTGGGGTTGGAAAACCATTTTTCAATTTCTTCCTGGCTCCAGCTTTCTTTGGGCTCCCTGGAAAAATAATAGTCTTCCGTAAGCTTTATGTTGCTGGGCGGGATAAATTCGTCTTCTGTCTTGAAGTCTTCACGCTTTACTTCGCCAATTTTCTTTTGGTTGCATGAATGCACACCCAGGGCAATAAGGGCACATACAAAAAGAAGGAGTATGATGCCCAGTATTGTTACTGCAAGGCGGCTTGTCTTTGCGGCAAGATTGTCGTAAGCGTCTTTTATGTTGTCTAAAAAATCCATAGGTTTAAGAATCTACCTCTTCTCTTTAAGTTTCGGCATTTTCACACCAAGAATTTTATGTATTTTGGTCAGTATTTTGCTCAATTTTGCCTAATTTTGCTCTTCCTCTGGATTTTCCTGCTTTTGGGAAGGATTTTCGCTTTCTTCTGCGGAAATTTCTTCCTTGTTTTCAGGGGCATCCTCGGTGGAAGGGGAATTTTCTGCTTCAGCAGGTGCTTCTGCTTCTACAGGGGCTTCTTCTGTGGCAGTTGCATTTCCTTCTTCACCAGCATTTTGGGCTTCGGCAGGTGTCTCTGCTTCGGCAACAAGGACCTCTTCTTCCTGCTTGGTTGCTTCTTTTAAGGTTCCGTCCGGGTTGTGCTCGCGGCGTGGCGGGCGCGGTGGAATTACGATTCCCTCTTCTTCCGGCACGTCTTCTTCCACAAAGCCATCCTCGTCGTCAAAAGTAAGCTCACCGTTGCTGGTCTTTTCATCAAGGCGGATTGCAATAACCTTGGAAATACCACTTTCTTCCATAGTAACACCGATTGCAGAACTTGCACCCACTGCAGTCTTCCTGTTGTGGGTAATAACGATGTACTGGCTAACGTTTGCAAATGCCCTAAGAGCCGTAACAAAAGAAGCTACGTTCTTGTCGTCAAGGGCGGCGTCAATCTCGTCCAAAAGACAGAATGGGCTGGGGCGAACCTGATATGTTGCAAACAGAAGTGCAAGGGCAGTCATTGTCTTTTCTCCACCGGAAAGCAGGGAAATGTTCTCCAGCTTTTTTCCAGGTGGCTGTGCGTAAATTTCTATACCTGTCGTAAGCACGTTGGCAGGATCCACAAGGCGTAGCTCTGCGCGTCCTCCGGTAAAGAGTCGGCGGAACATGTTGTGGAAATTCTTCCTGATTTTGTTGTAGGTAACAAGGAACATCTCTGAAGACTTTGTGCGGATTTCCTCACTTACGCGGACAAGCTTTTCCAAGGTCTGCTTTGTGTCGTTGTAGCTTGCCTGCTGCCTTTCGTAGCGGTCCTTTTCCTCTGCAAACTGCTCAACGGCCATAAGGTTAACCTGTCCAAGGTCAGTAATCTTCTGCTTGGTCTGGCTAAGCTTTTCGCGGAGGCTTGCAGTGTTTTCCGTAATGGTGTACATGCGCTCTTCGTATTCCATAAGGTCGCGCGAAAAGTTGTCCTGGAAGTTCTGCTTGATGTTGCGGATTTCCGTTTCGTTTTGGGCTATGGAGATGGTGAACTTTTCAAGCTGGGCCTGGTACTTGTTGCGCTCTTCCTGCTTTTTCTGAAGTGCGTTCTTCTTTCCGCTAACACGGCTGTTGCATTCCAGAATCTGGCTGTCAAGCTCCTTAAGCTCCCTGGCCGTAGCCTCACCCCTCTGCTGGAGTTCCGCAATCTCTTCGTCTATGGTCTCTATCTGGCCTTCCATGTCGTCCTTGTGGCGGTTTTCCTCAAAGAGCTCTTCCTGCTGCTCCTGGAGGGCTGTCTGCTGTGAGGCCAGTGTTTTCTTTAGGGTTGAAATCTGTTGCTGGCAAGAATGAATCTGCTGAACCATTTCCGCATGGTTTATGCGCAGTTTGCTAAGGGTTTCCTTGTATTCCTCAATCTTCTTGTTCAGCTCTGCATTGCGCTCGCTAAGGCTTGCGTTTTCTTCTCGGATGGAATTAATCTTGGAAATATTTTCCTGTATGGAAGAGTCAATCCCGCGCTTTTTGGTGATGATACCTTCCGGCGAAAGGAATTCATCTATAAACTGGGGAGTCGTCTTTGTATAGCTTTCTATGTTTGAGCTAAGTTCCTGAAGCATTTTGCCCAAGTCTTCAAAAGCCTGAACTGCATCTGCGCTGAATTTTGCGCTGTCCTTTTCAGAATGGTTGGGAAGGGATGCAAAGTCCTTAAAGATATTGCTTCTTCCTGTTGCAAATATTTTTATTTTTTCAAGGGTGGTGGAAAGCTCTTCCTTTGCAGCCTTGTTTGCCTGAGAAGAATAGCCTGCGTCTTTGAGCCTTGCGTCAAGTTCTTTTACAATGTCTTCCGTAATAGCCGCCAGTTCCTTCTGAAGCTGGTCGCGCTCTGCGTCAAGGTTGTGAATCTTTCCGTTGTTGGTGCCAATAATCTTCTGGTTCTCGTCAATCTGACCGGATGACTGTGTTATGTTTTCGGTAAAGCTTTCTATGTTCTTGTTTATGTCGTCAAGGTTCTTGTTCTTTTCGTAAAGCTCCGCGTTCTGGCTGTCTATGTCCTCGTTGTATTCGTCTATGCGTTCCTGGATGTTCTTGATGCGGTTTTCTATCTGGCCGATTTTTTCCTTGATTGTGCTGAACTGGTCACGGAGCTGCTTTGCCATGTTCTTTTTGCCGTTCTGCTCGGTAAAAATCTTTATGCTTTCCTGCTCCTTTGTACCCCTCTGCTCCTCAAGTGCCTTGATTTTGTCGGTGTTCTCGTTAAGCGTTGCGTATATTTCGTCTATTTCCGCAGCAATAGCGTCGCGCTTTTCCTCTGCCTCTTTTTTTTCTGACTCGTGGCGGCTCTTGTTCTGAGTAAAGTCCTTAAGCTTAAGCAGCTGAATGTCCAGCTCAAAGTTGAATTTGTCCTCGTTCAGCTTGCGGAATTTTGCGGTTTTGTCTGACTGAACCTTCAGCGTCTCGTAGGTGCGCTTTGTCTCGGCAAGACCAATGTCTATCTGGGCAAGGTTGGCCCTTGTGCGCTCAAGCTCGCGCTCTGCCTCAAGAACCTGGGCCTTGCTGCGGCTAATACCTGCGGCTTCCTCAAAAAGGTAGCGGCGGTCTTCCGGCTTGGAAGAAAGAATCTGGTCAATCTTACCCTGTTCCATAACGGAATAGGCAGCCTTACCAACACCTGTGTCCATAAAGAGGCGGCGTATTTCCGTAGCGGTGCACTGCCTGTTGTTGATAAAGTATTCGTTTTCGCCTGAGCGGTAAAGCCTTCTCTTAAGGGCAATTTCTGAATCTGCAATGTCCAGAATACCCTTCTCGTTGGCAATTGTAAGCGTAACTTCAGCCACGGAAAGGGCTGGGCGGGCTTCCGTACCGTTAAAGATAACGTCTTCCATGGAAGCTGCGCGGAGGTTCTTTGACTTGTTTTCTGCCAGAACCCACTTTATGGCATCAACAACATTACTCTTTCCGCATCCGTTCGGACCCAAAAGCGCCGTAATTCCGTCAGAAAAATTTATGTGAGTACGGTCTGCAAACGATTTAAAACCGTAAATTTCAAGACTCTTTAAAAACACAAACGATTCCCCTAAAAAATAGTTCCACGATTATAGCAAAAAACATGCTTTTTAACAAGAGTAGTGTCAAGTTGATAACTTGAGGGGCTGTAAATGTTGCCGAATTTTTATGATTGTAGACCTTTGGACGGTACTTTTTTTAGTTCTACCATCTGATTTTTGGCTAATCCGACCGTCTATGCCTCTGCGCCACCGCCGTTCCGCCCTTCGCTTACGCTCATAGCCTTCGGCTACTAAAGGGGCTCCATGGCGGCGTAGGTTGCTTGTTTTTTTATGCCATGTTGGTATTTGTACTTTCGGTGTATGCTAATCCAAGCCTTTCCATTACTTTTTCGAGAGGTGCATTCATCTTTTCAGCGGCAGGCCGTGGAGGGGTTGCCGTAGGCAAAGAAATTTATAAACACATTTCTTGACATACATATATAATATATGTATACTTTAGTTATGACGACTGCGCTAAAAAAGAAGCCTGTTACGGTTTATTTGCATGAATTGAATTATCTCATGTTCCAGAAAATGGCGGAGGAGCAAAACCGCAAGGCGGCGGAGTTGGTTCGCGATGCTATGGACGAATACATTCAGAATCATGCCCAGGCAAAAAAAACGCTTGATGAATGGAAGCCTCTTTCTCTTGGCGGGTTAAGGCCGGATGCAAAGGATTGGCTTTCCAAAGACTTTCAGGATGAATTGCTTGGGGGTGGATTTTGATAGGAATCGATACAACTTTTTTGGTTGACCTTGAAATAAGTGATTCACCCCGGCATAACGGAGCTGTAGCTTTATTTGAAAAGTGGCGCAGGGAAAAACATTCGGAACTTGCCATTTACAATCAGACTTTTCTTGAATTTCAGCATGTTATAACTGATTCTCGCCGCTTTCTTTCCCCTCTGTCCATGCAAGATGCAGTGGAAAGAACTTGGTTCTGGGTTGACCAGGAAAGGGTAAGGATTATTTATCCTACGGAAACTTCCCTTAAGCGGGCGCTTTTGTGGACAAATATGTTCAAGTTTGGCAGGAAGCGCATTCAGGACACTCACATGGCCTCTTCTTTTGCAGAAGCGGGGGTTACGGAACTGTGGACTGCTAATCCTTCCGATTTTGAAATTTTTGAGACCTTTGATTTAATCGGTTATAAGTAATTTCTATAGCTTTTACTGTATCATATAAAGGTGCTTGCCCTGGCTACAGCACACACCGCAAGGATTCCGGCTGCCATGAATGGGGCAAAGGGGATTTTTGCCTTGCGTCCGCTTTTTTTGCCTGTTTTTTTATCTAGGAGGTATTTGCTTGCAAAGTAGAGGGCGCAAATAAGGCTTGCCACCGCGTAGGAGAGGAATGCGAGGCTTGCACCGGCGCAGAGTCCGCAGAGGATGCTGTACTTAACGTCTCCAAGCCCCATGCCAAAGTTTGTGATTCGCCTTACCGCGTAAAAGAGCAGGGGAGAAAGTGTGGCTCCCAAAAGGCCTTGCACAAGACATTCCCTTGCAAAAAGTGCCTGGTAGGCAAGAAGGGCAGTGCTTCCCGCAAGAACAGCCCAGTCTGGAATCATAAGTTCCCTTATGTCTTTTATGACTGCCGGTATGGAAAAGAGGGCAAAAATGAGCAGGCAGATCCAGTTCATTATTTGCCGCTGCCGTTATTGTCACCGTCAGCTTCGTCGCCAACATCGTTGCCTTCCGCATCAGGTCGTGGTGCCAAAAGCTTTCCTTTGTAAAGAATCTTGGGGTATACCTTAATCTTTAGCTTTTTTTCAAGCTTTGCAAAGTTTTCAAGCTCAAAAGCATCGCCAATGACGCAATTCATGCCGGTTTTTCCAGCCCTTGCCGTTCGTCCAGCCCTGTGGATAAAGAAGTCCTGTGTCTGGGGCAAGTCCATCTGCACAACATGGGTAACGTCCGGAATGTCAAGTCCGCGGGATGCAAGGTCGGTGGTAACAAGGATGGCAACCTTTCCGCTTCTAAACCGGTCAATTGCGGCTTTTCTTTCCTGCTTTCCGATTTTTGCGCTAAGGGCTTCACATTCAAGCTTTCTGTAGCGAAGTTTTGATGCTATGTTTTCTATCTGGTCGCTCTTTGCCGTAAAGACAAGCAGTTTTTTTGGCTTTACAGCGTTTATAAAGCTTCTTAAAGTGTCTATCTTGTCCCTTCGCTCTGCAAAGATTGCAATGTGGGTGATTCTTTTCCTTAGCACGTCTTCCGTTGGCATTGTAACAAATTCTATCGTGCCGGATTCATTTCCGCTTGCTTCCGTCTCTTTTGATGAATTGTTTGCACTTGCAGCCCGGTCAATGGCATCCCTTGCGCTTTGAAGAACCTTCCGCGTATAGTCGCTAACAGTTGCCGAATTTCCTATAAGCTGAACCCGCCTAGGAAGCCTTTCCAAAAGACCTTCCGTGTCGTTCCTAAGCTCCGGGCTTAAAAGTCTGTCCGCCTCGTCAAGAACAAGGGTTTCCACCGCATCAGCCTTAAGCTTTTTAAGATGGATAAGTTCAAGAAGCCTTGCTGGCCCTCCAATAACAATCTGTGGCTTTTCCTTAAGAAGTTCCACCTGGCGCGAAATGGGGGCACCTCCTATGCAAAGGGCACACTTTACGTCGCTAACAAGCCTTACCTGAGCCTTAATCTGGGAAGCAAGCTCGTAGGTGGGGGAGGCTATAAGTATGCGTACAGAATTTGAATTTTGGCTCTTTTCGCAAAGCCTCTGCAATATTGGAAGCAGATAGGCAAATGTCTTTCCAGTACCTGTCTCGCTCTGGAACATAAGGTTCTTACCCTCTGCAACAAGGGGCATTATTTTTTGCTGAACCGCAGTAGGGGCCGTTATTCCAGCCGCGTTAAGCCTTTGAATTATCTCTTCGCCAATACCAAAATCAGAAAATTGCTTGTCCATGAAAAGACTATAGCATATTATAATTTTTTTTGATATACTTTATGCATGAAATTTGGAATCGATACATTTGGCTTGGATCACGGACGTTCCGGTTTGGGATCCTATCTCTTTTCCCTAATGCCTTTTCTACCCGATTGTGATGGCCTTGAATACGAGCTTTTTGGGGCAGAAATAGACCGCTATACCTATACGGACAAAAAGGACTGTCCCTTCTATAGCGCAAACGTTCCCGACAGCTTGGCCGCAGAACGCTTCTGGCATTCATTCAGGGCAAATTCTTTTGCAAAGAAAAGAGGCTATTCCGCTGTATTGTATACCGCAGGCTCTCGTATGATTCCATCTTCTTTTAAAGTGCCTGGGGTTGCCGTAGTTAACGACATTGTAAGCAGCCTTTTTGAGCAGAAGGGCGATCGCTGGTATTCAAGCAAGGTAAGGAAGGGGCTTTCCCGCGCCAACTGCATCATAGCCGCAAGCAAATTCATAAAAAAAGATTTGGAAAAGACAGGCATAAAGGCTAACCGTATAGAAATAATCCATAACGGAATAGACCACAGCCTTTTCTTTCCAAAGGCGGCTGTCGGTGGCGATTCAGAGATTATAGACATAAAGCCTTTTGCAATAAAAAAACCCTACATAATCTATGCCAGCCGTATGCAGAACGAAGAAAAAAAGCACGTTGAGCTTATCCGTGCCTTTTCTGTCTTTAAGGAAAAAACAAAGTCTCCCGTCCGTCTTGTCATTGCGGGAAGCGAAGAATCCTCTTACGGGGCAAAAGTTCACGCCGCAGCCCTGGAGTCCGGCTTTGCAAGCGACATATTCATAACAGGCTATTTTCCCCACGAGAATTTCCCGGAGCTTTTCCGCAATGCGGAGGCCTGTGTCTTCCCGTCCGTGAACGAGGGAGTGGGGCTTTCCGTAATGGAGGCTATGGCTACAGGTTTGCCGGTGGCTTGTGCAAACTACGGTGCCCTTCCTGAAGTTACCGGTGGCAAGGCACTCTATTTTGACAGCAATAATATAGAAGAAATGTCTTGTGCCATAGAAAGCGTGCTCTCTGATACAGAGCTAAGAAAGAAGCTTGTCGCAGACGGTCTTGAATGGACCCGCCGCGTTTCTTGGGAGCGTACAGCGCAGGAAACAGTTAATGTTCTAAAAAGCCTCTGCTAGTTTTTTTGATTGATTTTTTTAGGACGGTAGTCTTGTTGGCTCTACCATAAAATTTTTACTCTAATCCGACCGAACATGCCTATGCGTCACCGCCGTCGCTTGAAACTTCGTTGCGAGAACCGGGGTTCCCGAATATTTTGTATTGGAAATAGCGCCAAGGATGGCGCGTTATTTCGTTGCTATATAAGTAGCGTAAGTTTTCGCAGAAAACTTACGTGAACAAAATCCCACGGAGGGGATTTTGTTCACAGTGCCCCTCCATGGCAGCGTAGTATGCCATGCGGCTTTGCAAAGCTAGGCTGTCTTCTGGTCTATAAGAAGCGTCTGTGCTTCGGGAATGTACTTCTGGTTTACAATGTCCGGCGTAATCTCAAGCTTCTTTTTGCCCTTAACGCTTGGAACTTCAAACATTATGTCAAGCAGAACCTTTTCAACAATTGCCCTAAGTCCGCGTGCACCAGTCTTGCTCTTTATTGCTATGCTTGCAATCTCGTCTATGGCTTCCTCGCTAAAGGTAAGGTCCACGTCGTCTATTGCAAAGCTTGCCTGGAACTGCTTTGTAATTGCGTTCTTTGGCTCTGTGAGTATGCGCTTAAGGTCGTCGCGGTTAAGCTCCTTGAGTGCGCAGGTCATTGGCAGGCGGCCAATAAGTTCCGGTATGATGCCGAATTTTACAAGGTCGTCACTTGTTACCTGGTTCAAAAGTTCCATGCGCTCTTCTTCCGTGCGGTGTGTTCCTTCTGCACCAAATCCAATGGAAGAAGAAGCCATACGCTCTTCAATTATCTTGTCAAGGCCTACGAATGCACCTCCACATATAAAGAGGATGTTCGTGGTGTCTATGTCTATCATCTCCTGGTTAGGATGCTTTCTTCCGCCCTGAGGTGGAACAGAGGCATGGGTTCCTTCAAGAATCTTAAGGAGTGCCTGCTGTACGCCTTCACCGGAAACGTCGCGCGTAATGGATGTGTTTTCGCTCTTGCGGCTAATCTTGTCAATCTCGTCTATAAAGATAATGCCTCTTTCTGCAGCGCTCACATCTCCGTCTGCCGCATTAATCAGCTTAAGAAGCACGTTTTCTACGTCTTCTCCTACATAACCGGCTTCTGTAAGGGTGGTAGCGTCTGCAATTGCAAAAGGAACCTTAAGCTTCTGTGCCAAAGTCTTTGCAAGAAGGGTTTTTCCGCTTCCGGTTGGGCCAAGAAGCAGAATGTTGGACTTTTCAATTCTTACGTCCGTTTCCAGCTGCTTTTCCTTTGGAATGGAAAGCTGCTTGTAGTGGTTGTATACAGCAACGGAAAGAACCTTCTTTGCCTGGTCCTGGCCAATTACGTACTGATCCAAGTATTCCTTGAATTCCTTTGGAGACGGAACATCCTCCATGTCTATGGGGCGGATTGAATGGCGTTCGTCATTCAGCACCGTCTGGCATGCGGCCACACAGTTTTCGCAGATGTAAATGTCATCATTTGGTGCTTTTACAACGCGGCGGTTGGCGTCTGCCGGTCTTCCGCAAAAAGCACAGTATTGCTGGTCATTCTTTCCAAAACCGCGCATTATTTCTTTGCTCCTTTTTTGGCACTGATCATGATATGGTCAATAATCCCATAGTTCTTTGCTTCTTCCGCAGACATGTAAAAGTCACGCTCCATGTCTTTTGCAACGTCTTCCTCGGATTTACCGGTCTGTTCAGCAAAATATTTTATGCTAAGCTTTTTAAGGCGCACAATTTCCTTTGCCTGGATTGCAATGTCGCTTTCCTGACCCTGAGCTCCACCCCAAGGCTGGTGAATCATTACACGGCTGGAGGGAAGGGCATAGCGCTTTCCTATTGTTCCTCCTGCCAGAAGAATGGCTCCCATGCTTGCGGCCTGACCCATGCAGATAGTCTGAACATCACACTTAACGTACTGCATTGTGTCGTAGATGGCAAGGCCTGCTGTTACGCTACCGCCCGGGCTATTTATGTACATGTTTATGTCTTTGTCGGGATTTTCGCTTTCCAAATAAAGCAACTGGGCAACGATAAGGTCTGCTGTTTCGTCACGGATTTCTCCGTCAACAAAAATGATGCGGTCCTTCAACAGCCTTGAATACAAGTCGTAGGCGCGTTCTCCGTTTCCGCTGCGCTCAATTACAGTTGGAACAAGTGTATTCATATATTCATTCATAAAAACTCCAAAAGGGCGCGGCATCAGTAGGCTGCGCAAATCTTTATTTACTTATACATATAATATAAATAAAAAAACGGAATGCGACAACTCAAAACGCCAATTATTTTTATAAAGTTAAACAATCGGCAATTTTAGCGGCATTCCGTTCTTTTGTGCAGAAGAGAGAAAGAAATCTTCCTTGTCCTGCCTCAGCTTTATTTTTCTTCCTTAAATAAATCTGCAAAAGTTGTCTTGTCGCCTTTTGCTACCTTTACTTCTTTGTAAAGCTCTTCAAAAAGCTTGCTTTCCTTAACTTCGTCAACAAGGTATTCCTTGGCCTTAAGGTCCTTGTAGTGTTCCTTTACTTCGTCAAGGGTAATGCCGTTTTCTTCAGCAATCTTGGCGTATTCAGCATCGATTTCTTCCGGTGTAACGGCAATGTTCTTGTCGCGCATAAGGATGTCCACGATGATGCGGCTCTTAAGCATTTTTTCTGTATTGCCAACCCACTGCTCAAGCATTGCTTCCTTTGTCTGGCCGGATGAAAGAATCATCTTTTCAAGCTGCTCAGGGCTTGTCTTGAACTGCTGTGCCATCATGTTCCATCTTGCTTCGTTTTCAGCGGCAATCATAGACTTTGGCAAGTCGAATGGGTTCTTTTCAACAAGCTGTGAAAGAAGGCTCTGTGTCTTGATTTCCTTAATCTTTCTGTCCTTTGCAAGAGCCATCTTGCTGGCAATGTCCTTCTTAAGGTCGTCAAGTGTCTTGTATTTTTCGCTAACGTCCTGGGCAAGATCGTCATCCAATGCTGGGAGGATGCGTTCCTTGATTGCCTTTACGGTTACGCTGATTTTCTTTGTCTTTCCGGCAAGGTCTGCGTCTGGGTCTTTCTTGTCGTAGGTCTTTGTAATCTGCTTGGTCTCGTCTTTCTTCATGCCGATGATTTCATCGTCAATCTTGTAGATGTTTTCGCCGGAACCAACAGTAAACACAAAACCTTCGCGCTTGCTGCCGTCAATTACCTTGCCTGCATCGTCAAGCTCTGAATAGTCAATTGTTACGATGTTGTCCTTTGCAACAGCATCGCCGTCTTTCTTGTCTATAACAGAAGCATTGCGTTCCTGGATTGCCTTAAGCTCGTCCTGGATTTCCTTGTCGCCAATTTCTACAACAGGTTCTTTTACGGTAATTCCGCTAAAGTTTGTTACCTTTACTTCCGGGAACACGTCGTATGTTACGGTAAAGGTAAAGTCTTTTGATGTGTCAAACTCAGGCATCTTGTCGCCTTCGAGGCGGGGCTGTGCGTATGGAAGAGGGCGGAAGTCCTTTGCGTCGTCTCCCTGAAGAATGTCGTTGAGAGTCTTGTCAATAAGGTCACCAATAATTTCTGACTTCAAGGCTTCTCCGTATTTCTGTTCAAGTACGGAAACAGGAACGTGTCCCTTGCGGAAGCCAGGAATCTGGATGTTCTTTGCGTATTTCTCGATGCTTTTCTTGTATTCTGCCGCAACGTCTTCTTTACCGATTGTAGCGGTGAGCTTTACGCTTGAGTTTTCAATTTTCTTGATTTCTTTGGTTACGTTCAATTAGGGTTCCCCTTTTCTGATTGATGTAAAAAAAAGGCGATTTTAGAACTAATCTAAATCGCCTGAAGTTTCGAGCGGAAAACGGGAATCGAACCCGCAACATCGACCTTGGCAAGGTCGCGCTCTACCATTGAGCCATTTCCGCAAAATGCGTATATTCGCCAAAAGGCTAAAGCGGAAAACGGGAATCGAACCCGCAACATCGACCTTGGCAAGGTCGCGCTCTACCATTGAGCCATTTCCGCAAAACCATTCACTACAGGAATGTTATGTGATGATATTACAGTATATAAGACAAAGTGTCAATATGCTTTTGCCAAAAAATATTGCTTTTGCTAAAAATAAATTCTTTACAGCTCCATTTCCATGTCAAAAAATTTTATTCCGCCTATTGTGGAGTCCGAAGCCCCATGGTTTGTGTAGCCAAAACCTTCGTAAAAGGGAACAAGGCTTTCCTTGCAGCTAAGGGACACTCTCTTTTTACCGCCTTCCCTTGCGGCTTTTAAAATGTGGTCCATAAGGGCGTGGGCAATTCCAAGCTTGCGGAATTCCGGGTGAACTGCAAGCCCGAATATCAAAAGGTTTTCCCCCTGCAAGTTAAATGTACTTTCCGCAAGATAGAGGTCGTCCGTAATGTACTTTTGGTCGGAAGGGCAGCCGTTTATAAGACCTGCCGTTTTTCCGCCTATGCTGGCCTTTAAGAACCATTGGGGATAATGGGTAAGCCTAAAAAGAAAGGCTTCCCGAGACGCGGCTTTTCCGCTTCCAAAACAAAGCTCTTCTATTCTGTGCAGTTCGTCCAAATCTGTTGTTTTTGCCCTTGAAATTGTAATGTTGACTTTTTCATTCGTGCATCTATTCATGCGCTTAATATAGCAGATGATTTTTTTGCAGTCCAATACTGAAAAATTATTGTAAGTGATAGGAAAAAGCTATTTGATTTTGGATTGAATGATTGTTTGCTGATAAGAAAAGTTTTTGCGAGGGAAGGGACTTGAACCCTCACGCCTAGGGCACCAGATCCTAAGTCTGGCGTGTCTGCCAATTTCACCACCCTCGCTTAGGGATTTGCTAGCACCGTGCTAACATGACGGCCTTGCATAAAAAATAACTCCTTGCGGAACAAGGAGTTAAGTGTTGAGCGATGGGAGGATCGAACTCCCGACCCACAGATTAAGAGTCTGTTGCTCTACCAGCTGAGCTAATCGCCCGTATATTGATTCCGTATTGACGGAATTAATTACATCATGCGTCCGACACGACTTGAACGTGCAACCTCCGGATTCGAAGTCCATTGCTCTATCCAGTTGAGCTACGAACGCGTTTCGTTCAGATTGCAGTCTACTGTGTTCAGCGCTTGGGTGCCTGGTGGGTTTCGAACCCACGACAACCAGATCCACAATCTGGGATTCTACCGCTGAACTACAGGCACCATGTAATCGACATGATGAATAATAGCAGAAAGCATAATTTGTGTCAAGCAGGATTGCAAAAAAAATAATTTTTTTTCACAATTTTTTTTAGGCCAAATTCTATGCCGCCGCCTCAAATACCGAATTCAAATTTTTAAGTATGTCGCAGGCAACATTTGCCTTGTTCATGGTATAAATGTGAATGCCCCTTATTCCGTTGGAAATAAGGTCAAGAATCTGGTCTACTGCATAAGAGATTCCCGCCTGGTACATAGCCTCTCTGTTGGAAGAGAATTTGTCGCACAGCATGGCAAGCTTTGGGGGAACGTGGGCACCGGACAGGCGCACCATCTTCTGCACCTGGCTTGCGTTGGTAACAGGCATTATTCCCGCCAGAACCGGCAGGTGTATTCCCTTTGAGTTAAGACGGTAAAGGTAGGAGTAGAGCATGTTGTTGTCAAAGAACATCTGGGTGGTAAGAAAGTCCACGCCCGCATCAACTTTGTAGTGAAGGTTGTCTATGTCTGCGTCCAAACAGGGGCTTCCCGGGTGGCCTTCCGGGTAGCATGCCCCGCCTGTGCAAAAGCCTGCCTGCTTTAAAAGAGGAACAATGTCGCTTGCGTGCTCAAATGCCTGCTTAAAATCGGAAGAATCAATCTTTTTGTCTCCGCGAAGGGCAAGAACGTTCTTAATGCCAAGCCCTTTCATCTCCTGGATTTTTTGCATCAGGGATTCTCTTGTATTGTCTATGCAGGTAAGGTGGGCAAGGGGAGGAATGCCCATTGACTTTATTTTTGCGGCTACCTGACTTGTGTTTCCGCCCGTTGTTCCTCCCGCACCGCATGTTACGGAAATAAAGTCCGGCCTTAGAAAAGAAAGTTTTTCTGCGGCTTCAAAGACACCCTCAAAGCCCTGTTCTTTTTTTGGCGGAAAAAGCTCAAAGGAAAGAAGCAGTTTTTTACTTTCCAAAATTTCTTTTATAGTCATAAAAGTCTCCTGTGTTTTTATTATGCGGAGAAATGCTGGGATAGTAAAATACAATATTTTGTGGGTTTGAGATAGCTTTTAGCTATGGTGGAGGAAATCTTTACCTGTATTCAACTTGCAGCTTATTTGTATCTCCAGTAGTTTGTCTCTGGGTTGACTTCTAAATCGTTGCCGTTGATTGTGGATGGCAGCGCGACTACACAGAATGGATTTGTCTCTAAATAATAGCCAGCAATCGCGGTTATGCTAAAAGTAGCTTCTTTTGGGGTTTTTGATGTGTCTTCTGATATAAGTGAAACTATTGTAAGGAAAAAATCATCCCCGGGGACAGCGTAAACATCGTTCACAGAATTATATCCAACATTACAACAGCCTTCCTCATTCATATTAGCTCCGGCGCTTGTTGTATAAATGTATCTTGCCAAATACGCGCTGTCAGTACCGCTTAAATTTGGAGTTGGAGTTGGTGTAGGCGTTGGTGTTGGTGTCGTTTGGTCTGTATCTTCAGATGAGCTTGTGTTTGTATTTGTGGCTATTGCTTCTGAATCACCGTCTCCTGATGAGCTTCCATTGGAGCATGCTGTGAATGTGTAGGTGAATGCCAATGCCACTGTGAGGATTATGATTTTTGTAACTTTTTTCATGATATTACTCCTGTGTTTTTATGTTTTGCAACCTTAGTATATAATTTGATTGCTTACCGGACTTGTACTAGAGCCATAAGCAGTTCCGTTGTAAGTTCCGTAGTTTTCTATCATAACATTTGCTGTTTCATCGGAATTTGTTTTGTTCCCGCTTATTGTACCTCCGCTTATTGTAAGTGTTCCTCCATAAGTTGCTGAAACTCCTCCATTATAACCTCTGTTATTTGTTATTGAACCATCTGTCATGATGAATGTTCCTCCAGCAACTTTTACTCCTCCATAAGACGTGCTGTTGCTCGTAATGCTTCCGCCTGTCATGTTAAAAGTGCAGCTAGTGGTTACGGTTACAGTTCCATTGCCACCGCCGGAATGGACCCCTGTGATTGTTCCCCCGCTCATATTCAATGTTCCTCCGGAAGTTAGTTCTATGGCGGACCAGTGAATGCTGCTTGGTGAAGGTGTGATTGTAACAGAATCTGTAAGGTTTAGCGTTCCTCCTTTAACTTCTATAATGTCTCCACATCTTGTTGAAAGAGAAAGCGTTCCGCTTCCTTTGAGTGTTACGGTTTTTCCGGCAGGAATTACAAGAGCACAATCTTTTCCACTGCCAGAAAAATTTCCACCGTTTTCATAGCTGCTATCTGGAACCACTTTATATGTTACTCCGCTTGGAATGTAGACCATAACATCGTCTTTGCTTTGCAGTAAACTATAAATCTCTGTTCCTGTGCTTGTTGGTGTTGCAGAGAAACCTAACTGCAATGTTCCATTTCTATCAACATAATAAGCGTTGGAGTTGCTTGGTATAAACTTTGCATAGTAGCTTTTCAGTGCGTCTGAAGAGGTATCGACGACCTGTATATCTACGGCGTAACTAGACGGAGTAATCAGTGCGGCAGGTGTTGCACCGGTAAGCTCGTCGGTTATGTTTATTTTATAGCCATTAGGTAGGTATACGTCATTCGTATTGTCAACTCGTGCATTTCCGCTCATGTTGAAAGTGGGGGTAGAATTGTCTCTTAAAATGCAAACTCCTGCTCCGTGCAGTTCGGCTGTACAGTTTTTGATTGTTCCGCCAGACATGTCAAAAAGCTTAAAATCAAAAACTCCTCCGCCCTGACCGCCCAAGAAGCTGTCTGCTGCCATTTTCTCTGCTCCGCATGACTGTATTGTACCATCTGTCATGTTAAATTTGGCATTGCTTGCATCATAAACAAATACACCGCCGCCGTTTCCTTTTACAGTGCATTGTTTTATTAAGCCGCCGTTAAAGTTTACGGTTCCTTTTGTGGCGATTCCCCCGCCTTTGGAATAAGTGCTGTCTCCTTCTGCACGGCAGTTTTGTATTGTGCAGGAGTTAAGAGTTGCTGTGGTTCCTTCGCTTACAAAAAGGCCTGCCCCGTTATCTGTTTTTCCGTTTTGGAAGGTGCAGTTTGTGGCTTCCAGAGTTCCGGCAGAAAGATAGACGATTGGGCACTTTTGGATGTTTCCGTCAAGGGTTAGGTTTATTAGGGTTAGTTTCTTTTCTGCTTTTGCAAATTTTATTAGATAGTAATTTGATGCCGAAGATGAACCGTACTTGATTGTTGCATTTGCGTCTGTTTTGGTTGGTCTTATGGTAAGGTTGTAGTTGCAGTCTGCGCCAATTCCAAGGTTGCTTGTTCTCCATTCGCTGCTAGAGGCATTTGCATTTCCAAGGAAGATTGTTGCATCTCCGTTAAAAAGGCTGATTACAGAGCCTATATAGTTTTCCGAAGAATTGGGCGTATTGAACCTGGCAAAGTTGTTCCCGCTTTTTATGCAGATTGCGTCTGCATTGCCGTTTGCGTTTGTGTCGTTGTAAAAGGCATCGTCTCCTGCAGGGAATGAGCCTGTTGCGTTTGCCCCCAAGTAGATGTTGTTCCCGCCGCCTGCCGAGTTACCGCTAATGTGTGCGTATGTTGTGTCTATGTTTATTTCTCCTGCAACAATTACGCCTCCGCCGTTGTTTGTTGCAGTATTGCCGGAGATGGTTCCTCCGTTCATGTCGAATTTTGCGCTGTTGTCAACAAAGACTCCTCCGCCGTTGCCGGTGGTTGTGTTTCCGCTGATTTCACCGCTTTGCATTGTAAAAGTTCCGCTTGCTTTGACATAGACTCCTCCGCCAAAGTTCTGGCTTCCCTTTGTAAGCGTAACGTTCTGGATTGTTACGCTTGCCCCTGTGTCTACGTAAAGCACCCTGTTCTTGCTGTTTGCGTCTATTGTGGCACCGACTCCTTCCCCTACGATTTTAAGGTGCTGGATGCTGCTTGTTGCGTTTATGAGGCCTTCGCCAGAGACTGTGTCTGTTGGTTTTGCAGGCGTTCCAATAACGTGCAGTTCCCATGGTGTCGTTGCGCTTATGGCTTCTTTTGTTGCGTTAAGGGTGGCCACTTCGTTTAAGCGGTCCATGGCCTTTTTGATTGTGGCAAAGGGGCGCTCGGATGTTCCGGTGCCGGAATCGTTTCCGTTTTCTGCCACGTAGATTTTTCTGTAGACAAAGGTTTCTGTGCATGTCTTTGTTACGTAGAAGGCCCCGGATGAATTAATGTGGGGTGCGCTTCCTGCCGTCCATCTGTTTGTCGTAAGGTGGGGCAGGACAGAAAGGTATTCAGTGCATTCGTAGAGCGGAGGCATTCCTGCGCTTTCGTTTTCGGAAGATGAGTAGAAAGAAAGCTTTAGCTCGTGGATTCCGCTTGGCACTCCGTTTAAGTCTTTGGGGAGTGAGTTTCCGCTGATATTTTCAGACAGGGGGGGATAACTGGTGCATACCATCTTGCAGTATCCTATTCCGCAGTTTGCAGAGTCCCAGCTTATGGTAAGGTTAATGTCTCCTGTGCCGCCTGATGCCGGTGCTATCAAGAGGCTTGTACTTGCGAATGGGTTTATTGCGGAAAGTGAAATGGACTTTGGTTCGCTCTGCATGACTAGATAGGCATTAGAGTCCTTTGTGTATGCGTAGGCGGTTATTTGCCAAGTTCCTGCCGCCAGGTTGTTAAATATGTATGTTTTTCCGTCGGATGATTCTGTGGATTCTTCTTGACCGTCGGATGTCCTTACGGCTTTTACAATGTATTTAAGTGCTGTTGTGCTTGTGTCCGGCATTGCGTTGCGCGGGTTGGCCTGGTTCTGAAAAGAGTTTACTTCTGCGGGGGCTGCGCTTGCATTTGGCATGCTGAAGTTTCCGCTAATGGTGTATCTTTGTTCTTGGGCAGCCTTTGTGCCTTGCTCGTCTGGAGTGTCGGGTACGGAAAATATCCCGGAGCAGGATGAAATTGTTAGCAGAACGAGTGTTACGGCCGTGGTGTATAAAAGCGAAAGGATTTTGTTTTTCATGGCAAACCTCCTTTTTTGGTTTAAAACTACGACTCTATTCTATATTATAGGACTTTTAAGGAAAAATTCAAGTAATTTTTACATACCCATATTCAACTTGCTGCTTATTTTGCATCATGTTTGATAAAAATGTAGCTTTGTTTTTTTACTAAGGATTTATTATTTGTGCACTGTTATATGTGGTACCGTTGTAAGTTCCTCCTCCATCTGCAATTTTAATATTTTGTAATGCTCCGCCACTTGCTGCTGTGTTGCCGGATAGGGTACCGCTATTCTTTGTAAAGGTTCCTTTATATATATATACTCCATATGGATGATTATTTGTTATTGACCCACCATCCATGGTAAATTGTCCGCCTGAAGAACTAATGAATACAGCTCCATAAGCTGCTCTATTATTTGTAATGCTTCCGCCGGTCATGTTAAAAGTGCAGCCATAGTTGATTGATACGACTCCATTTCCACTGCCGGAATTACAGCCTGTGATTGTTCCTCCGCTCATATTGAATGTTCCGCTATTCTTTATTTCTACGACTCCCCAAAAGTTGCCTTTGGGTTGCGTGGTAATGGTGACCGAACCAGTAAGATTGAATGTTCCTCCGTCTACTTGTATAACATCCCCACAACGTTGTGCGTTATTAAATGTTCCTCCTCCTGTACACGTGAGAGTTTTTCCGGAAGGAATTATAAGTGCCATTTTTTTAGAACTAGTGGAGTCTGGATAGCTGTCATCAGGAACAATAGAGTATGTTACACCACTTGGTATGTCTATTTTTACCTTATCGTATTCTTGTAGCAAATCGTAAATTTCCGTTCCTGTGCTTGATGATGCTGCGGTAATTAATTCCTCTTTCTGTACCTTTCCGTTCATGCCAACAAAATATGTGGTTTGGTCGCTAAGTGCAAATTTCTTATAATTGTTCTTAATAAGGTTTGATGACGATTCTGTCAAAACCTGTGGATTTCCCGCGTATTGATAGGGTGTTATTGTTGCTACAGGTAATGAAGTGTTGGTAAGGTTACTTGTGATGTTTATATTCCAACCAGGACATATATAGACTTCATTGGCTGCGTCAATTCTTGCATTTCCGCTCATGTTTAATACAGGGGTAGAAGAGCTTGCTGAGCCAAGGTATACACCTGCACCTTCTTTTTCTGATGTACAGCCTGTGATTGTACCTCCTTGCATGGTAAAATTCTGATAAGCCCAAACGCCGCCTCCTTTACCCCCTAAAGTAGAGGAAACTTTTTCTGCGTTACAAGACTGTATCGTGCCGGAAGTCATAGTAAATTTTGCGTTTGCGGTAGTTTCAACCATTACACCGCCACCGTTTCCTTTTACTGTACAATTTGTAATTGTTCCGCTAAAATTCACGATTCCTCGTGTAAAAATTCCTCCTCCTTCTGAATTGTTGCTGCCACTGTTTTCTGCCCGGCAGCTGTCTATGGTGCATGAAGTGAGTGTTGCACTTGCTCCTGCTTTTACATGAAGACCGCCGCCGTTTTCTGCCTGGCCGTTCTGGAAGGTGCAGTTGCTTGCGGAAAGGGTTCCTGCATCAAGTTTTACTATGCCGCATTTTTTGCTGTTCCCGTCTAAGATTAGGTTAGTGAGGGTAAGAGTTTTGCTGTTTTTATTGTAGTGTATGAGGTAGTCTGTGGATTGCGTGTCTGAGCCGTACTTGATTGTGGCACTTGCGCCTGTTTGGGTTGGCCTTATGGTAAGGTTGTAGTTGCAGTCTGCGCCAATTTCAAGGTTGCTTGTTTTCCATTCGCTGCTAGAGGCATCTGTTTGGCCAAGGTATATTGTTGCGCTGCCTGTAAAAAGGTTTGAGAATGAGGATAGGCTGTTCCCGGAATCGTTGGGTTGGTTAAAGCGCACAAAGTTGCTTCCGCTTAGGCAAACAGCGTCTGCTTTTCCGTTTGCCGTGGAATATTCATTATAGAACGAATCGTTACCCGCTGGGATTGTTGCCGAAATGCTTGTACTTATGAATACGTTGTTGGCACCGTCGCTGGCCGTGTTGCTTCTTATTGTGCCGCCTGTTATTGTAACAGATCCTGTATTGACGTAGATGCCGCCGCCATAGCTTGAAGTTGAGTTGCCGCTTATTGTGCCACCGCTTATTGTAAGTGAGCCGGAATCTGCGAAAATTCCTCCGCCTTGGCTTGTTGACGAGTTGCCGCTTATTGTGCCGTTTTCAATAGTAAGAGTGCCTTTATTATAAATTCCTCCAGCACTGGCAGTAGACGTACATCCCGAAAGTTCACCGCTTGTCATTTTGAATGTTCCGCTGGTGTCTACGTAGATACCGGCACCAGAACCGCCGTTGCTTACTCTTCCATTTTTTAGCGTAATGTTCTCTACTGTTACATTTGCGCCAGACTGCACGTAAAGCACACGCCCTTTTGTGTTTGCGTCTATTGTGGCTCCGTCTCCTTCACCTACGATTTTAAGGTGCTGGATGCTGCTTGTTGCGTTTATGAGGCCTTCGCCAGAGACTGTGTCTGTTGGTTTTGCAGGCGTTCCAATAACGTGCAGTTCCCAGGGTGTCGTTGCAGAGATAGATTCCTTTGTTGCGTTAAGGGTGGCCACTTCGTTTAAGCGGTCCATGGCTTTTTTGATTGTGGCAAAGGGGCGCTCGGATGTTCCGGTGCCTGTTGTGTCGTTGCCAGTTTGTGACACGTAGATTCTTCTGTAGACAAAGGTTTCCACGCATTGCTTTGTTACGTTAAAGCCAGAGGTAAGGTGGGGTGCGCTTCCGTTTGTCCATTGGCTTGTG
>JAFXWC010000029.1 GCA_017534445.1 Treponema sp.
AAGGGAGGGGTTTAAGGGGAGGGAAAACCCTCGCTTCGGAGTAGGGGGTTTTCCCTCCCCTTAGTTTGGGGTCCAAGGGTCCTCCCTTGAATTGAAAAAGCATTTGTTAATTTCCCATTTATGCCTTATAATTAATATTGATTCAATGCAAGGAGCATAGACATGAGCGTAATTTGTTATTCATTAGGAGCCGCCGAAGAAGTAACCGGCAGCAAACATATTTTCGAAGTAGACGGACGCAGCTTTATGGTAGACTGTGGAGCCTTCCAAGGAAAGCGCGCCGAATCAGACTCAAAGAACCGCAACTTTGACTTTGCGGCAGACAAAATAGAAAGCGTAATCCTTACCCACGGCCACTACGACCACTGCGGACTCCTGCCCGTACTGGCAAAAAACGGCTACCGCGGAAACATCTATGCCACGCCTGCCACCCGCGACCTTGCCAACATCGTAATGATGGATTCAGCCCGCATTCAGGCACGCGACGCAGAATTCCTTGCAAAACAGGCACGCAAAAAAGGAGAGAAATTCTTCTGGAAGCCTCTGTTCAAAGAAGAAGACTGCGTAAAAGCCGCAAACCAGATAGTCTCCCTTGGCTACAACCGCAAAATGTACATTGCACCGGACGTTCAGCTTGAATTCTTTGATGCAGGACACATCCTTGGCTCAAGCTTTGCATACTTTACCATAACAGGCCAGAGGGCAAACCCCATAACCGGCAAGACCGAAAGCAGCGGAATGGGAAGCGGAAGAAGATTCTGGCACCGCCTCTTTGGAAAGACAAGCACACCAGCATCCAACTCACAGGGCACAGGAGAAGCCGCACTTAGGGGAGCACCCTCAGACGAAATCCGCATACTGTACACCGGAGACCTTGGCCGCAACGAAAAGCCCATCATCAGGAACCCGGCAACAAATGTTCCTGCCCCAGACTACATCTTCCTGGAAAGCACCTACGGAAACCGCCTGCACGAAGAACCCAAAGTCGCAATGGACGACCTTGTAAAACTCATAAGGCGCGCGGTAGACAAAAAGGGCAAAATCATAATTCCTTCATTTGCAATAGAGCGCGCACAGGAACTTGTCTACTACCTGCACCTGCTTGTTGACCAAAAGAAGATTCCTCAGATTCCAATTTACATGGACAGCCCAATGGCGGTAAACGCAACAGGCATCTACCAGCTGCACCCTGAATGCTACAGCGAAGAAACCAACGAGGCATTCATCCAGCACCACAAGAACCCGTTCGGATTCAACTCGCTTTCATTCGTAACAAGCGTAGACGAATCAAAAGCCCTTAACAAAAAGCAGGGGCCAATGATTATCATAAGCGCAGACGGAATGTGCGAAGCGGGGCGCGTCCTCTACCACCTTGCCAACAACATCTCCAACCCCAACAACATCATCCTGATTGTAGGCTACATGGGAGAAAACACCCTTGGCCGCAAAATCTTGGACGGACAAAAAGAGGTAAAGATTCTTGGCGACTGGTACAACGTAAAGGCCGACGTAGAAAAAATCAACGCATTCAGCGCCCATGCCGACTACAAGGAAACAACCGCCTGGCTTAACGCAATAGACACAAGCCGCCTAAAGAAAATCTTCCTGGTTCACGGCGAAAAGGACAGCCAAGCCTACCTCCAGAACCACCTGAAAGAAAACGGCTTCCCCAACGTAGAAATCATCAAATACGGCCAGACCTACACTCTGGACTAAGAAAGCGGCTGTAAAAAAAATAAAAACCTCTCTTGACCTGGTCTTTTGGGCCAGGTTTATTATTTGTTCAAGAACAATACGGAGGACAAATAATGAAAGATTTAAGCTTGATGACTTGGAAGGAGATTGGGGATGTTAGCAAAGAGAAGGCCATTGCATTTATTGTGATGGCTCCAATCGAAGAACACGGACTCTGCCTTCCGCTTGCAACAGATTTGATTGAAGGGGATGCCTGGAGCAAAAAAGCCATGGAAGAGCTTGAAAAAGACCATGGGCTTGACTGCTATTTTCTTCCACCATTCCCAATTGCGGCCGCATCTGTAAACGAGTTTTACGGTTCAATTCATTTTTCCATGAAGACAACATACGAGGTTGCTTACGAAATACTGGAAAGCATACGCTGCATGGGCTTTAGGCATATAGTTCTTATAGCCTCCCACGCAGACCCCGACCATCAGATTGCGGTAACAAAAGCGGTAAGAAAGGTAAACAGGAAAAACGGCCTCTGTGCAATTGCTCCAATGGGGGCAATCTTTATGGGGGCAGGACTTGAGCAGCCAAAAGAAATACGAAGTATGGAAAAGGAGCACGGAAACGACTTTCATGCAGGCTGGATAGAAACGTCGTCTTTGCTAAGCATTAACAAAAAGCATGTGCGCCAAGGCTACAAGGATTTACCCGATTCAAATATAAGCGACAGGGAAATGATTTTTAAAAAGAAGCAGCTAAGGGCAATGGGAAAATACGGGCACATCGGTTTTCCAAGGCTGGCATCAGAAGAACTGGGAAATCTTTTGAACAAAAACTGTGTTGAATCTATATGCGAAGCGGTGGTAAACTTTTACCGCAGAGAAGGATACAAAAAGTACGACGATTATCTTTTATACAAGATACTTCCCCTGCACATTGGTTTTATAAAAATCTTTGGCAGGGTAAGAAGAAGAAAGGTGGGGCAATAATGTATACGCGCGGTCAGTTTGCAGTAATAGGAAAAGTTGGCAGAAAGGCTCTGCGAATTTACGATGAAGAAGGATTGCTTGTTCCCGCATCAGTGGACGGGCAAAACGGCTACCACTATTACAGCGAGGAGCAGCTTGCCCTTCTTGAAAAAATAAAGAGCCTTAGAAAAATTGGCCTTTCCCTTTACGAAATAAAACAAGTCTTGGATGGAAAAGCCAACGAAGAAAAACTTATCAAAAGCAAGATAAGGGAAATGGATTTGCATCTTAAAGAAGTAAAGGAATTTGCTTTTTCAGACAAAAAGAACAAGGATGAAGGCAAAGACTTGCAAGTGGATATCCGTCCATTTAAAAAATGCCGCTGCCTTTACCTTGCAGAAAATGTTGAGCTAGAAAACCTTGGCATGTCCATGGGAAAGCTTTACGAAAAAGCTGCCCGCCAAGGAATAGAAGTAGCGGGAAGTCACTTTGTAATTTACCAGGGGCTTTTGCAAGAAGACGGATTTTCCATGAAGAGCTGCCTTCCTGTAAAGAAGTGCAATGCAGAAGACGCTGAAGACATAATAGAAGTTTTTGAAGAAAGCTGCATCCACATTAAATTTACGAAAGGGTTTTCTAAAGTGGCAAAGGCGCATGTGCTCTTAAAGGAATATGCGGAAAGCAAAAAAATTGCGCTTGCAGGAAAAGCCTATGAAGTTTACAATAAGGACATGTCCGTGGATGTATATTACCCGGTAAAGATTGGGGCTTGGAAGGAATTTAAAAATGACGGAAGATGAACTTAAGGCCATGACGGAGCGTCTGGACAAGCTGGAAATAAAACTATCCTATATGGAAGATTTTGTTCAGCAGCTGCAGGATGTGGTTACCTCTCACACGCAGACAATAGAAGTGCTTAGAAAGGAAAACAAAATACTGAGCGGCAAAATCCGCGACATGTCTGACCAGCTGCAGGGGGAAATTCCTAACAGAAAGCCGCCCCACTACTAAAGGACATATTTTCTTATGAGAAGCAGCGAGGGGTTCACTGCTTCCACAGAAATTATTTCCACATTAATGACATCCAAATTGAAGGAAACAAAAGGGCATTAATTAACGTTGAAGCATATAAAAATTTCTTCATCATTTTTTCCTATTCTAATAATAATGGGCAAATTCATTTACCTTTTTCTTTAATTCTTCATACGGCTCTTGTAAAACTGAATCTTCCATATCGCAGTAAAGGTTTTCTGTGTTAGCTCTAACTGAAATAGAAACTGTATCTGAAATTTGCATTACATATTTTTCATAGTGAAATTTATCTTCTGCAGGTTCAATTTTTTTTTCTGGATATTGCTGAGTTATATATGTTCTTAATTTTTCCGAAGCTATATAACCGTTTTTCAGAGAAGGATTGCTTTTTATATGCCATTGAAGGCTTATGTTAGTACACTTATCATTAAAAAAGAATATTTGTGATTGAAAATTAATGCCACAAATACTTTTTAAGTAATAAATAGATTCTTTATAAAGCATATCTCCAAGAAATCCCGCACTTTTATTTCTAAGTGCATCAGCAATCTCTTCAGGATTTTCCAAGTCTATATCCAACATTGGGGCGGCGGGATAAGTTTTATATTTTATCTTGTTTTGCGAGAGAATATTTTCCACATTTTTCATGTCGCTTCCAAAAGTAATATCCTTGAATACATGAAAATTGGAACAAGAAATTAACAGTACCGAAAATAAAATCAAACTTCCAACAAAAATAAATATTTTTTTCATACTTTTCTCCAGCGCCCCTGTGCGGGCATCCACATAACATACAATATGGTGAGCCTCGCGATGTTAGAAACCGCGGATTTACGGCAAACTTAAATAAAAGACAAGCGGCCGAGTTACCGCAAACAAAGGAGACTCACCAATGGAAAGTATAATTTATGTTGGAATCGAT
>JAFXWC010000005.1 GCA_017534445.1 Treponema sp.
GCTTGTGCTTGTGCTTGTGCTTGTACTTCCACTTTCCGAAGTCGTACTTCCACTTTCTGCAACAGGAGTCACGACATCATCATCGGAGCCGCCACCACCTCCGCCGCCGCAGCCTGTGGCAAGCAGGGTTAAAGTGGCAAGGGCCAAAAATGCCAGCCTAAACTTTTTCATATTATTCCTCCGTATTTTTTTACAATAATGTGACTTTCGTTTTTGTTCCTAATGTCATTGTCTTGCAAAAATTAATAATTCATATCTTACAGATTCCAGGTCAGCGTCCAGTATGACCAGCTCGCTTACGTTCCGTTCTTTCGCACACACTGGGGTGCTCTTTGCACGGAGCGTAATTTTTTCTTATTCGGACCTAAAGCAAGCAACGCGAAAGCCGAGGTAATAGTAGCGGGAGTGCGGGGTGCGTTTGGCCCGGTAGGCGTAGTCGGACGCATCGGAGCCCCAGCCGCCACCGCGAAAAACGCGGTCAGACCCCGACGCGACACCGGTAGGCGGCGTGCTCGCGCTTATGGAGCTACTCCACCAATCCCAGCACCATTCGTATACGTTCCCAGTCATGTCGTAAAGGCCTTTTCCGTTTGGATTCTTTTTCTTTACCTCGTGAGTCTTGGAGCCGCTGTTACCGTCATACCACGCAACGCTTCCTATGTCATCGTCTCCGCTGTAGGTCGTCTGCCCGCTGTTGGTAAGGTTTCCCCCGCGCGCAAGGTATTCCCACTCCGCTTCCGTGGGCAGGCGGTAGCCGTTCGCGCTAAAGTCGCATGTTATGTTACCGACTTCTTCTAATTCATCTACCTCTCCATTACCATTGTCATCTATCTCATTGATGGTATTCCACGTACTTGTATTCGTATTTCCATCAAGTGCATAGCAGGGGGTCTTGCCTTCTGCAGAGCTCCTTTTGTTGCAGTACATGATGGCATCGTACCAGCTTACCATTTCCACCGGACGGTTTGCCTGTGTCTCCCCGCTTGCAGGGCTTGAAGAGAAAGAGCTCGGATTGCTTCCCATAACAGACTGGTATTCTGCCTGCGTTACCTCGTGGTCGCATACCAAAAGGCTTGGAATGGTAACAGTGCGTCCTGCAATGAACACTTCGGAGCCAGTTATAGCGGTTGTTCCGTCGAATGTTGCGCCGGGAACCGCCATAAAACCCGCAGGTATGCTTGTTGTCGTGCTTCCGCTGCTGGGGGTTGCGTCATCGTCATCGGAGCCGCCTCCACCGCCGCCGCAGCCTGTGGCAAGCAGGGCCAAGGTGGCAAGGGCTAAAAATGCCATCTTCATCTTTTTCATATTAATTCCTCCATAAAAATTTTATATTTTACAGATTCCGGGTCGAGCCCGGAATGACGAAGTTCTTACAGATTCCGGGTCGGGGCCCGGAATGACAGGTTCTTTTTTTGCTTTAAAAACAAAAAACCCGGGCACTTCTGCAAGGGAAATACTCCGGGTGTATTTTAAATTTAAAAATGGACGTACTACGCCATGACGTGAGACGTGAGACGTGAGACGTGAGACGTGAGACGTGAGACGTGAGACGTGAGACGTGAGAATTTTGACCCATGCGGCAATTAATGTCAAGTGGGAGTTGCTTGGGTTTTATTACACTTTTTTCCATAAATTTCTCTTCGATGGTTTTAGTATAAGGGCAGATGGGGGATTGGTCAAGCGTGGGGGAAAAGTTTTGGATTTTTACTTTTACAGTTTCTGGGGCGGGGCACGGAATGACGGAGGTCGGTTTTTGCGCGGCCCTTCGACTAGCTCAGGGAACACCTTCGGCTGGCTCATGGAGCGGGCGGGTTTGGGACGATAGCGTTTTGTTTTGCGGAGGGATTATTTTTTCTTTCTTGCCGACCAGTACAGAGCCATGGAGGGATTTTTCAAGGGATAGCATATAAAGGTGCGGCAGGCACTGGAGGGGCGTGCGTGAGCACGTTGCGAACTCGCAGCGTAGCTTCGAGCGAGCAATGGAGGCGGAAGCCGGAACCCCGAAAGCGCCACACACAGGGCACGGGGGCTTCTATTACGGAACGTTTGTATTACCCAGAAAGCGCCGCAAGATAGAGATTATGGACTAAGTGGCGACCAGAAGTTCAAATTCTTCTTTTGTGATGGGGACGT
Organism: Treponema sp.; assembly: GCA_017534445.1. Taxonomy (GTDB): domain Bacteria; phylum Spirochaetota; class Spirochaetia; order Treponematales; family Treponemataceae; genus Treponema_D. The sequence continues at coordinate 2,134 of JAFXWC010000005.1, forward strand.
TTTTGTCGTAGGAGGTTTTGGCTTGGTCGATAAAGTCTTTGGGCCAGAGTTGGCCTGAGTTGATTCCGGGACAGTCTTTGGCCATTTCTTCCCAGGTGGCTTTGTCCTGTACCATCCAAGACCAGAAGGGATAGGTTGAGCATTGGAGGGGGCGGGCTTGGTAGGCAGAGCAGCCTTGGCTCCACAATATGCAGTCGTAGTTCTTTTTTTCTTTTAGGGCAAGAACGGTGTCTCCGTGGTAGTAGTTTGCCCAGCGGCAGTATTTTTGGGCAAAGTCGAGGGGATTCATTTTGAAGAAGTCGCAAAGCCTTAAAAGGTCGCTTTTTGACAGGTAGACAAATCCTGGTGAATGGCCGCAGCAGAAGGAGCAACGCTTGCATGAGAATTTTAGGCCGTTTTTGTAAAAGGGTTCTTCCATTTGATTTTGTCCTTCCATTTGATTCTGTTATAGCACGTAAACGAATAAATTTCCAGCTTTGACTATTCAGCTTTTGCAGTTGGATTTTGCATTTGGCTTTTGCAGTTGTAACTTAAAGGCAAGCGGAAGTTTTTTTGTTAAAGAGTCCACCGGCAAGTATGCGCGGCAAGTAGGGGCTTTTGCAAATATGGACTTTTGGCTTTTATATGGAAATTTTTGCGGTTATGCTGTATTATTTTTATAGGAAAGCCGATTTTTTTAGCAAAATGCCGATTTTTAAAGAGGAGCGTTTGCCTATGAAAAACTTAAAAATTTCTGCTTTTTTACTGACAAGCTTGCTATTTTTTCTAACCGGATGCTCAGGTGGTTCTTCTGGCAGTGATTCTGATTCTGCAAGCAACGAGCCAGAGCCTGTAATTGACAGCTCTGAGCCTACAATCGATGGCTCTGAACATGCAATCGACAGCCCAGAGCCTGTAGAAGAAAATCCTACGTATTACCAGGTTTCTTTTTTCAACAAGGGCGAAATCTACGACAGCCAATCGGTTCAGGCAGGAATGCAGGCAGAAAGGCCGGCAAATCCAGAGGCAGATGAAGATACCAGGTTTGTGGGTTGGTACGAAACGCCAAACTTTACAAGAAAATTCGTCTTTAGCAGACCGGTCGAAGCTAATGTAAACTTGTACGCCAGGTATATAAACCGGAACTACATCCAAACAGAGGAATTCCACATTAGCACGCCGATTGCAGGTTCAAACATCTTTATTAGTGATGAAAACGGCACACGCGAAATAACCATTCCCAACCTGTCTGTCTGTGACCATGAGGTTACCCAGGCAGAATGGTCAAAGTATATGAAAATATACAAACGAACAAAAACTGGTGACAATTATCCGATACAAAACGTTAACTGGTACGAGTGCATAATCTATTGCAATTTAAGGAGCGAAGCAGAAGGCTTGATTCCGGCTTATTATATTACAATAGACGGCCAAGATACAACGGATGTTATAGACTGGATGAATGTTACCGGTTCTAACATAGCCATGGATGCAAACGAAAAGTTCTATTACACATCCAAAAATTCAACTTCTGCCGTATTGGACCAAGTAAAGTGCAACATCACGACAAATGGTTACAGGATTCCAACTGAGGCCGAATGGGAATTTATTGCCCGCGGAGGAAGCAGCAATGACGCAACATACGAACCTTTGGCTAACTATGCTTGGTGCAAACCCCATGGTGCAGATTTGCATGAGATAAAAACGCTCCAGCCGAACACTTTAGGTATATATGATATTTTAGGAAATGTTTCTGAACTTTGTTATGACAGGCATGGAGTGATTACTAGCCAAACTGATATTTTTGGAGCTGAAGGTTCTTTATGCGTTCGCAGGGGCGGTTGCTACGTAAACACTCAGTTTGGAACAGATAAAGGAAAAGACGGCAAAAATTATCCAACAGGCTGCAATGTTGAAGCTAGAGGCCAACCAAAAGCACCTTATGAAAGAAGTGATTACGGTGGACTTAGAGTTATCTGCACAATGGACTGAACAGTTTTTGTAAGATTAACTGTATTGTGGTAAAGGCAAAAATTTCATAGAATGGGCTCATGACTTATTTTTTTGAAACGTATGGCTGCGAGATGAATATTGCGGAGTCTGCTTCTATAGAACAGATTTTGATTTCGCGCGGGTGGAAGAAGGCTTCGAGCACACAAGTCTGCGATATGGCTATTATAAACACATGTTCGGTTAGGGCTACGGCAGAGACACGGATTTTTGGTCGGCTGGGTTTTTATGCCGGGCTTAAGAAGGTGCGCAACGCTGCTCCGGACGCAAAGACACGTAGTATGGAAGAGGCTGCCGCTTACGTGGAGAAAAATGGGCCTGTGCCGCTGACCCTTGTTGTTATGGGCTGCATGGCAGAACGGCTTTTGAAGACTTTGCAGAAGGATTTTCCGGTTGTTGATTATGTTGTGGGAACTTATGCAAAGAATAAATTTGGTGACATAATAAGCGCGGTGGAGGAAGGAAAGTCTCCTGTTCCGATTGAGGAAGACCCAGTTTACACTTTTGCGCCTGTTTCTTACGAGGAAGGTGCATTCAGTACTTTTGTTCCGATTATGCATGGCTGCAACAATTTTTGTACCTACTGCATTGTGCCTTACGTTCGCGGGCGGGAGGTTTCGCGGCCTGTTGACGAGATTCTTGCTGAACTGGACGTGCTTTCTTCTCGTGGTGTGAAGGAGATTACGCTTTTGGGGCAGAATGTGAATTCTTACCGGGGGGCTTTTAGCAAAGCAGGTGGCTCTTCTGCGGACGGGGCGGCGGTTAGCGTAACAAACACTGCATCTGCAAACAACGCAGACACAATAAACTTCCCCCAGCTCTTGCAGACAATCTGCGCCCACATAGAAAAAACAAAGTCCCCAATCCGCTGGATCCGCTTTGAATCCAGCAACCCCAAGGACTTTTCCGACGAACTAATAGAAACAATAGCCCAGTCTGCCAAACGCGCAGAAGAAAACCCAGAAAGCCCCACAATCTGCCGCGGCCTCCACATAGCAGTCCAGCACGGCTCATCCAGAATCCTAAAACTAATGAACCGCCGCTACACCAGGGAAGCCTACCTGGAACTGGTCAAAAAAATCAGGGAAAAAATCCCGGGCATACAGCTTTCCACAGACATAATGCTTGGCTTCCCCGGCGAAAGCGAAGAAGACTTTGAAGAAGCCTACTCCCTCATGAAAGAAGTCCGCTACGAAAGCGCCTTTATGTACTACTTTAACCCCCGCGAAGGAACTCCGGCTGCAAAAATGGACGGCCAGATTGACCTTGAAACAAAAAAAGAGCGCCTGCAAAAAATCATAGACCTGCAGCTTAAAATAACGACCGATGTCATGCAGGAACGCGTCGGAAAAACAATCACCGTACTTGCGGACATAATCAGCCGCGACGACAAAACTGAGCTTCTTGGCAAAACAGAGCAGAACGAGCGCGTGGCATTCAAAGGCAAGCCCTCGCTAATCGGGCACTTTGTAAAAGTCCACCTGGATTCGCTAAACGGCAACACCTTCCGTGGCACACTGATTGAATAAGTAGCCAAGGGGGGAAGTCTCCCCCTCGGCTTCAATGGCAAGTCGCTCCACAAATGCCAAAAGCGGCAAACACAAGAAGCAAACATCCGTCACCCTGAACTTGATTCAGGGTCTGTCCCAATACAAATACAGCTTCTTAAAACAAGCCGCTTCCGTCATTTGTTCCGCTTTGTTGCCATTTCCGCCTACCCCCTCTGCGGGCTCAAACGCCGCCCGCAACGCCTGTTCAATTTTTTTCGCTACAATTTGAATGGCCCTTCGAGAGCCTCAGGGACCGCCCTTCGATGCTGCGATTGCTGCGACCGGATGTGTTAGGGATAGCATCTATCTCGTCATGCTGAGCTTGACTCAGCATCTGTATAAGTTAAAATGCCAGCTTGTACAAGATTCCCGGGTCAAGCCCGAGAATGACATAATTGCCTAAGTTCGGGAATGACATAATTGCTAAGTCCGGAATGACGGTTGGCTTTTTACCGAGATGACGGCTGTTCTGCGGCCATTAGCAAATAAAGCCTAGCCCCGATTGTAGGTGGCCGAAGGCGACCGGCACGGAGTGACGGGCCGCGCGCCGTTAGGCGGGCAAGCACCGGAAAGCGGGTAAAAATTGCCACCCCCGCAGGGGCAGTAAAAAAAGCAATACGCTCCCAAAGAAAAAATTTATTCACAGAATTCAGTGCAGGCGTATGCGTTGTGGTTGTGGATGCTTTCAAAGTTTTCGCACTCAACCTTAAAGTAGCTGAAGGGCTTTTCGCACTTGCCAAAGTTTTTGAGGGCAAGGAAAACTTCGCGCACTACGTCTTCCACAAAACGGGGGTTGTCGTAGGCGTGCTCGGTAACGAATTTTTCGTCGGGCCGCTTTAGTATGCTGTAGAGTCCGCTGCTGGCACTTTCTTCTATAGATTGTATTACGTCTTCCACCCAGAAAAGGCTTGAATTTTGCAGGGTAACCGCAACAATTCCCCTCTGGTTGTGGGCACCGCGTTCGCTGATTGCCTTTGAGCAGGGGCAGACCGTTGTAACCGGAACCCTAATCTTTAGGCGGAAGTCGCTTTTTCCTTCAGAGACGCTTCCTTCGTATGTGCAGGAGTAGCTCATTATGCTTTGGGCCTGGCTTACAGGGGCCGTCTTTGTCATAAAAAATGGGAACTCCATTGTGCCAAATGAGCGCTCAGCATCCAGGGACTGCCTTATTTCTTCCAGCATGACCAAAAACTGCTTCATGCCAAGGTTTGAGCGGTGCTTGTGGAAGATTTCTATAAAGCGGGACATGTGGGTGCCTTTGTATGCGCGGGGCAAATTTACAAAGAGGTTCACTTTTGCAGTGGTCTGCTGAAAGCCGTTTTCCTTGTCCAAGACCTGTACCGGGTAGCGCAGGTCTTTTACGCCAACCTTTTGCAGTGGAATTTCGCGCGTGTCCGGGGTGTTCTGTATGTCTACCAATTTAGGCCTGCCCAAGAGCAAAGCGTTCTGCGCTTTCCAGTGTGTTGTAGATGAGCATTGCTATGGTCATGGGGCCTACTCCGCCGGGGACAGGTGTTATCATGGAGGCAACTTCCTTTACGCCGTCAAAGTCCGTGTCGCCTGCAAGACGGAAGCCTGACTTTTTGCTTGCGTCGGGGATGCGGTTTACGCCAACGTCAATAACTACGGCTCCTGGCTTTACCATGTCGGCTGTTACCGTGTTTACGCGGCCTGTGCAAACGATGAGTATGTCTGCCTGTTTTGTAAAAGAAGCAAGGTCTTTTGTTCCTGTGTGGCAAATTGTAACCGTGCAGTTGTATTCGCGGCGGGTCAAAAGAACGGCTAGCGGTTTTCCTACTATATTACTGCGGCCAACTACAACGGCATGGGCACCGTCCGTCTTTACGCCCATTTTTTTAAGCATTACGCATATTCCGTGCGGGGTGCAGGGCAAGAATCCCTTTGAGCCTATGAGCATGTTGCCTACGCTTACCGGGTGGAAGCCGTCTACGTCCTTTAGCGGGGAGATTGCATCCGTAACCTTCTGCTCGTTTATGTGCTTGGGAAGGGGCAGCTGGACTAGAATTCCGTGTACGGAAGGGTCATTGTTAAGCTTTTCTATAAGTGCCAAAAGCTCTTCTTCCGTAGTCGTTTCTGGAAGAACCATGCTGCGGTCAGCCATTCCTGCTTCTGCCAAAGCCTTGCGCTTTCCTGTAACATAGCTTACACTTGCAGGATTGTCGCCCACAAGAATCACCGCCAGGCAGGGAGTAACGCCCTTTTCCTTAAGGGATGCCACCTTTGCGGCCACGTCGGACTTAACTTCACCGGCTATTTTTTTTCCGTCAATAATCTCTGCGCTCATGTAACCTTGTTCCTCATCATTTTTTTTATAAGTGTTGAATTTGAAAGACAAATTCGCTATTATTATACATATTTTTTTTAAAATTACTAGAAGATTTTGAGGATTTATGAAACGTATTCTACACATAATAAGCCTGATGGCATCATTTGCGCTTTTTTCAATGCCTGCTCTCCATGCCCAGGATGTTTACGAGGACGAACAGAGCATTCAGGAAAAGCACGAAAAGGAAAGAATCGTGCGCTACGACAACACAAAGTACAACCACGAGGGCGACCAGTTCCTTAAGGTAGGGCTTGATTTCTCAGTTCCAATGAGGCCGCTCAATCCTTTTGAAGACGGACACATGAAAATTGGCGGCTTGGGAATGCTTGGCTACCATATTTTCATAACACCGGAAATTTCTGCAGGTGCAGACGTAATCTTCGGCTTCAACACCACAATCGGAGACAACATCTTTAACTACATCCCGATTATGATAACGGCAACATACCACCCTACCCTGGGAAAGTTTGAATTCCCCATAACGCTTGGGATTGGCTGTGCATGGGAAACATACAACAACAACACCTACTGGCCGGGCCTTTTAATCAGGCCGGAAGCTGGCGTTCACTACAGGATAGCAGACAGCTGGTCCTTGGGAGCAGACCTTTCCTACAACTTCATGCCCCAATTCTGCAAGTCATGGGGAACCGGAGAAAAAAACATTTGGATGCAGTTCTTTAATGCCGGTATAACTGCCCGCTACTTCTTCTAAAAAAGGGAAACAAGGGAAAAAAGATGAAAAAAATATTAGCATCAATTCTAACGACTACCTCAATTCTGGCGGCATCACTCTTTACCTCTTGCCACGACCCTATTTACGAAATGATAGGCAAAGAGGTTGAGCTTGAAACAAACGGCCTCCGCGGTGACATACGCTCTATTGTCCCCTTCAACAACTACATATACTGCTGCAACAACATGATTTACAGAAAGCCTGCGCTTGCATCTTATGAAGGTGGCGGCCAGAACAAGCAGTGGAGGGAAGTTTCCACATCATTTACAGACGGAACAATCACCTTCCTTGCTTCCGACTCCTCCCATATCTACGCGCTCGCAATCGAATGGGAAGCAGACGAGTCAGAAGGAAAGAACCTTCCTTCCAGTGCGGCAATTTACTCTTCAACAGACGGAAACACATGGGAAAAGGTAACAATTCCAGGTGCAAACTTGAACAGCATAGATGAAGACGATGAGCTTGTCCTCTTTGACAACCAAGTTCAGTCCTATTCATCTGGCGGAACAATCTCTACCAGCGGACGTGCAGCATACTTTGGTTTTTATGATTACTCGCGCAGGGCTGGTGAAACATACAGCCTTTCAGGTACCAGCGCAACAGCAATTGGTGGTGGAGTAAAATACTGCAAGGCTGCAGGAAACCAGTTCTCCCAGTCCTATGCATTCGCCAACAGCGGTTCAATGTATTACTGGGCCAAAAATGATGATGACGAACTCTATTGGGGAACAAATCCTGCCGACTACTCAAATTCCATTGACCTTGATTCAGGCATTATTTTTTCAATCAGCGTTACTGCGGACTACCTTCTTGTAGGAACCGCCCACGGAATCCAGCGTGTTCCAATAAGCGGACCGGGTGGCGGCGTAACAGGAGGCACAAAGGACTTCAAGAGCGGAAACAATGCACTTTCCACCCTTACAGGCCGCGTAATCACAACTTATGTCCTTGACAACTCCAAGCCGGAGGGAGAAACGGATGAATACGCCTACCAGACAATATACGGTTCGGTAAAATCATCTTCAATCTCCTTTGACGAAGTTGGTCTTTACGCATACTACAGGGAACGCAACACTTGGAACCGTGACGGTACGGATTCCAGCAGCTCAGACGGAAACTAAAAAGCACTTCCAAGCGGTGTAAATGGTGTAAATATGGATGAACTTTTCGGCGCACCCCAAATTCAGCATGAACCGCTTGCAGCCCGAATGAGGCCGCGCACCCTTGACGAATACATAGGGCAAGACCATATCGTAGGAAAAGGACGTTTGCTAAGAAGGGCCATTGCAGCCGACCAGCTAACGTCCGTAATTTTCTACGGGCCGCCTGGTTCTGGAAAGACAACCCTTGCCCGCGTAATAGCAAACCACACAAAGTCAAACTTTATCACGCTCAATGCTGTCCTTACCGGAGTGGCAGACATAAGAAAAGCCATTGCCGAAGCAGAAGAGCAGCGCAAACTCTACAGCAAAAAGACAATCCTCTTTGTAGACGAAGTTCACCGCTGGAACAAAAGCCAACAGGATGCACTTTTACCCTGGGTGGAAAACGGCACAATCATCCTAATAGGAGCAACAACAGAAAACCCCTTCTTTGAAGTAAACAAAGCACTTGTAAGCAGAAGCCGGGTATTCCAGCTAAAACCGCTAACAAAGGCAGACCTGCTTAACGCCGCAAAGCAAGCGCTTGCAGATACAGAAAGAGGCTACGGCCACTACAAGGTTCAGTTTGAAGAAGGAGCCCTAGAGCATTTAGTAGAAACCGCAAACGGAGATGCCAGAAGCCTTTTAAACGCACTGGAGCTTGCGGTAGAAACAACCCCCAAGGAATGGGAACCCAACGCCAATGTTCCAAAGCCTGCATGGGGAAGCACAATCTACATAAGCCGTGAATGTGCAGAAGAATCCATACAAAAAAAAGTGGTGCTTTACGACAGGGACGGAGACTACCACTACGACATAATTTCTGCCTTTATAAAAAGCCTTAGGGGAAGAGACCCGGATGCAGCCTGTTACTGGCTTGCCCGCATGGTAAAGGCAGGAGAAGACCCGGACTTTATCTTCCGCAGAATGCTAATCAGCGCATGTGAAGACACGGGACTTGCAGATCCATACGCAATAGCCGTAGTGCAAAGCTGTGCCGCCTCATTCGACAGGGTTGGAATGCCGGAAGGAAGATACTTCTTGGCCCACGCCGCACTCTATCTTTCCACCGCACCAAAATCAAATTCATCCATGGCATTTTTTGACGCCCTCGCATCAGTGGAAAAAGAAGACGCAGACGTACCCAACCACCTGCGGGACGCAAGCCGTGACGCAGAAGGATTCGGGCACGGAGCAGGCTACCTTTACCCCCACGCATACCGGGACCACTGGGTTGCCCAGCAATACCTGCCGGACGCGCTCATGGGAAAAGTCTTCTACACGCCAAGCAAGCAGGGCTACGAAAACAAAATACGTGAAGAAGTCCTTTCCAGAAGAGAGCTTCAGATAGCATCCCTTTTAACAGACGAAAATTCACAAGACCCATCTCTTGAAAACTTGAAGGAAAATCCCGCGGAAAGCTGGTGGCAAAAAAGCGGACACTTGCACGGCCTAAAAAAGACAGAAGAAAACCTTACCTTTTCCCCGCCAGACAAAAAAAGGACATCCGCACTGGACAAGGCGGAAACAAGCTGGAGAAGAAGGCTGGACTCAAACAGGGCAGAAACCCTTACCGCCATCCGCGACACAATGATAGAGGCCGCAGAACTAAAGAGGCACCACAGGACACTTATCTTTAATGCAGACGACGCACTCCTTTTGTTCCACGTAATGCGCCTTACACCAGAAGGCCTAACATGCGGAAGCTGCAAAAGCCAAAGGGGGGCCGACATCCTTACGCAATATGCATCAACACTTGGAGACTTGGACAAACCCTACATTGCACTTGCAGAAGGAATAAAATCCAGCACCACCGAAGCCGAAGCGGAAAGTTCAAAAGACTACATTGCATCCGCAAAAAAATTTGGCGACACAATCTTTGACAGAATCTTTTTCCGCGACATTTTTTCTTCCGCAAAAGACATATTCGAATTCGCATGGCAAATAAAAGCCATGTTCTACGGAAAAGAAAAATCAGGAAGGGACATAGCCTTTGGAGAAACAACTTCCCCTGCAAACAAGGACGAAGAGCCGCTTCTTTCCAAAGACGCAAGGATAATCATTTCGCAAAGAATCCCCTGCTACGGCCAACACATCTCGTCTCTCATCAAAACCACCATCAGCGACAAGGAAAAAAGAAAAATCTGCGCAGGTGAATACTCGGACGAATTTATAGAAGGAATCAAACCCGTCCTTGAAAAAATGGAAATCGCAGAACAAAAATTCTTTAGCAACAGCGCAAACCCATTGTTTGCCTGGAATGCAGAAGACATAAAAAAAGCCCTGCAAGAAGAGGGTCTTGAAGTAAGCCTAAAGCAGCAACTCTTTAAAGAAAGACGCACTGTCTCCCAAACGGAAATAGACCGCTGGTTCAACACGGAAAATTCTGCATACGGCTCATTCCTCCTGGAAGAAGTTGGAAAAGAAGGGGTAAGGCAAATCGCAGCCCTTCTCTCTTCCGTTGCAAAAAAGACGGCCTTTGAATGGCACTTCACAAACGCCTTCATCGCATGCACAAGCACGGAGGAAAAAACAAGATGAAAAAGCTAGCGGCACTAACATTCTGCCTGACATTCCTTTTCTGCGCATCATTTCCACAGGCACTGAACTTTGCGGCGGAAGAAACATACATAGCCTACTATCCCGCAAGCTCCTACGCCAACATAACCGAATACAACATCCAGTACAAAAAAGAATGCGGCAACCTGGAAAAAGATGTTGAATCACTAAAGTCAAAAATAAAAAGCGCAAAATATGCAGAAGAAAAATTCCAACTAAAAGATTTTTTTTCCGCAGAAGAATCCCTTTCAAGCAACGGCAAAAGTGTAAACGGAACATACGACCTGCTAACATCCGAGCGAGCCACCCTGGAACTTGCAGAAGAAATATTCTCATGCGTCATGGGAACAAGCGTAAAATTCTTTGTGCAGGAAGACAAAGTCTGCATGACTTTTGACGGAACAGGACTTTCCTTTGGAGAACACAACTGCGAAAGGGGATACAAAAAAGGCAAGACCGTAACACTTGAATGGCCAAACAGAATTTCAAAAATGGAACTTTCCTTTAGCAAAAAAAATTCTGCAACGGAAAAAATTGCCCACCTGCTTCCAGAAAAAATCCAAAGTCCGGAAAAAACAGAAGAAGAAATCGACTACCTAAAAAACGCCTACCCCGAACTTTCCGGCGTAGAAAAAAAATATCAGGATGACTGCGACATAGTGCGCCTTGAACACCTGGCCTACTACGCAAACTTAATAGAAGAATACAAAGAAAAAACAGGCCACTACCCCCTTCAGGACAAGGGCCAAAAACAAATATATGCATTCATCTTTAACGGAATGCAAAAAGAATACTTTGCAGACACAAATCCAAACCCGCACGAATGCGTTGCCCCAAAAGACTTCTTTGCGGAAATGGAAAAAGGCCTTGTAAAAAAAGTCCAGCAGCTTTACGACCCCCAGTACGTTCCCACAACAAAACCGGTCTTCTACATTTACATGATACAGGGCGACACATATTACTTTGCAGTCCACCTTTCAAAATACTACCCCTTCTCCACACGGGTTGCCGCAAACTATTACAAGGTTCAAGTGTCAAACAAAAGCTATCCCGCTTCAAAAATCTACACAATAAAAGAACTGGAGCAAAACGCAAGCTACAAGGAAGCCGTAGCAGTTCCCGTTAAAAACGAAAAATATTTTTCCGACCGCAAGGCAAAACATATCCGCGAATACTAATGTTTTTTAGGCGGTGCTTTAGTCTTGCAAAAACTCTTGCAGATTTACAGAATTCATTGTAAAATATATAAAGCATTTTTATTCAGGAGTATAAGATGAATTTTATTTTTTTAGGACCTCCAGGAGCCGGTAAAGGAACTTTGGCAGCACAGGTTGCAAAGGAATACGGCATACCCCACATTTCTACAGGGGACATTTTCCGCGCTGCAATCAAGAACCAGACTGAACTTGGCAAAAAGGTCAAGTCAATCATAGACGCAGGTGGACTTGTTAGCGACGACATCACATGCGCACTTGTAGAAGACAGGCTAAAGGAAGATGACTGCAAAAAGGGTTTCATTTTGGACGGATTCCCACGCACAATTCCTCAGGCAGAAATGTTTGAAAAATTAAAGGGAGACGTTCAGGTTGTAAACTTTGAAGTTAACAACGACCTGATTATCGCCCGCCTTTCAAACCGCCGCGTATGCAAGGCATGCGGACAGAACTACAACGTAAAATTCCACCCGCCGAAGGTTGAAGGCAAATGCGACGAATGTGGCGGAGAACTTTACACCCGCGACGACGACAAGCTTGAGTCCATTACAAACCGCCTTGATGTTTACCGCAAGCAGACAGAGCCTCTCATCGACTTCTACCGCAAGCTGAACAAGCTTACAGACATAGACAGTGCCCGTGACAGCGAGCTTGTACTCGTAGACTTCAAAAAGCTTTTCCCTGCAAAATAAGCACAAAGGAAAACTTATCCACTAAACAAAAACTCCTTCCACCCCGGGGGGAGTTTTTTGTTTGGTAATTTCTATTTGATTTTTTTTATTTTTTGTGATATACTAAAAAAACTATGGCTAAACCAAAGACAGATTTTTCCCTTAATCAAAAGGTAGTATACCCAAGTCAGGGTGTAGGACAGATTACAAATATTTACAAAGGCGAATTCAACGGAGAAAGCGTCTACTTCTACGAAATCTACATTGAAGTTTCTGATATGTATGCAAAAGTTCCAGTGGCAAACGCTTCAAAACTTGGAATCCGCGCAATTGTTTCCGCAGACGAAGCGCTTAAGGCACTCAATTCCATTACAGATGAATTTGAAGCCCCCACTTCCGACTGGAAACTCCGCTACCAGATGAACATGGATCTTTTAAAGAAGGGAACAATTCAGGACATTGCGGTTATTGTCCGCAGCCTTTACAAGCGTTCAAAGGTAAAGGAACTTCCTATTCTTGAGCGCAAGCTTTACGACAGCGCAAAGAAAATGCTCGAAGACGAAATTGCTTATGCCCTTGGCAAGTCCGCAAAAGAAGTCGAAGACATGCTCCATGCAAAACTTGAACCCATCGGCGCAAAGTCAGAAAAGAAGAACACCTTTGATGATGACGAAGATGAAGACGAGTTTGACGACGAGACAACATCATCCAAGGATTCTGATGACGATGAAGACGAAGACGAAGATGATGAAGATATTGACGAAGACGAAGAAGATGATGACGATCCTTCTGACGATGATTTAGACTAAGGAATGAACGGAAAACTTTTTCTTGTTTTACTCGCAGCCGGCTCTTCATCAAGAATGGGAACCGGCAAAAAAAAAGAATACATGGAATTGGGTAGCGGAACGGTTTTATCCGCTGCCCTAAAAAATTTCCTGCGCACCTTTGCCTTTGACCTAACCCTGGTCATTACGCCACAAGGCCAGGCAGAAAATGCATTTGAAGCAATAAAATGCGACAAAGAAGCCTCTGCACTTCTGGACAAGACCCAGTTGGAATTTGTCCGTGGAGGGGCAACAAGGCAAGAGTCCGTTTTTAACGCCCTGTCTTTCCTGCATGAAAAAAATCTTTCACAAACAAAAAAAGAAGACTCTATTGTCCTTATACACGATGCGGCCCGGCCTTTTGTTACCGCCCAGATAATTCAGGACACCGTAAGAACCGCTATTGAATACGGTGCAGCCGTCCCCGCAATTCCCCCAGTTGACACACAGAAAGAAGTGGAAAGCGACGGCACAATCAGAAGGCACTTGGTAAGAAGCCAGCTTTGTGCGGTTCAGACACCGCAGGCATTTTTGCTTGAACCTCTCTTTCTCTGCCACAAGGACGCAGCGGGCACAGGAAAGGAATACACGGACGACAGCGAGATTTGGGACGCATTCCCTGCCCATACCGGCGGAAAAAAAATACGTGTCTGCAAGGGCGATGCCGCCAACAAAAAAATCACTTTCTTGCAGGACATTGAGAGTAAGACACAGGAAGAAAAATCTATGATTAGAATCGGTTTTGGAACTGACCTGCACCGTTTGGTAAAGGGGCGGAATTTCTTTCTTGGCGGAGTGCAAATTCCCTGCGAACTTGGGGAAGAGGCTCATTCAGATGGGGATGTTCTACTTCATGCCATAACGGACGCTCTTTTGGGAGCTGCCGCAATGGGAGACATTGGCTCTTACTTTCCGCCGGAAGAGGCCAAATGGAAAGATGCGGATTCAAAGATGCTTCTTGCAACAGTATGGAAAGACATACGCCAACAGGGCTGGTCCCTTAACAACCTTGACTGCGTTGTGGAAACAGAAAAGCCCAAGTTTCTTCCCTGGCGCGAAAAGGTTATTGAATCCATAGCGGCCATTCTTGAAGTGGAAAGCTCACGCGTTTTTGTAAAGGCCAAGACTAACGAAAAGCTGGATGCGGTTGGCAAGTGCGAAGCCATAAAAGCATACTGCACTTGCCTCCTTACAAGAGATTAGCATTCCAAAGCAGTCTCTATTCTTCGTCCGGATCCTGGGTCTCAAGGATAAGATCTACCAAGTCCTCGTTTATCTTTACCTTCTCTGCAATCTCGCGGTTGCTCCAGCCGTACCTGCGCTTAAGATTCTTTACGGTCTCGCGGATCTGTGGCGTAAGTCCGTTGCCGCTTTCCTTCTTAGTGCCGGAAGAAGTCTTCTTCTTGACGTCGGCCTTTGCAATGGTCTGCAAAATGCCAATCTTCTTTTCTGCATCCTCGTTAAGCTTCATAAGACGCTTTTCGGTTTTTGCAATTCCTTCCTTGGACTTAGTCAGGTTCTGAATGCGGTCTTCCGTCTCGTCAATCAAAGACTGAAGGTTGGTAATTTTGTCCACCGCTTCGTTCAGGCGGCCGCTGTCGTTAAGGATTGAATCAAGCTGGTCCTGCAAACTGCCAATCTGTTCAGGCAAGTCTACAAGCTGGTTGTCGCAGTCGGCAAGGCGGTTTTCCAAATCCGCAATGCTTCTGGCCGTGGCATCAACATTTATTCCAACCTGGTCGATTGAGTCTGCCTGTGTTTCAAGGCGGTCGTACTGCTGCTGGATTGTTTCCAAAGAATCCTGGAAGTTGCGCACAGTAACCTGCATGTTAACAAGGTTGTCGCTCGTTGTCTTAAGGTCGGCAATCTTTGCGTCCATGTTGGCGCTTGTTGCCATAAGCTGGGAGAACTTCTGGTCAAGGGAATCCAGCGTAGACTTCTGGGCATTGTAGTTTGCAATCTGCCTGTCAAAGTCTGCGCTCATCGCCTGCACCTTGTCTATCTGAGTCATAAGGTCTGAAACCTTGGTCTGGTAAGAAGCGAGTGCGTTAATTTCGGATTTCAACGTCGTTATTGAACGGACAAGCTCGCTCTTAAGAGTTTCGGCCTGCTCAAAGAGACCTGTCTGCTTTGTAAAGTTTGCAATACCCTTGTTGATTTCGTCAATGCGGGTCTGCAAGTTGTCCGTATCTGCGTTCATGCGGTCAAGCATCTTCTGGTAGGCAAGCTTGTCATTTTCCGTGCTTTCCTTTACATCACGCTTAAGGGTAGAAATTTGGCGGTCGGCCTGGTTGGTTGCCTCAACAAGCATGTTCTCCGTCTTTGTTACCATGTCGTCAAACTGTTTCTGCAGGCTCTGCATGATTACGTTTGACTTGTCCTGGTATTCGCGGAGTGCGTCATCGGCCTTCTCGTTAAGAAGATCAATATCATGCTGAACCTTCTTGCGGGAATCCTCAGTTTTGCCTTCAATGTCAACGATGCTCTGCTTGTGGTTGGCAAGGAAGTCATTAAAGTTCTGCTCGTACTCGTTGCTTGCGTTCTGGAACTGCTGCTCTATGCCAATTCTCCAGTCCTCAAACTGCTGCTCGAATTCCTCTATGGCGGCGTTTCCACTTTCCTGGCGAGCCTCTATTCTGTTCTTAAAGTCGGAGATTTGACCTTCTATGCTGCGAGCATTTTCCTTGAGCTGCTCTTCCAGCTTTCTGTTAAAGAGGCTAACGGACTTTGCATTTGCAGAAATCTGTTCCTGAACCTTCTGGTTGTACTCCTCACTCTGCTGCCTAAGGATTTCGTTTGCCTTGCTTGTGGTGTCCTTAAGCGCGTCACGGTACTTTTCAATAAAGTCGTGGAGGTTCTGGTTAACGGTGTTAATCTGGTTCTGGATTGTGTCCTGGCCAGCCTGCAGGCTTTCCTGAAGCTTGGATTCGGTCTTGGTTGTCTCCGACTGAATCTCCATGATGCGGTGCTTAAGGTCGTCTGCATACTTTATCTCAAGGTCGTGTCGGCGGGTCTCATATTCAGCGGTAAAGCTTGAAAGCTTTGAGTCAAAGGCTGCCTTCCATGAATTGAGCTGTTCGCCAAGGCTTTCCTCGCGTTTCTTGAGTCCGTTTGTGAACTGGTCTTCGAAGAGCTTTAGCTTGTTGCTTGCCGTGTCAAATGATTCCGTGCGGATTTTTTCTATCTGCTGCTGGAGGTTTGCAACGTCAAGGCTTATCTTGTCTTCGTTGGACTTGATTGTTGTCTCAAAGTCAATGTGGTTCTTGCTTACGCTCTTTGTGAATTTCTCAAAGTCGGCAAGAACGCGCTGCTGTGAGGCATCCATAATCTTGCGGAGTGCGGTCTCAAGCTTGTCAACATCTGTTCCGGCAGATGAAACCTGCTTAAGGCGGTATTCCATTTCCTTCTTGTATTTGTCAAGCTGCTTGTCCAAACCAGAAAGGAAGCGGGTCTGCTTTTCATCGTATTCCTGGGCAATTGCCTTCATTGAATTAGTAAGGTTTTCGTCAAACTTTACAATCTGGGCCTTCATCTCTGTGTCAAACTGGTCAAGGCGTTTGGCTCCAGAAGTGGTTGCGTCGTTTATGCGCTCAACAGTTCCCTTGGAGTCTGCAAGTGCCTGTTCGTACTGTTTCTTAACCTGGTCAAGTGCAGCTTCCATCTCGGCCTTGATTGTAATTGCCTTCTGCTGAACTTCACCAAGCACACCGTTGATGTTGCCCTGCATGGCATCGATGTGGGCCTGCAAATCGGTCTTGTACTTGTTAAGGTGGGCTATGCTAAGGGTCTTGAATTTTTCATAAGAGGCCTTTTCCTTTTCGGCAGCCTTGCTTATGGTGTCTTCAAAGAGGGCATCATATCGCTTCTGCAAAGCCTCGGCCTGTCCGTCCACCCTTGTCTGGATTTCGTTAAGGCGGTCAGTGTTGCCGTGGGTCTCGGAAGAAAGCTCATCAGAAGTGCGCTTTGCTTCCACAAGAACGTCGTTGATTGTGCGCAAAAGATTCTGCACGCGGGTATTTGTTTCCGCTTCAATCTTCTGGGACTTCTGGTTAACGTTTTCCTCAAGGAACTGGACCTTTGCAACAAGGTCGCTTGTAATTTCGTTGACCTTGCTGTTGATTCTTTCAGAAACAGCAACGTTGGTTGAATCCACTGCAGCCTGAAGGTCTTCCGTCTTCTGTGCAATCTGGGATGCGAGGTTTTCTGTCTTTTCGTTAAGGTCGCTTTCCAAACGGTCAGTGCGGCTGGTAAGTTCTTCCGCAAGAGTTGCCGTGCGGGCGCGGACATCTTCTTCAAGGCGGGATGCCCTGTCGTTAACGTTCTGCTCAAGGTTGGAAACACGCTCTTCCACATTCTGCTCAAGCGTAAGGGAGCGGTTGTTAACGTTGGCCTCAAGTTCATCACTGCGGTTGTTGACCTTTTCTTCAAGTTCAGAAACACGTGCCCTAACCTGCTCTTCTGCAGATGTTACGCGGTTGTCCACGGCAGACATAAGGGAAGAAGTTTTTTCTTCAACAGTCTTGTCGAGTGTGGCAAGGGTCTGCTCAAAAGCCTGCTGTATTGTGTCAGCCTTTCCGTTAACCGCTTCCTCAAGATTTGACGTGCGGCGGGCAACAGAATTGTCAAGGGATGCAACGCTTTCGTTAACGGCCTTGTCCAGGGCAAGGGTTCTTTCCTTGACCATCTTGCTAAGGTCGCTGATTTTTTCATTCATGCCTTTTTCAAGGTCGCCGACATTTACTTTTATTGCCTTAATAATGCCGGCAGTCTTGTCGTTGTACATCTTTGCAAGGCCTGCAATGCGTGAAGTGTAAGTCTTTTCGATTGCGGCGGTGCGTTCCTTTAGTCCATTGTCCAAATTGTCGGTTGTACCGGTAACAAGAGAACGAAGGTTTTCCGTCTTGGTCTGAATCTCTTCCTGAAGCTGTGACGTCTTTCCGGTCAGGTCTTCAACAAGTGCCTGTGTGCGTGAAAGGTAATCATTTTCCAGTGCAGAAAGGCGTTCCTGTACGGAAGATTCAAGAGTAGAAGTTTTCTCTTCCACAGAACCGGTGATGTTGTCCGTAAGGGATTCCACTGCCTCTTTTATTGAAGAAGTGCGGAGGTTCATTTCTTCCTCAAGGTCTGCCGTTGTCTTTGCCAGGTCAGCCTCAAGTGCCTCGCTCTTGTCGTGCAGTTCATTGGTTATGAATTCAATGCGGTTGTTAATCTCGTTTTCAAGAGAAGAAGACTTGCTCAGAACCTCTTCCTTGATGTGGGAAGAAGTTTCGTTGACAGTCTTTTCCAAAGGAAGGAGCCTGTCTTCTATATTGCGCTCAAGGTCATCCGTACGGGTGTTAAAGTTTCCTTCCAAAGTGGAAGCCCTTGTTTCCATTTCGTTCGTAAGGGTGTCAAGGCGTTCGTTAACGGAATCTTCCAAGGTAGTAGTACGCTCGCTTACAGTCTGCTCAACATCCTGGGTACGTGATGCGAGTTCAGCAACAGTATCCTGCAATGCACCTGCTGTCTTTTGCGTTGTCTCGTTAACGTATTCCTGAATTTCCTGAATGCGCTTGTTGAATGATTCCTCTAGGCCGTTAACGGTTTGCGCCGTACGGTTTGCAATTGAGTGGGTTGAACCATCCACACGCTCTGAAATCTCTTTGATTTTGGACTGAAGCTCAGTCTCAAGTTCGCTTGTGCGTCCGTCAATAACAGATGAAAGTTCGTCCGTCTTTTCCCTAAGGTCGGATGCAATGGCACCCGTTCTATCCTGAAGATCAGTTGCAATTGCGCTCGTTCGCTCTTCAATGGAAGAAGAAAGTCCTTCCGTCCTCTGCTGAAGGTCAGCCGCAATTTCTCCGGTACGCTCTTCTATCTGGGCGGCAAGGCTGTCAGTGCGGTTCCTAAGGTCTTCTTCAATAGCACCTGTCTTTGTATCAACATCCTGAGAAAGTGTCTGTGCCTTGTGGTTGAGTGCGGCGGCAATGTTTCCGGTAACCTCCTGAATCCTTTGGGCAAGAGAAGTAGTCTTTGACTCAAGGCTTTCCGAAAGGTTCTGGGTTGAACCGTTGATGCTGTTGGAAAGTTCTTCCGTACGCTTTTCCAGACGGTCGCTAAGGTCCTCGGTCTTGCTGTCTATGCTTTCCTGAAGGGCACCTGTCTTTTCGTCAAGGCGGCTAGAAAGGTCTTCTGTTGTAGAGTCTATGCGCTCCTGAAGTGCAGAAGTGCGTTCTTCCACGCTCTGGGCAAGTGCATTGGTCTTTTCTTCAAGGCTGCTTGAAGCTGAGTTTGTCCTTGCAGTAAGGTTCTTGATTATTTCCGTAAGCTTCTGCTTTACCGCATCGGTAAGCTGGGTCGTTGTCTCGTCCACGTGGCGGGTAAGAACGGAAGTGCGTTCTTCCAAAGTCTGGGAAGCGGCGGCTGTCTTGTTGTTAACGTCCTGCTCAAGGTCTGTAATGCGCTGGGAAACACGCTGCTCGATTGCGCTGGTCTTGTCGTTAACGGCAAGGGTAAGGTTTTCCGTAATCTGGTTAAGGTTCTGCTCAAGAACGGAAGTCTTTCCTGTAACATCCTGCTCAAGTGCGGAAGTCTTTTCCTTAAGCTTGCGGGCAAGGTCTGCTGTGCGGGCATTTAGCTCGTCTGCGAGGTTGTCCGTCTTTTCCGCAAGAGTCTGGGTAAGCTCGGCTGTGCGGTCATCCACGCTCTGGGCAAGAGAGTCTGCCTTTAGCGCAAAGTTCTGCTCAAGCTCGGCTGTGCGGTTGTTGTATTTGTCCTGAATGATTGAAGTGCGGTCGTGCATTGCCTTGTCCAAGCCGGAAATACTGGTCTCTATCAAGTCCTTGAATTCCGAAGCCTTTCTGTCAAGGGCATCCTGCAAGCTTCTGGTGCGGTCTTCAATATCAGTTGTGTAGTTGCTGGTAAGGCTTGTGTACTGCTCAATTGCGGAATCAGTCTTTTCCATAACATCATGGGTCATGTTCTCCAGATTTTCCATAACCTGGCGTTCCAAATCGCCTGAGCGGTCCTTTATCTGCTGCTCAAGAATGCCTGTCCTTTCTTCAAGAGCCTGCCTTAGCTCTGACGTGCGCTCTTCTATGTTCTTTGTGTAGCTGCCAGTTGTTGCGGCATACTGCTCGATTGCTGCGTCTGCGGCCTGTCTTACCTGCTCGGACATTTCTGCAATCTTGTTGGTAATGTCTGATTCAAGTGAGTCAGAAGTATTCTGAATGCGGTCGGAAAGGTTTGCCGTCTTTTCTTCAAGTGCGGCATAGAGCTCGGCCGTGTGGTCGTCTATGTCTTTTGTATAGGAAGAAGTTGTGCTGCGGTACTTGGCAATTGCATCCTCTGTCTGCAGCTGAACGCTTGTGGTCATGTCTTCGAGCTTCTGCTTCAAGAGTGCATCCAAAGCCTCGGTCTTCTTCTTTATGTCGTTGCTGATTGCAATTGTGCGGCTGTTAAGGTCGCCTGAATGCTGCTTAATCTGAGCATCAAGAACATTAGTCTTGTCCGTAAACTCTGCTTCCATAGAATTAAGCTTTTCGGTAAGAGTCTGGGCAAGATCGCCTGTGCGCTTTTTTACATCAGAATCAATTGCAGAAGTCTTTTCAGAGAAAGTCTGGTTAAGGGTTGTAATTCTCTGCTTGAAAGAAGCTTCCACGGTACCGGTTCTTGTGTCCACGTAGCTTTCCAAATCGGAAGTCTTCTTTGTTACCAAATCTTCCAAAGACTGGGTGCGCTCTGCCACAGAATCCTCAAGCTCATGAGTGCGGGTGTCGTAGGCTTCCTCAATGTCCTTGGTACGGGTTTCAAGAATAGACTGAATGTTGTCCGTGCGGCGGGTTACCTCGTCTTCTATAGCCTGAATCTTTGAGGCTGAATCGTCCGCAATTTCTTCTGCACGGGATGAAATACCGCTTTGAAGTTCAGAAACGCGGGCATTCAGTTCGTCGGCAAGGTCGCCGGTGCGGTCCTTTATCTGGTCTTCAAGGGCCTTTGTCTTTGTTTCAAGAGAAATAGTAATGTTACCGGTGCGCTCGTTCAGCTCGTCTTCCAAAGCCTTGGTCTTTGTGTGCACCTCATCTTCCAAGTTGCCGGTCCTTGTCTGAACGTCCTGGGTAAGCTCGGAAAGTGCCTTGTTAACAAGATCCTCCACGTTACCAGTTCTGGAACCAAGCGTAGAAGAAATGTTCTGAATGGTATCGTTAACAAGGGCGGTAAGGGTTGCGGTGCGCTCTTCAAGGTCTCCTTCAAGACCAGTGTATTTTTCGTTAAGCGAATCGGAAAGAGTCGTGCTTCTTGAATCAACATCATCCTGAAGGGCAGAAATTTTTTCGTTAAGGGCATTTGCAATTGCGGAAGTGCTGCTTTCAACGGCTTCCTGCAAAGCGGAAATCTTTGAACTTACGGAATTCTCTATGCCGGAAGTCTTTGCGGCAACCTCATCCTTAAGGGCAGAAATGCGGCTACCAACAGATTCCTCTATGCCTGTAGTCTGGGCGTTGACCTTTTCCTCCAAACCGGAAATGCGGCTGGTAACAGTGTCTTCAATAGCCTTTGTCTTTGAAAGAACATCGGTAATAAGCTTCTGGGTAGACTCGGTGGAGCTGTCCTGTACCGAGCGGATTTTTTCCTGCACAGAATCGGAAAGCTCTGCCATTGTAGTGTCAACAAATTCCTGAAGCGATGCGCTCTGGGTGTTAACGTTTTCCGTAAGAACCCCAACCTTCTGCAAAACAGTGTCTTCCAAGTGGCTAGTGCGTTCCTCCAAGTTGGAAGTTGCCTCGTCTATCCTACGGTTTGCAGAATCCTCAAAACTGGAAGTGCGGTTCTCTATAGAAGAAGAAAGGCTTTCTATGCTTGAATTAAGTGACTCTTCAAGGTTCTGGGTCTTAAGCTCTATGCTTACGTTAAAGTCTTCTATAGTCTTATCTACATTTTCCTCAAGCGCGCGGGCCCTTTCCTCAAGCTTGGAAACAGCCTCCTCTGTCTTTTGGGAAAAGCGGTCCTCCAGGTTTCCAATCTGCTCGTCAACAGAGGCCTGTAGTCCTTCCGCAGTCTTTGTCACAGAATCCTCAAGTGACTGGGTGCGGTCTGCAAACTCTGATGAAATGGTAGAAGTCCTGTCTTCCAGGGCAGAACCAAGCTCCTCTTCCTTCTGCTTAAGAAGTGCAAAGAAGCGTTCCTCAGTATCCTTTATAGAAGCCGCCATTGAGTCACTAGAGTCGTTGAGCGTACCCTCCAAATCCTCCTGGCGCTCCGTAAACATCTGGGCAAGGTTGTTAACCTTCTCGTTAAAAGAATTCACAATGTCCGCATTTTTCTGCGTGTACTGGCTTTCAAATTCGCGGGTGCGCTCTGTAAAGAAAGTGGCAAGGGTCTGAAGCTTTTCGTTAAAGGAATTGTCCATTGCCCGGGCCCTTTCCGCAAAGGAGTTGCTTATGCCAGCGGTATTCTCGTTAAAGGAATCTTCCAAAGCCTTGGTGCGGTCTGAATATGTAAAGTTAAGGTTGGCGGTCTTTTCCTGGATGATTGTTTCCAGCTTGTTGAGCTTGTTCCTGAATTCAGTGGAAATTTCCTGTGCCCGCTCTACAATCTGGGAAGCAATTTCCTCAGTCTTCTGCTGGAAATCCTTTTCAAAGGCAGCCTTCTGAGCCTCAAGAGATGCGCCAAAGTTTGAAGTCTGCTCGTTTATACCCTGCTGAAGGGCCTGAATGCGGCTGTCCACAAGAGCCTGCAACTGCTCCGTCTGCTGCTGAATCTCGTTCATGCAGTTTTCCGTGCGCTCGTCTGCCCTGGCCTGCAGCTCCTTGAATGCCTCGTCTTCCAAAGTGCCTGCACGTTCTGCGGCATTGTCGTAGGTATCCTTTATGTCCGCAGCAATTTTGTTCATTATAACGTGGCTTTCTTCTATTGCATGCTTGGTTGCGTCCTCTATTGAGCGGGCCCTGCTTTCGTACTCTTCCAAAAGGTGTGAACCTATAAGCTTAAGGTTTTCGGAGTTGGCGCTGGAAAAATGCTCCACAAGGGCTGGAATCTGGCGGTCAAGGGAATCAACCTTCTTCTTCTGGGAATCAAGTCTCTGGTTCAGCTGGGTAATAATGCCAGCCTCTTCCTTTACGCGCTTAAGGTTTTCCTCTACGGCAGCACCCATTTCCATAAGCTCGCCAAAACTGCGCTTGTAATCCTCAAGGCCATTGTTCATGTCGTTGACTTGGTTTATCTGCTTTGCAAGGTCAGCCGTAACCTGCTCAAATTCTTCCTTCTGCTGGTCAAGACGCTTTACCGCCGCCTTGGCCTGAATGTCCTTTGTCTCAAGCCCGCTTTCAAGCTCGCGTATAGTGTCGCGCTGCTTCTTAAAGTATTCGTCAAATTCGCCCTGACGCTTTTCCGCATACTTCCTTACGCGCTCCAAAGAATTTTCATTTTTATTTATCTGACCCAAAATTATGCTAATAACAACCGACAAAGCCGCCGATATAATGATTGCAAGAATAATATTCACTTTTCCCCACCCACGTCAATCTTTATTAATTGTTTGGATAAATTCTATTATAACATTACATAATTATAATATGCAATACATCAAAAGTCCAGTTTGATGAAATCTATTTTTGAATTTGATTAGGACGGTAGTTCTGCCTGTTCTACCATGCACTTTTTGACTGCAACCGGCCGCCATGCCATTGCGTCACCGTCCTTCCGGGGTTCCGGCATTCGCCTCCATTGCCTGACGGCAACGCTAAGGGGTGCAAGCACCCCCGCGCCCCTACACGACGGCGTAGGTTTGTTAAAAAAGCCCCTACCTGTCCAGCAGAATCTTTCTTAACTGCTTGTAGCTTTTAAACGAAACATCAGCCTCTTTTAAGGGTATATTAAACAAAGCCCTAAAGCCCTTCTGCAAATAGGCACTCTTTAGACCGGCGTTGTTGGCACCCCTAACATCGTACTTTATGCTGTTGCCCACGTAAAGAATCTCGCTCTCCTTAACCCCCAGCTTTCTTGCAAGTATTCCAAAGGGATACTTTGAAGGCTTTAGCGCACCCGATTCCTCTGAACCTATGCACACGTCGCAAAGTGAGCGTATTCCCCACACCCTGCCCTTTTGCTCAGGCGGAAAGTCCGAAAGCAGGGCAACCTTAAAGCCTGCATTCTTTATGGCAAAAATAGTGCCGTAAACATCGGGATAAGTCTTGATTTTTGTAAAATAGGGCTTAAGGCCTTCGTAGCAGATGTCCGTAATCTTAGTCTTTGCCTCTTCCGCAGAACAATGAAGCTTTTCCGCAAGCAGCCGGGCCTGGTACTCAAAAAAATCCGCCAGGGGCGCGGTACGGTGCATCTGCTTGCGCACGGCGTTAAAGCGCAGGAAAAAGCGGAAATTCTTAAAAAAGTAGGCCGGAAGCCTTATAAAAAGCCGCCAGTCTGCATAAAGAGTCCCGTCTATGTCAAAGGCAACGGCCTTAATTCCTTCTATCATAATAAGTCATTATAGCTCTTTTTTGCGGAACTTGCAATTATACTACCTATTGATTTTTTATTGTTTCTACCATATACTTTAATTTACAATTTTATGGAAACTATAGAAAAGCAGCTAGAGGAGCGGCCACGTGCGCTAAAGATTGCTGGAACCATAGGTTTTTTGCTTCTTGCCGCGGGGACGACTATTTTTTTCCTGCACGAATATCTGGAAGGACACTTTAAAGACGTAAACTCACTCAGCGAATACATCGAGGCGTACGGAATCCTTGGTCCCGTCATGCTGACTTTTTTCCAGTGCGTAAAGGTTCTTGTTGCGATTGTGCCGGGAGCAATAGGCTGCATTGCTGGAGCCTCAATGTTCGGGGCTTTGGGCGGCTTCCTCTGCAGTTACATAGGGATATGTTCCGGCAGCATGATAGCTTTTCTGCTTTCCAAGAGATACGGTATGTCGCTGATGAAGCTTGTCTTTTCGGAAAAGCGCTACAACAAGTGCATGCGCTGGCTGCAAAAGAAGCACCATCACTATCCGGTCGTACTATGGTTTGCAATCTGCTTTCCATTTGCCCCGGACGACTTTTTGTGCTACTTTTCGGGAATGACCTCCGTCTCTTTCCGCAAATTTGCACTCATCATTCTGACGGCAAAGCCCTGGACCATCCTTGGCTACAGCCTGATTTTTGGTCACATTTTTTGAGGTAACTATGCTTGGTGTATACAATTATACGGTTTGGATGACTTACTCAGGAATGCTGCTTTCCTATGCGGGAATAACATTCACATTGAACGAGAATTACCGTGCGGCGCTTCTCTGCCTTATGATTGCAGGCGTTCTTGACATGCTGGACGGCAAGGTTGCAAGTACAAAGAAGGACCGCAGCGAGGGCCAAAAGGCCTTTGGAATCCAGATAGATTCCATGTGCGACATCATAAGCTACGGCGTACTCCCAGCCCTTTTTGTCTACAAAATCAACGGATTCCACAGGTTCTCCGGCATAATAAGCGGCCTTTACCTTCTCTGCGCACTGATACGCCTTTGCTGGTTCAACGTGGACGAGGCTCAGAGGCAGGAGCGCACCAGCGAAGAGCGCAACGAATACAAGGGGCTTCCTGTTACCAGCGCCGCAATAATACTTCCCTTCGTCTTTATCGTATGCCGCTTTCTCTGCAACCGACTGGGTTCACCAGATCTTTTTGACAGCCGGGTGGAAGCCTGGAGCAGTGCAACGCTTTCCGTAATGGGACTCTTCTTTATTACGCCCTTCCGCATGAGAAAACCCCACTGGACTGGAAAAGCAATCCTTTCCCTTATAGGACTTGCAGAGCTTATAATCCTTTTTATTGAAAAATAATGGACGCAGTTTCTTTTCTCTACGGAACACATATTGGCAGGGCCTTACAGTCAGTCTTTCTTGCCTTGCGCATACCAGCATTGCTGGGCATTTATTTGCGTTCACCCCTTTCTGCCTGGTACATAAAGCCCTTTGTTAAGAAAAACAACATAGACCTTTCAGACTTTGCCGGTGTAAAATTCCGCACCTTCAACGATTTTTTTACACGCAAGAAAGACATTTCCTTTGACAAAACTCCCGGCACCCTTATAAGCACGGCAGACGGGCTTCTTTCCGCATACAAAATAGAAGAAAATTCCACTTTCCGCGTAAAGGGCTTTGACTACAGCATAAGCGACCTGCTTCCGGGGTACCAAGACACAAAAGCCTTTACCGGTGGAACCTGCCTTGTATTCCGCCTTAGACCGATTGACTACCACCGCTACATTTTTGTGGATTCAGGGCGGCTGGAAAAGAACCACTTTGTAAAGGGAAGCCTGCATTCCGTACAGCCTTCCGCCCTTGAGCGCTACAGGGTCTACACAAAAAACCGCCGCTCTTGGGTAATACTGCACACAGACCACTTTGGAGATGCGGCGCAGATAGAAGTTGGGGCTTTTTCCGTTGGCGGAATAATCAACCACCTGCAGGACGCAAGCTTTGAAAAGGGGCAGGAAAAAGGCTACTTTGACCTTCACGGCTCAACAATCGTCCTTCTGCTGCAAAAAGACAAGGCTACCCTCTTGCCTGAATACCAGGATGCATTTACGCGTGAAGTTCCGGTACGCATTGGGGCGGCAATAGCAAAATAGATATTGTTTTCAAGGGAGAACCCTTGAACCCCGATCTTGGAGGGGGAAAAACCTCTCAGAGTCCGAAGCCCGATGTTTTTCCCCCTCCAAACCACCCCCTTTTCTCGGGCACGGCTTAGGGCTATCGCCCTAAGAACCCAGCTTTGTTTTTCTACAAATACATTTCTTTGCAAAGAGGGTTCTTATATTGATGACATGCCTTTCTTGCCGACCAGTAAAGAGCCAGGGAGGGCGGCTTAGCAGCGTGCAGATTTGCCACGCAAATCTGCAATCCTCGTGAAAAGCCACGGAGGGATTTTCACGAGGCAAGACTTACGCCCGATTGGAGGGGCGCGGTAGCGTTGCCGAAGGCAATGGAGGCGAAGGCCGGAACCCCGGAAAGCGGGGTACACGAGGCATGAATTCCCGATTTTAGCAAAAAAATAAATGGACGGCCTAAAAAGTACCGTCCATAAAATCAAGAAAAATTAATAAGGCTTAAAGTATGGGAAGCTCTTTACGCGCTCCAGGTGAACAAAGCACTTTGGATATTTTTTTATGAACTCTTCCAGACTAAGAACCTCTCCCTTTTGGAAAACCCGGCAAACAAGGCGTCTGTTGGAGTCAAAGTAGGAGAAGAAGGCAGCGCAGTGGTCAAACTTCATCGTGTTTTCCTTTATGGCAGGTTCTCGAATTGCACCAATGTAGAACCAGCCCGACTCCGTGCAGGCAAGAACGTAGAGCATTCCGCGAAGCTCGTCCACAGAATACCCTGTTCCTTCTACATAGCCGGCCGTATTTTCTGCCTTTGAAGGTGTTACGAGGCGGGAAACAAAAGGCTCAACGTTAACGTCCACGCCAAATTTCTTCCAGTCGTCATTCTTTGAACCGCCGCTTTTTGCCCTGATTCCCCTAGGGGAGCGTACGAAGAACGCTTTTGCGGCAAGGTTTCGGCAAAGGTCAAGGGTGCGCTTTTTGTTGGCGGCAGAAAATTTATTCTGCTGGGTAACGGCAGGCGCAGAATCCAGAATGTCTGTTGGCTCAAGCATCTCTGCAAGAGAAGAATTCTGGCCGGTAACGCTTCTGATGATTCCGTCCACTATCCACTTTACAAAGCCATCTTCACCCAGAAGGAGCTTTGAGTCGTCCTCTGACTCTGTGGGAGCGGGAGCGTTTCTTAGCAAGGCGGAATAGTCGACCTCTTCTTTTTTATAGGGGGCACCTGTAAGGATGTTAAGAACATTGTCCCTTTCATCACAGGCTGCATACTCAGAGTATTTTATGGAAGGAAGTTTCTGCCTTATTACGGCAATCATCCTTATTATTTCCGTGTAGTCGTTGTTTGAAAAGTCAACCTTGTACCAGGGAAGCGCCTTGCGGGTATGGTTGTAGACTTCCTGGAAGGACATGGTGTAGAGGTTCTTGAAGTCCATTCCAAGGGGAACCGAGCGGGCTGCATAGTAGGAGCAGACTACAAGGTTTGCAAATGTCTTGTGGCCGGACGGTACAAACATAAGGTAAACGTCCTCATCGTAGGAAAAGTGCCATTCTATGCGCAAAGGCTTTCCTGATGCCTTTTCCTTGTACAAAATCCAGCTTCCTGCAGAGTCCTTGTAGTAATGTGGAATCTTCTGAACCTGGCGGTTTTCTCCATCTATGAACTCTGTCTGGCTATATGTCTCCGGGCAAACGATTATGGCATACTCGGTAGTTGCCTCACCTTCAGCTGAATCTTCCATGCGGATTTCAAAGAGGTTTCCGATGGCGTCTGTGCTGTGCTCAGCGGCCTTGCCCTTTAGCGCGGCATAGGGCTGCTCAAGCCATTCCTGCTGAACCCTGGTGCGGATTTCCGCAGAATCAGGAATTCCAGCCTGGTTGTATTCGGCAAAGGCAGGGAGTGCTGCAAAAAGAAGCGGGGATGCTACCAAGGCATGTGCCATTGACCTGCCAAGAGCTTTTGCAAAAGTCTTAAAATTCATCTTAAACATACTAAACATACTAGTTTTGTCCTCCCGGAACTAGAAATGCGGCTTTAGCGTTCATGCGGGCGGCATGTCGGCAGGGCTTACGCTTTCTGAGTCCGAAAAATCCGCAAATCCTTCCGCATAGCTTATGCGGGGCTTTACCACGGTCTTGTCGGGATTGTGAATCATTCCGTCATCCCTTTCGTCCGGATGCATTCCAACAGGCGCATTGCTCAAAAGAAGCTTTAGCCTGTTAAGCTGGTTCACTTCGCTTGAACCCGGGTCGTAGTCTATCGGAGAGATATTTGCTCCCGGATAGCGGCGGCGGAGTTCCTTTATCATGCCCTTTCCGGTCACATGGTTTGGAAGACATGCAAACGGCTGCACGCAGGCAATACTGGGCACTCCCGAATGAATCAGCTCTACCATCTCTGCTGTAAGAAACCAACCTTCGCCGGTAATGTTACCAAGCTGAACTATATCGTTGACCCCCTTCATCAGGTCGTAGATGCCCGTGGGCGGATCAAAGCGGCGGCTCTTCTTAAGCTGCTTCTTGATATATCTGCGGTAGCGTTCCAGGAACCACACGAGGAACTTTGCGTTGCGCTTTGTCTTCTTTGGGAAGGCAAGCTCTTCGTGGCGGAAGATTCCGGTGCTGAATGTATAGAACAAGAAATCTGCCAAATCTGGCATTGAACATTCGGCACCTTCCCTTTCTATAGTATCGACAATTTGATTGTTTGCTGTAGGGTGGAATTTTACAAGAATCTCCCCTACCACACCCACGCGGGGCTTTTTTACCGGCAAAAGCGGCAGGTTGTCAAAGTCTTTTACGATTCCACGGATGATTTTGTGGTACTTGAGCACGCCCATGTGCTTTAGGGATACCTCTATGATTCCGTTCCACTTTTCGTAGAGGGCATTTGCACTACCGGGTGTTGCCTCGTAGGGACGGGTGCGGTAAAGGCAGCGCATCAAAAGGTCGCCAAGCATTACGCCCTTCATTGCCCTGGAAACCAGAGAAAGGGTTATCTTAAAGCCCGGGTTGCTTTCAAAGCCCTGTGCGCTAAGGGAAATGACAGGCACTTTGGAAAGACCTGCATCGTTAAGCGCACGGCGGATGAATCCAATGTAGTTTGTTGCGCGGCAGCCACCACCCGTCTGCGAAATAAGGAGGCTAACCTTGTCCAGGTCGTACTTTCCGCTCTGGAGGGCAGAAATCATCTGTCCCGCCACAAGGATTGAAGGATAGCAGGCATCGTTGTTTACGTATTTTAGGCCTGTGTCCACAGCCTTGGGGTCTGTAGCGTCAAGAACCACAAAGTTAAAGCCTGAATACTGGAAAGCCTTCTGCACAATCCTAAAGTGGATGGGGCTCATCTGCGGCGCAAGGATTGTATGGCTGTACTTCATTTCCTTGGTAAAGACCTGCCTCTTGTAGGCGGAACTCTTTACGCTAAGCTTTATGCGGTTCCTCTGCCTTGCCTTAACAGCGGCAATAAGGCTTCTAATTCTAATTCTTACCGCTCCAAGGTTGCTTCCCTCGTCTATCTTGATAAGCGTATACATGCGGCTCTTGGCCTTAAGGATTTCGTCAACCTGGTCAGAGGTTACGGCATCAAGTCCGCAGCCAAAAGACGTAAGCTGCACAAGCTCCAGATTTGGCATGCCGGAAACAAATGCTGCTGCGCGGTAGAGGCGGTTGTGGTAGGTCCACTGGTCAACAATGCGGAGGGGCCTTTCTATTGCACCAAGATGGGCAACAGAGTCTTCCGTAAAGACACCAAGCCCAAGACCGTGAATCAGCTCTGGAATTCCGTGGTTAATCTCCGGGTCCAAGTGGTATGGGCGGCCGGCAAGAACGATTCCGTTTGCACCTGCACGGATAAGGGCCTCCAAAGCCTCCTCACCGGCAAGCGATGTTTCCTTCTTGAATTTTTCCTGCTCAGCCCAGCCTGCATCAACAGCCTTTTTTACATCGTCAAAATTAAGGCTCTTGAAATGCTTCTTAAGCTCCTCGTAAAGACGCTCTGCAAGACGAGGCTTGTCATAAATAGGAAGAAAGGGATTCATAAAAAGAATGCTTTCGTCCTGCCTAAGACGCTCAATATTGTTTCGCAAAACCTCCGGGTAGCTTGTTACAACCGGACAGTTGTAGTGGTTTCCGGCACCCGGGTCTTCCTTAATTTCATAAGGGGCACAGGGGTAGAAGATGAACTTGCAGCCCGACTGCAAAAGGCTCTCTATGTGGCCATGGGTAATCTTTCCCGGGTAGCAGACAGACTCGCTCGGAATGGATTCAAGGCCCTTTTCGTAGACGGCACGGCTTGAACGCGGGGAAAGCCTAACCCTAAAGCCAAGCTTTGTAAAAATGGTAAACCAAAGGGGATAGTTTTCGTACATGTTGAGCACGCGGGGAATTCCAACGTCGCCCATGGGAGCATCCTCTTTCTTTAGCGGAACGTAGCCAAAGAGCCTCTTGTATTTCCATTCAAAAAGATTGGGCAAGTTGGCAGGTGAATTATCATCCGCCCCGGAAGAAGCTTCTGCATTGCTTGCATCCTTAACCTTTACGTCGTCATCAAATTCCGCACCGCGCTCGCACCTGTTTCCTGTTATAAAGCGGCTAACCTTCTCGCCTGTAGTAAAGGTGTTTATTGTAAGAAGACAGTTGTTGGAACACTTGCCGCACCTCTTAAGCTCAAGGCTAACCTTAAAAGACTCAAGCTGCTCAAGAGAAGCAATCCCGGACTTTATGAATTTAGGCGTCTGGTCGGGGTCATCAGGCTTTGGACGGCGAAGATCCTCCCACTGGTCCTGGGCAATAAGGGCAGAACCGTAGGCACCCATAAGCCCCGCAACATCCGGGCGGTATACGTTAACACCGGCAATCTTTTCAAAGGCGCGGAGAACGGCATCATTGTTAAAAGTACCGCCCTGAACCACAACCTTGCTGCCAATATCAGAAGCTTTCCTAAGCTTTATTACCTTGAACAAAGCATTTTTTATTACTGAATAAGAAAGCCCCGCTGAAATATCCGCAACAGAAGCACCTTCCTTCTGGGCCTGCTTTACACGGCTGTTCATGAATACCGTACACCGCGTTCCAAGGTCAACCGGAGTCTTTGCAAGAAGGGCAATCTTGGAGAAGTCCTGAACACTCATTCCCATTGTACTTGCAAAGTGGGCAAGGAATGAACCGCAACCAGAAGAACAAGCCTCATTCAGCTGAATGGAAGTAATGGCCCCGTCCTTCATGCGAAGACACTTCATATCCTGACCGCCAATATCCAAAAGGAATTCAACCCCAGGAACAAAAAAGTCTGCCGCGCGGTAGTGGGTAATAGTCTCAACTTCACCCGCATCAACGCCAAGGGCCGCCTGGAAGAGTGCCTCCCCGTAACCGGTAGAAACAGAGCGTGCAATATAGCAGTCCTTTGGCAAAATTTTATATAGCGACTTTAGCACTTTTACCGCAAGCTCAACAGGATTACCCGCATTAACATCGTAGAAGCGCCAGAGAATGCGCCCCTGGGTATCCGTAAGCACCGCCTTTGTAGTGGTGGAACCCGCATCAAGACCTAAGAAAACAGGCCCCTGTGTTGACTGCAAGTCACCGGTAAGAGCCTTTTCCTGGGCATGACGGGCATTAAATTCATCAAGCTCCGACTGGCTCCTAAAGAGAGGCTCAAGACGCTGAACCTCCTGCATCTCCGCCCCAACAAGATTCTTAAGGCTGTCCCTAAACTGGGCAACCGTAGGAAACACCCCCTCAGAAGCCGCAGCACCCTTAATGCAGCTGATTTCCCTTTCCGCAGAAAAAGCCGCACCGGCCGCCACAAAAAGCTGGCTGTTTTCGGGAACAATAGTCTCGTCCGGAGTAAGCTTAAGGGTAACAACAAAACGCTCGCGAAGCTGGTCCAAAAAGTGCAAGGGACCGCCCAAAAATGCAACGTTACCGCGGATAGGCTTACCGCATGCAAGCCCCGAAATTGTCTGGCTAACAACCGCCTGGAAAATGGAAGCCGCAATATCCTCACGCCTTGCACCCTCGTTAATAAGGGGCTGAACATCCGTCTTTGCAAAAACACCGCAACGTGCCGCAATTGGATAGATAGTGGAAGCACCCTTGGCAAGCTCGTTAAGCCCCATGGCATCCGTCTCCAAAAGAGCCGCCATCTGGTCAATAAAAGCACCAGTACCGCCAGCGCAAGTGCCATTCATTCTCTGCTCAACACCGCCGCGGAAATATGTAATCTTGGCATCCTCACCGCCAAGCTCAATAACAACGTCTGTCTTTGGAATAAGACGCTTTACCGCCGTGGTAGCAGCCACAACTTCCTGAATAAAGGGAATGTTAAGCCACTGAGAAACCGAAAAACCGCCGGAACCGGTAACCTTTATGCTAAGAGGCTGGTCTTGACCGGCAGGAAACTTCTTTTCAAGCTCGTCAAAAGCCTTGTTCACCACGGCAATAATTGTGTTGCGTATATCTGCGCGGTGCCTCTCGTAAGCTCCGTAAAGCAGGGCGTCATCGTCCCCCAGTATTACCACCTTAACCGTTGTAGAACCAACGTCAATACCCATGCGGACTGGCTTTGCAACCGGCTTAAAAACTGTATTTGAATCAAGATTCGCCATCAATACACAACCTTTTTTTTCTAAAAATCAGGGCAGCCCCAAAACTATATCTTTTGGAGATTACCATTTTTCTATTATAATAGGAAAGATTCTTTTATTCAACCGAAATTAAAAGCCAGTTACCCAAAACTAACTCACTTAAAACCAAGGCCAGTTCCAAAACTGTCATTCCGAACTTGACCAAAACTGTCATTCCGAACTTGATTCGGAATCTCAAAAGCTGGATACTACCCTTCTGGACGGTACTATTATCTGCTCTACGATTCATTCCCTGCCTAACTCGACCGGATATGCCTTTGCGCCACCGCCGTTTCGCCCTTCCCTAACGGTCATTGCCGCTACGCGTCAACTTCGGGGCTCCATGGCGGCGTAGGCTTATTGAGAAAATGCTACTTCACCTTTGCATAATGCGTCCACATGCGGATTATTTTTACCGTACCCTCGTACTTTACATCACCAACACTAACTTCTTCTTCAAAGATTTCATATACCAATCTATGCTGGATATTAATTCGCCTTGAATACAGGCCGGCTAAATTTCCTACAAGTTCTTCGTAAGGCGGTTCAAAAGGATTATTGCGCAAAACTTCGATCAAAGACTTTGCTTTACCATCAAGCTTTGCTGATTTTAAGTTCTTAATATCTTTGGTAGCTTGTTTGTCATACTTTATAAGATACATTACTACCACTCAACTTCATCTTCGGAAAGGCAGTCTTCCAATGGTGTCTTCTTGCCCTTTATCAAGGATTCCGTCATTCCTGGCACAGAATTCAGATACATTGTTTCCTGAATGGCATTCCAGTCATCCTCTCCAATAAGGACTGCATTTTTTCCTTTTGAATTTGTAAGAGTTAATGGCTCAGAATTATCATTAACAAAGGCCATAATCTTAAAGAGATTTGCCCTTGCTTTTGTCGCGGTCATCGCATGCATATTAGCCTCCATTCATGTACATTATAACGTACATTACAAGAAAAAGCAATATATTTTTCACCTTTGATCAATCAGCTTTCTCATAAAGTATTCAACTTCTTTTTCATACATTATAAAGTCTTTTTCCGTATTCATATAGTTTTCATCTGCTTCAGAAAAAGTATCACCATCAGAAATTTTTAAATATAAAAAGTTGCTTGAATTTTTTTCCTGCCATACAAGCTTATTTCCTTTAAGAATAAAGTTGTTGCAAAAAGGCATATCTACATCGTGTAAAGTTATGATCTTGTTTTTTATTTCCCAAATTCCATAGCCAATATAACTACTTAATCCGCCTTCACTATAATGAAATTTATTGTCTTCATAAAAAGATATTGTAAAATCGCTTCCAAAACCTTCTTTGTCATAAACGTATGTTTTTCCACAAATATTTATTGCCTCTTTGTTTGTTGAACAAGCAGCAAAGATAGAGATAATTAAACATATTACAAAAACAGCTAACAAGTCCTTCTTTTTCATTTTTTCCCTAAACGCTCCAAGTGGCCAGAACTGCCAGTTTTACAAAGATTTTAATAAAGCGTATAAGTCTTATTGTAATCAACATAGTCCTGCTTCTTAAAGTCAAAATTCTTTCCTGTTATTTCTATTTTATCCTCATTAAAAACAAAATCTTTCTCAAATTCTATATCTTCAATTTCATTGGAATAAAATTCTTGAGAAAACAATACACATTCAGAAAAAAGCAGTCTAAGATTTTTTGTTGAAAAAGCCAAAAAATATAGCTCAGTAGTTGCCATGCCAAAAGAAGAATTATTTCCTATCGCATACAAAAGAGTTTTGCCCTTGTACTCATACTTATGAAATAATATTGGAGTGTATAGTACATACATATAATTCATTTCTGAAATTTCTTTTTTACTCATGTCATATATCAAAAGCAAATGATGCTGCACCTTAAAAGGATCAAGCACTCTTTCAGACTCATTATTCTTTGGGCGAACAGATACATCACTTCGGATTAAATAATTAAAAAAAATACTATCCTTGTCCAATTTAATCGCATTTATTATTTCATAATTCCCAACTTCTATATAATCAGAAATGGCATCTTTAAGGTCTTTAGGCGAACCACTTTTATCCAATTTTGAAATTATCTTTTTCCCAAAATCTTTGTTCTTAAAAGACTTTAATTCCTCACTGTCCAGCTCAATCACCCTGTTTGCAAGCAAGGAATCAATCTTATCTCTAACACTTTGCTTCTCTTTTGCATTCAAAGAGGCAACAGTAACCAACAAACTTAACACAAAAAACACTACTTTTATCATTTTTAATTTTCCTTTATTGTTCTGTGATTTCTATTCAATCATCAGTTTTATATTATCAACGACAGAAATAAATTCCAATCTGCTTTGAACGGACGGCATTGACTCATGCTACAGGGTCTTATCATCAGCTACAGCCTTTAATTCCTCATAATACTTTTCAAAAATTTTTACAAGAAGATTCTTTTCTTGTTCAGTAACAGGCGCCGCTTCACTTTGATTAAAACTAGCCCCTTTTTCTGACATGAAAATAATACAGAAAACAAGAATATAAAACTTCACCGCTTTTTCCTGAGATGGATTCAGATTCATTTCTTCTTTAAGATATTCTGCATAATCCAAATTTGCCTGCATGCTTAGCAGAGCCATTGTTGTAAGGCCAAGAAAATAAACCTGATCGCCAAAAGTAATCCAATCCAAATCAATTATCCCAGAAAGTTTTCCTTCGTGCACAAGCACGTTTTTTGTCGTAGCATCATCCAAAAAAGGTTCTGCCTTAATAGCCGAAAAGTAATCTTTGAATTCTGGAATCAAACCCCTAACTTTAGAAACATATTCCGTAGAAAAAATCTTATTTTCTTTTATGCCGTCTTCTGCTCTTTTAATATCGCTTAAAACATTTTCTTCCCAGGTGGCAAAAAAGTTTTTCTTGTCTTCATAAGAATTAAGTGAACCAAATACATTAGCCACAGGAAGCTTTTTGATTTCTTTCTGATAATTGATAAGACTTTTTGCAATAGCTTTCTTTTCATCCCTTGAAAGTGATGAATAAACAAGCCCCAGGTCTTTTCCGGGAATAAATGTCATTACAAAATAATAAGGAAATGCAGAAGTGTTTTCGGCTATTACTTTGGGAATTGGAATATCTAAATCTTTCAATTTATCCAACCAATAAGTGGAGCCTAAAATCAGATTTTTATCATCTGAAATTTTTACTACATATTTATCATTACCAATTTGAACTGTATAAACATATCCTGCTAAGCCAACATTGTTTCTTATAATTTCTGTTGGAAGCACTTGAAAAATTTCATTACATATTTTATTTACAATTTCTTCTGTCATCTTCTTCCGTATTCATCGTTCAAGTGCAGCTGAATGCCGGATAAGCAAAACAGCTGTTTTTTTATAATAGATTGTCCCCTTCGAGAAGCTCAGGGGACGCCTGTTTTTATCGCCTGATAACTGGTGCTTCCTTGGCATAATTTCCGTAGCGGGAAATAAACTCTTCGTACTCTTCCTGCTCGGTAATCCAGATGATAAAATATGCTTCTTTTACACCAAGATTTTTATAGGCTTGCAAACGGGTGTTTCCATCGTTCATTTCAAAACCGTGTTCAACATAGTGGGCAATGAGCGGCGGCATGTCGGGGTCTTTTTTAATTGAATCCTCCAGGGCTGCCACGTGTATTGGCCACCAGTCTTTGTCGATTTTATATTTCATTCCTTCTTCGGGACCAGTGTTGCGCTCAAACAAATCAAGCGGCATTTTCATTGGGCCAATGTAATAGCGTTCAAAAAGCTTTAGTCCGTCAGAAAAAGGAATATTGCTTTTTTCGGCATCATGAAGATAGGTATGAATCCATTCGTCAATTTTGTTTTCTTTGGCATAGGTCACAGCCGAAGAAAGTGTCTTGCTAAATTGCAGCATAGTGCGCTCCTGTTTTGTGTAAACAATATGCTTTACAGAATCAAAGGAAAGGTAATATTTTTCCGCGAGTTGCTCAATTGTTAGCCCATCCGCAAAATCCTTTTTCATGCTCTGATTCCTTTTTGCAAGATATGCCCTGTAGCCCGAAGATTCACCCCATGCCTTCTTTTCGTTTTTGGCCGGAATGTAAATCGTTTCGCCGCTCACATACCGCTGAATCTGCTTTAGAAGATTTTCCGGAAAAATGTCCTGTGCATTTCTGTAATTCATAAAGTCCTCTAGTTTCAAAGCGCTTTGTGATTATATGATACAGGATTTGGCACTGCTTGTATATGTTAAGAATGGGTGGAAATATTTTTTACACAATTTACAGTTCATCCAAAAGTTTTTATTCTTTATTCAAACTAAAGTGATAGAGTTTGACACTTCCATCCATTTCTTCATAGTCAATGTTAAAGCCGCATTTTTTTGTATAAAAGTTGATGTTCTTCTCTTTGTCTGCAGGAGTTACCAATTCAATTCTTTTCCAATCTTTGTATTCTTTTTTTATGAACTCAAGCAATTTACGGCCAATTCCTTTCCGCTGACATTCTGGAATTACACAAAGGGCGCCTATATAATAAAGACCGTCACTTTTCTTTAAAACAGATATTGCCCCGACGGGATTTGAATCAACGCATGCAATGTATTTTGGCATCTCATCAATAGATTTTTCCATGTCGCTGACTGACCGGCCGTAACCAGGACACACGCCATATTTTACATAATCTTCGTAAAAGGCTTTGTTG
Organism: Treponema sp.; assembly: GCA_017534445.1. Classification (GTDB taxonomy): domain Bacteria; phylum Spirochaetota; class Spirochaetia; order Treponematales; family Treponemataceae; genus Treponema_D. The sequence goes on from JAFXWC010000005.1 coordinate 40,042, forward strand.
TATATGTTAACGAGTACCTGGGCATCTTTTGAGCTTGCCTTTTTAATTTGTATATCCAAAACTGAACCTAACCTATTTTCTGATTTTACGGAAGTGGCAGTAAAGCCTTTATTAAATATATGTCAGAAATACAGGTGTCATTGTATTTTGTTCCAGGATACACTTCAAGAATCTCTATCTCTATATTCTCTTTTGGAAAGAAAGTTCCCGTATTGCCCCACCCCCACACTATTTCATTGTCTTTTTTGAAAAATTCACCATTAAGATTTAAAAGCTCCCCTTCATCCAAAATGTTAGACATATTCACCTGACGATATGGTCTGTCTGGAAAAGTCATTTGGCCAATTTTTATTCCGTCTATATAAAGGGCTATTTTTTTTACGCGGTTGTTTTCGTAATAAGTTTTTTCTGATTTTCTAAAACCGTTAACAATCAAAAGCTGCGTAATCCATCCGTTGCAATCAATTTTAATTTTTTCGTTTTTGCCAAAATCAGGTTTTGCTTCGACCCATGCAGTCTTGCAGTCCTTGTCAATAAGATTGTAGGCAGAATATAAAGTTGAACCTTCGCGCAATTCGGAAGTTGCAGTTACACTTTCTCTTCTTCCATATTTTTCATACAGCTTTGCAAAATAATAGTTTTTTATGTTGTATGAAATTTTAAGCTGCTTATGCTTGTTTAAATCAAAGTTCTTAAAAGACTTTGTAATACATCTTTCTGAGCCGCTAAAGGAAATATCAACTCCTTCTATATCTGTAACTTTTCCGTTCCAGCCCAGAATATCTGATGCATCAATTGTTAAAGTAAAATCTTCTATAATCCCATTTCCAAAACTCAAAGCCGGATAAAGGTTGTAAAGAAAGCTGTTATCCTTATCAAAATCGCTTTTGTAATAAGTGCCGTCATTTTCTGTTTCTACGCGGTAACAGATAGAAACACATGTCTCTTTTTTAGCTGCAAGTTTTATTTTGGAAAGTTCCCAATATTTATAAAGCGTGGATATTTCATCATAACTAATCTCTGTATTAAAATCAGAATCAAGTTTTCTTTCCTCAACAAAAATATTGTAATAGTCAAGAGAAGCATGCCTGCCTTCTGTAATATTAAAAGCAAAATCAATCTGCTTTTCGCTTTCGTGCTTGTTGAACAAAACGTAATCACAGGACACTATAACTGCATCATCAACAAAGCGAAGAGTAAGATTTTCTTTTTTTAAAATGATGTCGGAATCATTTTTTAATGTAATCACAGCAGGGTGCGTTCCGCTTCCGTTTTCCCCCCAGTGAATCCCACCGTTAGCGCACAAGGGTAGAGAGCCTATCACCATACCTAACAAAGCAAGTATTTTTCTTCTCATTTTTTCCCTCCTCCAATTATACCAAGCACTAGTATATCAAGGGTCTACAGAAGTTTCTGGTAGCGCTTTTCTATGTCTTTTATAAGCTTGTATTCAATTGAATCAACTATGGCAAGCCAAGAAGCCTCTACAACGTCGCAGCTAACACCCATGGTAGTCCAGCTGTCCTTACCGTCGGAGCTTTCTATTAGTACGCGGACACGACTGGCTGTTGCGCTCTTTCCGTCAAGAACACGTACCTTGTAGTCAATAAGGTGAATCTCTGAGACCGAAGGATAGAAGGGCATGAGGGCCTGGCGTAGGGCATTGTCCAAAGCGTTAACAGGACCGTTACCCTCTCCCGCCGCAATCTGGAAGTGGCCGTCTACGTCTATCTTTATCTGGGCAAATGAATAGAGGTCTTTTTCTATGCGGGGATTTTCGCCGGAAGTCTTGTAGTAGCAAAGGTTAAAGAAAGGCCTGTACTTGCCAATTTCCTTTCGCACAAGAAGCTCAAAGCTTCCGTCTGCACCTTCAAACTGGTAGCCTTCGTGTTCAAGTTCCTTGACCTTCTTTACAATCTCTGAGACAACAGGTGAATTCTTTGTAATGGAAGAATCAAACTTCTTGATTTTTTCTATTATCATGCTGCGGCCCGCAACTTCGCTCATAAGGAAGATGCGTTCGTTTCCAACGGTTTCCGGGCTAACGTGCTCGTAGGCAGAAGGATTCTTAAGTACTGCGTCTATGTGCATACCGGCCTTGTGGGCAAATGCGTTCTGTCCAACATAAGGCATTCCTGCTTCCAGAGGAATGTTTGTTATTTCCGCAATGCGCTTGCATATTGGGGTAAGCATCTTTATGTTTTCTTCTGGAATGCAGCGGCAGTCCATTTTTAGCTGGAGGTCTGCGATTATTGTGCTAAGGTTTGCGTTTCCCGTGCGCTCGCCAAAGCCAAGGAGTACACCCTGCACGTGTGTTGCACCCTCTTCCACCGCAATGATTGAATTTGCAACTGCAAGGCCTGAGTCATTGTGGGTATGTATTCCGATTATTGCACCGCTTGAATATTCATGGACAACTTCTGCAACGGCCTTTCTTACGTCCCCCGGCATACAGCCGCCCTTTGTTTCGCAAAGGTTCAAGACCGTGGCTCCTCCGTCCAAGGCGGCACGAAGGGATTTTAGCGCATAGTCGCGGTTCTTCTGGAATCCTGTAAAGAAATGTTCTGCGTCAAAGATTACGTTGCGGTTGTGCTTTGTAAGATACTCGCAGGTGTCGCGGATCATCTCCAGGTTCTGCTCAAGGCTTGCATGAAGGATTTCCGTTGCCTGAAAGTCCCAGCTCTTGCCAAATATAACAACGTCTTTTGTTTCTGCCGCAAGAAGGCTCTGAAGGTTGGCATCTTCCGCACAAGATGAATCCTTGCGCCGTGTAGAACCAAAGGCAACCAGGCTTGAATTCTTAAGCTTAAGGTCTCTGGCAAGGGCAAAAAATTCCATGTCCTTGGGGTTGCTGCCGGGATTACCTGCCTCTATGTACTTAACCCCAAGTTCATCAAGTGCCTGCACAATATGAATCTTATCCTGAACAGAATAGCTGATTCCTTCGCCCTGGGAACCATCCCTTAAAGTTGAGTCCAAGATGTCTATGTTTTTCATATTTTCCTCCGCAGCCACTTTTCTATATAAAATCTTCTGTGAATTATACTTAAAAATCAGTCTTTATGCAAATGGGTCACACAAAGGACTCGGAAATCAGTTTAGCATAGTTTTTTTTCTGACACGTCTTTCTTGCTAACCAGTACAGAGCCATGGAGGGATTTTTCTGAAGCAGAGCCTACGCGGGATTGGAGCACCGCCGCAGGCGTTCTCGCGGAGCGAGAATGGAGGGGTTGGGCCCCCGGAAGTGCGGAAAGCCCGATAAAAAAGGCCTGTCCACCCGGTTTGAGCAGACAGGCTTTTTGGAGTCAAGACAAAAGTCACGTCCAAAGAAAAAAGAAATCCTATTTTAGCTTGTTAAGGATGCGGCTTACTTCTCCGTCCAGGATTGTTACAACCTGCTTGTCGGGAAGGGAGCTGATGAGGCCACGCATGTAGGTAAAGACGATTTCTATCATGTCTACGATGCTCTGTTCCTTGCGGACATCCTCGTCCTTTATGCCGATTTCCTTACGCCACAAGTCTGCAGTGGACAAAAGGCCAACCGCTCCGCTAAGCTTGTTGATGATGTACTCAAGCTGCAAGTGCTCCTTGCTCATAAGGAAGCGTTCCTTTTCTTCTTCCGGCAGGAATTCGCTCAGGGACTTTAGTTCGCGGAACATGCTTGCCGTGTCCTTGAACTTCTTTGCTATGTCGTTGTCGTTCAGAATCTTTACGAAATCGGAAAGGGTCTTTGCGGTCTTGTTCAAAAGCGAGAGGTCCTGCTGCACAAGGTTCAGGTCATCCTGCTCAATTTCAGGCTGGGCAAAGTCCTCTGCTGAGTCAAGCTGATTTTCTTCCGCATCATCACCCTGTACGGTTTCGTCAAGCGGAACATCAACTTCCGTATCAAGAGCATCGTCAAGGTCTGCAGGGGCCTGGCTTTCAGGCAAGGCATCAGGGTCTCCGTCAACAGGGAGCTTGAGAGTCTCAGGTCCACCCTCTTCTGCAATCTCGTCTATTTCTGGGAACTCATAGTCTTCTGCATCAGGCTCTGGCTCTGGAATTATTACAGGCTCTTCCTGGATTTCTGCCTCTCCGTTTCCTTCGCCCTCAATTCCATCCATGCCAAGTTCATCGCCCATAGGAATCTGGACCTTTGGAGAGTCATCGTCATCGTTAAAGAACTCGTCGGCAGATATTGTCTCCATTCCGTCTGCATTGTCTTCGGCGGCTTCTGCCTCTGGAGTACTGTCTTCCACCTCCGGGAATTCAAAGTCGCTTGCACTTTCGGCTGGCGGCTCGGGAACAAACCTCTGCGGTTCTTCTTCTACCGGAAGCTCTACCTGCGGCTCTTCCTCCGGCTCTATGTCTATTTCGTCATCAATGCTTGAGTCTTCGGGGAATTCAATATCCTCGTATTCCATCTGGGGAAGTGCTTCTTCCGCATCAAACTCTTCATCTGCTTCAAGCTGACCGTCGGCATCCTGATCGAATTCACCGTCATCATCAAAAAGGCCTTCCGTTGACTCGTCTGGCTCTGGTTCGGCAAGACCACCAAGGGAATCAAATTCTGTGTCGCCAGAATCAGCTTCAAAGGTGTCTGCCTGAGCAGGGACGCTTTCTTCCTCAGGCTGCTCGAAGGTCTCTTCTACAGGAGCCTCTTGGCGTGGGGCAGGCTCAAAGCTGCTGCCGTCTTCAACAGGAGTCTCTTCCTCGAACATTCCGTCGCTAACATCCATTGATGAAATGGGCTTTTCGTCGGAGCGTATGTCTTCCGTCTCAAAGGCACTTTCAAAGTCATCTGCCGGTCTGGATTCGTGTCCGCGGGATGCACCAAATGGATTGTTCTTTAGTATACTGGACTCATCTTCTTCCTCAAATACAGGAGTGTCTGGAACAAGGTTGTCCAAATCAAGATAGTCTTCTGTGCGGTCTGCAAGTATTTCATCATCAAGAGTCTTGTCAAACGGAGAGGCACCGGTGTCGTCATTGTGGGTAAGCTTTTCAAAGCTGAATTCGTCGCTATGCTTGAACTCCTGGGAATCGGCCTGCTTCAAGTCAAGGTCTGAAACCTTCATGTCCGGGTTTTCTTCCGGCATAGAGACAATTTCCTCTTCGTTTACGGAACGGCCATTGTCGTCAATTTTGCCAAGCACGGACAAATCAACTTCGCCCTCATCCTTTTCAAGGGCATTTTTTTCTGCACCCTGCAGGCTTGTCCTTACCGAACCAATTCTTTCGCGGTAAAGGCGGTTGTCCTTGTCCACGGAGGCAAGCCTTTCGTAGGCATTGTAGGCATCCTGCATGCGGTTCTGCTTTTCGTAACCGTCGGCAAGCATTGCTATTGCGGCTGCATCCTCGGAGTTGGTCTCAAGGTATTTCTTCAGGTCTTCCTCTGCCTTCTTAAAGTTGCCCCTCTGGCTGTAGCGGCGTGCACTGTCGCGGTAGTATGCGGTGTAGTTGGGGTCGGTTGCCTTTATCTTTTCAAAGCAATCCTCTGCCTTCTGGTCTTCTCCACGGCAGATGTAGTACTGTCCAAGAAGGTTCAAGGCCTGTATGTCATCGGGATTCTCGTCAAGAATCTGCTTAATCTTATTGCTTGCGGCGGAAAGCTTGTCTGCGGTAAGAAGAACCCTTGCGTACTGCTTGAGCATCTCCCTGTTCTCCGGGTCAAGCTTTTCGTAGATACCCATAGTTTGTATGGCATCCTTTGACTTTCCGTGAAGGTCATAGACGTTTGCAAGTGAAGACAGGACTCTCTTGTTCTCCGGGTCCCACTTTAGCGCGGTGTTGTATTCGGCTTCTGCATCATCATAACCATTCTGCCTTGTGTAGACATCGCCCATCTTAGCGTGCATCTTGACGTTCTGAGGGTTGAGCATGATTGCCTGTCCAACAAGGTCGGCTGCGTTTTTGGTCATGTTTCTGGAGAGCATCAGGTCGGCATAAGAGTCAATTGCTTCAAGCCAGCCCGGCTTTGAGCGCAGTGATGCCTCGTATTCGTTTGCGGCAAGGTCTAGGCGGCCAAGCTTTTCGTAGCTTTTTGCAAGGTTAAGGTGAAGGATTGGATGGTTGGGATCAACCTTAAGACCACGCTGGTATGAAGAAACTGCATCCTCGTGCTTGTTCTGCAAAGCGTAGATTGAACCCAGGTGGTTGTAGGCAAGTACATCTTCCTGGTTTTCTTCCACTACGCGGTTAAAGCACTGAAGGGCTTCCTCGTAGTTGCCCATGAGCTTGTAGGTAAAGCCAAGGTTGTAGAAGGACTGGATGTTGTTCTCGTCCGCAATAATGGCCTTTTCCAAAACCTCTATTGACTGGTCAAACTTCTTGAGCCTGCGGTAAATACCGCCAAGATGGTTAAGGGCATCCACATCATCAGGATTCTCGCTTATAATCTGCTTGTAAAGGGGAACTGCATCTGCATCACGGCCACTCTTCTGGTAAAGTTCGCCAAGATCGTTCAACAGATCCGTATTCGTAGGGTCGTCTTTTAGAAGATTCTTATACAAACGAGCGGCAAGCATGTAGTCATGCGCCAATACGGCAGCCTTTGCCCTGTCCAAAATCAACTTATTGTTTGTCTTTGTTTCGCCCATATTCTATGACCCCTGTTTTTATTTCCGCACTTTCTTCTATAAATATATCTTCTATAATTTATTTTCTGAGAGGGCGTGCGTACACTTCCTTGGAAAGTATGCCCATAATCTTATTGTCGCTCTTTGAATATGATGCGACCGCAAAGTAATATATCTTGCCGTTCTTAAGGCCCGTGAATTTCATTCTGCACACGTTTCCAACATCAAGAGGAGATGCACCCTCGTAAGCTTCCTGGCCAAGGTATTCGCCTGGTCTTTCACCGTAGAATACGATGTAACCGCCTGTCTGGTCGTCAACAGAGTAGCTCCATGAAAGGGTAACTTCTCCGTCACCGGCATCCGCAAACACGGAGAAAGGTGGAAGAGGAAGCGGAACTTCCGTATAGGCAAGCTTTATTTCCGTAACAGAAGGTGTAAGAGAACCGCCGCCGTCCGGGTAAAGGTCGCCTGAAATCTGAAAGTACTGACCGCTTACGCCAGTAATCTGCTCGTGGTTCTTTACAGGAACCCATTTTGGATAGTCGTCTGTCCAGTCAAAGCGGTTGTCTCCGCTGCGGACATAGAAGGCCACATCCGTCTGCGAAGGGGTGTTTACTATTGCATCAAGGCGCTCAAGCTTTGCACCGCGGGAAATAAGAATCGGCTGGGTTACAAAGCGTCCGCCGTTGCTCTTGTATGTGTCGTAGCGCAGGGAGCTTGCAGTTTCGCTCTCAGCAGTACGCTGAATCCTAAAGTCGTCTATGTAGCCTGTGTACTTGGGGCAGATTTCTATGTTTGCCTTAACGCCAAGCAATGGTGTGCATACGCTGCCGCCGTGCTCGTGACCGTTGGAAGTTATGTACTGAAGGGCTTCAATCTTACCGTCAATCCTGTATTCCAAAAGGCCAGTGTCATCATCAAAACTGATTGAATGGTGGGCCCAGTTGCCGGGGATTATAGTGCGTGTGCATGAAAGGGTTACGGTTCCGTTGTCCTTCTTCCAGCCGTTAAAGACGTTGATGAATTCCCAGCGCAAGTGGTTGCTAAAGAAGCTTGCAGAAATCATCTGGTAAAGGAGGTAGTCGTTCTCCATTCTTGAAGAACGCCAAGAGAATACAATTTCACCGTTCTCTGCGATTGAAGGGCAAAGCCAGAATTCTATAAGGAAAGAACCCTTGCTTCCGCTGCTTCCAAAAAGGGAGTCCTCATTACCGCAAAGGGTAAGACCTCCGTTTCCGCGGCTCATAGCGGCCTGCTTTCCCATCTTTACCTTGGAAGCGCTTACAAAAGACTTTTCCGCGACAGAATAATTGCCCGCCCTGTCTGCAAAGGAACCGTCCATCTCCTCAAAGTCAAGAAGAAGATCCGTAGAAGAAGTTCCTCCGCTTACGCCGGAAGAAGCAAAAGTCTTGGCTGTAGACCGGTCTACTGTCCTGCTGTTGGTGGCAAGCTCAAGGCTCTTGTAACCAAAGCGGCCCTTTCCGTAGGCAAGGCCATCCATGGACTGGAGCTTACCCCAACCCGCCTGACCGCCAAGCACCATAGTCTTTTCCTCAGAAAAAGAAAGACCTGAAAAGAGTAGACAAAATATAGCTAAAAAAAGTATTCTTATCTTATGCATAGTTCCGACCAGCAATTAAATTCAGATTCACCGCGGCAATCACCGCAGCCCGATCCAAGAGAAATCCTCCACCAGACCGCCCTAAAAGCCCCGTCCCAAAGCGGTGTCTACATGTGGAAGAACGCCGAAGGAACAGTCATTTACGTTGGCAAGGCAAAAAACCTCAAGAACCGCCTTTCTTCCTATTTTAGCGGAAGCAAGGACATCAAGACAAGGCTGTTGGTCCACAACGCCCGCTCAATTGAATACATAACCACTAACAATGAGTATGAAGCATTTTTACTGGAAAACAACCTCATAAAAAAATTTTCCCCCCGCTACAACATAGATTTGAAGGACGGAAAATCATACCCAGTGCTGCGGGTAACGAGCGAAAAGTTTCCGAGGGTCTACAAAACAAGGAGAATTGTCCAGGACGGCTCCAAGTACTTTGGCCCCTTCCCCGACGCAACTGCTCTTGACGTTTTTACCGATACCCTCTACGAAATTTATCCGCTGCGCCACTGCAAAACCCTTAAAAAAAAGGCCTCGCCGTGCATGTATTACCACATCGGCAGATGCATGGCTCCCTGCTGCAAACAGGTAGACCACTCCACCTATACTGAATTTATCGAAGAAATCTGTACACTTCTTGAGAACAAAGGAGAAGAAACGGCAAAAAAACTTGAAAGCGAAATGAAGGCCGCCGCCCAGTCACTAAATTTTGAAAAGGCCGCAAGACTCCGCGACGGACTAAGGGCACTTTCCGTACTCAAGAACCAGAATATAGTAGAAAGTTTTGACGGAAGTGACCGAGACTACATAGCCTCATGGCGTGAGGGTGAACTGGTAAGCTTTACCGTGCTAAGAATCAGAAGCGGAAAACTCCTTGGCAGGGACAACTACCGTACAATAACGCTAAACGAAGACACCGAAATCCTTGGCGAATTCATGGCATCCTACTACACCGCAAAAGAAGACATCCCCCCTTCAATCTACGTGGTAACGGAAGACGGAATGGAAATAATGAAGCGGTGGTTCAGCGAAACCTACAAAATAGACTGCCAGATTATAGTTGCAAAGCCCACAATTCCCCAGGCAAAGCTGCACCTGGCCGCAATACAGATGGCACAGGAAAACGCCCGCGAAGACATAATCCGCAGGGTACGCGAAAGGGGTGACTTCCCCGCAATGGAAGAACTGCAGAAGGTTTTGGCACTCCCCCGCCTGCCTGTAAGAATAGAAGGCTTCGACATAGCCCACATTGGCGGAAAATTCCCCGTGGCATCGCTCATCAGCTTCTACAACGGAAACCCGGACAAAAAAAACTACCGCTACTTCCGCCTAAAGACAACCGACGGCTACATAGACGACTTCCAGTCAATGAGGGAAGCAACATCCCGCCGCTACACAAGGCTAATAAACGAAAAGCAGCCCCTACCCGACCTGCTCCTGATAGACGGTGGCATTGGACAGGTTAACGCAGTAGACGGAATACTCAAGGCACTTGGAGCCGACATCCCCATAGCAGGCCTTGCCAAAAGGGACGAAGAAATATGGCGCCCCCACACATCAGAGCCGGTATGCCTGCCAAAAAGAAGTGACGCTTTAAGACTGCTTCAACGCGTACGTGACGAAACCCACCGCTTTGCAACCAGCCGCAACCAGAACCTGCGCACAAAAGAAAACACGGTCTCGCCCTTCATAAAGCTGCCGGGAATTGGAAAGGAAAGGGATAAAATCCTAATGAAAAAGTACGGAAGCCTACAAGCCCTTGCCCAAGCCCCGGAAGCAGAACTTGCCCAGCTGCTCCACTTTAGGGCAGACGCCGCAACAGCCCTGCTTCTCGCCGCAAAAACGGAAGTTGCAAAACAGGAAAAACGCAAGGAAGAACAGGCACTTTCACTCGGAGAGGCTGGAACAACCTGGCAAAAGGCTGCACACGCACAAATGCTGAGCAATCTTGCCCAAATGGCTGCGGAAGACGAGTACGAACTGGATGAAAACGAAGAAAGCGAGGAAGCCATGGTGGCAGAACCAGGCGATCCCCTGTAAAAAAGTGAGAGAAATGCAAGCTAAAATTATTTTCGGATACCTATATCTTTCCCGGAATTAAGCAAAAATGAACCGACTGCAAAAAAAGCCATAAAAGCGGCAATAACAACCTGTGCCAAAATTTCAAGCATAAACTCCTCCATAGTATAGAATAAAATCTCTTCCCCTAAAATATCGGCCCATAAAAAAAGCAATTAAGACAAAAGCGCAAATTCAAAAATAATTTTTTATTATATCTATTTCCTTAATTTTTTCTTGTTTTATAGAAAATATATATTATAATGAATGATATAGCGTCGCCCTCATGGTTCTACCGTTTGGAGCGGCCTAGAAAAACCTCATTTTTTAGGAGTAAACTATGGGTTTGATTTCAGCAGCATTGGGTGCGGCAGGCGGAGTCCTTGCAGACCAGTGGAAGGAATACTTTTACTGTGAGGCCATTGACAACAACATCCTTATGGTAAAAGGCCAGAAACGCGTAGGAAAGCGTTCCTCAAACACAAAGGGAACAGACAACATAATATCCAAAGGCTCAGTAATAGCCGTTGCGGACGGCCAGTGCATGGTAATCGTAGACAACGGAAAAGTCGCAGAAATCTGTGCGGAACCTGGTGAATTCGTATACGATTCATCCACGGAACCGTCTATCTTTGCGGGCAACCTTGGTGAAAGCATACTAGACACCTTTAAGGAAATAGGACGCCGCTTTACCTTCGGTGGTGAGCCGCCAAAAGACCAGCGCGTTTACTACATCAACACAAAGCAAATCCTTGGCAACAAGTACGGAACAGCAAACTCCGTCCCCTTCCGCGTCGTAGACCAAAGGGCACACATAGACATGGACATAGGTATCAAGTGCTTTGGTGAATACAGCTTCAAGATTGTTAACCCTATCCTCTTCTATACCAACGTTGCCGCAAACGTTGCAGACCAGTACTCACGCACGGAAATTGAAGGCCAGATGAGGAGCGAACTCCTTACAGCCCTTCAGCCGTCATTTGCAGTGCTTTCGGAAAAGGGCATACGCTATTCGGCACTTGTTGGACACACAACTGAAATGGCAGACATCCTGAACCAGCAGCTTTCCTCCAAATGGGGTGACCTGTACGGAATCAAGATTGTCTCCTTCGGAATCTCATCGCTCAAGGCAGACGAAGACGACGAAAAGAAAATTAAGCAGATGCAGGAACGCGCTTCCTACACTGATCCTTCTATGCGCGATGCAATGATGGCAACATCCATGGCAAACGCAATGGAAACTGCCGCCGGAAATTCGGCCGGTGCCGCAACAGGCTTCATGGGAATGGGCATGATGGGCGGAATGATGGGTGGCTACCAGTTCCAGCAGCAACCGCAACAGTGCTATGCCCAGCAGCAGCCTCAGCAGACACAACAGCAGGCCCCGGCAGCAGCGGCAGGCGGGTGGAAGTGTCCAAAGTGCGGCGCACAGGCAAGCGGAAAATTCTGCCCCGAATGCGGTGCACCAAAGCCAGAGGCAACGGCAGGATGGACGTGCTCTTGCGGAACCGTAAACCAGGGTAAATTCTGCCAGAACTGCGGAGCCAAGAAACCGGCAGGGGCACCTCTCTACAAGTGCGACAAGTGCGGCTGGGTTCCACCGGATCCACACAACCCGCCAAAATTCTGCCCTGAATGTGGCGACGTATTTGACGATTCAGACATTCAGCAGTAGAAGGCTTTTGTAAAAAGAACTACAAGGCGGCTCCAGGTTTATTTGACTTGGGGCTGCCTTTTTTGTTGACATATCCTATTCAAGTAAATATGGAAGCTTTTTTACATCCTCCGCACCGTCAACAAGCACGGCTCCCATGCCAAGTTCAAGCGGAAGGGCAAGGTCTATGTCGTACCGGTCGCCCACGCTAAGGCATTCTTCAAAGCTGGCACCGGTCTGCGAGGCGGCAAGTTCCAGCACTTCGCGGGCAGGCTTTGATTTTTTGCAGGTGTCAAGGCCAATAATCCGAGGAAGCGTTTTGTCTATGCCTATTGCGCAAAGGGTACGCCGGGCAGCATCCACAGGATTGTTTGTTACGCAGATAAGCTCGTATTTTTTGCCCAGGCTTTCAAGAACAGTCTTAATTTCCGCATCATGGCCAAGGTATTCTTCCGGGTGCAGAAGTGAATTGCGCCAGTTTATGCTTGTTTCTATGTCCACCCCAAAGGCTGTGAAGGTGTTGCCAAGGCTTATCTTTTTTCCGCCGTGCTCGTGGCCCCACTGCTTTCGGTAGGCGGCTATTTTTTCCCGGGCTTCCTGGTGGCTCATTCCGTTAAGGTCTGCAAAGTGGCGGATTTGTACGTCCACCTGCTCAAGCACAAAGGCCTGGTTTGTGTATAGTGTTCCATCTATGTCAAAGATTATCGTCTTTAAGTTTTTGGGTATCTTGTAAAGTTTCATCTTATGGCTTCCTGTGGCTCGTAGCAGACTTCCCTTTTGCAAACCGCAGCCGCCGCAGAATGTATGTCTTTGTAAAGCCCAAGTGCAAGAAGGGCAAAGACTGCATCCCCGGTAAGCTCCGCGTGAACAAGGCTCTGGGTGTAGAGCGTATAGCCCGTAACATTGGCCTTCATCTGGTTCCACAGGGCATTTTCCGCCTGACCACCAGTTACGGTCATCTCTGTCTTTAGCGCAGGAACGGCACCGCTTTCTTCCGCCGCCCTCCGCAAAACGTTAAGGCCATCGCGCACCATCATGGCAGTCTGCAACATAAGGTACTTGCCTTGGTCAAGTTCCGCAAGAGAACCGTCGCTTTCCAAAAGAATCTGAACCATCTCGTCCAGGGAAATGGGTCTTGCGTAAAGGCGGCTAATCTTTTCTTTGTATGCGCAAAACCTTTCACCGCTTTCTGGCAAAAGGACGCTGGCATTCCAAAGGCCCGGTATTATGGAAGGAAGGGTTCTTATCCCCTGCCCCGCCACCGGCTTTGATGTGCAAAGGTTTATTCCCTCGCTTGAACCGGCACGGTCGCAGAAAAGTCCTGCCCGTAGCGTGTTTGTTCCAACAAGTGCGCTAATAAAATCCGGCGCTCCGCAAACCACGGGAATGCCATCTTTTACAAGGCCGGCCGCACACTCACCTTCCCCGCCGCAAAGGAATTCTGCCGCTGTCTTTGTAAGGCTACCTGCTATGCTTGCGGGTGGCACAAATGATGGCAGTTTTTGCATGGCATCTTCCGCATCTTTTGCAGAAAGGCCTGCTTCTTCCAAGGCATCCTTGCTCCAGTATGCTTCCAAAAATCTTTTTTCAGGCAGTATGGAAAGGGCATTTCCTGTAAGAAGGTAAATAAGATATTCCGGGCCAGAAAAAACAATAGAATCTTTTTGCTGCCAGTAGTCCTGGAATTTTTTTGCAAAGCCCAGAATACGCGGTATGTAGATGGAGCTTGTATTTGTTGGTATTGAATCGGTTGAATCAGGAAGGCTTGCGTTCCACAGGAGGGTGCTTCCGTCCCTTGCGCAAAGAGTGGGACCATTTCCGCTTATGCAAATTGCATCGATGGAAATTTGTGCGCCTTGCCCTACGGTGCCAGTGTTTGCATCACTGCCAGTAGTACCAGAGTTGCCAGTGCCAGCAGAGGAAAGGCAGACAGCCAAAGCCTTATGCAAAGCCTCCATCCATTCCCCAGCCGCATGGTCTGTATAAAAAAGATTAAAACTCACCCGGCTAAAGGCAAAGACACGCCCGTCAAAACCAATCAGGGCCGCCTTTAGCGAGGAAGTTCCAATGTCCGCACAAAAAACTGAATTCAAGTTTACACTATCGGATCACAGTTGTTCTGAACCTTATCCTTGGCAGGCGGGTCCTTAATCTGTGCATCCTTTGTCTCTGCAGGACGGCTGGCTTTTATAAGCTTGTCAATAATGGAACGGTTGTCCAGCAGGTCACCCAGCGACTGTTCGTGGTGCAGCCTTGTGATTACGTTTGCAAACAAACCGCTTACGTTGGTGCTGATGTACCATTCCCTGTTCAAGAGGTCTTCGTGGTAGACGGCATTTGTTCCGATTATGCGGTAGAAAAGCCCCTTCTGGTAAGCCTCGTCAAAAAGCTGAATTGCGTTGCCGGTAAAGAAAGGAAGGCTTATGGCAGCAATAACCTTTGTGGCTCCCTGCTCGTGAAGGAATCCCATTGCCTTAAGCAAGGTTCCGCCCGTACCAAGCATGTCGTCTGCAAGGAATGCAACCTTACCCTTTACGTCTCCCAAAAGCTTTATGCTCTTGATGTTGGTGTTCTTTGCATCCTGCGTTACGATTGAATAGTCCCTTTCCTTGTAAATCATTGCAAGCGGCTTCTTAAGACCTGTTGCATAGAACTTATTGCGGTCAATAGCACCGGTGTCCGGGCTTACAACAACAAGGTCTTCCTTGGTAAGGTCTACAACGCGGGCAAGCTCACGGATAATCTGGTAAGAAGCATGAAGGTTTTCAAGGTGGGTATGGCTAAAAGCGTTCACGATTTCGCGTGAATGAAGGTCAAGGGTAATAATGCGGCGCACTTCCATGCTTTCAAAGATGTGGCCAAGAAGAGCGGCTGTAAGACCTTCGCGGCCCTTCTTCTTGTGCTGGCGGCTGTAGGGATAAACAGGAACAACAAGTGTAATCTGCCTTGCCCCGGCCTGACGCACTGCATCAATGGCAACCAGAAGACTCATAACGTGGTCGTTAACGCTAAGCTTCTGAACATTTTTCCCGTCATTAAGGGGAATTGCCTCATGGTTCTCCACATCCTGGAAAATAAAAACATCCTTACCACGGACGCATTCGTTAAGCTCGCACTTGAACTCACCGTTTGCAAAATAGGTAAAGCGCGTGTTCACCTTAAAAACCGGCGGACGGTACTTGTCAATCTGACCGCGGATGCACAAATCGCTTGTGTGCAGGTCGTTATCAAGATTAATCTGCTGAACAAGTTCGCCCTTGTCCATGCTGTAACGCTTGGAAATAACATCGTTCTTCAAAGAAAAACGGTGCTTGTACATGTGACGCAAGTGAGTAATCACTTCGTTCGCGAAAGATTCCCCTCCGGGACACGCAACCACTGCAAGATTGGTAGGTTCAGAATACGGCATTATTCAATCCCCTTAAAAATTGATAGTTCATTATAGCGAATTACCCTAAGTTTATCAAGAGCAGACCTTTGCTGAAAAAAGTACTCTTTAGGACGAAGCCCTTCCCGCTCTACCATTCATTTTCCCTCTAACTCGACAGGCATGCCTATGCGTCACCGCCGTTCCGCCCTTCGCTACCGCTCATTGCCGCAAGCGGCAACTAAAGGGGCTCCATGGCGGCGTAGGTCTCTTGGCTCCCCTATCACGCAACAAATAAATTATTTTCCTACACGTTCCGCAAAATTTTTACTATATTTAAACCATGTGCAAAAAAGACATAACAGAAAAAAATCTTGAGGCATGGAATGACGTATTTGCCGACATAGTAAACGTCCTGCTGTTCAAAGGGGAAAAACTTGTAAAAGAAACAGACCTGGAAGCGGACACAAAAGCAAGCATGCTAAAAGCCGACGGCAAAATTCATGAACAGGAGCGCGACGTCTCAAAATTCTGGAAAAACGGAGAAATAAGAATCTCCATACTAGGCTTTGAAAACCAGACGGCACAAGACTACAACATGCCTCTCAGAATAATCAGCTACGACGGGGCAAGCTACAAGCAGGAGCTTTTGGACAAAAAGCTAAAACAAAAATATCCTGTTGCAACACTTGTGCTTTACTTTGGAACAAAAACAAAATGGACTGCTCCCAAAAAGCTGCATGACTGCTTTAAGATTCCAGACAAGCTAAAGCCCTTTGTTAGTGACTACAAAATTAATGTCTTTAACATAGCATGGCTTAGCGACAAAACAATCAGCATGTTCAAAAGCGACTTTAAATTTGTAGCAAAATACTTCCAAACAAAGCGGAAAAACCAAAAATACAAGCCAACAAAAGAAGAAATAAAACACGTTGACTCCCTGCTTAAGATGTTCTCCGCATTAACAGGTGACAATAAATTTGAAAAGTTGTATAATGAAGGTAACTACAAATACGTAAAAGGAGGTGTTACCATGTGCGAGATAGTCCAGAGCTTCATAGACGAAGGAATCGAACAAGGCAAGGCTCAAGGCATAGCTCAAGGAAAGGCAGAAGAAAAAGCCCAACTCATCAGAAGAATGCTCGATGAAAATTTTGCAACCCCGCAGCAGATAGCAGGCCTCCTTAAAATCTCCGTAAGAGAAGTAAAAAAAATTGCCTCCAAAATACCGGCAGAAGCCTAGGCCTTACACCATCTGCCTATTTCATCACGTCTTCAAGAAGCCGCCAGTCGTCACCGTCCATGTCGTCGCTAAAATGCTCGGTGCAGATGCATAGCTTCCCCTTCCTGTTGGTACGCACAAAGCCGCCCTTCATTTTCTTCTGGACAAGATAGTTTTTTAGAACATCAAATTTTCTTGGAGCAAAGTCGTCAATATTCTGGCTCTGACCGCTTGCAGAAAAGCCTCCCTTTGTTTCTATAATCCAGATGCCATCCTTTGTTCCCACCACATAATCAGGATAAAAGAGGCGCATCTTTCCGGTACCGTCCTTGTATACCACGGAATAAAAATCATTGCCCTTGTCGCCGTTCTTGTAAAAACAACTTACATAGCCGCAGTTCTCGCAAAACTCTTCAAACTTGCGCTCCGGCATTGACCTAACCTCTGCCGACTCCCGGTATTGGTCATATACATTCTTACTGTAAATTTTCTGCGCCTTGTCTGAACCGTCGTAAGTAAAAAGGCAGGTCTGCGGAATATGGAAATCCTTCTCAACAATTTCTGTCGGGGCAAAAGTAAGCAACCTTTGAGCACTGCTTTCCATTTCCGTAACGGCTTCATGAAAATCATCTTTTAGAATATCCGCATTGTTTATGACGAATGAATACAAGTCCCGGGTTCCAAGACTAAGCAGCGAATATTTTGCATACCTGTTTCCCCGGCTTGTCCTGTCATCCTGACTTGCCCTGTCATCCCGAACTTGATTCGGGATCTTCGTATTCTTATAAAAAACGCGGCGTATAACCGTAATCATCTTTTCGTACTTCAAGCTTACTTCCGTGCCAAGGATTCCCACCTCGTGATGGAACTGCCGTCCGTGGGTATGCGTGTTAAGCAGAATTGAAAAATCAGAATCATACATTTTATTCATCTTGCCCGCATCTAGAAATTCCGTCCGCCCCATTTTTGTGCTAACAACAATCTTGTCGTTAAAAATATATCCCGCCTTTTCAAGAAGCTTTTTATTGGCCTCAAAATTTTTGCTTCGGGAAAGTGAATATTTTTTTTCGTAATGCCGCACAAGGCTTTCCATCGTTGCAGACGCATCGTTCTCGTCCACAAGGTCTGGCCGTTGCTGGCTTTTTAGAGTTACTTTCTTGAACTCTTCCTTTAGCTGAATGTAGGTGGCATCCCAGGCGCCATGTTCAAGAAAAGCTTTTGCACCTTCCGTAAACTTATTGTCCCAGGTGTAAAGATAGCAGCTGTCCAAGGCATTGTCTCCGTAATGGTGGGCATTTGGCATACGGCGTATTCTTCCGAATGTTTGGATTTCAAATTTTTCTCCTTCGTGGTCACGCAGTTTTACAAGGATGTGTGCGCGGGGACAGTCCCAGCCTGTTGCAACCGCCATCTTAAAAATGAGGGCTTCCTGTTCCGCATCATTCGCTTCTATTCCTTCAAGATTTTCGTGCCGGCAAAACTTGCTCTTTCCGTTTTCAGAAAGCCAGATTGCAAGCTTCTTGTTCTCGTAAGAAATGTCGTGACCTTCAAACCAGGTCTGAACTTCGTCCAAAAGCGCATCAGATGAATTTGGCATCTGCACCAAGATAAGCGGATTTACGTTTTCTCCCTTCTGCAAAAATTTTGCGCGCAGAAGTTTTTGTTTTTCCAACGCCTTGCTTAAAAGATAGGAAACCTGGCTCTCCCCTTTAAGTTCGGTTATCTCGTTTGTAAGAATCGTAACAGGAAAGCCTTCATTTATAATCAGCATCTTTTTGATAAGACCTTCTTCAATCACATCTTTTTCTGGAACCTCAATAAATTCCAGCTTGGGATTATTCTGGTCATAGCCGTTTGGAGTTGCACTTGCACGGATAATAGGAATGTTCTTTTGTCCGTTCCTAAAATAATTTATGATTACAGCAGACTTTTTGCTGTCGTTCATGTGGCTTTCGTCAATTATAAGAATAAAGTTCAGTCCGGCATCTCTTGCCTTTTGAATGTATTCAATAAAGTTGGTGTGTTCTCCGTTACGAACTGCAACGTTGTCGTTTTTATTCAAAAGCTCCCAGTTGATGAAGCAGCAGTCGTTTTCAGAAAAGCCACTTGTCATTACGTCGCTAAGAAGCTTTGTCTGTGAGCCATGGATATACAAATCCATTTTCTTTTTGCTCTGTTCCTCCAAGTTTCCCTTGCCCGGAGTGAACCAGATAAAAACCGTGGACGCGTGGCATTTTAAATATTCATCCATAAAGTGAGTAAGCATGATTGTCTTGCCGCTTCCAGTGCATGATTTTAAGATGATTTCCTGCTTGCCCTTTTCTATTGCCGCCTGGAGTTGTGCGATTGCCTTACGCTGAAAATTCAATAAGTCCATTTGATTAGTTACTCCTGTCCTAAAATTTTATGTGCATATAACAAACGGATTTGTTCGCAACTAACGTTGCTCACGTCAATATTCAAAGGCGAAAATCGTTAGATTTGAGCAAATCCGCTTGTTAATCATCCATAAGAATTCGTTTTATAATGCCAGCTCCCTGTAGTAGTAATCCGGGATTACATTCACGCTAATGTTGTGAGCCTTTAAGATGCGCTCCTGTTTTGAAGAAAGAAGGACATCATGCCCCAAATACAAAGTCTTTACCCTGTCACTGAGCGTTTTGCGCCGGTCACTGAGCATAGTCGAAGTGCCACTCTTCCCCCTTGCCCTGTCACCCTGACCACTTGCCCTGTCACCCTGAACTTGATTCAGGGTCTGTGATTCATGAAATTCCGAAGCCACATTTGTAGCAATTTCGGAATGACAAATCTTGTCAATAAACTCCTCC
Organism: Treponema sp.; assembly: GCA_017534445.1. Classification (GTDB taxonomy): domain Bacteria; phylum Spirochaetota; class Spirochaetia; order Treponematales; family Treponemataceae; genus Treponema_D. The sequence continues at coordinate 59,343 of JAFXWC010000005.1, forward strand.
ATTTCGTCATCGTCCAGCACGATTGCAACGCTTGTGTCCTTGTCAAAGTTCACCGCATTTTCCAGTTCCACAAGTTCACGAACATGCAGCAAAAGTTCGTCGGCATACTCGTAATACATTTTTTCGCTGATGGGAATAAAGTCTGTCTTAAAATATTTTAGGCTTCCGGGGAGACCGTCGGAATATTTTGACTTGTCCTTGCGCTTTCCGGTGATTGCGGTTTTTAAGACGCTGGTAGGTAATGTCTCGACAAATGTTATTTTCATTATTTGTGCAGAGGATGAACTTGCGGTGGCCTCCGTCTTCCGCGTTGAGTTTTAGAACCGCATGGCCTGTGGTGCCGGAGCCTGCGAAGAAATCGAGGATAGTAGGTGAAGATGACAATCCCATAATTTTTACAACTTCTTGAATAAGCTGTACTGGTTTTGAATAGTTAAAAACTTTACTATCGCCGAAAATATTTTTAATCTCAATTGTACCATTCTGATAGTTTAATTCTTTCTTATCCCAAATAGATCTAGTTTTTGTTTTCCGTTCTCCTTCTTTTTCAAAATAATCCTTTTGATAAATGTCCCAAACAGTTTCTTCACCTCGTTTAATCTTTTTTGCGATTAGATATTTTGCCTCTTTTTCAATTTTCTCTTTACTCCAACGCCAAGTTCCATCTTCCATTGTAGAAGGTTGTATTGGAAGAACAGAATCCGAATAGTTTTCTTTTTTTTCTATAGAAATTGAACAATTCTTGGGATTAACATAAATCGGGAAATAAAGATTAGGTCGTTCTGATCTTTTCCAGAATCCACCTCTCATTCTTAATCCCAAGAGTCTATATCTTCCATGTTCATCTTCCAGCTTATATTCATCAATCATATCATCTGACAGCTCTTGTCCTAATATATTTACCGAATCAATTTTTTTTGCATAAACCAAAAGATACTCATGGAGATTTGCAAGTTCTGCATCAGACATAGAACCGCGCAGATTGCTTTTTATAATTATATTTCCAATATAATTTCTTTCGCCAAAAATTTCATCGCATAATACTTTTAAATGTGATTGTTCATTGTCATCTATTGAAATAAAAATTGCACTACTATCAGAAAGCAATTTCTTTGCTATGACCAGACGAGGTTTCATAAATGAAAGCCATTTAGAATGCCTAAAAGAATCTTCATTATCCACAAAATCATCATCGTAAATAAAATCCTTGTTTCCCGTATTGTATGGCGGATCAATGTAAATCACGTCAATCTTTCCGCGGTGGGTCTTTTCCAAAAGTTTAAGGCTTGCAAGATTGTCGCCCTCTAGCAGAAAGTTCAGCTCGCCGCCGTTGTCCACAAAAAGTTTTTTATCTTCTATAAAATACAGGAGCATTCTCTTCCAAAAGCTCGTCAATTTTTTCACGGTGCTCTTCAAAGACAAGACCGTATTTTTTGCCGTTCACTTCGCGGCTAAGTTCGCCAAGATAGCCCAGCAGCTGCGAGGCATTTTTATCTTCCGCATTCTTTTCTATAAAAGTTTTTATCTCTGCAATCTTAGAAAGCAAGGCTTCCCGCTTTTCGCCAGAAATGTTTGTGGACATATTTAGCTCCAACACTTAGTAAAAGTTATAAAATTTACTAATAACTTAGTTTTACTAAATTTACCACAAAATCAACTTAGTTTCACTATAAATTTGCATTTTTTTCTTAACTAAACTGCTTTTTATGGAAGACTATTTTGAAATATTCAGACTTAACATGAAATTTTACCGGGAACAAATGAAAATGTCGCAAAGTCAACTTGCAATAGGAGCTGATTGCACCAACGGATTAATCGGTCAAATTGAAGCTGGAACCACAAAACCGTCTTTTGACAGAATAATAAACATCGCCGCCGCCCTAAAAATCCACCCGGCAGACTTGTTTTTGCGCAACGCATCCAGTACAGTTTCTAAAACAAAGAAAATCCTGCTCACAGAACTACTGCCGCAAATTGAGGACTTCGTAGAAAAGAGGCTGTAAAAGAGTTTTTCTGCTAAAAACGAGTGATTTTTCTGATTATTTATGATATACTAAATTAGGTTATCCTTGCACAATGGGGGTGTATATGTCAGAATTAGCCTTTTCAGAATTACAGTCTCAGGTTGAGGCTCTGCCATACTATCAAATGGTTATTCTCCAGAAAAAAATAAACAGCCTCGTTGAAAAAGAAAAGCAGCGGGAATCCGAGACTTTTGTTGCGGAAGGGCTTTCTTGGCTTAATGAGATTGCAGGAACCGTTCACAGGGAAATAGACTACAAAAAAGAACGGGAAGAGTGGCGAGATGAGAGATATTAATATTTTAATCGACTCAAATATTATCCTTGATGTCGTTCAGGAACGAGAGCCATTTACATCCAACGCAAAAAATATACTTTCTCAATGCATAACCAGAAGAATAAACGGATTTGTAACAGCTCATTCATTGTGTGATATTTTTTATATTCTCAGGAAAGATAAAACCCTTGCGGAAAGACTTTCTTTGATAGGAACTCTTTGCAAATATGTTACTGTACTATCAGAACGTCAAAGCGATTTTGAAGATATTGCAAATAATCCAGAAACAAGGGACTTAGAAGATTCCCTTCAAATGGTTTGTGCAGAGAACTATGCCCTTGACTATATTGTTACCAGAAATACAAAAGATTTTTCTGCATCAAAAATCCCAGCAATCGAACCTGATACTTTTATAAATATTTTAAAAGTCTGACCAAAGAAAATCCAGTGACCAAACAGCCATCCCTTATCACATTTATTTCCCCTTTAACCAAGCCAGCACGGCAGGGATTGGAGGGACGCGCTAGCGTTGCTGGCGGAGTTGGATATTCAGGCTGGCGGTTAGCAAATTCACAGCATGTAAAAATAAAATCCCGCCAGCAATGGAGGCGGAAGCCGGAACCCCGCAAAGCCCTTAGCAAGAAAAACTGCCGCAAAAAAATAATCAAATTACTGCCTTTCATCACGAAAATTAATTTTCACAAAATGTGGTGATAGGTAATCAAAAAAATAAGCAGTAAAAATCGGTTTCATTTATTTTTTCTATGTTAACGAGACCGGAAATCTCCCTTCGGGTACACCGTACGCACTTGCTACGGTGTATGTGTGTAGCGGAAGGCAAAGACGGCTGAAAAACCGCATTGGAGCGGAACGAGCGAAGCGAGTTTAATTTCCTATTCCGCGACACCGCGGGTTTTCAGACGGATTTGCCTGGGAGCGGAACACAAAATTGATTTCCGTGACCCGTCATTTACTACATTGTACTTTTTAGCAAAATCCGCTATAATTGTACGCAAAATTTGTATTCCAAGCAAAAGAGGTAATATATGTATCCGTTCAGCACGATTGAACCAAAATGGCAGAAATACTGGGACGACAACAAGACTTTTAAGGTGGAAGAGGACACCCATTTTCCAAAGGACAAGCGCTGCTATGTGCTTGACATGTTCCCCTATCCTTCTGGAGCAGGCCTTCACGTTGGCCACCCCGAGGGCTACACCGCAACGGACATCTACTGCCGCTATCTTCGCATGAACGGCTTTAACGTACTGCACCCGATGGGCTACGACGCATTCGGTCTGCCGGCGGAAAACTATGCGATTAAGACCGGTACCCATCCGGCAACAACTACTTTTAAGAACATTGAGCATTTTACCCAGCAGATTAAGGCTCTTGGCTTTAGCTATGACTGGGACAGGGAAGTTATTACCTGCACTAGCGACTACTACAAGTGGACGCAGTGGATTTTCCTCCAGCTCTACAAGCGCGGGCTTGCCTACGAAGCACAAACTCCAATCAACTGGTGTCCTTCATGCAAAACAGGTCTTGCAAACGAAGAGGTTAAGGAAGGCCACTGTGACCGCTGCGGTTCACCTGTTACCCACAAGACTATCCGCCAGTGGATTCTTAAGATTACCGCCTATGCAGACGAGCTTATCAAGGGCTTGGACGAACTTGACTGGCCTGAAAGCGTAAAGCTTATGCAGAAGAACTGGATTGGACGCAGCGAAGGTGCAGAAGTTGACTTTACCATTGCAGAAGGAAGCGCCGCCGCAGGAGAAAAGCTCCGCGTATACACCACAAGGTGCGACACACTTTTTGGTGCTACATACATGGTTGTTTCCCCGGAGCACCCCCTTGTTGCAAAGCTTACATCCGCAGAACAGAAGGCTGCCGTAGAAGCATACGTTGAAAGCGCCGCAAAGAAGAGCGACCTTGAGCGCACGGACCTTGCAAAAGAAAAGACAGGTGTCTTTAGCGGAAGCTATGCCGTTAACCCTGTAAACGGAAAGAAGATTCCTGTTTGGATTGCAGACTACGTTCTTATTTCTTACGGTACAGGCGCAATCATGGCAGTTCCAGCCCACGACACTCGCGACTGGGAATTTGCAAAGAAATTTGGTCTTCCAATAATTGAAGTATTAAAGAGCGAAGTTGACGTTCAGAGCCAGGCTTGGACGGAAGACGGTGTTCACGTTAACTCTGAATTCCTTGACGGTCTTAACAAGCAGGATGCTATCAACAAGATGATTGAATGGCTTACCCAGAAGGGCATTGGCAAGAAAGCCGTAAACTACAAGCTGCGTGACTGGGTATTTAGCCGCCAGAGGTACTGGGGAGAACCAATCCCGCTTGTTCACTGTCCAAACTGCGGAACCGTTCCTGTTCCAGAAGAAGAGCTTCCTCTTGAACTGCCGGATGTAAAGACCTACCAGCCAACAGGCACAGGCGAAAGTCCTCTTGCGGGAATTGACTCCTGGGTAAACTGCAAGTGTCCAAAGTGCGGTGCCGCTGCCAAACGCGAGACAAACACAATGCCTCAGTGGGCGGGAAGCTGCTGGTACTATCTGCGCTACCTTGACCCCCACAACGACAAGGAATTCTGCTCAAAGGAAAAGGAAAACTACTGGATGCCGGTAAACCTTTACGTTGGTGGTGCTGAACACGCAGTTCTCCACCTGCTCTACAGCCGCTTCTGGCACAAGGTTCTCTACGACATTGGAGCCGTTAGCACAAAAGAGCCTTTCCACCGCCTTATAAACCAGGGTATGATTACAAGCTTTGCATTCCAGAACGCCGCAAAGTCACTCATCCCTGTAGACCGCGCAGAAGAAACTGCATCTGGCGAATTCAAGGACAAGGAAACAGGCGAAAAACTTGAGCGCATTGTTGCAAAGATGAGTAAGTCACTCAAGAACGTTGTTAACCCGGACGAAATGATTCAGCAGTACGGAGCAGACAGCGTGCGCATGTACGAAATGTTCATGGGGCCGCTTACTGTTTCAAAGCCATGGAACACACAGGGTCTTATTGGCGTTAACCGCTTCCTGGAAAGGATTTGGTCAATCTCCGAAAAGGCTGTTGAAGACATAGACATTACAGGCAAGCTTGAAGACGAGGCACTTGTCTCCCTTAGAAAGACTTACGCAAAGACTGTAAAAAAAGTTACGGACGACACGGCAAGCCTTAACTTTAACACTGCAATCAGCCAGATGATGATTTTTATCAACGAATGCTCAAAGGCAGAAAAACTTCCGCGCGCAATTTGGGAAGGCTTCGTAAAAATGCTCAGTGTATACGCACCACACCTTGGCGAAGAACTCTGGCAGAAGCTTGGTCACGACAAGACAGTTGCCTACGAAAACTGGCCTACATTCGATGAAAAATTCGGGGCAGAAGACCAGCAGACAATCGTCGTAATGATTAACGGAAAGCTGCGCGACAAGTTCCAGGCAGCCCCCGGAGCAGACAACGCAACGCTCGAAGCAATGGCAAAAGAAACTGAAGGATTCAAGAAATTCACAGAAGGAAAGTCCATTGCCAAAGTGATTGTTGTTCCGGGAAAACTGGTCAACATCGTGGCAAAATAGTCTTAATGTTCTGATGCAGGATTCTTTTAAGACGCACTACATAAGGGTTGCGGGAACAATCGCACTGATAGGGAACGCAGCCCTTGCATTCATAAAAATTCTTCTCGCATACTTTTCAAAATCCCTTGCGGTTATGGGAGACGGAATTGACTCTTCCACCGATGTGCTCATTGCAATTGTAACGCTTGTAATAAGCGCAATAATATCAAGGCCAAGCGACAAGGAACACCCCTGGGGGCACGGCCGCGCAGAGACAACTACAACCCTTGTGCTTTCATTCATCATTTTTTTTGCGGGCGCACAGCTTGCAATCCAGTCAGTTACAAGGCTTATGAATCCACAGGACGCACAGACAATTGGAAGGGGTGCTGTCATTGCGGCAATAATTTCCATTGCGGGAAAGACGGTGCTTGCCCTCTTGCAGTTCCACTACGGAAAAATTGCCGACTCGGAGATGGTAAAGGCAAATGCGCTAAACATGAAAAACGACATCATAATGTCGCTCGGCATCCTTGTAGGCCTCTTTCTTTCCGAGCAGTTCAAGCTTCCTATACTCGACCCAATAATAGCACTGCTTGTAGGGCTGTGGGTAATAAAAAATGCGGCAAAGCTTTTCCTCCAGGTAAATTTTGAGCTGATGGACGGAAACGCAGACAACTCGCTCTACCAAAAACTCTTCAGCGCGGTTTCCTCTGTTCCAGACGTGCACAATCCCCATAAGGCCAGAATCAGAAAGATGGCATCCCTTTTTGACATAGACCTGGACATAGAAGTTGACCCAGCCATGACGGTCTACGATGCCCACGAAAAAGCAGAGCAGGTGGAAGAGGCAATCAGGGAAGTAATCCCCGAAGCCTACGACATTCTAATCCACATAGAGCCGCTCGGAAGCGACAGCCACCAGAGGGAAGAAAAATACGGCCTAAAGCCTGAGGACATGTAGCAGAGACTTATTTTTCAAGCAAAAGCACCAGGGTAGAACAAGCTGGTATGCAAAGCTCCCCCTTCTTTACCAAAGCTTTCTTTCCGTCAGTTGAAAAAACAACTTTTGCCTTGCCCCAACTCTCGTCCAGTTGTAAGGCCAGCTGCTTGCTTCCCAGGTTGTTCAGCACAAGGGAGCATTCCTTTTCGCTTTCCATTGTCCAGCAAGAAAGGCTTGAAAGGTCAGATGCCTCATAATCATAGGCAATTTGTTTTGCAGAATAAGATGCAAACTTTCCGTTCACAAATGAATCACGGCTGTTTCGGAATTTTATTAGCCGCCTGTAAAAATTAAGCAGCGAATTCTTGTCTTTTTCCTGAACGCTAACGGGAAGGGTTTCCTTGTTGTAGATGCAGTCTTTTTCAGATGCCCATGTAGTCTGAATCTTTGATTGGGGTAGGCCGTCAATACTTTTGTCCCAAAGAAGAGGTGTTCTTTTGGTCTGGTCCAAGGCACCGCTCTTCATTCCAAGTTCCTCTCCATAATAAACAAAGGGCACTCCCTGGCAAAGAATGTACATGGATGCGGCAAGCTTCATCTTTTCAAGGTTACCCTTTAGCAAACCGCCAGCTCTTGCCTGGTCATGGTTAGTAAGAAAAGGCGCATCGGTAAATTCCGCATTGAATTGCCCATAGCGGTCAAGCTCCTTTTCCATCATCAGTGCAAATGAATTGTTAACGGAGTTCCCGTTGTTTATCTGGGAAATTATGTACTTGTCCCCCATGTCAAAGTGGAAGCAGGAAAAAATCCCTGTCATATATTGGGCGCGTATTCCAGATGAATCCCACACTTCGCCAACGCAGTAGCAGGCAGGATTTACGCTCTTGCAGTAAAGCACCATCTCTTTCCAGAATTCCACAGCACGGCTTGTTCCGTCAGAAGTTCCAGCGGGAAGTTTTACCAAATCATACAAATGGCCAGCAGCGTCAAAGCGGAAACCGTCAACTCCCTTGTCCAGCCAAAACTTCATCACCCTTTTGAATTCAGCACGCACTTCTGGATTGTCGTGGTTAAAGTCTGGCATGGAGCGGCTGAACTCTCCTGCATAAAAATTGCCCTTGTAAGATTGGTCCTCATTCCAAAGCTTGTGCCCCATTGCGCTTGTGTTTGTGTTGTAGCGGCTGTCGCTTGCCTCTATCCAGCGGTACCAGGAATGATGGGCGTCATCAGGATTTCTTGAAGCCACAAACCATTCGTTGTGCACGGAAGAATGATTAAAGGGCATGTCGATTATAAGAGAAATTGAACGCTTTTTGCATTCGGCAAGAAGAAGTTCAAAGTCTTGCATAGTACCGTACTGGGGGTTAATGGAATAGTAGTCGTCAACATCGTAGCCGTGGTATGAATGTGAAGGCATTATTGGCAAGAGCCAGATTCCCGTTATGCCAAGGCTTTCAATATAGTCAAGCTTTGAACAAATGCCCTTAAGGTCTCCAATGCCGTCACCATCTGAATCTGCAAAAGAACGGACAAAAAGGCTGTAGTAAACGCCCTGCCCTGCCCCCTTTGCCACGCGAAGCTCTTTGGAATTTTTGGAACAAGAAAAAAACGTCATAATCGGAAATAAAATAAAAGTGATAAAAAAAATAAAAGAAAATTCTTTCATTGCTACTACCTGCTTTAAAACAAGAAACTCCGGCTTTGAACCGGAGAATTAAATCTACTCAGCGTTTTTCCACGCGTCTATGAACTCTATCATGAACTGCTGAATGTCGCCAAACCATTTCTTTTGAAAGGCGCAAGCTTCTTTGCCTATGTAGCGGAAGTGCCAGCTTTCCCAGCGGAATCCGGTAACATCTTCATAGCCTTGCGGAAAGGAAAGTGACCATCCGTATTCCGCCGCATGTGCATAGAGCCACTTGCCCATGGGCTTGTTTGCAAAGTCGTTGCTAAGCTCGCCAAAGTCAACCGCAGTACCAAGTTGGTGCTGGCTTGTACCTTCACGGGCACTCTCACGCTCAGCCTCCTTTAGACCGTCCACTTCCACCCAGTGCTGGAAAAGGCCCTTCTGGTACTGGTAGGAGCGGTATGTGGAAAGCACATGAATCCTAACGCCGTCTTTTAGAGCAGCCGCACTCATTTCCCTAAGGGATGCCTCTGCCTCCGGGCGCAGGGAAAGATTGTTGCGGCTTATGGTGTACAAGTCATTCTTTACAAGACCCTGCAAGTCTTTGGGAACATAGCTTTCACCAACATTGTGCTTTTTGTCTATAAGATACAAAAGTGAAAGGTCATCGCTGCGGGTCTTTTTGTCCGCATCAAGAACCTTGTGCAAATCGGCAAGGAATTCATCCGGGCTTCCGTTGGGGATTGCCTGCTTAGCCCTCTTTGACATGGAAGACAAAACACGTCCCAGCTTTTCAACTTCGGGATTGACCTGTGGAACAGGAACTTCCGCCACTTCATTCTTCTGCTGAACCTGCACATTATCATTTTTAGAAGCAGTGTCCTTTGAGCCTTGTGCAACAGCCTTGTTCATGCAAGAAGAAAAATCCGCCGCAACAAAAGTCGCCGCCAGCAAAAGAGAAACAAAAGCAATATTCCTACGCATCACTAACCTCGGTAACAGAGTGAATTATAAAAAATGTGTCGTAGAAGCCCGTACGCTCAAGGGCATGATGGGCAGCATCCGACGGATTCATTATAAACACTTTTGTTCCGAATTCCAAGCCGTCATTAATGCAGGCAAGGACAACGCCAGTTCCCGCAGAATCCATGGAAATGATTTTGTCCATATCAAGAACGACGTTCTTTTCCTTTATGTAGTTGTAAACCTTTTCAGAAACTTCCGTAAGATTGTAGGCATCAAAAACACCCGCAAGCTCAAGCAGCCTGTAGTTGGGGCCCGTCTTTTCGTGAACTGTAAGCTGGTCCATTATTTATTGCCTCCCAAATATTTGAATACAAGAATCGTAATGTCATCATCCAAAGCCCGTGAAGTAAAGTGAACAAGGGAATCGTAGGTAAACTGAGCCATCTTGTCCGCAGGAAAGCGGGAGTTCTCCAAAAGCGATGCCTGTGCGCGGTTCTTGCCAAACTGTTCGCCGCGGAGAGACTTAGATTCAATAAGACCGTCCGTACAAATCATGGCAATGTCACCGGCCGCAAGCTTTACCTTCTTTACGTGAAGAACTTTTTCCAGATCCTTGCTGAATCCAAGAATGTGTCCTTCACCCTGAATTTCAATTACGTTGTTGTAGGCCCTTGTATAAAGGAAGATTGAAGGAGAGCCGCAGTTGATGTAATACATTGTGTCCGTGGCAAAGTCCAAAAGACCAAAGGTACCGCTAAAGATTGTACCCTTAGGCAGGTTGTTGCGTATAAAGAGGTTAACCTTTTCAACAAGGTTCTTAAAGTCGTGGGTTTCCGCAAGGAAGGTTCTTGTGATTGACTTCATAATGACCATGCTCATGGAAGCCGCAATACCCTTACCGCTCAAAGCACCAATAATAAAGAGGTGGCGTGTGTCGGTAAGGCGGATAAGGTCTACGAACTCACCACCAATGTTGTGGGCAGGAACCATTCTGTATCCGCAGTCAATCTTTGGATTCTCTATGTGATCCATGTTCTCCTGAATAGAAGTAATGATTTGGCTGGACATCTTGATTTCGCGGTTAACGGTACCAACAACAGCCTCGTTCATTATGTTCTTCAGGTAATATCCAATTACGAAGAAGTTTGAATAGAGCTTGTTAAAGACTTCCATATCGTAGTCATTGTAAATGTTGCCGGAATCCTTCTCGCCCAAGAAGATGATACCAATGATATGGCGGCCTTCGTTAAGCATTATGAATGAGTCTGAACCGGTGTCCTTAAGAAGCTCCTGTATTTCCCTGCGCACCTTGTCCAGAGTGTAGTCCCTCTTCATGAATTCCTTAAAGACAATTTGCTTCTTTAAGTTCAAAAGAACGTCAAAGGCCTCGTTTGCAATGGAAATTGTCACCTTGCCCTTTTCTTCTTCCTTTTCAAAGACAGGCTCAAGGTAGCCGTTGCCAGCGTCAATAAAAATCTTGATAAAGCCAGAGTCAACGTGCCTTACAAATGCATCTTCAACCTTCTGCACTACATCTGCCGGCTCCTCGCCAAAATTAATGGATGTAATTTCCATCTCAAAAGCGGAGGCATAGCGGCTGTCGCGGAAGAAGGCCCTCTTGTTGGCAAAGTTGCTTATTGCGGTGCAAAGCAGAACTATGAGCAAAAGCCCCACGACAAAAAGCAGGTAGAACAGCTTGGGATTAACTGTATTCAGCTTCCAAAGAAGGGCAAAAAGGCTACCACCAAGAACCGCCGGAAGCACATAGCGTATCATAAAGGTAAGCGAATAGCGGACAAAATACTTCTTGTCCCAAATTTCCGTAGTAGAGTCAGCCTTTATAAAGAACATCACCTGGGGCAAGAAACCGATTGCAAGAATGCTTGTAATCATGGTCTGGTAGGTCATGGCATAGTTCATAAAGCCAAAGAGCGAGAAAGAAAGGAATACGCCAAGAATTACAATCATTATGCGCTGGCGGTGAAGCGGGCTCTTTGTGTTTTCCGCACGGACAAGAAGCATAAGTACGGAAAGCAGTGGCAGAACGATTGTATAGGTGAATATGTAGGTTGGATACCAAGTGAGCGGGAACTTTCTGCTAAGCACTCCCGAAAAGATAAGGCCGGAAGGAATCTGGAAGTCGCCGTCCTTGGTAATTACAAAGTTGTTAAAGGCGTTCTTGTGGAAGACAACGTAAATTGCAAAGATGTTCAGAATCCACTGGACAACCGTAACAAAGCGGTTCTTTTTTTCGTCGGGGAACTTCACTATAAAGACACAGCAGGCAACGCTGAACCACCCTATAAGCATAAAGGAGACCTTGCCAAGAAGCTTTGCCATCTGGTTGGGGCCCCAAAGACACATGGCAAGGGTAAGGGCCATCATGGCATAAACCGCTGAATTAAAGAGGATTATGTTAACCAGTTTGTTTATATCCTTTTTCTGGGAGTTCTTCTTTGAGTCCGCACTAAAAGAAAGCAAAAGCAAACCTACGGCGAAGAATACATTCAATATAAAAAATATCAGTCCGTTCATCTTAGTCCACCACCTTTGCAACCATCATAGTCACATCGTCGCGAAGTTTTTTACCGCCGTTATAAGCAAGAACCAGGTCCACAATGTCATCAACAAATTCCTTTGGATGCTTCTTCGCGCTGGAACAAAGAGTGTTCTTGTAAAGCTCCGTGTCTCCAAGCTCCGTGCCGCTGTCGTCCATAACCTCAGAAACACCGTCGGAAGCCATAAGGATAACGTCGCCCCTGTAAAGCTTCTGGGTTGCAACCTGAACGTCGGGAATATCAATAATACCAACAACCGAACAGTTGGAGGTAAGAGGCTTAATCTTGTAGCCGCTAGGAGTCCTTGTAATAACAATAGGGTCAGACATTGATGCGTTTACATAAGAAATGGTCATTGCAGCAGTGTCCACTATGCCAAGGAAAAGAACCGTGTACTTGTCCTGCAGGCTCATGCTCTTGATAGCCTTGTCCACCGCCTGAATCATGGCAGGAAGGTCGCTCTTGTTTTCAAGAATCTTTACGGTGTTCATCACCAAGCCCATAACCAATGCAGCCGCAAGTCCCTTACCGGAAACGTCGCCCAGCATAAGAAGGGTCTTTGTGCGGCTAATGGGAAGAACAGAATAGTAGTCGCCCGAAACGTTAACAAGGGGGCGGAAGTAAGCCGCAAGCTCAAGGTGCTCAATCTCCGGCATTACAGGCGGAAGGAAGGAACGCTGGGTTTCCGCAAGCTGCTGCCATTCCTGAGAAAGAGAAGAAATTTCTGCAAGGTCGCTTATAGTCTTTGTCCTGTTTTCAAAGCGGCAGAACTCAGAATAAAGATTCTCGTAAATCGTGGAGTCAAAAAGCTTGGTGTAGCGGCAGAAAATGTAAAGGTGCTGCCCTTCGTTAACAAGGAAGAAACCGCGGGACTTGCCAATGTCGGAAACAATACCGTAGTTGTCTCCTATAAAATAGACCCCGTTTTTCCAAGATTCAGGAAAGTTCATATTCAGGGTGTTAAGAACATCCTTGTCGCAGGTAAGGCGGTTTGGACTGTTGTAAAGAACATAGTTCTTCTTGCGGTCAATAAAGAGAACTGAACAGTCGGCCTTTTTTTCAAGAACGTCCGAAATATTCTCGTAAAAGTCGTCAAGAGAATAGCAGTAGCGCAACTGCTCCAAAAATTCGGTAAGGAAAGAGGTTTCGCCCGTAAAAAGGGCATCTTTGTACAGCTCGCCGTCAAAATAAGAGCGCAGTTTCCTTGTTATAAGGTGGGTGGCAAAGAAAAGCGCTGTCGCAGTAATCCATGCAAAGAGCGGAGAATAGGACCTGTTTTCATTAAATTTCGGCACTATACTCACAACGAGGAATACAAACAGCACCAACAAAAGAGCGTCCGTTGCCAAAATCACAAGCCGGCGTTTTGTTTTATACATAAATACCTCTTACTATAAAAGTCCAATAAGTCAATTTACTATCGGCTTTTTCGGGAGAATAATTGAATTCTACTATATATACAGTGTATACCGAAAATCCCATTCGCGGTAGTAGCTATTTACTGATTTTGGAATTTTTTTTACCCGGACGGCATTCCAATCGGACGTAGGTTGCTGAGCAAGTACCGTTTGCTAAGAGATAAATAATAATAATTTAAGATTATTTAGATAGATTTATAGATAACTTGCAGAATTTCCCGTTACCGAATTGTTGGAAGTTTCCACGATTTGACGGCTTACAACCATTGCGATTCTGTCGATTGCGCTGTTCACGTAAAGTTCATCCTGGATTTTTGTTTTTAAATCTGCAATACGTTTTGCCTGTGTCGCAGAATTTTTTTTAGGGCTTCTAACCGTCATTGTAAATCTTACTCCGAAAAAGCATTAACAATATGGTGCACCGGCTCCAGTCCCGGAACATCTATGGCAAGTACGTCAAAACGAATTATCTTGTTACTATATTGTCGATGATTTTGCAGGTAACATTTAGCAGTTTTGATTATCTTTTCTTGCTTTCTGGAATTAAGGACAGCCGCAAGCATCTCCGGGCTGCCGTTAGGAAGGGTTTTTACTTCAACAAATGCCAAAGTTTGACATTTTAAGACTATTATATCTATTTCACCACCACGTATGCGGAAATTCCTTTCTAGTATGGTGTAGCCTTTTTCCCGTAAAAATGAACACGCCCTGTCCTCTCCCTTTAAACCGACAGTTCGTGTTTCACCATGAGACGGAATTACAAGGCCTCCAATTCACCAATGTCTGTGTCGAATTCAGAAGCGTCCACTTCCTGCACAGAATTTGCGGCTGGCGCAGCAAGACCTTCAACCTTCTTTCCTGCAGTAACCAAGAAGGGGACATTCCAGCGGGTAAGTGCAATTATGTGATACTTCTTTGCCGGATGGTTGGCTGCCAAAAACATATTTACGCCGTCGTCAAAAAAAACAGGAGCAGAGTAACAGACTCCTTCGGTTATTTGATCACATTTAATTTTTGTAGGTGCCATTTTTCTTCTCCACTTTTAGTATGTAAGCAAAAATACCGGCTACTGCGTACCATGTATTTTCCGGGATACAACTGCCAACATCATAGAGTGACAGGACATTCTCCAAAACGTCATCCTGGACAACTGGAACATTGTTCTCTTTTGCTATCTCTACCATTCGTTGCGCAAGAAGACCGTTTTCCTTGATTGAAATGAACGGAGCAGGAAAATTTTCCGGGTATTTCAAAGCCACAGCTGAAAACTTTCTTAATTCGTTCATATCTCTTCTTCCACAAAAGACGGAAGCTCATTTGTAGCACAAATTCCGTCAATAAAAGCAGAGTCGGAATAGGTTACAGCCACAGGCTCTTTTAGGTTCATGCCGGAACTTAAAATACCTCCAAGCCGCAGTTCTTCTGTTTTTACCTCAGAAGGCAAAAGCGGCGGTAGTGTGCAGAACCGCACTTCCTTCACTTTGCTCTCATTAAAGTATAACACAAAATCGTAATTTGCAACAGTGTTTTTAAAATTTATTTCAATTTTTTTTGTATTTTTTTCACTTAAATTTAGTAAAATTCGGATAATCCCTGTAAAAAGCTTCTCCCCGCACTTCCATTCGTAGGGAAGAAAAATCCAGTGGTTGTCGTTGCCCTTAACTTGGTTCAAGTAGGTAAGAAAACCAGGCTTCTTGTCGCAAGAACCATTATATAACACTTTAAGAAAATCTTCATCTTTTGCAGAGGGAGAATCATCAGATTTGGACTCATCATCTTCAGAAGAGCCGCTACCCTGCCCCTGCTGGCCTTCACGGTCCTTGCCACCGCTACCATCACCATAAAAAAGCTCCAGCACCTTCTTAACATTGGAATCGTTTGCTTCTATCCCGTCTTCCATCAAAAGAGCCGCCGCTTCTGCCGCCTGCCTTTCCTTACCGGGAAACCTAAGTGCAAGCGACCGTGCCTTTGCCATAAGAGTACGGTCTATGCGCACCCCCGTCTGCTGCAAAAACAAAAAAAGCTTTGCAGAAAGTTCATCAGGAACAAAGCCCTCCGCAGAAAGCATGTTATATAAGGAAGAAAAATCAGCATTGCCACCATAAGGGGAAAAAAGTGCGCCTACATTCGCACCTGTGCCAACCGAGCCAAGAGAAGCCCCACCCGCCATCTTGGAAAAAGGCTCAAGCAAAATCTTTCCGTCTGCACCAAAATGCACGCTTGCATTAAAAGTCTGCCCAAGGGAAAGCTTACTCTGGCAGCTCACGTTAAAGCGGCTGTTTGCAAAAGAAACGGTATACTGCCCCCCGCCGTTATCCGAAAGAACACGGACAAAGACAGACTGCCCTTCCTTAAGCGAGACATTCTGGGCCAATTGGCTGTTAAAAAAAATATTATTGTTAACTAACGGTGTCATGCCTTTAAAACAAAAAAACGGCCGTCGGCTTTAGGAAAGACCTAAAACTTCGGGCCGTATTACTATAGAAGAAATTATTTCTTCTTCTTTGCGTCCTTGTTGGAAGCGGCTTCTGCAGCTGTTTCAGCCTTGATTTCTGCCTTGAGGCTTGCTTCTCTTTCGTCAGCGGCCTTTGCAGCAGCCTTGGAAGCAGCCATCTCTGCGTTTGCCTTTGCACCAATAAGAGTCTTAATCTTAGCAGCCTTACCAACCTTCTCGCGGATGTAGTAGAGCTTTGCACGGCGAACCTTACCAGGGCGTACAACCTCAACCTTCATAACACGTGGGCTGTGGATCGGGAACACGCGCTCAACGCCAACACCGTAGCTTTCCTTGCGTACAGTAAATGTCCTTCCGATTCCTGCGTTCTTGATGCAGATAACCAAGCCTTCAAAAACCTGGATTCTCTTTGTTTTACCTTCGATGATTTCAAAGTGAACTTTTACAGTGTCTCCAACCTTGAATGTTTCTGCATTAGGTTTCTTCTGCTGTTCACCAATGGTTCTAATCAAGTCCATTTTATTCTCCATTCAGCTCTTTCCGCTCAGAGGCAGCCTTATTTTTTGCGGCAAGCCTTTTAAGTCTTTCCTGGACGGAACGCAATTTTCTTTTTTGCTTACGGTCATTCTTGTAGTCAAGATGCTCCGCAAGTTCTTCGATCATCTTTTCGGCCTCCAAAGTAAGAGTACCCGTAAGCCGCGCCTGAGCAATCAAGTCAGGTCTGTTCATAAGCGTCTTCTGAAGGCTCTTTCTTAAGCGCCACTTCCGGATTTCTTCGTGGTTGCCCCCGGTCAAAACAGAGGGAACTTCCATGCCCTTGTACACCTCCGGCCTTGTGTACTGGGGATATTCCAGAAGGTTCGAGTTAAAGCTTTCCTCGTCCAAAGATTCATGGGTAATAACGCCGTCAACCAAACGGTAAACCGCATCAATAACGACCGTAGCCGCCAATTCCCCGCTAGACATAACGTAATCACCAATGGAGATTTCGTCGTCAACGTAGTAATCAATTATCCGCTGGTCAATACCTTCGTAGCGCCCGCAGATAAAGACGATTTCTTCCTTTTTACTCAGTTCCTGGGCTTTTTTCTGGGTAAAAGGCCTTCCGCCAGGTGTTAGGTACACCGTATGCTTCTTGTAGGCCTCCACACTGTCCAAAGCCCTTCCAAGAGGTTCTGGGAGCAAAAGCTGCCCGGCACCCCCGCCGTAGGTCGCGTCGTCACAAGTTTTGTGTTTATCAAAGGCAAAATCCCTGATATTCACCAAATCGTAGGCAATAATCCCCTTCTGAACCGCCTTCGCCATGATCGAATTTTCAAAAAATGCGCGCGGAATCTCAGGGAACAAGGTCAGCACAGTAAATTTCACAGGAGTTACTCCAGGATCCAGAGGTGCATCAACTGCATCTTCTTGCCATCAACGTCAACCGTCCCAATAAATTCATTCTTAAAGGGAACATACACCGTCCGCATTTTACCGCTTTTGGTGCGCTTAACGTCATCAGAAAGAAACTTACAGTTCTCGGACAGCAAAATCTCAACGAGATAACCCGATCCGCCTTCCATTACGTTTGTGACTGTCCCAACAACATCTTCTTGCGAAGCTGCAGCCGGTGCGGTACTAGCCGCCGTGTCCTTATACCATACCGAACAACCCTTTAGGTCTTCGACATACCACTCATCCTTCTGCAGAGGATGCGCTTTTTCGCGGGGAACTACGATTTCCCACCCGTTGTACTTTGCAGCTTCCTCGGGTGAATTGATTCCCGCCAATTTCATATACAGCGTTGCGGAAGCCTCTTCGGTTGATTCAACCTTAAAAAGCTTTGTTTCCTTTCCGTCTGTAAGAGACACTTCTTCCATATCCGCAAAATGCGAATACTCGCCGGAAGCGCTTTCCACTCTAAATTCGCCCGTAAGACCATGAGACCTTCGGACAAAACCTACCACAAACTGCTCTACCATCAGCTTATACCTGCACCCGACCGAATGTCAGTCAAGGATTTCCAAGCTGTAACGAACGCCGTCTTTGTTTGAACAGGCGCTTAGAACTGTGCGCAGAGCCTTTGCAATGCGGCCGTATTTGCCGATAACCTTGCCAATATCGCCCTGAGCAACGCTTAGCTGAAGAACAGGTCCGCGTTCGCCCTCGGTTTCCGTTACAGAGACTGAAGAGGGATCATCGACCAATTGTTTTGCTATAAATTCAATCAGGTCTTTTTCCATTCAATAGCTCCTCGTAAACTTATTTGGCGATTTTCTGTCCGGTTACTGAAAGTCCGTGCAAGTTGAAGATTTTCTTTACTGTGTCTGTAGGCTGTGCACCAACAGAAAGCCAGTACTTTGCGCGGTCTTCATTGAACAAAGACTGCTTTCCCTCTGCAGCGATCGGATGGTATTCACCAATTTCTTCAATTGTCTTACCATCGCGGGGCTTGCGGGCATCCATAACTACGATACGGTAGTCAGGGCGCTTCTTTGTACCAAACTTCTTAAGTCTGATTTTAACCACTTGTTTCCTCCGTGGGTCTGTTAAACCCTGTAATCTTTGCCTGCACAGTTTTACCCATGCATAGCATGAACACTTATATTATTGAAAAACAAAGATTTAGTCAATCGGAAAGACGCGAATTTATAGCATCCTTCTTCACTTTTTATGCAAAGCAATGCAGGAAATCAGTTTTGTGCGTAACGAGAGGGAAAAATTGGCTGAAACGACCTTTGCGCGGGCGAGCGAAGCGAGTCCTATTCCTTGTACGCGCAACTGAGGCGTTTCAGCCAATTTTTCCCGGTAGTGAAGCACAAAACTGATTTCCGTTCTTTTAATATTGAATTTATCCTAAAATACCGTATAATATAGAATAGAGTTGTATTAAAAAAAGACAAGAAAAGGAGATTTGCCATGAAACACAAGTTCCTTTCAATAGTATACGCCACATCCGCAGCACTCGCACTGCTAACAACTTCATCCTGCTCCGGCATATTTTCCCTTCCCGACGCTCCAGACAAGGAAAGCTCGGAAGTAGCATACCATGCAGCAAACAACCAAAGATACACCCTTAGCGGAAGTTTCTGCATGCCAAATGCAAGCGCAGCCCCCGCAGAAGTCAACGCCGCACAAACGCAAGCCAACCCTGAACGCAACGCAATGCCGGAAACAAGCGGCCTTACATATATTGTAAAAGCAGTAAACCCCGACGGTCACGAAGAAAGCACTATATCCACAGACCACAAGACCTACTTATTGGACAATCTAACGGCCGGCAACTGGCAAATAACCGCATACGCAACAAACCAAAGTACCGGGGTTACCGTAATGCGAAGCGAAACAGAAAGCGTTTCAATTTCCGCGGAAAGCCCCTACGCAAGCGCAAACCTAACCATGGCACCTGAAAGCGGCAGCGGAAGCATTAACCTTTCTGTAAACTGGAATAGTGACAGCGGAATAGGCTATTGCAAGTGGTCATTAAGCGGTTTAGGTTTACCCACCGGGAACGGCACCTCAGGTCCCATAACAATACAAGCCCCAAACGTCTCTTCTGGAACTTACCAGCTTGCGCTTAACTTCTATACGTCGGAGAGTTATTGTACCGCTGGCGCAAAACCGCTTTACTCCTGCACGGAATACGTTGCAGTCTACCCCAGCCTAACCACAAGCCAATGGACAAACGGAAGCGCACCCCACCTTACCTCTGGCTTTAACGTAACAAAGCAATGCGTGGAAACCTTTGTCTACAGAAGAATCTACGTGTCACAAACTGGCAACGACACAACAGGCACCGGAACATCCGA
>JAFXWC010000030.1 GCA_017534445.1 Treponema sp.
GTTTACAGCAAGGTGGAACTTGAAAGCCGCTTCGAGATTCACAATGAAAACTACTCCAAGATTATCAACATCGAAGCAGAAACTATGCTTGAGATGGCAAACAAATTCATACTGCCAGCAGCAAGCAAATACGCCAACAAGCTTGCAGAAACAATCGGCCTTAAAAAGGCTGCATGCGGTGAGTGCGATACAAGTTACGAAAGCGCAATGCTCAAGAAAGTTTCAGCCCTTACAAGCTCAATCTACAGTAAGACGGAAAAGCTTGAAGGCGAAGTTCTTGAAGCAAAGAAGACATCTGATGCTGGAGATTCAAGCAAGACTGCATTCTTCTACCGCGAGCATGTCTTTGCCGCAATGAATGAACTGCGTCTCTGCGCTGATGAACTTGAGACAATCACTCCAAAAGAGCTTTGGCCGTTCCCAAGCTATGGTGATTTGTTGTTCAGCGTCCGTTGATGCTGACAAACACTTTCGTGTTTGCAGCATAACGTCATTATACAAGGATGCTTTCGCACCTTGTAAGTTAGGTTCGAAGCGACAGTTTCTCTGCGCTTCAACCCATACAGATAAAATATAATATAATAAATACGTCAATGAAGCCGTAGAAAAATTACTTGTACGAGTAATAATTCTACGGCTTTTTTTTAGTGCTAGTGGCAACGGAGATTTATTAATGAAACTTACTCCCAGAGAAACAGAAAAACTTCTTTTAAGCTATGCGGGGCTTGTTGCGGAAAGACGGAAGAAACGCGGTTTAAAATTAAATCATGTAGAAGCGGTTGCCTACATTTCGTCTGAGCTTATGGAACTTGCGCGCGATGGAAAAACTGTAACCGAACTTATGCGCGACGGAGCAAAAATTCTTACCGTAAACGATGTGATGGATGGTGTTGCAGACATGATAAATGAAGTTCAGGTAGAAGCAACTTTTCCTGATGGAACAAAGCTGGTTACTGTTCACAACCCAATCCGCGACTGTGCGGAATAAAGGGAGGCTGTATGAAAATTGGCGAAGTAATTTCCTGCAACGAAAAAATAGAGCTTAATAAAGGAAGAAAAACGGTAAGTCTTCTTATAAAAAATATTGGGGACAGGCCTGTTCAGGTTGGGTCGCATTTTCATTTTTTTGAAGTAAACAAATGCCTTTCCTTTGATAGAAAAACTGCCTTTGGCTTTAGGCTTGATATTCCTTCTGGTATGTCCGTGCGTTTTGAACCTGGCGAAGAAAAAACGGTTCAGCTTTGTAGTTTTGGCGGAAAATCAGAAATCTACGGACTTAACAATCTTACTAACGGGGTGGCAAAATGAGTTGTACAATAGATGGAAAAAAATATGCTGCAATGTACGGGCCGACTACTGGCGATAAGATTCGGCTTGCGGATACAAATCTTGTGATTCAGGTTGAAAAAGATTTTACTGTGTACGGTGACGAGGCAAAATTTGGCGGCGGCAAAACCCTGCGCGATGGAATGGGGCAGTCCGTAAACACAACGGGTGAAGGGGGCGGCCTTGACCTTGTTATTACAAACTGCGTGATTCTGGATTACACTGGAATCTACAAGGCTGACATAGGAATTAAAGATGGGAAAATTGCCGGTATAGGAAAGGCAGGAAACCCTGATACAATGGACGGCGTAACTCCCGGAATGACTGTTGGGGCTGCAACAGAAGCTTTGGCTGGCGAAGGTCTTATTGTAACAGCTGGAGGCATAGATACCCACATCCACTTTATTTCTCCTGAACAGGTTGGAACTGCTTTGTGCTCTGGCGTTACCACAATGATTGGCGGAGGAACAGGCCCTGCCGATGGAACCAATGCCACTACCTGCACGCCAGGCAAGTGGAACATTGAGATGATGATAAAAGCCGCAGAAGATTTTCCTATGAACATAGGTTACCTTGGAAAAGGAAACTGTTCCAACAAACAAAAGCAGAGTGAACTTGTTGCGCAAATTAAGGCGGGTGCTTGCGGACTGAAAATCCACGAGGACTGGGGAACGACTCCTGCTGCTATAGATGCGGCACTTACCATTGCAGATCAGTATGACGTTCAGGTTTGCATTCACACAGACACGTTGAACGAGGCAGGCTGTGTTGAAGATACGCTAAAGGCAATCAATGGTAGGACTATGCACACCTATCATACGGAAGGAGCGGGCGGCGGACATGCACCGGACATTCTTAAGGTAGCAGGACACCCCAACATCATTCCTGCTTCAACAAACCCGACTATGCCTTTTACCGTAAACACCCTGGACGAGCATCTGGACATGCTGATGGTTTGCCACCACTTGGACAATAAAATAGAAGAAGACGTTGCATTTGCAGATTCCCGTATAAGACCGGAAACTATTGCCGCAGAGGATGTTCTTCATGACATGGGGGCGCTAAGCATTATGTCTAGCGACTCTCAGGCAATGGGACGCGTTGGCGAAGTTATTACCCGTACTTGGCAGACTGCCCACAAGATGAAGGAAGAGCGAGGACCTCTTGCGGAAGATTCAAAAGAAAACGACAACTACCGTGCAAAGCGCTATGTTTCCAAGTATACAATTAATCCTGCAATTGCCCATGGAATTTCAGACTATGTTGGTTCTGTAGAAAAGGGCAAGGTTGCGGATCTTGTATTGTGGAACCCTGCATTCTTTGGAGCAAAGCCGGATATGGTTATAAAAGGCGGTGCAATAATTCTTTCCAAGATGGGTGACTCCAATGCTTCCATTCCAACATGCCAGCCCATTTACTACAGGAATATGTTTGGCTATTACGGCAAGGCAAAATATATGACCTGCTTAACATTTATGTCTCAGGCTGCAATTGATGAAAAACTGCCGGAAAAACTTGGGCTTCAAAAAAAATGTCTTCCTGTAAAAAATTGCCGCGGAATTGGCAAAAAGGATTTGAAGTATAACGATGCACTTCCTGTTATAGATGTTGACCCGGAAAACTACCATGTTACGGCAGACGGAGTTCCCATTGTAAGTAAACCTGCAAAAGAGCTTCCTCTTGCGCAAAGATATTTTATGTTCTAGGAGACCTTATGATATATACAAAAATACTGGGCAAAGTTGATGATGAGGATTTTAAAAACAGGCCTGTTGACTACATTGACTTTGAGTGGCACGAAACATATTCAAAGCTGCACAGAAAGACTTCCAGGTCTGGCCGTGACGTTGCCCTTAGCCTTGACGATTCAATCCTAAAAATAGGAATTAAGCCTGGTGATGTTTTTGGAGTTGATTCTGACGGAAGTGTGATTGCGGCTGATGTCCTTGAAACAGACATTCTTAGCGTAAGGCTTGAAAATCCAAATTTCTTTTCTACCGCAAAGGTTGCATACGAGATTGGAAACTGCCACGCACCGCTTTTTGCAGGTAAAGATGAACACGAGCTTATTACGATTTTTAATGAACCCATGCAGAAGCTTTTGGAAGGACTTCACGGCATAAAGGCCAAAGTTGAAAAACGTAATGAAAAGCTTGATTTTTCAAAGCAGATTTCTTCGATTGTCGGTCATGGACACGGACATTCCCACGGACATTCTCATGAACATTGATTTTGAGCTTTTGCAGCTTAATGATTCAACTTTTCCAATTGGAGCCTATACCCTTTCCTGGGGGCTTGAAACATTCGTGCAGCAAAAGGTTATCCATGACAGTCAATCTGCCCTTGCATTTTTAAAGTCTGACATTGAATCAAATTTTTTGACAAGTGAACTTCTTCCAGTCCGCTTGGCTTATGAGTATGCAGAAAAAGCTGAATGGGAAAAAGTTTTTAGCCTTGACCAAATATACAATGCCGCTAAAAATGCAAAGGAAATAAGGGTAGGGAGCAAAAAAATTGCAGCACGTTTTTTTAAGACTGTAAGCTTGTGGAAAAAAGATGAGCTTGACTTTTTTTCTTTGGGCAAAGTAAGGCACTTTCCGGTAATCTATGGAGCCTATTGCGCCCTGCGAAAAATAAAAAAGGAATCAAGCCTTGAAGCATTTTTGTACAGCCAGTTTTCTGCTCGGGTTACAACACTTGTCAAGCTGATTCCTTTGAGCCAGAACGAGGGGCAGAAAATTCTTCATTCTCTTTTTGAAGAATTTACAAGGCTGCTTTGTATTGTAGAAACATTTGCAGAGGAAGATTTGTGCCGTTCTTCTCCTTCCGTAGAAATAAGGGGAATGCAACACGAGTATTTGTATACAAGACTGTATATGAGCTGAATAAAAAGGAGTGTTTATGCGTTTTACAAAAATAGGTGTGGCGGGTCCAGTTGGTTCTGGAAAGACTGCCCTTGTGGAGGCTCTGACCAGAAGGCTTTCAGAAAAGTATTCCATAGGCGTTATTACAAACGATATTTATACAAAAGAAGATGCGGAATTTCTTGTTGCCCATTCAGTTCTTCCAAAAGAAAGAATTGTAGGCGTAGAAACAGGCGGTTGTCCTCATACGGCCATTCGCGAAGACGCTTCCATGAATCTTGAAGCTGTGGATGAGCTAAAGACACGCTTTCCAGATATTGAGCTTATGTTTATAGAAAGCGGGGGAGACAATCTTTCTGCAACCTTTTCGCCGGAACTCGTTGATGCAACAATTTTTGTGATTGACGTGGCGGAAGGAGACAAGATTCCCCGCAAGGGTGGCCCTGGAATTATGAGGAGCAATCTGCTTGTGATTAACAAGATAGACCTTGCACCTTTGGTTGGGGCAAGCCTAGAAGTTATGGCACGCGATTCCAAGATGATGAGGGGAGACAAACCCTTTGTCTTTACGAATATTAGAAGCGGTGAGGGAATAGATGAAGTGATTGCATTTCTGGACAGGAATGTATTTTTTTCTGATTTGGAAGACGGCAATTAATTTATGAACCTCTTTGCATCTCCTTCCAGATTTGAAATTACAGCCTGCCGTTCCGCATCGGGAAAGACTTTTGTAAAAGACAGTTTTTTTACTTCTCCCTTTAAGATTATGAAGCCTTTCGCCCAGGATGATGGTGGTATTGCTGTTTTTTTGCAAAGCGCAAGCCCTGGAATTCTTGAAGGGGATCTTCAGCTGCATAAAATAAAAGTGGGGCAGGGGGCAAGCCTGGAAATAAGAAGCCAGTCCTTTGAAAAAATATTCAAGATGGACAGTGGAAAGTGTGCAGAGCGTAAAATCTTTGCAGAGCTTATGGAAAATTCAAGCCTTGTTTACAGGCCTCTTCCCTGTATTCCTTTTTCCAAGAGCAATTTTTCTTCTGCAACAGAAATTTCTCTTTCTAAAAATTCCCGCTTGGTTTACGAAGACTGTATCTGTGCAGGACGCTGTGCCTACGGAGAGACTTTTGACTTTACCCTTTACAAAAACCTAATAAAAATTTTCCGCGAAAAAAAACTTGTTTTTTACGACAATCTTTTTCTTGAAGGAAGCGACGGAAAAAATCATCCTGAAAGAAAAGAAATTCTTTTGGAAAAAACAATGTTTGCAGGTTTTACCCATTGCGGCAGTATGTTGGTTTTTGGATATTCAGACAAGGCAGACCTAAAAAGAATCCGCAGTACTCTTTCTCTTGAAGAAAAACTACTTTACACGGAAGAAAATACAAATGTGGCTTTAGATGAAAAGAAGAGTCTTTTGGTAGAAGCTTCCGAAAATGACTATGGTGATTTTATAATCCGTTGCCTTTCTCTTAGTGCAGAGAAAATTCAAAAAGTTTTTGAACAAGTTAGAAATGTCTTGAAGTGATTGGTAAAAACAAAAAATGCCGCGGAAGGTTCTTTTTTTTTTACTTTTTGAGGAGGTTTTTAAACCTTCCGCAGCGGAGTGTAATTTTACCCGATGGCCATCTTTGACTGAATTAATGAAGAGTTCGCTTCTTTTGTAAGGCCGCTTAGCGTAATGGAGCCCTTGTCCATAACATAATAGCTATCGCTTACTTCAAGTACAAAATCAAGATACTGCTCAACAATCAGGACTGTAATTCCAAGTTCCCGGTTTACGCGCTGAATGGCTGTTGCAATGTCTTCTATAATTGACGGCTGGATACCTTCCGTTGGTTCATCAAGAATCAAAAGCTTGGGGTGGGAGACAAGGGCACGGGCAATGGCTAACTGTTGCTGTTGTCCGCCACTTAAGTTTCCGCCTTTTCTTTTTAGGAATTCCCTTATGATTGGAAAGAGTTCAAAAATTTCTTCCCCGATTTTTCCTTTGCCTCCTTTTACTTCAAGACCAAGCTCAAGGTTTTCCTGGACTGTAAGCTGGGGAAAAATTTCTCTTCCCTGGGGAACGTAGCCAATGCCAAGTGCAGCCCTTTCATAAGTCTTTTTCCTTATGATTTCCTGATTGTCAAAAAGAATGCTTCCGCTGCTTGTCTTTACCATGCCCATAATGCTTTTTAGCGTGGTGCTTTTTCCAACACCGTTGCGGCCTATGAGGCAGACAATTTTTCCGTCTGGAACAGACATGTTCAAGTCTGGAATGATATTGCTTTCTCCGTACCAAGAACTAAGATTTTTTATTTCAAGCATCCTTTCCTCCATTTGCATTTTCTACCTTTCCGCTCTTGTGGAACTTGCCGCGGCCAAGATAAACTGCGCGAACCTTTTCGTCCGCCAAAACTTCATCTGCACTTCCTTCCACAAGGATTTTTCCTTCGTGCATAACGGTAACGCGGTCTGCTACTGCACGGACAAATTCCATGTCATGCTCAACAACAACCACCGCATACTTTTCGGAAATCTTTCTGATAAGCTGCCCGGTTTTTAAGGTTTCCTCTTTTCCCATTCCGGCAACAGGTTCGTCAAGCAGGATGACAACCGGCTCTTGTACAAGAAGCATTCCAATTTCTAGCCACTGCTTTTGACCGTGGGAAAGCGATGCTGCCTTCTCGTTCTTTTTGTCTGCAAGGCTTATAAAGTTCAGAATATTTTCTATCTGCTTTTTTTGTGCATCGGAAATCCTGAATAGCAGGGAACCCCATACGCTCTTGCTGCCCTTTAGGGAAATCTCCATGTTCTCCCAGACCGTAAGGCTTGTAAAAACGGATGGTGCCTGGAACTTGCGGCCAATTCCTTCTGCAACTATTTCTGCTTCCGTAAGCTTTGTTAAGTCAATGTTTACAAATTTTCTGATGCCAAGGTCTTTTCCGCCGTGGTAGATGATTTTTCCGTTTGAAGGCCGTGTCTTCCCGCAGATGATGTCCAGCAGGGTTGTCTTTCCTGCTCCATTTGGTCCGATGAAAAAATGAACCTTGTGGGGCATGATTTTTGTTGTTACATCCGTAAGTGCCTTAAAGCCTTCAAAGCTTACGGAAATGTCTTGAATCGCAATTACAGGAGTTACTGATATATTTACTTCGCCCATTCTTTTTCCTCCTATTCATCTGTCTTGGCAGCTTGCGACTTTTTTACCAAAACTCTTATTTTGTCTTTTGCATCTGTGAACACACCAGTCAGTCCCCTTGGCAGGAACAATACAACGATTACAAAAATTGCTCCAATAAAGTAGGACCATATTTCCGGGAAGCTTTCGCTTATCAGAGTTTTTGTGATGTTCACCACAAAGGCTCCGACTGCAGCTCCTATTAAAGTTCCCCTTCCGCCAACAGCAACCCAGATTGCCATGTCTATTGAATTGGAAATGCTCATTTCTGACGGAGAAATTATTCCGCTGAAGGGAACAAAGAGAGCGCCTGCAATTCCTGTAAAGAGTGCGCTTAGGACATAGACAAAGGTTTTGTAGCTTGCCGTCTGATAGCCAGAAAATCGTGCCCTGTTTTCTCCATCGCGGATTGCAACCAAAACCCGCCCGCACTTTGTCCGCATTATTGAAGAAAAAATGATGTATGTAATTACAAGGAATGTTAGTGCAACGTAGTACCACATATACTTTGCCTTGATTCCCGCAATTGGAAGTCCAAAAAGTGTGGAAAATTCCGTGATTCCGTTTGTGCCTCCAGTGTAGGGCTGAAGGCCTATGAAAAAGGTTACAAAGACCAGAGCCAGTGCCTGTGAAAGTATTGAAAAATACACCCCCTTGATTCTGTTAAGGAAGGTTAAAAGTCCAAGTACAAAAGCAAGAATGGAAGGAACAAGTATAATCATTAGAATTGCTTCTGGTGCAGTCTTGTAAAATTCCCAGAACCAGGGCAAAGTTGTGCGTCCGCTCCAGCTCATAAAGTCGGGGAGCCTTCCGTGGCTTGCAACCAGCTTAAGGTACATTCCCATGCCGTAACCGCCAAGTCCAAAGAAGACTCCGTGGCCAAGGCTTAGGATTCCTGTGTAGCCCCAGATTAAATCGATGTTTAGTGCCACAATCGCATAAGTGATGAACTTACCCACAAGGCTTACCCTGAATGGGGAAAGAAAAAGTGGAAGCAATGATACAATTAGAACAAGAACGACAAAAGCAATATTTTTATTCTTTGCATTCAGACCGTCGATTGTTGCTGCATTGCCAAAAGAGGCCGATGTAAAAATCTTTGATATTTTTTCGTTAAAACCCATATAAACCTCCTTACTCGTCAAGTGCGCGTGAATGAATTGTGAAAAGTCCCTGAGGCTTTTTCTGCAGGAAAAGAATTACAAGAATCAGGACTATGGCCTTTGCAATGTTTGCAGAAGTTCCAAACTGTATTGTTGCGTTGCTCATTCCTATTAAAAGCGCACCGGCTATTGCTCCAGAAAGCTTTCCCACGCCGCCAAGGACTACGACCATAAAGGCATCGATAATGTAGTTCTGTCCAAGGGATGGCCCTACCGAACCCAAAAGACACAATGCGCAGCCTGCAACACCTGCAAGCCCAGAGCCTATTGCAAAAGTGAATGTGTCTATGTGGTTTGTCTTAATGCCAAGACACTGTGCCATAGCCCTGTTTTGCATTGTTGCCCTAACTTTTTTTCCGTAAGATGTTTTGTACATAAGGATGTACATAAAAGCAAGGCAGACTATTACAAGAAATATTATAAAAAGTCTTTTGTACGTCATGGCAACACCCATAATTTCAAGGTTGCCGTTCAGTACCGACGGGGAACTCACGTTTACGTTCGGCGCACCAAAGATTGATCTTGCAAGCTGCTGAAGGAAAAGGCTGATTCCCCATGTTGCAAGAATTGAATCTGTTTCCCTTCCGTAAAGCCTTTTGATTATAAGGCGTTCCAGAATGCAGCCGAAAAGCGCAGAAACTAAAAAGGAAAATATTATTGCCACCGGATAGTAAAAGTCAAAGGCTGACTTTGGCAGGAATGCAATAAAAAAGTTTTGTACAAGAAAAGTTGTGTATGAGCCAATCATTATGAACTCACCATGCGCCATGTTGATTACGCGCATCAGTCCAAAGGTAACCGAAAGGCCTATGGCTGCAAGAAGAAGAATTGAACTGAGACTTATTCCGTTAAATAAAATTGTAAAAACTGTTTCCATAATGTTTGTCCATATAAGGGGGCGTTACGGGGGATTTCTCCCCCGTAGAGAGGGTAGCGACCAACGAAGTGGGCGCGCAGGGGGAAACTTCCCCCTCCTTGCTTTGAATTAAAGTCCGTTTGCCCAATCGTAAGTTAAGAGATAGGGATCCGGCTTTACAGCATTGCTAGTTGCCCAGACTTCATCGATAAGACCTGTTTCGTTAATTTTTCCGATTCTGACAGGCTTGTAGATGTGCTGGTTTTCTCCGTCAAGAGTTACGTTTCCTTCAGGAGCGGCGAAGGTGATTCCCTTTGCGCTGGCCTTTACTTTTTCTACGTCGAAGGAGCCCGCCTTTTCGCAAGCCATTGCCCAGATGTGAACGCCGATGTAACCTGCTTCGATTGGGTCGTCTGTTACACGCTTTTCGCCATAAGCCTTTTTGTAGGCTGCAACGAAGGCATCGTTTTCTGGAGTCTGTGTTGTCTGGTAGTAGTTCCATGCAACATAGTGTCCCTTTAGGTTTTCAATTCCAACACCGCCAACTTCCTCTTCTGCAATTGAGAAGCTCATTACCGGAATGCTTTCTGCTGTAATGCCGGCGTCTGTAAGCTGCTTGAAGAATGCAACGTTTGAGTCACCGTTAAGAGTGTTGATGATGCAGTCTGGCTTTGCGGCCTTGATCTTAGAAACGATAGTGGCAAAGTCTGTATGCCCCATTGGGGTATATTCTTCACCGGCTACGCTTCCGCCAAGGTATGCAAGCTGAGCCTTTATGATTTTGTTTGCAGTGCGAGGGAATACATAGTCGCTTCCTACGAGGAAGATGTTCTTTCCGAACTGCGCTGCACAGAAATCAACTGCGGGAACTGCCTGCTGGTTTGGAGCTGCACCCATGTACATGATGTTTGGGCTCATTTCCATTCCTTCGTACTGGACAGGGTACCAGAGGAGTGCACCTGTTTCTTCTACAACCGGCTTTACTGCCTTGCGAGATGCGCTTGTCCAGCAGCCAAAGATTGTTGCTACCTTGTCGTTCTGGATAAGCTTTCGTGCACGCTCTGCAAAAATCTGCGGTTCTGAAGCACCGTCTTCCTGTACAACTTCTATCTTTCTTCCCAATACGCCGCCCTTTGCATTTATTTCGTTTATTGCAAGAAGCTCTGCATCCCTAACGGAAGTTTCGGAAATTGCCATTGTTCCGCTCAAGGAATGAAGAATGCCAACCTTTACAGTTTTGTCTCCACCGCTCTTTGAGCAGGAAGAAAGTCCGTAGATTCCCGTGGCTGCAATAAGTGCGCCAACCAATAAATTTGTCTTTTTCATAGTGTTCCTCCAAAATATTTTTATATAAAAAAAAGGCATCTGCTTTCTCTGCCAGCACAAGAAAACAGACGCCTTTGTCTTATTTATTTAATTTACTTTTTTTATTTAGCAGTCTTTGCTAGGCTGCCTTCCTTTTTTGCCACAA
>JAFXWC010000031.1 GCA_017534445.1 Treponema sp.
AGAAAAGGCCCAGATGATTACAAAGGCTCAGGGCGATGCAGAAAAAATCATTAAGGATGCAGAAAGCGCCGCATTCAATGAAGTAAAGAAGCAGACCGACCAGGCAGCCATCATAAAGCACAATGCGGAAAAAGAAGCCGCTGATGTTGTTGCAAACGCAAAGGCAGAAGCAGAGCGCATTCTTGAAAATGCCCACAACGAAGAGCAGCGCATCTTTGACAAATCACAGAAAGAAGGCTACGACAAGGGACACGAGGAAGGTTACCAGACTGGCAATGCCGAAGCTGACCGTCTTGTTGAGCGTCTTCATAAAATCATTGATTCCGTTCAGGACAAGAGACAGGACATTCTTGACAACACAGAGCAGCAGATTGTAGACCTTGTCCTTTTGATGACCCGCAAAGTCGTAAAGATTATGAGCGAAAACCAGAAGAGCGTAATCATGGCAAACGTTGTTCAGGCTCTTAAGAAAGTGAAGGGCCGCGGAGACGTTACCCTGCGCGTAAATCTAGCGGACATTAAGCTTACTACTGACCACGTTAAGGACTTTATCAACCAGGTGGAAAACATCAAGAATATTTCCATTGTGGAAGACAGTTCTGTGGACCGCGGCGGTTGTATCGTAGAAACAGACTTTGGCGCAATTGACGCACGCATTGCAAGCCAGCTTAGCGAGCTCGAAACCAAGATTCTTGCAATTTCTCCGATTAAGACCGTAAACAAGTCAGACGTAATCAATCCCGATCTTTAGGTTGGGGTCTGGTAAACAAGATAAGCCTTTGCAAAGGGCTGTTTCTAAAAACTTATATTTGGGAATAAAATGGCAGACGTAAGGCGGGATAACTTATTGTTTGCCATTTCCTGTTTACCGTTAACTATAAACTGGGGTGGTAAAAATGGAATCTTTCTTTGAAAAATATATTGATGCGGTAAAAGATACCGACACAATCAAATATACCGGAGCCGTAACTGCCGTAAAGGGGCTTATGATAGAAAGCTCTGGCCCAAGAAGCGTTATTGGCGAAATCTGTAAAATTCACATTCCTTCCACGAATGAATACCTTTTGGCAGAAGTTGTAGGCCTTGAAGGGACAACCGTCCGCCTTATGGCTTACGGAGAGACAAAGGGCATTGAGGTTGGGGCAGAGGTAACTGCATCCGGCCACGTGCTTGAAGTTCCTGTTGGCTCAAAGCTTCTTGGCCGCGTAATAGACGCAACAGGTACTCCCTTTGACGGAAAGGGTGACATTGCAACCCCTGTACACTATCCGGCCTTGCAGTCACCGCCAAGCCCTCTTGAAAGAAAGGACATTAACCGCCGCATTGTTACCGGCGTAAGAGCAATAGACGGACTTCTTGCTGTTGGAAAGGGGCAGCGTCTTGGAATCTTTGCAGGTTCAGGCGTTGGAAAAAGTACCCTTCTTTCTATAATAGCGCGCAATACAAATGCGGACGTAAACGTAATAGGCCTTATTGGTGAGCGTGGACGCGAGGTTATGGACTTTATAAACCGCGACTTGGGTGAAGAAGGCCTTAAGAGAAGCGTTGTCGTTGTTGCAACAAGTGACCAGCCTTCAATTGCCCGTCTTAGGGCGGCTTATGTTACCACTGCCATTGCCGAATATTTCCGTGACCAGGGCAAGGATGTTATGCTCATGTTTGACAGCGTAACCCGTTTTGCCCATGCCCAGAGGGAAATTGGACTTGCTACAGGCGAACCTCCAGCCCAGCGCGGCTATCCTCCGAGCGTATTCGATATGCTTCCAAAGCTTCTTGAACGCACTGGAACAAATGCAAAGGGCAGCATTACGGCCTTCTACACGGTTCTTGTTGACGGTGACGACATGGACGAGCCAATCTCCGACAAGGTACGCGGAACTTTGGACGGCCACATAGTACTTAACAGAAGCCTTGCCCAGCACCAGCACTATCCTGCAATAGACGTTCTTGCAAGTATAAGCCGTCTTAGTAGGCGTGTCTCGGGGCCAATGACTCTTAAAGCTGTCCAGACCGTAAAGAAATGGATGAGCGATTATGCCGCCCAGGAAGAAATGATTCTTGCCGGTGTTTACCAGAAGGGCAATTCTCCAGAAATTGACGAGGCCATAGAAAAGCACAGTGCAATAGAAGCATTCCTCTGCCAGGAAGAAAGCGACCACTGTACAATAGAAGACACCCTGCAAAAGCTTTCTGAACTTAGCGGAGTGCCCATTCCAAAAGAAGAGTTTGTAGAAAACCCCGTCGGTGCAATTAAGCACATAGACATAAAGGCAGTGTAAACAAACACGATAAATAATAATTAACTGTCGTTCTGTACAGAGTTGGGTCAAGGAGGTATTTGTAAATGAAAAAATTCAATTATTCAATGCAGAAAATCCTTGACCTAAGGAATTTTGAGCTTGACCAGGCCGAAGTGGACTTGGGAAAGACCAATGCCGAGATTGCAGTCCAAAACAATACCCTAAAAGCCATAGCGGAACAAAAAGTTTCCGTTTCCCGCAGCACGGATGCGTCTTCCGACCTTAACGACTATTATGCCGCAGATGCATATTTTAAGCTTCTTGAGCAGAGAAAGGAAATGTGCTTTGAAGAACTTGCCCGCCTTGAGCCAATTGCCGAGCAAAAGAGGGGCGTCGTCCGCGAGTGCATGAAAAAGGTAAAGGTTCTTGAGCAGCTTAAAAAGTCAAAGATGGGGCAGTGGAAAAAGCAGAACCTTAAGGAAGAAGAACTTGCCATGGACGAAGTTGTTACCTTTAAGTCTTCGTCAGCGTCTGACGATTAGAAACTTTCTCCCGATTGTAGCAAAGAGACAAAATGGCAGAGCCTTAAGAATTACCGTCCAAAAAAATCTAACTCAAATTTAAGGATTGCTCAAGACAAGTCCGGCAATCCTCAAGGCACTAATCGTTTTTACTAATAATGGAAAGCAGAGCCTCCAATAAATTCCCTGATTATTGAATGGGTTGGAACGGCATTCGCAGGAATCGTGGAGAAGTTGTTAAGGAAGCTTAAGAGCCTTGTAGCCTCGCAATATTCCTTCTGCAAGGGCGTAACGCAGCGCAAAAGCGGATCCGCGTAAACCTTAAGAACCGGAAGCTCGTAGTCCAGAGCTGTGTTGAGCATGGCATCTGCATTGTTCTGGAAGGGGAAGATGTGAAGCCTTTCGCCCCTCTGAACACTGTCCCACATGGAGATTGTGTCTGCTGCGCTCTTTCCACGGAAGCGTGCATCGCGGACTATGCGGCGGATAAGGCGGTTGTCGCTTGTTGCAATGCGGTTGTGGTCGTCCAGGTTAAGCTGGGTAAGGGCAGAAAGGTAAATCTTGAACTTCTTGTCTGCAGAAACCAGCGGCGTAAGCTTTTCGTTAAGGCCGTGGATTCCTTCCATAACAAGGATGTCGTTTGGCCCAAGAGACATGGTTTCGCCCTTGTAGTAGCGCTTTCCCTCGTGGAAGTCGTAGCTTGGAACGTCTATGGTCTTTCCAGCAAACAAATCCAGAAGGTTCTGGTTAATAAGCGGAACGTCCAGTGCCTCAAGGCATTCGTAGTCGTAGTTGCCGTCTGCGTCCTTGGGGGTGCTTTCCCTGCCAAGATAGTAGCTGTCAAGTGCAATTACCTTTGGCTTGTAGCCTATTGCCTGAAGCTGCAGTGCCAGTTTTTTGCTTGTAGTTGTCTTACCGCTGGAAGAAGGGCCTGCAATAAGGACTACGCGCACCGTTCCCCTCTGGTGAATCTGGTCTGCAATGTCTGCAATGCACTTTACCTGCAAAGTTTCGGTAATGTCTATAAATTCATCCTGCTTCCTGTCGTGAATCAGCTGGTTTACACCCGCCGCAGAAGTTACGCCAAGGATTTTTCCCCAGTCCTTGTAGCGCTTGTAAATCTCAAAGAGCTTGGGCTGGTCTTCAAAAGGGGTAAGCCTGTCCGGGGTTGCATGCTCAGGGAAGCGAAGCAAAAAGCCTTCGTGGTAGGGCATAAGGTCAAAAACGCTAAGGATTCCTGTGCTGGAAGCAAGGGGACCAAAGTAAAGGTCGCTAAAGTCTTCCAGAGTGTTTACCATAACCTTGCCGGGGCAGCGGTAGTTTAGCTGCTTGCGGGTTTCTGTAAGGCCAAGCTTTTCAAAAAGCTCGCATGCCTCTTGGTAGGAAATGCAGCCGCATTCAATAACCTCGTCTGCCTGAATTATGCGAGTCATCTCGTTTTTAAGGGCAATGATTTCTTCCGTCTTAAGGGATTTTCCCGTGTCCAGGGTGTAGTAGTAGCCGTAGCCAAGGCTGTGGCCAACCAAAAGGTGGGCGTTGGGGTAGATGTTGTGGGCGGCAGTTGCCAAAACAAAACAGAGTGAGCGCCTGTAGATAGCGGCTCCGTCCTTGCTGTCAAGGTATACAGGTTCCAGGGTTGCACTTATGTCTACATAGCTGTCCAGCGAGTAAATTTCGTTGTTTACGCGCACTGCCACGATTTTTTTACCGTCAGATTCCGGTGCAAATTTATGGATGAGAGTAATCGGAGTTATCTCGTTTGAAAGTTCTTCTTTTGTTCCGTCTGGAAAAGTAAGTGTAAATTTCTTCATGCCTAATATTATAATCCACTTTTTTTCTTTTGCAAATAGAATTCAAATTTATTTAAGGAAAGCATTTTTTTCTTTTTTTTGCGGCACTTGCTCTTGGGACAGACTGTTTTTTTTGCTGCAAAACATGCCCCTTGTGTGGCGCTTCCGGGGTTCCGCCCTTCGGCTCCATTCCTCTGGTCGCGCTGCGCACTCCCGCCGGAATGGGCTTTCGCCCACCCCTCCAGTGCCTGCCGTGCTTTTTTTTGCTGCATTTTCATTTGCGCTAGAAAAGTCTTTCTTGCCAAAGAGCCTGACCGGGTACGGAGTACCGGGCACAGTTGAAAAATAGAGTATGCTCCGTAAAATTCTTAAAAATATCTGCGCTTGAAATAAAAATTCATTTGTGCCATACTTTTTTTTATGAAGAGAAATCATTTGCCTTTTGCAAATCTGCTTTTTACAGCGCTGAATGCGGCCTTTTTGCTTTTTGCAACTCCGCAGCTTTTTGTTTCATGCGGCACAACGCGCGTAGAAGGGGAAGTTGAAAGCCACAAGCCTCAGGAGCCAGAACCAAAGACAGACCCTGAGCCAGAAGACCCCAAGCCTGTTGAATGGAAGGCCGCCTCGTCCCTTGATGACCTTTACGGCGTATGGACTTGCGGAAAGAATTCCTATGAATATCCTTTTGACCTTAACGGCCAGCGCTATCTTAAAAAGTCATACGAAGAGGTGGACGACACCCAAAGATGGCAGGACTTTGCTAAAAAATCAGGCCTTGGCTTTTCCGAACTGTGGCAGAAGCGCTTTGCCTATCTTGAAAAAATCTACGGGGAAGAACTGCCTGCTTCCGATTCATCTGGAACCCAGTGCGGCATAAAGCTCCGCGTGATTGGTTCACATGTCTACGCAAGAAGGGAATATCTTATTCCAGAAAGGATTCTTGGATTCAACCTGAATTTCTTTTACCTTTCCCCGGAGAAGGATAGGCTTAGGGAAAACGGTACCTTCCATTTTGCTTCGTCAAGGTTCAGGGATTTTTCTGCAGGAAGTTTTTCTTCCCAAAACGATGGTGTGTTTGAGAGGGAGGGTGCTTCGCCCGTTACCTTTAGGGGGACTACGCTTTGAAAATAAATTTTGTAAAAAGATTTTGCCTTGCTTTTGTCTTTGCCTCACTGGCAATGCTTTGCCATGCAGAAGAGATTGGTCTTGTACTTTCCGGTGGCGGCGGCAAGGGTGCTTACGAAGTTGGTGTCTGGAAGGCACTGTGCGAATATGGTATTGCCCAGAAGGTTACGGTAATTTCCGGTACCAGCGTTGGCGGTCTTAATGCGGCTTTGTTTGCTTGTGTGAAGGCTGAACAGGCGGAAAAGATTTGGGTGGATATTGTTCCTTCAAGGCTTACCCAGGACGGGGCTCTTATTTCCCAGGAAGGGCTTAACAAGATAATTTCTTCCATACCGCTTCAAAAGCTTAACAAAGGATACAGACCCCACGTGTTTGTTACAACTGTCCGCGCAAAGGGTAAGATTATCAAGCGATTTACCTCCAAGCCCGGTAGCGATGCCTTCCGCTTTTTGCTTAACGAAGAGCCAGACTTTGAGCAGATTAGGCTTAAGCTTCTTGCAACATCGGCATTCCCTGTTCTTACAGACCCAATAACTCTTGCAGACGGCTACAAGTATACGGACGGTGGTGAAGAGGCTGTTGGCGGAGACAATGTTCCACTTGCACCAATCGTTGAGCGCTATCCGGATATAAAGAACATATTTGTAATCTATTTAAGCGACAGGGACCATGTAAAGAGGCGCATACAAAAGAAGGACTTTGACACAAAAGTGATAACCGAGATTTTCCCCAGCATAGATACGGACGGAAGTGGCTTTTGGGAGCGCATGCTGGACGGAACTGCAAACTTTAAGGAAGACCGCATAAGGCTTTTAATACGGCAGGGCTATGAAGACACCGTGGAACTTTTGCAAAGGCGCGGAATGTATCCTGTTTCCTCTTACTGGTATGAATAAAAATCGGGGAATGAATACGTCTCTGGAGTAAAGATGGGAAAGCTTGTCAGCTATATTTTAAATGCGTTTTTATATTTTATTTTACTTGTAATAGCAGCTTCTTTCTTTTTGGTAAAAGACTACCTGATTGCTGTAATATTACTACTTGCTTTGCTTGTATATTTTTTGCTTTCCGATATTTGTTTTCCAAGTATTGGGAACATCAAGAGCTTTGTTTTTACAGAAAAGGATATAAGAAAAAAGCTTTTGCTAAAAATGTTGTATCTGTTTTTGTACGTAGCAATTGTTTTCCTTGCCGTGCACATAAGCATCTATATTTTACTGCTGATTAATTTGATTGTTGGGCTGGATATAATATTTTTGTTAGTAAAAAAGAAAAGATTCCTGTTCTACCTCTTCGGTGTTGACTTGTGATGTGTAGTAAACATCGTTTACTCCACAAGTCTGCGGCTTTAAACCAAAAACATGCTACGGTTCTTGGTATGGATATAAAATTTCAAAGCATATTGTTCCCCATAGAGATTTGCTTGATGCATCTGTAGCTTTTTACCTTTCTTTTATAAAAACATCATCTTTCAATTTGCAAATTCCTAAATTCTAACTGCTTTATTGTATACTTTGCCGAATAATGCTAAAATAAAAACATGGAAGCAAGATACTTACCAATCGGAATACAGGATTTTGAGGACTTACGCAGGCGCGGTTGCATTTATGTTGATAAAACTTCTTTTGTCTTTAAGCTGGTAACAGAAGGTAAACCGTATTTCTTAAGCCGTCCCCGCCGCTTTGGTAAAAGTCTTTTGCTTTCAACCCTGGAGGCATACTTTCTTGGTAAAAAGGAACTTTTTAGTGGGCTTGCAATAGAAAAGCTGGAAAAGGACTGGACGCAGTATCCTGTTCTAAAGATTAGCTTTGGTCGCGGTTCTTACGAAACAAAAGAAAAACTTCTTTCTGTTGTTGATTCAATTTTGTGTGAATATGAATCTTGCTTTCATTTGGAAAAACATTCAGACAATCCTGCTGTGCGGCTTGCAAATCTTATAAAGGCCGCAAATGAACAGTCTGGTAAGCAGGTTGTTATTCTTATAGATGAATACGACAAGCCCATTCTTGACGCTCTTTATACAGAATTCGAAGAAGTAAACCGCCAGGAGCTCCGCAATTTTTACAGTCCATTAAAAGATTTGGATGCTTACATAAAATTCCTTTTCATTACAGGAATTACAAAAGTAAGCCATGTAAATATATTCAGCGGCCTTAACCAGTTGAATGACATAAGCTTGAACAAAGATTTTTCCTCTTTGTGCGGAATTTCCGAATCAGAACTTGAAGAATATTTTGAGCCGGAAATTGAGGCGCTTGCAAAAGAGCAGGAAATGACTGTTGCAGAGGCAAAGGAAAAGCTTGCCTTAATGTACGATGGCTATCACTTTACCCATAATGTTGAAGGCGTTTACAATCCCTTCTGCCTGTTAAAGTGCTTTATGGAAAAAGACTTTGGCTCCTACTGGTTTGAAAGTGGTACACCTTCCTTCCTCGTAAAGACCCTGGAAAAGCAGCCGCTTGCTCTTTCTTCAATAATCAACGGACGAAAGGCAAAGGAAGATCAGTTCAAGAACTATGACCCAGAGTCAAACAACATGCTTCCTGTAATCTATCAGAGTGGCTACCTTACTATAAAAGACTTCAACAAAGAAAGGCGGGTGTATACGCTGGACTTTCCGAACAGGGAAATTGAAGAGGGCTTCCTTAATGTCCTTCTGAAGAAATTTGTAAAAGTGCCGGATGATGACATGGGGCTTGCTGTAGACAACATCTATGATGCGCTGGAAAAGAATAATGTAGACAAAGTGCTTTCAATTATAAAAGCCGCAATTGCAGACCTGCCAACAGTAGTAAAGAAAGACATGTGCGAAAACTACTACGAGTCCGTAACCCACCTTATCTTTAGGCTTACAGGCTTTAGCGTGGTAAGCGAACTTCAGTCTGTAGCAGGGCGAAGCGACGTAATTGTTACAACGAAAGATTCAGTTTTTATCTTTGAGCTTAAGATGGACAAGGGCCGCAAGTTTGATGAAGTTGCAGAAGAAGCCCTTTCCCAGATTGACGCAAACGGATATGCAGAGCGTTTTGCCGTAAGCGGAAAGGCAATGTTCAAAGTGGGCGTCGTATTTTCCAGCGAAGGCAAAGGCATGGTCGGCTGGAAGTATTAATTGCTTTTGTCCCCCAAAAGAATTTTCTAGTTTTCAATTTGAACTTTTAGTGCTATAATAAAACCATGAGTACACACATAAACGCAAAAGAGGGTGCAATCGCAGAATCTGTATTGCTTCCCGGTGACCCGTTAAGGGCAAAATTCATAGCTGAAAATTTTTTGGAGAATCCTGTCTGCTACAACGAAGTGCGCGGAATGTACGGCTTTACCGGAACCTACAAGGGCAAGCGGGTAAGCGTGCAGGGAACGGGCATGGGGCAGCCTTCAATTTCCATTTACGCAACGGAGCTTTTTAAGTTCTACGGCGTGCAGAATGCAATCCGTGTTGGAACTTGCGGAAGCGTGCAGGAAAACGTTGCCCTGAGGGACGTCCTTTTGGCTCAGGCGGCATGTACGGACAGCTCTCTTAACACCCAGCGCTTTAACGGTATGCATTATGCGCCCGCAGCCGACTTTTCGCTCTTAAAGCAGGCAGACATTCAGGCGGAGAAGATGGGGCTTAAGCATACGGTTGGGCTTTGTGTCTCCAGCGACAACTTTTATGACGACAAGGAAAACTGGAAGCTTTGGGCAAAGTACGGCGTTGTTGGCATAGAGATGGAGTCGGCGGAACTATACACTCTGGCGGCAAAATTCAAAAGGAAGGCACTTGCAATACTTACGGTTAGCGACCACATCCTTTTGGGCTGCGAAACCACTGCGGAAGAGCGTCAGACTTCATTCACCAACATGATAAAACTCGCGCTCGAAACAATCGCAGCCATCTAAAAGCCCTTCGCAAAAAATCTTTATTTATGTTGCCTTTAGTCTTTTCAAGTGTTAGAATAGATAAAATAACATTGAACAAAAGGGAGTAGGAGTAATGAAACCAACACTTGTAGTTCTTGCAGCAGGCATGGGAAGCCGTTACGGCGGAGTAAAGCAGATTGATGCTGTTGGACGCGACGGAGAATGCCTGCTTGACTATGCGGCATACGATGCAAAAAATGCCGGTTTTGGCAAGATTGTTTATATCATCAGAAAGGACATAGAAAAGGACTTTAGGGAGCGGCTTTTTGACCGTGTTGCCCGCAATATGGACGCAGAATACGTGTTCCAGAACATGGATTCCCTCTTGACACAGGAAGAGGTCCAGCGTGCGGCTCAGAGAACAAAGCCCTGGGGTACAATTCATGCAGTTTTGTGTGCGGAGGAGAAGGTAAATTCCCCCTTTGCCGTAATCAATAGCGATGACTATTATGGACGCGAGGCATTCAACGTGCTTGGAAAATACCTGGGCTCTCTTGACCCCCAGTCCCGCGAACACGCAATGGTTGGCTACGTTCTTGGCAACACCATGAGCGACAGCGGTACCGTAAGCCGGGGAGTTTGCTCTGTAAAGGACGGCTACCTTGAATCTATTACCGAACACACAAAAATTGGCCGTGTAAACGGTAAAATCATAAGCGAATTTGAAGGAACGCAGGTGGAATTTACCGGCAAGGAATGGGTTAGCATGAACCTTTTTGCCTTTAGCCTTAAGGCTTTTGAGGAATTCCACAAGTACTGGGACAACTTTAAGAAGACTTCTCTTGACCAGCCCAAGACAGAAGCCCTTCTTCCTGTGGCGGCAAGCGACATTGTTAGGCACGGAGAGGGTAGCATAAAATTCTTTACTTCAAGCGAAAAATGGTTTGGAATGACCTATCCAGAAGACCGTGAGATTGTAAAGGCTGCCATTGCAGAGAAGATTGCGGACGGCTACTATCCGGCTACTCTTTGGCAGAACTAGGGGGCAAAATGCTTGCACTTGAAGCCATAAAGTCAGACAAGATATGGGGTTACGAGCTTTGGATCGCTTCCACCCATCCCAACGGAAAGCAGGATGCCTTTGAAAAGTTCTGCGGTGGGCACTATCCGCTTTTGGTAAAGGTGATTCAGGCTAACGACAAGCTTAGCGTCCAGATTCACCCCGATGATGCAACTGCAAGGCTTTACGAGGGGGAAAACGCATGCGGCAAGACCGAATGTTGGTACGTGCTTGATGCTGCCCCGGATGCCCGCCTTGTCTGCGGCTTGAACGGAGTCTACACTGCAAGCGAGCTTAGGAAGGCTATAAAGGCAAATTCCATACAGGACTGCCTAAACTACGTAAGCGTAAAGAAGGGCGACTTTATCTACATTCCCTCTGGAACCGTCCATGCCATAGGCGGAGGCTTACGGCTTTTGGAAGTGCAGCAGTCATGCGACATAACCTACCGCTTCTACGACTGGGGGCGGGGGCGCGAGTGCCACGAGGAAAAGGCCATTGCCTGCATAAAGGACAGCCAGGTTAGAAGCGTTTCCTCTTTCCCGGGAGTCTTTTCCTGCCCATATTTTACGCTTGAGCAGATTTTTGTGGAAGGCCAGTACGAAAGTAGTGTGGATTCAGCCCCGTCCAATTTGTCTGCGGAAGATTTTACCCTTCTTTTTATAATAGAAGGAAGCGGAAGTCTGAACGGCAGTAGCGTAAAGGCTGAAGAAATATATGCCCTTGCACCCGGCGAAGAAATAAAGACCCAGGGTGACTTTTCCATGATGAAAATAGTCCCCCAAAAGAGGCGCAAGCGTTAAATCTGCCTTGTGTAGAAAAATTTGTCTTTTTTTGCCATTTGCATTATATTTAAATGTATGAAAAGCGATAAGACAAATAACGATAAATCCTCACTGCCGGCGGAGCAGGAACTCCCCAACAAGCTATTTATTGTTCCCATAGGCGGAAGGCCTATTTTTCCGGGCATTTTTACGCCCCTTATGATTAACAATCCCGATGACACAAAGGTTGTGGAGGAAGCCTACGAGGGTGACGGCTGCATAGGTATTGTCATGCTCAAGAACGACGTTGAAAAGCCAACCCTTGCCGATGTTCACGATGTTGGAACCGTTGCCCGCATTATAAAGAAGATTAACCTTCCAGACGGCGGAATAAATGTCTTTGTGAGCACCATTGCCCGCTTTAAGATACGCAAGACACTTAGCATAAGCACCCCCATGGTTGCCGCAGTTGAATACCTTGACGACATTGGTGGTGACACCTTTGAAGTAAAGGCCCTGACCCGTGCCCTCATCAGCGAGATGAAGGAAGTAAGCGAGAACAACCCCATGTTCAGCGAGGAAATGCGACTTAACATGGTGAACATTGACCACCCGGGTAAAATTGCGGACTTTATAGCCTCCATCCTTAACATAGACAAGGAAGAGCAGCAGAAAGTCCTTGAAACACTAAACGTCCGCGAAAGAATGGAGCAGGTCCTTGTCTACATTAAAAAGGAACAGGAAATCTTGCGCGTACAAAAGAAAATTCAGAACGAGCTTAACGAAAAGGTGGAAAAAAACCAGAGGGACTACTTTCTCCGTGAAGAGATGAAGTCCATTCAGGAAGAACTGGGCATTTCCACAGATCCCAAGACAAACGACTACCTAAAGTTCAAGGGCAAGATAGATGCCTTCCATTTTACCGGAGAAGTAAAGGAAACCGTCTATTCCGAGCTTGAAAAATTCCAGCTTTTGGATCCCCACGACCCAGAGTACAACCAGAGCCGCAACTTCCTTGATCTTGTTTCTTCCCTGCCTTGGAACGACGAGCCAATGGAGCTCTACAGCCTTGAAGAAGCAAAGAAGATTCTGGAAAAGGACCACTATGGCCTTGATGACGTAAAAAAGCGCATCATGGAATACCTTGCAGTCCGCCGCCTAAAGGGAGACGGTAAGGGTTCCGTATTGATTCTTGTGGGACCGCCGGGCGTTGGAAAAACCAGCGTTGGCCGCTCAATAGCACGTGCCATGAACAAGCCCTTCTACCGCTTTAGCGTTGGCGGTGAGCATGACGAGGGCAACATAAAGGGACACCGCCGCACATACATTGGCGCAATGCCAGGCCAGATTATAGAAGGACTCAAGATTACAAAGACAAAGGCCCCTGTCTTTATGATAGACGAGATAGACAAGATGAATGCCTCTGCACAGGGAGACCCGTCAGCTGCCCTGCTTGAAGTTCTTGACCCGGAGCAGAACGTTGCCTTCCGCGACACCTACCTTGACCTGCCCTTTGACCTTAGCAACGTCTTCTTTATCCTTACCGCCAACACGCTTGACACTGTGCCAGGACCTCTCCGCGACAGGGCAGAAGTCATAGAACTTTCAGGCTACATTGACCAGGAGAAGATTCAGATTGCCTCCAAGTACCTTGTTCCCAAGAACCTGGAAAAGAACGGCTTTAAGAAGAATCAGGTAGAGTACAGCAAGGCCGCCCTAAGCCTTATTGCAACAGAATATGCCCGTGAAGCAGGCGTGCGTAACTACGAGAAATGCATAGACAAGATAAACCGCAAGCTTGCCTCCGAGCTTATGGCTGAATACGAAAAGGACAATCCCCCGCCAAAGATGCCAACTATGGAAGACATCCCCGACGGTAAGGTTAGCGCAAAGCCCTCCAAGAAGAGCAGGGTAAGCACAGTTGCAAGCCCCCAGGATGCGGTTAAGGCCGTTAACGAGGCAGTTGCAGCAGCCGTTTCCCTTAACGGTGAAAAAGAAAAGGACGGTGTTGCAAAAGACGGAGCTGCTCCAGAAGTTCAGGTGCAGAACAACACCCAGGCTCAAAAAGAGGAAGCCCTCCGTGCAGAAAGGCAGAAAGTCTGGCATGATGAAAAGATAAAAATCAGCAAGGCCTTTGCCTCAAAGAAATTCAACATAGACACAAAAGAAGTTCGCAAGTACCTTGGAAAGGCAGTCTTTGACGAAAGCCAGATAAAGGTAGCCTCTGTCCCCGGAACTGCAATCGGACTTGCCTGGACAAGCATGGGAGGCGACACCCTCCTAATAGAAAGCATTGCCTTTGAATCTTCCAAGGGCGGACTCCAGCTTACGGGCCAGATGGGCGACGTAATGAAGGAAAGCGCACAAATTGCCATGAACTGGGCCAAGCAGTATGCGATAGGACACAAGTACAAGGATAGCGAATGGTTTGAAAAGAACACCATCCACCTGCACATTCCGGAAGGCGCAACTCCAAAGGACGGCCCCTCCGCAGGAATTACAATGGCTACAACCTTCATCTCCCTCCTTCGCGGCAAAAAGATAAAGGCAAACCTTGCAATGACAGGCGAACTCAGCCTTACCGGCCAGGTGCTCCCAATTGGAGGCCTCCGCGAAAAGACCGTAGCCGCCAAGCGCAACAAGATAAAGACAATCATAATCCCCAAGGCCAACGAGCGCGACCTTGAAGAAATCCCCGCCCACGTAAAGGAAGGAATAAAATTCATTCCGGTAACAAGGGCAGAAGATGTTATGGATATTGTATTCTGAATCTGGACGGCAGGCCCGGGTGCACTGTGTCCGGTCCTTCGGAGCCGGCCAGCTCTTTTGCATTCCCCGCTTTCCAGGGTTCCGGCTCCTGCCTCCATTGCCTACGGCAACCCGCTTTTAGCGGGCCCTTCCAATCGGGCGTAGGCTTATCGT
The DNA here is from genome assembly GCA_017534445.1 of Treponema sp. Lineage (GTDB taxonomy): Bacteria > Spirochaetota > Spirochaetia > Treponematales > Treponemataceae > Treponema_D. The sequence goes on from JAFXWC010000031.1 coordinate 14,263, forward strand.
GTGTTCGCTTTTAGAATTCCACTCTTGCGCCAAGCTGAACAAAGCTGTTGTTTTCCCAGGCGTAGAATTCGCTTTCCTCATCCTTGCAGCCAATATACATGCCGCTTGCTGTGAGCGAAAGGTCTGGAACCGGCTTGTAGACAAGCTTTGGCATTACAACAAGGTCTCCGCGTTCTATTCCGTACATGACGGTAACTTCCGGTGCGAGCTTTTCGTTCATGAAGGATGTTGTTATGTTTGCAACCAGGCGGTTGTTTGTTGCGTGGCCTGCGTTGTAGTCTGCGTCGTATTCCTTAAAGGCTCCGTCTTTTACCTTGTCGTAGTTAAGGGTAAGGCTTCCTGTTTCCTGAATGTTTACGTTCATGTTGGCAAAGGGAAGGTCAATGTCAAATCCTGCAAGCCATGCCACTGAATTGTTGTGAACCCAGGGGTTGTCGCCCTTTGTGTCTTCCGTAAGGTTGAATGCGGCTTCTCCGCGAAGGTTAAAGTGCCAGAGTATTGTGCTTGCCTCTAAACCAAAGGTCTGCTTGCGGTCGTAGTGCAGCTCTGGAAGGGAAAGTTCTGTTCCGCTTTGGATTGCAAAGGCTTTGATTGCGTCTTCTTTTGTTACGGCTCCACTTTGGATTGCGGCCCCGTAGTTTGTAAGGAATGTTGTGTTGGATGCTATTGCCGCTGCATCTGCATAGTAGGAAGAAAGGTCAACGGAAGGCTGCTTGTAGTGGCCGTAGTAATAGCTTGCGCCCACGTCAAACTGCCTGAATGTGGCTGTTACGCGGCCTCCAAGTTGGGAGTATTTTAGGGTCTTTGTGTCCGGGTAAAGATTTTCCGGGTCATCCATAAGGGAATTGGCGTAAGTTAGGTATTCAAGGTAGTTTTTTTCTGCTGCGATGTATGCTGCCGTTGGGGTGGCGGAAGCAAGTGCGTCTTTTGCGGCAAGCTTGGATGCAAGGTTTGTGCTTACAATGCCTGTTACCGTGGACTTTAATTCTCCAACCTGTCCCGGAACCCAGTAGCCCTTGCTTGCAAAGCGGTCTGTAGGAAGGAATGGGGTGTAGACAGCCTCCAGCCTTATGTTGCTTACCACGCTGTTTGAATATGCGGGTGCGTATATTGCCTGGGCCATTGGCGTGCTTATGCGGCGGTCAAGGTAGTCGGGGAAGATAAAGTCCGTGTAGTCGTCTGCGTTAAAGTTGTCAAGGACGTGGAGCTTGTCGCCCTTTCCCCAGGTGATTTTCATCTTGCCTGCATTTAGGGTAAGGTTTCCCATGTAGCCCGAGAGGGTAAGCTCGTCTATTACGTCAAAGGGGTGGTCTTTTATAATGTCCTTCTGAAACAAGAGCTTTACATCTGCGTCTGCCTTGTTTCCAGAATACTTGATTCCGATTTTTGCGCTTGCGTCCGCATCGGTTGGGACATTCCTAAAGTCCTTGAGGTTCTTTGCCTCAAAGCCTGTGTCTTTTCCGTCTACGTCCTTGTCTAAATATGCTCGGCCATCTGCCTTTAGTGTGCCGGAGAATTCCACAGGTATGGAAGAAGATGAGCCGCCAAAAGAGTCAAAGCCGGATGAAGAGTCACCGTCAAAAAATGAATCCTGTGCGCTTGAATTTGCTGCTAATAAAAGAAGGGCAGCGCTTGCTGCAAAAATGCGTGCTGTTGTTTTCATAAAGGGCCTCTGGATGAAGAAGAAAATGGAGCAGGCGTTGGTCGCAACCTGCGGTTGCTTACCGAGTTTCTTCGAAACTCGCAAAGGACATGTGCTACCATTCATGCCCTATTGGGGCGTTGCGGGGCTTAGCAAAAAGATTTGCCCCGCAGAAGGGGTAGCGCAAGACGGCAACGCCGGCTGGAGCGAGGGGAAGACCTTCCCCTCCTGTATTATTTATTTTCCTGTGTTAAGGAACTGCTGTGTAAAGACGTGGGCTGGGATTGCCTTGTCAATTTCCATTGTGCCAACGTTAATTGTTGTGGAGTGGCCTGTTGTAAGGTCCTTGAGTGTTGTGCTCATTGGAACGTCGTAGGTGATTCCTGTTACGCCGGTCTTTTTCTGGATGCTGTTGACTGTGAGAGTCTTTACGAGCTTACCCTTGATGTACATTTCTGTGTAGATTGGGTACATGGTGTTTTTATCTATCCATGTGATGCGGTAGTCGTACTGGCTCTTTGTTTTTGGGTCTTCGCGGATTTTGTAGCAGCTGTAGCCGTTCTTCTGCTCTTCTGCCATGAATGTGTGTTCGTCTTCTTCTACATCGCGGGTTGAAAGGTCATCGTAGGTTGCGTCTGTTCCAAGGAATGACTTTGAGCCTTCGCTTGAATTTACGCGGCGTGACTGCTTTAATGATGGCAGGTAGATGAACTTGTCGTCGGGCTGGGTTCCCTTGTTTTCGCACTGGAGGAAGCGCGTGCCTTTCTTTGCGCCCTTCTGGAAAATCATTACTACGGAGCCAAGGTCGTTTTCTTCCTTGCCGTATTCTTCTACGTACCAGTCTTCGTTGTTGCCGTTCTTGTCGGTAAGACGCATCTGTACCGCTGTGTGGCTGAACTTTGGCTTTTTAAAGTCGGCTACCTGCTTCATGATGTCGTAGCCTTTTTTGTCTGCAAATGCAGAGACCGCTGTGAGTAACAATGCGCAAGTGATGGTTGCTGTTCTTGTAAGTTTGTTCATACTTCTTATCTCCTGAAAGTTTAATTGTTACAATTCAATACGAATTGCCGTCTATGCAGGCCCTTTGCATTTGAACAACCCGTATTTATATAGGTAAACAAATGCAAGGGGCGTTGGTTACTCTTTATTCCTCTTCGTCTTCCGGTACGATTGGTGCGGAAGGTTCTTTCTTTGGCCTGATGAATGCAGGATCCAACCAGTTGAGGATGCCCGGTATGATTGTCATTGCAAGCACGCTGGATGCAAACATTACGATTGCAACAAGCACTCCAATGCAGCGCAGTACGGAGAACTTTGACAGGCAGAGCACAAGGAAGCCCAGTCCTACGGAGAGCGCGTTTGTTACGATTCCCTTGCCGCTCTTTTTGAATGTCTGCATTGTGACAAGCTTTATGTCCGCAGATTTGCTTCTTTCTTCCTTGTAGGTTGTAAGGAAGTGGATTGTGTAGTCAATTCCAACACCGACTGCAACTGATGCTATGATGCTTGTAATAAAGTCCAGGTTGATTCCTGCAAAGCCCATGACCATGTAGTTTAGCAATATTGTGAGGGCAAGCGGTACAACTCCCAAGAGACCTGCCCATACGGAGCCGAAGGATATTGCTATAATCAGGAATACGGAACCAAGTGAAAGTGAAAGGCTTGTAATCTGGCTTGACACAATCATGTTTGTCATTGCGTATTCCATCTGGCTTGAGCCTGTGAAGTCTATTGTGTAGCCTTGGGGAAAGTGGTTCTTTGCGTATTCCTTTGCGGCTTCGATTATGATTCCTGTGTCTGCGGTTGCGTGTGTCCTAAGCTGGCACTGGATGCGGAGCTGGGACGGCTTGTTTTCTTTGTCTACAAAGCGGTCAAGGCTTCCGGAAAGGAGGCTCATGTAGTCGTTTACAACGCCCTGCAGCTCTTCTTTTGTGGCAACAGGGTATTTTGTTACGTCGCCCGGGATTTCGTAGTAGGCAAGACCCTTGTAGTTGAGCTGCTTCTGGAACTGCTCGAATACCTTTTCAAAGCTGGCGTTCTTTCCGCCTGCCTCTATGTATGCGGTATTGAGGAGGTTCAGAATTTCTTCTGCTGTCTTTGTCTGCTCAAGGCCTGCCTTGTATGCAATGTTGGGGTCTACAAAATCTAGCGGTGGGTTTGCAGAGCCTGCATCTTCTTGTGAAGTTTCTGATTCACCGTTTGAAGGAGAGGCACTTTCTCCGAATGAAGCAAATGCGTCATCTCCGAATGAAGATACTTCTTCTGCTGAACTTGCGCCATCTCCAAAGGAAGCGAATGCGTCATCTCCGAATGAAGATACGCTTTCTTCTGAGCCAGATGTTACATCTGCGCTGCCTGCACCTTCACCGAATGATGAAAATGCGTCGTCTCCAAAAGAAGATATTCCTGATTCATCTTGGCTGCCGGATGCCATGCCTGCAATTTCTGCGGTTGCCGGATCGTGCCATACCTGGTTTACGCGCTTTATGAATGTTGTAAAAGATGCAATCTTTCCTATTTTGTCCGGGTATGTTGCAAGAAGGTATTGCTGCATTTCGTCCACTGCAGTAAGGAGTTCCGGGTTTGTAACGTCGCCGTCTTCCTTTCCGCTTATGAGGAAGTATGTGCTGTTTGTTCCTGCGTAGTGCTCGTCTACATAGTCAAGGTTCTGCCTGAACTCTGATGAGCGTGGGAAGTAGTTTACCAAAGCGGTGTCTATGTTTATGAGGCGGAATCCTGTTATTGCTATTGTGATAATTGCCACCGTAAAAATGATGAGACGTGCCGGTGTTCCGCAAAAGAAGCGGTAGATTGCATAAGTTGTTTCGCCAGATGCTTCTTCCGCGGTTTTGCCACCACGTCTCTGATGAGCAAGGTCAATGCGCCTTCTTACCCTTTCTGAAAGCTTTTCCAGAGGAGTCCTTCTGTAGGCTCGTTTGTAAGGCTTTACGAGTATGAGTGCCGGTATGAAGATGACGGAGAAGAGCAGTGCAAAGACAACTCCTATTGCCATGAATACCGCAAAGCTGTGAAGACATTCGATTGGGCTTGTTACAAGTGATGCAAAACCAACGGCTGTCGTAAGGGCTGCAAGAAGAACTGCCTTTGAAACTTCTTTTAGTCCCCTGAAAACTGCGTCTTCGTATATTTCTTTTGTGAGTTCACCTTCCACGTCGTTAAGCTCGTTGTAGTAGTGGGTAAGCACGTGGATTCCGTAGGCTGAACCTGATGCAATGAGGGCTACCGGTATTACCGATGAAACAAGGGTGAATGTTTCGTGAAGGAGTGCCATGAGTCCGCATGAGCAGACTGTTGCCATAAGAACTGTAAGCAGGGGGAGAAATGTTCCTTCCAGGGTGTGGAAGCTAAAGTAGAGCGTTATAAGAAGCACTATTGCTACAAGTGGAATAAGGCGGGTAAGGTCTGAGAGCATGAAGCTCTTTGAGTTTTCCGAAAGGGAAGGGTCGCCGTAGAATTTGTAGGTAAGGTTCTTTCCTGCAAGTTCCTTTTCCGTGATTGCGCGGATGTTGTCTAGAACTTCCTGGTTACGCACGGAGTCGCCCTTTGCCTTGTAGGTTGCCTTCTTTGCGGCAGTGCGGTTCTTTTTTGCTTCTTTTACAGCTGTCTTTAGGGAAGCTATTGTTTCTGCGTCTGCGGTTTTTGCGCTGACTGCTTCCTTTAGGGCTTTTTTTGCCTTTGTGTATTCTTCGTCTGCGCTTTCAAATGCAATCTGCTCTTCGCCTTTTGGTTCGAGCGTAACCTGAATCTGTGTGCCTGTGTAGTTGTCGTCTATTATTACGCGGCTGTAGATGTCGTCCCATTCGTTAAGGCGGTCCTTAAGGCGGGAAAGCATTTCTTTGCTTCCAATGTAGTTGCCGCTTTCGTCGTAGTCGTCGTCCGGGATAAGCTGGCTTGCAGAAATTGCTCCGTCCTGGTTGCAAACATAGTCAATGTGGGTGAGGGAGTCTACGTCTTCTACATATTTTACTTTGAGGGCCTGGTCCGTTATGTTCTTTATTACCTGGATGTTTTCCGGTGTTAGGATTGAGCCGCTCTTTGACTCTATGCTGATTCCCAAGGAAATCATTGAACCGAATTCATCTTCCGTCTTTGTAAGGCGGGTGTAGGATTCGTCGTTCTTGGGGAAGAACATTCTGATTGTGTTTTCGATTGTGAGATCCTTTAGGAAGAACCCAAGGAATCCTGTAAGGGCGATGGAGAATACTATGATAATCCACGGATGCTTGAAAAACTTTTTTACGAAATTCATAAAAACTCCTCTTGCTTTATATGGATGAACCCTGGGCTTTTTTGCCTAAGCGTTCAATTTGTTAAACCAATGACTGTAATATACCAAGTTTGAATGCAAATGTCAATAGTTTTGGTAAAAAAAATTAAACGCTTAAACGTTTGAATGTTCAAAGGTTTAATAATTTGGACAAAGATATTGACAAAGAGACTGCAAGGATTTATATTGGAAGCAATACGGAAGCAGTGCTTTTCGCAAAACAAAGGAAGGGATGATTTGATAGACAAGAAGGAACTTAAAAGGCTTATTGACAAATTTAAAACCTGTGGCCCAATGCTCATTGCCCTGGGTGACGAGGTTAGGCAGAATATTCTCTTAAAGCTTGCAGACTCTGGATTTGAAGGAATTAACGTTACCAACCTTTCTGCCAAGACAAACCTTTCCCGGCCGGCAATTTCCCACCACCTTAAGGTTCTTAAGGATTCTGGCTGGGTTGTTCCGCTAAAGAAGGGAACACAGATTTTTTACCAGCTTAGCCTTGATTCAAACCTTGGAATGATTTCTAGCCTTATAGAATCCATCCGCAAGATGGAAGCCGCCTACGCCAAAGACTTTGCGGAGAGGAATAAGGAGTAGGTGGGGCGGTAAGTATGTAGCATATTAATGCACGGAAGGGATTGGAGGGGCGGGCGTAGCCCGTTCCGGCGGGAGTGCGTAGCGCGACCAGAGGAATGGAGCCGGAAGGCGGAACCCCGGAAAGCGCCTAAAAAATGGCCTCCTTGCCATTTTTTAGGCCGGGTTTTCTGACGAAAACCCGCGAGACTGTATGCAAACATTTGACGCGCCCTCCATGGCGCTATCTGTTTGCAGGAAAAAATGGCAAGGTGTGTTTTTGGGACGCGTTTGTTCAGCAGGAAAAAGTGCCGCAAAAAAAAGGAAAAAATGGATGGGGCTAAAATTTGACCGCCTGTTTGACTAAGGCAAAATAAATGCGCTATAATGCTTTTTATGAACAATTTTTCACACGTAATTTTAAAGAACAAAGAAGACATTGAACTTTCCCAGGGGTTTCCTTGGGTTTACGATAACGAGATTTTTTCCGTAAAGTGGCTTGCCGAAGATGGTTCGGGCGTTAAGACCACGACGCTTGCAGAGGCACAGGTAAAGGCCGGCAGTGCGGTTGAAGTTTATTCCAGCAAGGGAACTTTTTTGGGAACGGGCATTTTTAATCCGTCTTCAAAGATTATAGTCCGCCTTATTGGCCGCGAGCATGCAGATAAAATCATGGCGGATCCGGCATCCTATTGGGACAAGGCAGTGCGCAATTCAGTGAACATCCGCGCCCTTAGCTTTGACCGCATGGACAGTTGCCGCATCATCTACGGAGAGGCAGATTTTATTCCGGGCCTTGTTGCCGAGCGCTACGTTGCCTACAGCGGTGAAAGGACGGCTGTTTTTGTTGTGGTTCAGTTTTTGTCTCTTGCCTGCGAAGTGTTCAGAAAGGAGATTATTGATTCCATAAAGTCTGTCTGCAAACCGGACGGAATCTACGAAAGAAGCGATGCTCCTGTGCGCGAAAAGGAAGGGCTTGAGCAGAAGACAGGATGGCTTTTGGGAACCGGCGCCCACTTTGTTAAGGACGGCGTTATTACCATTAAGGAAAACGGAATTTTCCTTGACGTGGACATTGTTAACGGTCAGAAAACCGGATACTTTCTTGACCAGAAGTTCAACCGTGCGGCTGTTGCTTCTTACTGTCACGGAAAGCGCGTTCTTGATGCCTTTTCCCATACAGGCGCTTTTGGTCTTAATGCTGCTAAGGCTGGAGCAAAGAGCGTTGTCTGTGCGGACGTTAGCCAGGAAGCGGTTGATTTGATTAGCCACAATGCGGAGGCTAACGGAGTTTCCGGCAAGCTGACGGCTGTTTGTGCTGACGTTTTTGACCTTCTTAGGCAGTACGAGGAGAAGGGCGAAAAGTTTGACGTTATTATCCTTGACCCACCGGCCTTTACAAAGAGTGCAAGGCAGATTCAGAAGGCATACGGCGGCTACAAGGAAATTAACCTTCGTGCCATGCGCATTTTGAGCGAGGGTGGCATACTTGTTACCTGCTCATGCTCCTATTATTTTGACGAGAACACCTTCTATTCAATGGTAATGCATGCGGCTAAGGACAGCCACAAGAGCGTACAGGTTCTTCAGAAGAGGGGAGCTGCCCCTGACCATCCGGTTCTTGTGGGCTATCCCCAGAGCGAATACCTTAAGTGTGCTGTTTGCCGCGTTCTTTAGGGCGGGGTTCTGTAGAAAATATGGAAGGCTCTCCTTACAATTGCATTGTTCTCCTTGGACCAACGGCTGTTGGCAAGACTTCTCTTGCTGTGCACATTGCCTCCCACTACGGCTGGGACATTATTTCTGCGGACAGCAGGCAGGTCTACAAGGGGCTTGATCTTGGCAGCGGCAAGGACTTGAGCGAATACACGGATGCGGGTGTCCGCTGCCACCTTCTTGACGTTGCCACTTTGCAAAGTGAATACAACGTATTTAACTTTCAACAGGCCTTCTATTCCCTTTTTGATGAATTTTCTGCTTGCGGCAAGATGCCCTTTGTTTGCGGCGGAACCGGCATGTATGTGGATTCTGTTGTGCGCGGTTACAGCTTTGTTGACGTTCCAAGAAATGAGGCTTTGCGGAATGAACTTTCAGAAAAAACGCTTGAGGAGCTTGGCGGCCTTCTTTTGCGCTTAAGGCCCAACCTGCACAACAGGACCGACCTTCTTGACAGGGAAAGGACACTGCGCGCCATAGAGATAGAAACTTTTATGCAGAGTCAAGAGGGAAAGGCCCTTGCTGAGGCTGACCGTGCAAAAAGGAAGGTAAAAGCCTTTGTGCTTGGGCTTACCATGCCCAGGGAAAATCTTAGGCAGAACATACAGATTAGGCTAAAGGAGCGCTTTGACCTTGGAATGATAGACGAGGTTAGGCAGCTTCACGAGCGTGACGGTTATTCCTGGGAGCGTCTGGAAAAGCTTGGACTTGAGTACCGCTTTATAAGCCAGTTTTTGGAAGGCAAGATAGCTTCCTTTGAAGAGCTTTTTGAAACCCTCTATCATGCCATCTGCCAGTTTGCAAAAAGGCAGGAAACTTGGTTCCGCGGTATGGAGCGCAAGGGTGTGGACATACACTGGCTTAGCAGGGACGGCGGAAAAGATGCCATCTATAGCCAGGCATTGGATCTTATAGAAAAGAATGTGCTTTGTGTGTAGAAGGCCTTGCGTATAGCATTGCTTGCTTATAGCATGCCTTTTGCCAAGCCATGATTGCTTTTGCGGCATGCCATCTGCATTGTTTGCTTTACGTTTGCCTTATGCGTTTGCTGCGAGGCGGTCTTCTGCAGTGTCAACCTTTGAAAGGTAGCCTGTGCGGACGCAGCTTTCGAACAGAGTCTTTGAAATGTAGTCTGTTGTAATGTCGCTGTAGCCGTCTTTGTCGCGTACGATGCGGACAACATAGCCGTCGTCAAGTTCGCGTACGATTGTCATATAATCATTTGAATTGTTAATGCTTCTTAATGTGTAAGTACCCATAATTTTTTAGCTCCTTAATTTGTTTGTCAAGGTAACTTTATCCCCATTTTTTTGCATCTGAATTCAATGAATTGCAGAATGCTTATACTTTATTGTCGGAATCACAAAAAAAGATTTTAGTGTTTTTGACTTTTAAGTGGCCTAAAGCTTAAATTTGGCATAAAAAACGCTTTGTGCTATAATCGGGGAATGACTTATTGCGACGCTCATTTTCATCTTGTGCAAAGCTCCTCTTTTGAAAGCATTTCTTCTTTTGAAGAGGCTTTTTCTCCTATGGCGATGGGCTTTAGGGGCTGCACTTGCTCACATTCCGAGGAGGAATTCCTTAGGCAGGAGGCTCTTTGCTTGGAATTTGGGGGGGCTTTGGGGCTTAAGTCTGCATTTGGGCTTCATCCGCAGAATCCGGATTTGTCACTTGCGCCTTTTTTGGAGCAGCTTTTGAAGGAGAATCGCATTGATGCGGTGGGGGAGACTGGCTTTGACTTTTTTACGAGTGAATTCCGCTCTGACCGCTTGCGACAGGATGAGGCTTGGCATCTTTCTCTTGAGCTTTCTTCTTGCTATGGACTTCCGGTGGTAATCCATGACCGCAAGGCCCTTGACTTGATTTTTAGGGATGCTTCTTTGCTAAAGAAAATACCCGCTGCGGTCTTCCATTCATTTGCATTCGGCCCTAGGGAGGCTCTTTCCGTGCTGAGCCACGGCATAAACGCTTATTTTTCATTTGGAAAGGCGATTTTGAACGGCAACAAAAAAAGCATGGCTTGTGTGGCGGAACTTCCGCTTGAAAGGCTGCTTTTTGAAACTGATGCACCCTACCAGACTCTTAAGGGGGAAAGTTTTACTCCCTTAGGCGACATAAAACTTGTCTACCAGAAGGCCTCCGAACTTAGGAATTGCCCCCTGGACCAGCTCTGTGCTTCCGTTGAAAGGAATTTTTCTTTTGTCTTTGACCGGCACTGACAGCTTGTGGTTTTTGCGCTTTCTACATGCTATGGCCGGTTTTAGACAAATTTTTTTTACATTGCCTTTAGGGCTAGGTTTATTGCTGCATTTGCGGCTTTTAGGTCCTGCTCAAAGGCTTCGTTCAATGCTTCAAGGTCGCCATTTTCCCTTCCGCGGAGTGTGTCTTCCAACTTCTGGGCTGTGGCTGAAAACTGTTCCGCTCCAATCTGGCGGGCAGCTCCCTTAAAGTAATGTACATATTTTGCGGCTTCGGTCTTGTCTTCCATTTGCTCAAGACGCACAAGCTCTTCTTTTTTAAACTGCTTGCCACAGGCAAAGTCTGTAAGGAGCTCTTTTAGCAAATTCTTTTCGCCTCCGAGCATTTCTAGTGCAGACGCAAGGTTAAGAAGCTGTGCCATACGGTTCCTCCTTTGTGTTATTGTTACATATTTCTTCCATGCAAGGGAATTGCTCCCTTTGGTCGCAATATCTTACAAAATTGTCATTCCAGAAATGCTACGCATTTCTTCCGTGCAAGGGAATTGCTCCCTTTGGTCGCAATATTTTAAGAATTGTCACTACAGAAATGCTTACGCATTTCTTCCGTGCAAGGGAATTGCTCCCTTTGGTCGCAATATTTTACGAATTGCCATTCCAGAAATGCTTACGCATTTCTTCCATGGCAATTCTTAAATTTCTTTCCGCTTCCGCAGGGGCAGGGGTCGTTGCGGCCTACTTTGGGCATTGTGCGCACTACGGTTACGTTTTGACCCTGCCTGCCGCTCTGCATTGCTGAACGCTGGGCGCCCTGCATAGACTGCCTTGCGTTGAATGACTGCTGTGCCCTCTGTTCCGCGCTCATTCCTGATGGGGATGATATTGCAGACGGTGCTTCCTGGTGGGTTGCCGTCATGTTTGTCTGGGCAAGGCTCTTGCGAGGCTGTGGCTCTCCCTGAATCTGAACCTTTACCTTAAAGATTCTTCCTGCAACAGCGTCGCGGATTTCTTCAAGCATGGTGTCAAACTGGTTAAAGCCGTCAATCTTGTATTCGGTAAGAGGCTGCTTCTGGCCGTATGAGCGCAGGTAAACCGCTTCCCTAAGGCCGTCAAGGAATTCAAGCTGGTCAAGCCACTTCTTGTCTATAAGCTGGATATACTGGTAGCGGATGAACATGTTAAAGCTTGGCTTTCCTACAAGCATCTCCTTCTGGGTGATGTCGTTCTGCAGGATGGATATTACGGCTTCCTCTGTAAGTCGGTCGTATGGAACAACAAGACCAAACCTGTTCTTTATCTGGTCAACAAGGGCACTCTGAAGGTTTGCACCCTTTGTGTGGCGGGCTTTATGCTCGTATTCTGCAAAGATGTTCTGCACAAGAGACTTTGCGTTCTCCATTACGCGGCTGCTGAGGTTGTCGTCCTCAAGGATTTCGTCCCTCTGCTCGTAGATAAATTCGCGCTGCTGGTTCAAAACGTCGTCAAAGTCAAGGAGGTTCTTACGGATTTCAAAGTTGCGGGCTTCTACCTTCTTCTGTGCCTTTTCTATAGAACGGTTAAGCATGCGGTGGTTGATTGGCTCACCGTCCTGCATACCGATGGCCTTCATGATGCGCTTCATCTTCTCTCCGCCGAAGAGCCTCATCAGGTCGTCGTCCATGGAGATGTAGAATTTGCTGCGTCCCGGGTCACCCTGACGTCCGGAGCGTCCACGGAGCTGGTTGTCTATGCGGCGTGACTCGTGGCGTTCTGAACCGATAACGTAAAGGCCTCCAAGGTTCTTTACCTCTTCATAGTCTTTAAGCCACTGCTCCTTTTCTATCTTAAGCGCTGCCTCGTACTGCTCCTGGGTAGCCTCCGTACCTGCGCGTTTCCTTGCCCTCATCTCCGGGTTTCCGCCAAGCTTAATATCCGTACCGCGGCCTGCCATGTTTGTTGCAACAGTTACAGCGCCCTTGGCACCGGCTTCAGCAATAATGACGGCTTCGCGTGCATGGTTCTTTGCGTTCAAAACCTCGTGCCTTATTCCCTTGCGTGTAAGAAGGGCACTCAAATGCTCAGACTTTTCAACAGAAACCGTACCAACAAGAACAGGCTGCCCCTTCTTGTGGGTCTCGTCAATTTCCTTTACGATGGCGTTCCATTTGTCGCTTTCGTTAAGGTATACCTCGTCATCCTCGTCCTTGCGTGCTACAGGCTTGTTGGTAGGAATTGCAACAACGTCAAGGTCGTAAATCTTTGCAAATTCAACAGCTTCTGTTGCAGCAGTACCGGTCATACCGGAAAGCTTCTCGTACATGCGGAAGTAGTTCTGGAAGGTAATCGTTGCAAGTGTGCGGTTCCTCTGGGCAATCTTAAGATGCTCCTTAGCCTCAATTGCCTGGTGCAAACCGTCACCGTAGCGCCTTCCCTCAAGAATGCGGCCTGTAAATTCATCTACAATCTGAACCTGGTTGTCCTTTACAACATAGTCAACGTCTGCGTGGTAGAGGACGTGGGCCCTTACAGCCTGGGTAAAGTAGTGCACGTACTCAAAGTTCTGCTCGTCAAATACAGTCGTGCCGTTTTCTATAAGGCGGTGGGAGAGCAGGATGTCGTTTATCTTGTTCATACCCTTGTCGGTAAAAGAAACGCGCTTGGACTTCTCGTCTATCTTGTAGTCACCCTTAAGAGCGGCCCTGTCTTCCGGCAGCATTTCAACTTCGTCGGGGTAGTCGCCGGTCTTTGGATCCTTTTCCATCTCGGTAAACTGGTCAACGTACTTGTCCACCTCAAAGTATTTGAAGGTGTCGTCTTCACCCTGGCCTGAGATGATGAGCGGTGTACGGGCCTCATCAATAAGGATAGAGTCTATTTCGTCAACGATACAGAAGTTAAAGCCCCTCTGAACCTTGCGCTTTATGTCTATCTGCATGTTGTCGCGCAGGTAGTCAAAGCCAAGCTCGTTGTTGGTACCGTAGGTAAGGTCACATTCGTAGGCTTCGCGGCGGGCCTCGTTGTCCATATTGTTAAGGATGCAGCCTACGCTCTGCCCAAGGAACTTGTATACGCGTCCCATCCAGTGGCTGTCGCGCTCGGCAAGGTAGTCGTTTACGGTTACGATGTGAACGCCCTTTCCGCTAAGGGAGTTAAGGTATGCGGCGGCAACGCACATGAGTGTCTTACCTTCACCGGTCTTCATTTCCGTAATGCGGCCTGAATGAAGCACGAGTGAACCCATCAACTGGACGGGGTAGGCCTTTTCGCCAAGTACGCGGTATGCAGCCTCGCGGGCTAGTGCAAATGCCTCAGGAAGAATGTCGTCCAGTGTCTCCCCATTGGCAAGGCGTTCCTTGAGGGCCTTTGTCTGCAGGGGAAAGTCTTCGTCTTTTAAAGAAGATGCCCATTCGTCTTTTGCAAGTACAGCCTCAAGCTGTGGTTTTAGGGCCTTAAGGTCGCGCTCATTCTGCGAACCAAAAAAGAAAGTAAGAATCTTGTCAAACATATTAAACACTCATTTTAATCTGGTATGCCGCCAAAAAGGGAAATGTTCAAAAATTCCCGTTGCGGTTCATAAAATATAACGAATTTTTAGTCTCTAGTCTAGTATGGCAATTTTTTTTCTTATTAAATCGTGCTGAATCGTGCATTTTTTATTGTTATGCAACTCTTTTGGACGGTATTTTTGGACGAAAGTTCCACTTGCTCTACGGTTTTATTCCCTGGCTAACTCGACGGAAGATGCCTCTGCGTCACCGCCGTTCCAGCCTTCGCTAACGCTCATCCCGCCATGCGGCGGGACTAAAGGGCTTCCATGGCGGCGTAGGTTGCTTTTGCAATGTTGACACTGGCAAACTAATTTAATATTCTATTTTATATGAAAAAAATCAATTTTTATGCAAAAAAATGCGCCTCATGCCTCTTGCTAAGTCTTAGCCTTGCCGCTTGTAGGGAAGATGGCGCCGTGTCCACGCTAAAAGAAGACAAAATATTTTCCCTGGACTACGGAACCTTTGAAGATGAACTGAACGTTTTTAACCTTAACCAGGCCAACCAGATAAACACATCCGTTGCCATGCGCGACGGCTTCTTTTTCATAGCCAACGGAGAGTCAAAGAAAATCATGGAGATGAACAGCTACGGCGATCTCCTGAGCCTGTATTACAATGAAGAGGCTAACCCAAGGCCTTCTTTTTCCAACAGTGCGGATGTCGTTAGCACCACAAGAAAGGCTACGGCCTATCCATTTAACGAAATTTCATCCATTGCGGTTGATTCCCGGAAAAGGCTCTACGTTGTGGACAAATTTCCTGTTGAGCGGCAGGAGCTTGATGAAAAGGACGAGACCGTTCTTTCTCAGATTGTGCTCCGCTTTAACGAAGACGGCTCTTTTGCAGACTACCTTGGACAGCAGGGGCCCGGCGGTACTCCATTCCCGCTTATAAGGAGCATATACGTTACGGATGACAACGAGCTTGTCGTGGTAAGCTTTAGGAAGAGCGGCTGCGAAGTCTTCTGGTTCAATGCGGACGGCTACCTTTTGTTCAAGGTTCCTATCTCCAGGGACAATATCCCTGACCCGCATGGCACAAAGGCTGCGGAAAGGTTCGTTACCCTGGAGAACGTTATTCCTTCTTATGAAGGGCGCATACTTTACCTAAAGGCGGACTATTCTTCTTCCCACATGGAGGGTAAGATTGCCTCCCAGTCAAGCATTGACTACGACGAGTCTCTTCTTTTTGCCCTGAATGTGGAGACCGGAACCTACAGCGAGCCAATAATAATACCTCCCTACCGGGAAAGCACAGTGGAAGGTTTTGGAAGCGAAGTCCACAACATTCCCTACGACTTTATAGGCATTACGGACAACGGCTGGATGTTCTTTATGGTTGCAAACGAGGGAGGCTACGACATACAGATGGTTCAGGCATCCGGCACCCGCATCCTAAAAAGGCACCTTGCCATGGACAGAAAAAAGATTCTTTACACGGCCTTTAACCTTAGCAATGCGGGAATCCTTAGCTCCCTGAACATTCTTGGCGACAAGGCACAGATGAGCTGGTGGCGGACGGATTCGCTCATTCAGGCGGTAATCAAGAACTAGGGGAGGGGCTATGGCATTCGGCGACGACATGATAGACGGCTATGCGGAAGGAGAGGAGCCTCTTGTCTTTCACCACAGGCGGGGGGAATTCCGCGACCTTGAGGACAAGAGGACACGCGAGCTTGCGGAAGGCGGCGGCTTTAAGTCCAAGGGCTTCTTTGGTGTTCTTGTAGGCACAAAGGGCAACCGCATGATTTTTATGGCTCTTGTTGTTTGCATGGGACTTATCTTTGTGCTTTCCATACTTTCCGGCAGAAAGAACGAAGGGGTAATTGACGGTGTAAGGTGCAAGATGGACGCTTTTTCCATAGCGGAGAACGTCTATGTCTCGGTTGCTCTGGATATGACCCAGGCCGCAAAAAAGAAGGATGATGCTAACAGGCCAAGGCACATCTTTGCGGACATAAAGGCCCTTGACGCGGACGGAGCCAACGTTACCTCTTCCCAGGCAGAATGCCTTTTTTCTTTGGCAGAAGAGCTCTCTGGCGATAAAAAGCAGAAGCAATTCCTGCGGGCAGTCTTTACCGACTACGAAGTTGAAACCGTTGAATGCACTGTTTTTCTAGCTGATTCCAACGAAAGCGAAACCTCAGACGCAAAAGCTTCCAAGAACTCTATACAGCTAAAATGCAAAGTGTCTAGGCATTAAAGATTTGGCCTTTTTACACCGATGATATAAGATAGGGGGAATAATTTTATGGTACAGTTTTATTTTCTTTCCGTACTGATTAACATCATTGCGGGGCTTATTTTGATTTACGGCATGAACCTTGCGGAAAAGAACAGCCTTGTTCCGTCAGAAACCAAGTACACGGACTTTTCCGAGGACATAGACGATGAAGATCCTTTTGCAGACCTTGCTTCCCCGAAAGCTTCCGCTGAAACTCCAGCGCAAAGCGAAGCGGCAAACACGGCAATCCTAAAGGGCGTAAACAACCCTGTATTCCGCTTGGTAATAGGCGTGCTCGCTGTTTTCATTGGCTTTATGAAGATTCTTTCCGTATTCTCCGGTGACCTTCCGGTAATCGGTGACTTCCTCCCGGCATTTGCAGGAATCCTTGGCGGAGCTTCCATGCTAATCGAATACTTTGAAAGCTCAAGCGACAGCATCTATATTCCCGACAACATTCAGACCATATTCATAGACTCCCGCAAGTACATTGGCGTTATCTGCGTAGCGGCAGGCGTTCTGCACTTTGTTTTCCCAAAGGTCATACTGCTCTAGGAGTTTAGGATGGCTGGAACTTCAATAACCGGAATAGCGCTGGACGGAGACCGTGTCCTTGTTGCAAAGAGAAACCCTGTTGGCCAGATGGGTGGAAGATGGGAATTTCCCGGCGGCAAGGTAGAAAGCGGCGAGTCCGATGCAGAGGCTGTAGTAAGGGAATTTAAGGAAGAATTTGGCGTAAAGGTAAAGGTCTTTTCCAACATAGCCAATGCCCATTTTGTCCACAACGGCCAAACGGTAGCCCTCCATGCCTATCTTATAAAGGTTCCCCACAAGGGCATTATCTTTAAGTACAAGCTTTCTGAGCACAGTGAATACAGGTGGGTGCGCATAGACGACGTTAAGAAGCTGAATTTTGTTGATTCAGACCTGCTTTTGTACCCGGAAGTAAGAAAATTTGTGTATGAAAAGGGTGCAAAATGAATTCTTCTGCTAAGATTGGGTGCCGTTTTTCCTGCGCCCTGGTTGCCATAATATGCCTGGGGCTAATTTTTTCCTCATGTTCTGCCAAAAAAGAGATAGTCTTTAACCCCACAGACGAAAGTGCCCTTGAACTTGGAATTACCTGGGCTGTAGTTACCGTTCCATATGCCGCCTACTACAAGGAGCACAACTACCAGAGCGATGTGGTTCAAAATGCCCGTCAGGGAGACATACTGCAGGTTAAAGGCAAGTACATAGAGCCAAATGTCCACGACATAAACAGCGTAAGTGCCTGGTACCTCTTTGATGGGGGATGGCTGGACAACGTTTCCGTAAAGCTTTACGACAACCGTCTTAAGGCAAACGCTGCCGCAAAGGCTTTAAGCGAGTCAAAATAAATTCTAGGCAAAAAAAATAAGCGCGAAAACAGACAGAGCCTACCCCCGATTGGAAGGGTGGCGCAGCCAGACCGCCGTAAGGCGGGCCGGAGCGCTAGCGTAGCCCTGCAAAGCGGGTTAGCAAATAAAATATGGTCCAGAATTCAAAGAATCCAG
The DNA here is from genome assembly GCA_017534445.1 of Treponema sp. Classification (GTDB taxonomy): domain Bacteria; phylum Spirochaetota; class Spirochaetia; order Treponematales; family Treponemataceae; genus Treponema_D. The sequence goes on from JAFXWC010000031.1 coordinate 31,971, forward strand.
AAAATAAACTAATTTTTCTTAAGAATTATAGAAGCTGCCTGCATAACGCTTAGTCCTGCCTGCTGCTCGCGTGTCTTAAGGTTCTTTAGCGTAAGTGTTCCGTTTTTCTCGTCATCCTTTCCAATAAGAATGCCAAAGGGAACGCCCTTCTTTTCCGTAAGCGCGTACTGCTTTCCCATCTTTACCGCATCCGGGAAAACTTCAACCGCAACCCCAAGCTCACGCAAGAGTGAAGCCGTCTTTTCCATGTAAACTTCAAGCCCTTCGCCGCTATTGTAAATCTCCGCGTCAAGGTAGCTGCCCTTTGCACTGGTAAGACCAAGCTCGGTAAGGCCTGCAATTAGGCGGTCAAGGCCTATTGAAGAGCCAACGCCCGGAATCTTTTCCTTTGTGTAAAGGCCTGCAAGGTTGTTGTAGCGTCCGCCAGAGCAAACGGAACCAATGGAAGGAAGGTCGTCCAGGAAGGTTTCGTAAACAACGCCAGTGTAATAGTCAAGTCCGCGTGTGATTGAAGGGTCAAGAATGTATGTTTTTTCTATGCCGGAAGCCTTCATCATGGCAAAAATGTCTTTAAGGCGCTTTGTGTCCTCGTCCTCACCGCCTGCAAGGGCTTCAATGTGGCCAAGCGTCTCTTCAAAAGAAGAAAGAGGCTTTATGTATTCAAGAATCTTGGAAGCTTTTGCCGCATCGCCCGTAACTTCTGTAAGTTCCTTGGTAACTTCCTCTGCGCCAATTTTTGCAAGCTTGTCCACAATGCGAAGGATATCCTCTGACTTGTCCTTGCATCCCAGAGAAAGCAAAAAGCGGTTGAAGACTCCGCGGTGGTTAAGGTGAATCTTTATCTTTTCCACGCCGATTGCGTTAAGGGCAGCCCTCATGAGCGCAAGGGTCTCAAAGTCGCTTGTGGCACTGTCGCTTCCAACCGTGTCAAAGTCGCACTGGACAAATTCGCGGTAGCGGCCGGCCTGTGGCTTTTCCCCTCGCCAAACCTTTGCAATGTGGTAGCGTTTAAATGGAAAGTAAAGCTCTTCTTTGTGCTCTGCGGTAAAGCGGGCGAATGGAACGGTAAGGTCAAACCTCATGGCAACGTCTCTGTGGCCGTTATCTTCAAAGCGGAAAACCTGTTTTTCCGTCTCGCCGTTACTCTTTCTAAGGAGAATCTCCGTATATTCAAGGACGGGTGTGTCTATTGGAACAAAACCGTAGGAGCGGAACGTTGCGGTAAGTTTTTCTATTAATCCGGCGCGCAGAATCTCGTCCTGCGGCATAAAATCTCTAAAGCCCTTTAAAACCTTTGGCTGAATCAGTTTCTCGTTTTCCATAATGCTTGTACTATAAAATAAACTTGGCAAAGTTGCAAGTAATGGCAAAATATAATTCTTTTTCATGTTAGCTTCCTAACATTCGTATTGCCAGCTTTTTATAATGCGCTATAATTAAGGCTATGAAAAAACTTGCTGTGAAAAAACTTGCATTTGTTTTTTTTATTCTCTCTTCTCTTTTGGTGGGCTGCACTGCAACCAATAGGCGTGCCCTTTTGCGTTGGGATGCAAGCGTAAAGGATTACCTTTATTTTCCAAGCCGGGACATAGAAGCTGGTTCTTTTGTAAGGCAATTCAAGAGCCAACCGTCGGCAAATGTGGAAGCTTTTCTTGCAAATGCATTCCAGGCTAAAGACTTGCCGTCTTTTGTAAACAGGACTGGAACACAGGCGCTCATCGTGGTAAAAGGCGAGGACATCCTTGTAGAAGAATACGGCAAGGGCTATGATAAAAATTCAACTGTAACATCTTTTTCCGTAGCAAAGAGCATAGATTCAGCCATAATAGGGGCACTGATTGATGGCAATAAAATTTCAAGCGTGGAAGAAAGCATTACCAAATACATTCCAGAGCTTTTAAAAAGGGACGGGCGCTTTTCCCGCATAACCATAAGGCACCTTCTTTGCATGTCGTCCGGAATCGTATACAAGGAAGGCTTTCCCCGCAAGGATAACACCCAAACCTATTTTAATCCCGATCTGCGGAATCTTGCCATAAATAATACCCTTATAGAAGAGGAACCTGGGCTTCACTTTCTTTACAACAATTATAACCCGCTGCTTTTGGGACTTGTAATTGAACGTGCTTGCGGTGGGTCTGTAAGCTCGTATTTTTCCAAATCAATCTGGTCAAAAATTGGTGCGGAAGAAAAAGCAAGCTGGAGCCTTGACAGCGAAAAGTCCGCTTTTGAAAAAATGGAAAGCGGTGTGAATGCCCGTGCCATGGACTTTGTTCGCTTTGGCTGCATCTACCGTGACGGCGGAAAAATTTTTGGCACAAAGGTTTTAAGTAAAAAGTGGATAGACGAGTCATTGGGCGAAAGTGCCGTTGCTTCATCTTACTTTAACGATGAATGGGGCAGGCGGATTGCAAAAGGCGTAAGCGCTCAGGGTGGCTACTACGGATACTTTTGGTACGTAATGAAAAGAAGCGGTGCAGAAAATGATTTTTTTGCATTCGGTAACAAAGGTCAGGTACTTTACGTCTCCCCAGCTGCAAACCTTGTGTGTGCCAGATTCGGCGAAAAAGACGGAATACCTGTTTGGAACTACATTCAGGCCTTTTATGACTTGGCTTCAGAAATACAAAGGAGGATTTAAGATGAAAAGAAAAATGCTTTTGACCCTTGCACTTTTTATGATGACTTTTTTTAGGGCACTTTTTGCGGATGAACAAACTCCCTTTTCACTGGCGCTACAGACAGACTTTGCCTATTATCCAAAGTCCGACTGCATAACAGGAGAAAGCCACTTTGCACCAATCACCTCTCCCTACAAGAGCGTGGAATTCCGCACTGTGCTGAATGCCTCCTACAAAGTGGGCACTCCTCTTGGCGACCACTGGCTTTTAAAAGATGCCAATCTTCTTTTTACAGGCGGTCTTGAGCTAAGCCCTGTTTCTGTAAGGCCAATGGTTAGCATAGGCTTTACCCCCTTGCCATTCTTGGTTCTAAAAACAGGCGCTTCTCTGGGCTGGGGCTGGAACTACTTGGGAATAGAAGGTCTTTGCCAATTGAACAAGGACACAATGGAATACGAGCATCTTTCAACATTCAGCCATCCCTATTATGATGTCTGGGCATCTGCAACCCTTCAGTTTGACACAGGGGCTGTCATAAGCGGTGACTGGAGCCACCTTGTAATGCTTGCAACTTTTTCCAGCGCATACTCAGGTATTGCAGGCCTTGATGATGAGGGCATCTTTGAATGGCAGTGTACTAAGAACAAGGCATGCGGTCTTTCCTATGAGCTCCAGACAATCCTTGCCTACCAGATGCCCCTTGCCTTGCGCCTTGCCGGTGTAATGTACAAGATGAACGGCTATTATTACGGTGATGTTTACGGAGAATACGACAAAAGTTTTAACGGCACTTTTAAAGAAATTTCCATAAGTCCGCTTCTTCAGTTCAGCTTGGGTAAAAGTGACAGCCTTTTTTGCCTCTTTGATTTTTCCAGCCGACGCAGCTTTGACAAAGAATTTGAAAGTGAGGGCGAATCCTTGCTGCTTAACAACACTGGGCGCGAATGGTATTTTAAGCGCATAGCCCTAAGCTGGAGCCACCGCTTTATGTAAGATTTTACAAGCACAAGTATTACAAGGCTTGGCGGACCAAGAATCAGTTCAAAAAGATGAATGTGCTCCTGCTTTGAAAAAACCAGGTATGCCTTTACTCAAAGTTTGCGCACACTTCGCGTAGGGCTTTTACCAAATCACCCATGGCTTCTTTTGTGGTGGAAAAGCCAAAGCTGAACCTTACGGCGGCTTCTTTTTCGGCTGCGCTTATATGCAAAGAGTCCAAGACTGGCCTTGCCTTGCTTTGGGAAGAACATGCGCTTCCTGTGGAAATGCAGAATCCCTTTTGGCTTAGGGCGCGTTCCATTACCTGTCCCGGGATTCCAGGGAAGGATGCCTGAACTATCCAGGGGGAAAATTTTTCTGCAAATTCATCTGCATTTTCAAAGCGGCAGTGGGGGATTATGGAAGCTCCCTTTATCTGCATGATTTGCCCGATGAATTCTTTTGTCCATTCCTTTTGCTTTTTAAAGCGTTCAATGGATGAAGGATTTTTTTCGCTTATAAGGTATTTCTTTAGGCAGAGTGCCATTGCCGTTGCCCCAAAGAGGTTTTCTGTTCCGCTTCGGACTCCTTTTTCCTGTCCGCCGCCGCGCAAGAAGCTTGTTATGTCCTTGTTTAAGTAGAGTATGCCGACTCCCCTTGGGCCTCCTATCTTGTGTGCGCTAAAGGCCGCTCCATGTATGTTGCTGGTCTTGCTTCCAATAAAATCCAGCGGTATTTTTCCCGCCGCCTGTACACAGTCCACATGAAAGAAGGGCTGTCTTTTTCCCTGGCATTTTTTTTCTACAGCATCTGCTATTGACTTTACGTCTTGTATTGCCCCGGTCTCGTTGTTAACGGCCATTACGGAGACAAAGGCTGTGTCCGGTCTTATGGCTTCAGCTATTGCCTCCGCTCTTACAAAACCGTTCTTGTCTGCCTGAACACTGCTTACGCTCCATCCGCAGGCTTGCATTGACTTTGCCATTTCGCGGAGTGCCGGGTGTTCTATTGAGCTTAGCACCACGTGTCCTTTCTGCGGTCGGGTTAGCATGGAAAGAAGGGGAATGTGGTCGCTTTCTGTTCCACCGGATGTAAAGAAGATTGTTTTTTCACTTACGCCAAGGCTTTCTGCGCAGCTTTTTCTTGCTTTTTCAAGGGCTTCCCTTGCGTCGCATCCTGCATGGTGTATGCTGGACGGATTTCCCCAGTGCTCAAGTGCAGTTGAGAGTGCTTCCTTTTGAATATCCTCATCAGCGGGTGCCGTTGCTGCCCAGTCAAAGTAGTGTTCTTTTTCCGTCATGGTTAGATTCCTGTCTTGCCAAGGACTTTTTCAATGTCGCTGTCCTTTGCCGTAGTGATTATTGTGTCGCATTCACCTTTTTGCAGGGTAAGGCGTATTTGCGAAAGGTTGGTGTTCTTTTTGTCCTTCTTCATGGCCTGGAGAATCCTCTTTATGCCCAAAGATTTTTCTTCATCCGGAAAGGCCTTGGAAAGAACCTTGGGGTATTGGCCAGAGTCGTAGCCGTAGGAAGCGATTATGTCCTTTGTCTTTTGAGCGAATTCCTTGGAACAGAGTCCCATCAGCAGGCTAAGGTCTGCGGCCCTTCCAATTCCCCATGCAACTGCCTCGCCGTGGGTTATGCAGCCGAGTCCTGCCGCCGCTTCAAGTCCGTGGCCAAAAGTGTGCCCAAGGTTAAGGAATGCTCTTCTGCCGTTTTCGCGCGGGTCTTCCTGCACAATCTTTGCCTTTGCCCTTACGCATGCGCCTATTATTTTTTCAAGGATTGCGTTGTCCCTTTTCATTATGGCATCCTTTTCTTCTTCAAAGAGCGTAAGCATTTCCTTGTCAAAAAGGAAGGCTGTCTTTATAGCTTCTGCCAGACCCGAAATGTATTCGTTCTCCGGGAGTGAAAGCGCAAAGTTGCTCCAGACGTAAAGCTTTGATGCAGGCCAGAAAGAGCCTATCATGTTCTTATAGCCTTCTATGTCGCAGCCTGTCTTTCCCCCGACAGATGCGTCCACCATGGAAAGAACCGTGGTCGGAACAAATTCAACTTTGATTCCCCGCTTAAAGATTGATGCCGCAAAAGCCGTCATGTCCGAAAGAACGCCGCCGCCTATTGCAACAAAGGTGCAGTTCCTTGTGAAATTCCTTTCCAGGGCAGCTCTAACTATGGTAAGCACGCTGTCTATTGTCTTGAATTTTTCTCCTGCGCCAAGAACAAGAAGGTAGTCGCTTCCGTATTTTAAGACCGAGCCTTCTTTTAGGCATCCGCTGCCGTTTGAAGAACCGTTATCAGTGTTCGCAGAACCGTTTGCATCGCATTCAAAAAGAGCAATAAAATCTTTGATGGAGTCAAGCCTTGCTATGCTGGTGTCCGTTACAAAAAGACGTGGCTGCTTGCCGCTGTCATTTTCGGAAAAGAAAACTTTATTGAGGTTGGGACTTCCGCTGTAAAAATAAATGCATGTCTTGTCAAAGCCAGAATCCTCGGCATACTTTAAAATAAATTCGTTACTGTCCATGGTGCCACTATTCTATGGATAAATGGATTTTTTTTCAATATGAGCAAATGCTGCTCGATTGTTTTTCGTGTAAGGATTTGCTATAATGTTCCTTATGAAAATTGCAGTATTCTCAGACGTTCACGGAAATTTAAAAGCCCTAAAGGCTGCCCTCAATCAGATAAAGGAAAATGGAGCCGACCAGATTATATTCCTGGGGGACATTTTTCAGCGGGGAAACGAGGAAATAGAATGCCTTGAGCTTTTAAAGGCAAGCGGCATAATCTGCCTAAAGGGAAACTGCGAGCTTTACCTTGCAGACGGAGTGGACATTGACCCTGATGTTGAATACCTTCGCGAATATTATGACGGAATGAGGTCAAAGCTTAGCGCCGAGCAAATGAGCTTTATTAGGCAGATGCCCCTCTTCTACGAAAAAGAATTCAACGGACACAAAATGCATTTCTCACATTTCCTCTTTTCGGATATAAATGCGCCTTATCCTTTCCTTCAGCTTTCAAGCCTAAAAAACGGTATCTTTGACAAAACCGTGGAAAGTGAAGCCGTAACAAAATACGAACTTTCCGCAATAGGCCATAGCCACCAAAACTTTGTAAAGGGAAAGGTAGTCTCCGTTTCCGCAACAGGACTGGAAGGCCCATCCTACCTCTTAATCAATGCCGGTAAAGACGGGCTCACCTTTGAGCATATAGACATCTTTCAAAACATCTGCCTTGGGGTGTAACTTTAAGTTTATGATGAAAGCGTAAGGACGTGACAATATGTTGGCAATAAAAGAGATTTCTAAAATAGACGACAAGGAATTTTGGCTTAGGAAGATTGGAGAGTCTGATTGGTCTGCCGCTAAATATCTTTACAGCTTGTTATGCGACGGCACTTTTTATGATTTGTGCGGAGCTGAATCCAAAGTTTTTCTTTTGACAGAAGGGCGTGAATTAATTTCATTTTGTACTTTTTCAAAAACAGATGATATTCCCGACACTGTTTTGACACCTTGGATTGGATTTGTTTATACCTTTCCTGCTTTCCGTGGAAAAAAGCGGGTAGGTAAATTGATAGAACTTATTTATTTATATGCAAAAAAAGAAGGCTATAAAAACATCTATGTTTCAACAGACCAGAAAGGATTGTACGAAAAATTTGGCTTTAAGTTTTTTCAGAAAATGAAAGACCGCCGCGGTGAAATGTCTTTAGTTTATAAAATGGATATAGAAATTAAAGATTATAGTGACATAATCGGTCTTAGGGTAAAAGGAAAAGTTGACCGTCCCCTTGGAAGTTGCCATCCGCGGCATAAAGACATGATTTACCCAATCAATTATGGATATGTGGAAAATATTATTGCCGGCGATGGAGCAGAACAGGATGTTTATATTTTTGGAACGACTGCCCCTATTGAATGCTACGAAGGAAAAGTCATAGCGGTTTTGCATCGGCTGAATGATGTGGAAGATAAGTGGATTGTAAGCCTTGATGATAAGAACTATTCAAATGAAGAAATCCTATCAGCCGTTTCATTTCAGGAACAATATTTTATGAGCGAATTGTATAGATAAAAGAGACTGACATTTTTATGATATGGATAGTTGACGCAAGAAATCTAAAATGTGGTATAATGTGGTAGGATGTAAAAAAAAATGGAATACAAGATAAATTTTTCTTGGGACGAAGAGTCATCTGTGTGGTAAGACTTTTGCAAAAGAAAGCACGGCCGGGATTGGAGGGGCGGCGCAGCCGTTGCCGATAGGCAATGGAGGCGAAAGCCGGAACCCCGGAAAGCGCCTCAAAAATGGCCTCCTTGCCATTTTTGAGGCCGGTTTTTCTGCAAAAAACCGCGAGTTTCTACGCAAACATTGGACGCGCCCCGCTGGAAGCTTCGCTGCGTGAACCCATGGCGCTGCTTGTTTGCAAGTAAAAATGGCAAGATGTTCTTTTACTAAGCGTTTGGCCAAAAAAGAAAGCGCCGCAAGAATAAAGAGAAGAAAATTGAGCTTTAGTAGCTTTTTTGGGTCATGGCTTCAAGGTCGTCGATTACTTTTTGGAGGCGGGTAAGCTCGCGGTCCAATATGGCCTTGTAGTTCAGCTGCTCGGTTACGATGCGCTCGCGTTCGTCTTCCCAGTTCTGCAGGGAAGTGATGTAGAGGAAGTTGAACTGCGATGTGTTTGCCTTTTCCGCCCAGAGCTTTGCTTCCTGCCAGTAGTAGTAGCCGGCCTGGTAGTAGGACTTGGCCTGCTTTAGGTTTCTGAGGTATTCGTCTTTCCATGGGGCGTCGTAGAAGTATGCGGCCTTTTTGTCGTATATGCGGGCCATTCTAAGGTGCTGCTCTATTAGCTTTAGGTTCAGGTGCATCTGGAAGAGGTAGCGGTATTTTTCCCACTCGCGTTCGGTTTCCACTTTTGTGAAAGCGTAGTAGGGGTTTGCAAAGTCTGCGCTTACGGCTTTTTCCAGCCAGTAGATGTTTTCAAGGCAGTCTTCCGGGAACTGCTGGTGGTGTACGTGGTAGAGCCTGTAGTAGTCTTCCTTGTACTTTACCACGTATGCGTGTGCGCTTGGGGCTGCTATGGAGAAAGCCAGCATGGCTATGGCCAGTACAAGCGCAAGTTTTGCGTGGGCAAATTTTGCGTGCGCAAATTTTGTGATTCCTGCCTTTTTGAGTAAATTTGTAATCCGCATAAGAAAATTATTTTTAGACATTATACTTATCATACTATCGGCAGATTTTTTATTTCTTGCCAGATATTTGCGCTTATTTCTTCTTTTGTTTTTTTTGCATCTATTAAGACTATTTTCATGCCTTGGTTTTTGGCTTTTTCTGAATATTCGCTTAAAACATTGTGGTATTCCTGCACGGTTCTGTTGAGGAAGTCCTCTTTTTCGTATATTTCGCGGAAGTTGCGGTCGCCCAGGCGGGAAAGTGAGTCCTTGTGGGAGATTTCAAAGTAGAAGAGCAGCTGTGGTAGGGGAAAGAGGCTGTTTAATAGCCTTGGGACTTCTGGCGGGCAGTTTATTGACTGGTAGGCCAGGCTCGAAAAGAGGTAGCGGTCGCTTACGACTTTCTTTCCTGACTGGCATGCCTCTTTTATGCCGGTTACAAGGGTGTTTCCCTGGGTAAGCAGCTTTCCGTTTACGTGCTCGTTCCTGTCTGCGGCAAAGAGGTAGGCTGCGCTTTCGTTCTGCAGGGGAAAGTCGCCCTTTAGCATCTGGCGGAGGAATTTGCCTGTTGGGGCAGAAGTTGGTTCTGCGGTAAAGAGGAAATCCTTTGCTTCCGGCCTGTTTTTTAGCATTTCTATCTGGGTTGAGGTTCCGGCCCCGTCTATTCCTTCAAAAACAATAAAATTCTGTAATATCATAAAAAACCTTCCTTAATTTATCGCTTTTTGTTACAATTAGTTTTACCGTTAATTAAGGGGACTTTATTTCCCTCTGGCACCGATGAAGACTTGGGTTAGGAACTGTATTGGAACTGGCATATTTCTCCTCATTTTTGTGGTCATTCTGACCGCGATGCGTCCAATCTATGTCTCCGTCACAAGGCTTGTACGCTCCTACGAGTCCCAGGCTTTGGAGGTTCTTAGGGACAAGACAGGCCTTGGAGTAAGGTACAAGAGTCTTTCCCCTTCGATTTTCAGCGGAATCCACATTCAGGGCATAGAAGTCTACGACATTGAAAGCGGTGAGCTGATTCTTACCGTAAGAAAGGCGTCCGTAAAATACAGCCTTAGCCAGCTTTTGCACAAGAATTTCAAGGGTGCCTTTACCAAAGTCCTCATAAACGACGTTGACTTTGAGTTTGACAAGGAAAAATATACACAAGTCTTGGAAAAATTAAAAGCCCTGGGCAAGGGGGACAAGGAAGACAAGTCTGACAAGAACGGCTTTATGGACCAGAGCCTTATTGGGGCTATAAAGACGGCGGTTTCATTCCTTCCCTTTGACGTGTATGCCAGAAACGTAAGGGCTTCTTACAAGTATTCGGGCAAGGAGTATACGGCTGCTGTCCGTTCACTTTCTCTAAGAAGGCAGAAGAACGGAATGTCCGTAGAGACGAATCTGGACGGATATGCCTATGCAAAGTTTTCTGATATGATGGCCGGGGTTAACTTTAGCATAAGCGGCAACGTGCTTTCTTCCGTGGACGGCAGCTCCATGATTGTATCGCTTGATGACTATGACGGAGCGGACTACACGGTTAACAAGATGGAATTCCTTGCGCGATACTCAAATGGCCTTGCAGTCTTGCGTTCGTCCCAGACCTTGGCCCACTACGACCTTTTCGCAAGCCTGAACCTTTACAGCGGAAACTTTGAGACTGTGTTCAACATGAAGAACCTTAGCCCTGCTTCCGTAATAAAGATTCCTATGAATAACAAGCACGTGTCTTCCTTCCTTCAGACCGGCTATACGGCGGAACTGGCCTTTAACTGCAACCTGCTAACTAAGAAATATGACTGGTCAGCAGACGGTTCCTTTGTTCTTCCCGAGGACTACCTTTCTGCAAAAGAGGACATTGCTTTTTCTGCCCACGGAGACAATTCTGCGGTATACGTGGATTCTGTGACCGCAAGCGGCAAGACTTTGGGCGTAAAGGTGACTGCTTCCATGGAGATGGAAACACTTCTTCCCAGCGCAAACATAAGCCTTGGGCACTATACTTTCTCCAACGGCAACTCGCTTTCGGGAAACATATTTGTCCGTCCTTCCGGCAAGGGCATATCCGTTAGCTCACCGGCCCTGAATTTTGGGGCCAAGACGCTTTCTTCCATACTTATAGATCTAAGGCCTTTTGGCAGCGGCTACAGCTTCTCATTCTCTGCTACGGAAAACTCACATTCTCAGGACTACCAGCATCCTGCAAAGATTGGGCTTTCGGGCAGCGCGTCTTTTTCGGGCAGAAAGTCTCTTAGCACCAAGCTGAACGTGGAAGGCCTTTTTGCAGACACGATTGTTGAATATGCGGCTTTCTTTATGCCTGCCAAGCGTGCGGAAACAGTGCTTAGCCTTGCGCCAAAATTTTCGTCTTACATGACGGACTCAGAGATTGCTTTTTCAACGGACTTCAGTTCATTTTCCTTCTCGTCACCGTCTGTTTCTGTCAGGAACCCCGCAAGGGAAGACCAGAGCGTAGTCCTTGAGTTTGAGGGCAACGACAGAAGCCTTAAGATTTCCCGCATGGAGGCTGTTTACGGAGGCATTAATATGAATGCCACCGTTGATGCCGCCATTTCAAAGCCCCGCAGGCAGGTTGAATTCTCGTCTTCCTTGGAAGTGAACAAGATTCCTTACAACCTTTCGGGCGTGTATTCTTTTGACAACTGGGTCAACGTTACGGGTGACTACGGTCTCGAGGCTCTGGTGGACTTTAGGGACGACATTTTCGGTTCTTTCCAGGTGCAGTCTTTCCCGGTTTCCCTGTCAAAGTTCATGCTTTCCCTTTCCACCTACATGCAGTTCTCCTACGGTAGCAAGACAGGGCTGCTTGTTAACATAGAGGAGCTTGCCGTTTCCGAGACAAGCGGAAATCTTCCGGTAATGCCGCGCATTGCCATGTCTGGCCAGATAGACGGCAAGGGTGCCATACTGAATACAGTAAACTATACTGACGACTATTCTGCGCTAGACGGTAAGGGCTACCTTTTGTGGAACATGAACGAAGGTGTCTTTGACTCGGCTAACCTTTCTTTGGACATGGTAAGTTCTGGAACTTCCGAAAAGCTTACCCTTGATGCAGAGCTGACTAATCCTCTTGGCGGGGAGCTTTCTGGAAGTGCGCTAAAGAGCAACTGTTACTTCAATTCGCGCGTACTTATAGAAAATTTCCCGCTTTACCGCGTAATGAAGGGGCAGGGGAACGGCAACGTTGTTACCGGAACTGTTACTGCAAGCGGTACACTGGAAAACCCCTATGTGGCTCTTGAACTCACAAAGCTTTCTATGCGTGCTGGTGGAAATCAGCTTAATGCATACGGATCTGCCGCCTTTGTCGAAGGGGCGCTGACTGTTCCTGCAATGAGCGTTAATTGGGGCAACATAAAGGCTTCCAACATAACGGCTTCCTTTGACGTTTCCTCTTTCTCTGGCCAGCTGGGGGCTGATCTTTCCGCTAAGATTGCAGGAAAGGACCTCTTTGCCCAGACCACGTTTATTATAGAAGGAATTAAAAATGCGGAGGACGAAGAAAATAAGTCCTTTGTCCCAAGCTCAATCCTGGTAAACCTTGACATTGAAAAAATGTCTGGTGACCTGCTAAAAAAATATGTTCCTGTCCATCTTTTTATGGAAAAGACTCCCGACTATTTGAGCCTTAAGTCAGATGATTCTCTGGGGCTTTCTGCAGTCCTTTACAATGCGGGTACGCTTAACGTGTCCGTGGATGAAAGTAAGCCTCTGCATTTTAACTTGAGCGGAAACGTAAAGGGCAACTATCTGAACCTTATCCTGTCTAAGCTTTACTGCGACCTTCCCAAGCTTGCCCTTTTCGTGGACACATCCCTGCTTTCTGTTTACAGTGGCGTCTTGAACGGACAGGCTGTAATTTCAGGACTTTCCACAGACCCCAACATAGACGGTTCCATAGAGTTCTCCAACCTGGATTTTATGATTCCGATGTTTGTTGACAACCACATCAAGACAGAACAGATGCTTGTGACCATGGTTCAGAACAAAATAGACGTGAGCGACACCCTCTTTGAGATAAAGGACGGAGTTATGCAGGTGGGGGTGTCCATAGTCCTTGACCGTCTGCACCTAGATTCCCTGGATGTTGCCGTAGTTACCGAAAAGGACGGCATTCCGGTTAACGTAAAGCTTCCCCTTGTTACTCTCAAAGGAAGGACCGCCATTGACACCCACATCCTTTACGGAGACAATTCATTCAACCTGCAAGGCTCAGTATCTCTTGAAAATTCCGAGCTTACCGTTATGGAAGACTTGGGAAGCCAGGGCCTTGCAATCATTCCCGGCAAGAAGGGCGATGAAAAGGAGAAGGAAAAAGAGAATGAAAAAATAGAGGAAGCTGAATCAGACTCTTCTGGATTGGGCGGAAAGCTAAAGATGAACATAGACTTGAACCTGCTCATTGGCCAGAAGGTAAATTTCC
>JAFXWC010000006.1 GCA_017534445.1 Treponema sp.
CTGCTCCAGAAATAAAAGAAGAATCAAGATTTTGGGTTTGCTCTTGAACAAAACGCTTATTATGGGTACAATTAGCTTATGTTTGACGTAAAGGATTCAGAGCCGTTTGACACGGACGAAGATGATTTTGACACAGTTCTTGAACGCGATATTACTTTTACAGGTAACATCCGTTTTTCAAAGCCCTTTATGATTAAGGGCAAAATGAGCGGGCTCATAGAAGCTACAAGCGATCTTCTTATTGACACGGACGCAGAGGTTGATGCTGACATTACGGCGGAACGGGTATTGGTTCGCGGAAAGGTAAAGGGTAACATAAAGGGCTACAAGATGGTCTACGTTACTTCCACCGGTTCCGTAAACGGAGAAATTGCAAGTGCCCGCCCGGTACTGGAGCTTGGTTCCACGGTTAACGGAAAAATTTCAATGCTACAGAGCGATGAAGTGTCTGGTGTTGAAAAGCCGGACCTGTTTGCAAGCGGAGGCTTCTGATGCGTTTGTTTACGAAATTATCAAGCAAGAATATTCTTAAGATTTCTTTCTTTGCATTTGTTTTTTCGGCCCTAACACCGTGTTTTTCACAGGCCGCACGTCCCGATGCCTTAAAGCTCTACAAGGCCGGTAACTACAAGGAAGCAATCCGCGTGTGCCAGGATGAGCTTAACGACAGTTCCCGCGGTACTGCAAAAGCAATTGAATCCTATGTTGTTCTCTGCTGGTCTTTAGTTGCCAACAAGCAGTATAGGGAAGCTGAAAAGTGTGCAGCCCAGGCCCGCCAGCTTTCTTCCTACGATGCCCGTCTTCTTGAAATTCAGGCTGAATCAAAATTCTATCTGGAAAAATATGACGAGGCAATGAACCTTCTTCAGCAGTATGTTGTCATTCCTAACGCAGACAAAAAAGGCTCGCAGCGCATAGGTCTTTCCTATTACATGATGGGAGAAATCTATATCCGCCAAAAGAAGTGGGAGCATGCAGATATTGCAATTAGCAAGGCTGTGGACACTGAACCGGGAATGTCTTTCTGGTGGAGCAAGCTTGGCTATGCAAGGGAACAGGCAGGATACTATCAGGATGCTATTGTTGCCTACAACAAGGCAATAAGCCTGAATGCATCTTCTTCTGATGATGCCCGCCGTGGTCTTGTCCGCTGCCAGGCAAAGCTTAATCCATAAGCCTTAAATTTTTCATGCGGAACATAATCCACTTTGAAACTCTTGGCTGCCGTCTTAATCAGGATGAAAGTGAGGGGGCGGCAAAAAGATTCTCTGATGCAGGTTTTGTATGCTCAATGGAAGGGGTGACTTCTGCCACTCCGGTAAATGAGGATGTGCTTCTTTGCATTGTGAATACTTGCACCGTTACTGCAAAAGCTGAACAAAAGGCCAGGAGAATAATAAGGCTTCTGCTTGAAAAATATCCCCTTGCACCAGTAATTGTAACCGGTTGCTATGCCCAATTGGACGGTCCCTTTATAGAACAGATGGAAGTTTCCCGCATAGTGATTCTTTCTGGTAACAAAAAGGAACTTTTGTCTGACTTGGCAGAAGAATTAAAATCTTGCAAGACCCTTTCCAAAGATGAGCTAAGGCTTTTTATACAAAAAAAATCAGACGCAAAAAAAGAGAATGCATTTTCGCTTTACACTCCTGTCTTTGAAAAGCACAGCAGGGCTTCCATAAAAATACAGGACGGTTGCAACAACGCATGCACTTTTTGCCGCATACACTTGGCAAGGGGAAAGTCCGTTTCCTTGGAGCCGGAAGAAGTATTGCGCCGGGTTTTGGAACTGGAGGATAGGGGAACAGGAGAGGTTGTCTTTACCGGTGTTAACCTAAGCCAGTATTCTGCACAATATGCCGATGGAAAAAAAATTGACTTTACCCAGCTTTTGGAATACCTGCTTAGCAACACAAGCAAAATAAAATTTAGGATTTCTTCTTTTTATCCCCAGCACATAACGGAGCGTCTCTGCAACTTTTTGGCTGACCCAAGAATACAGCCGTCATTCCACCTTAGCGTGCAGTCGGGGAGCGATGAAATCCTTAAAAAAATGGCAAGACCTTACAGGGCGGATGATGTAATAAACGCGGTTGAACTTTTGCGCAGGGCAAAAAACAATCCCTTCATTGGCTGCGACATGATTGCAGGCTTTCCGGGGGAGACTGAGGAGGATTTTATCCTTACCACGGAACTGTGCAAAAAAGTGTCATTCTCATGGATTCACGCATTTCCATTTTCTCCGCGGCCGGGAACACCAGCCTTTAACATGAAGGCTCAGGTTGCTCCTGCGGTAAAGAACCAGAGGGTAAAAGTTTTAACCTCACTTGCAGTGCAGGGAAAGATTGCCTACATAAATTCCTGCAAAGACCAGATATTTCCTGCTGTATGCGAAAATTCGCGCAAGGACAGGCTTACTTCGGCAGGGCTCAGCAACCATGCTTCGACGGAGCTCAGCAACCGTGCTTCGACGGAGCTCAGCAACCATGCTTCGACAGGGCTCAGCAACCGTGCTTTACAGGGAAGTGTCCATGCGGTTACGTCAAATTTCTTGCACTGCAAATGCCTTTTGCAAGATGGTCAAGAAATTCCGGCTCCGGGAACAATAGTAAATGTAAGGATAAAAGAAGCATTGCTGGAAAGCATAAAAAACGGCGGGGAAGAGGAGTGTCTGGCAGAAATAATTTTATAGGCTTAAAAAAGCAGGCGCGGCAGGGATTGGAGTACCTTTAGTCCCGTCCGCAGGGCGGGATGAGCCGCGCAAGACGGCGAAGTACGGAAAGCCCCTTGCAAAAGAAACTGCCGCAATAATCAGCCTTATCTATTGGGCATTACGATAGCTGCAATTATGTATGCCAAGAGACCTGCTCCTCCTGCAAGAGTAAATACCACCCATGCAAGCCTTATGATAGTGGAGTCAACGTCAAAATATTCTGCAATTCCGCCGCACACACCGGCAAGCTTTTTGTCTGAATTGGATTTGTAAAGTTTTTTGCTGGACATTTTTTTCTCCTATTTGTGTTACTTTATACGACTTTGTGCGACTTTATGCAATAGGCAGAATGCAGGCAAGGATCCCCGCAAAAGTGGAGCCCCTGCCGGCATTAGCTTTTATGCTTATTTCTTGAAGCCTTCTGCAACGGCAACTGCACAAGCAACTGTACAGCCAACCATTGGGTTGTTACCCATTCCCATAAAGCCCATCATTTCTACGTGGGCAGGAACAGATGAAGAACCTGCAAACTGTGCGTCTGAGTGCATGCGGCCCAAAGTATCTGTCATACCGTAGGAAGCAGGACCAGCTGCCATGTTGTCCGGGTGGAGTGTGCGTCCTGTACCGCCACCAGAAGCTACGGAGAAGTATTTTTCGCCGTGTTCAAGGCGCTCCTTCTTGTATGTACCTGCAACCGGGTGCTGGAAGCGTGTTGGGTTTGTAGAGTTACCTGTAATGGAAACGTCAACACCTTCGTGCCACATGATTGCAACGCCTTCGCGAACGTCATCTGCACCGTAGCACTTTACGATAAGGCGCTCTGGATTGTTTCCGTATGGGATTTCCTTTACAACGGTCAAAGCCTTGTCTGTACCCTGTCCGTTAAAGTAGTCCATCTTTGTCTGAACGTATGTAAAGCCGTTGATTCTAGAGATAATCTGGGCTGCGTCCTTTCCAAGACCGTTAAGGATAACGCGGAGCTTGTTCTTGCGGACCTTGTTTGCGTTAGCTGCAATCTTGATGGCACCTTCTGCTGCTGCAAAAGACTCGTGGCCTGCAAGGAATGCAAAGCACTGTGTCTCTTCGCTCAAGAGGCGGGCACCAAGGTTTCCGTGTCCAAGACCAACCTTGCGGTCATCTGCAACAGAACCAGGGAGGCAGAATGCCTGCAAGCCCTTACCAATGTTTGCTGCTGCTGTAGAACCAGTCTTGTCTCCAGACTTTTCGCCTTCCTTGATTGCAATTGCTGAACCAAGAACATAGGCCCATTTTGCGTCCTCAAAACAAATCTGCTGTGTTGACTGGCAGATTTCGTATGGATCGAATCCCTTTGACTTGCACAAATCGCGTGCTTCCTGGAGACCTTTTTCTCCTTCAGCAAAGCCGTATTCTTTAAGAGCCTTATTCACCTGGGGAATGCGGCCTTCATAATCTTCAAATAATGACATATTAATTCCTCATTAAAGTTAATATCAATTGGCAAAAAAGCTTATTCCGCCAAATGTCTTATTCCTTGCGCGGGTCAATAAGCTTAACCATGCCCTGGTCTTCTGTTACGCGGCCGTAGTGTGTGCGTGCAGCTGCAAGAGCATCAGGACCAGACTTTCCAGCCTTGAGGGCATCCATAAGCTTTCCGAGGTTTACGCAGTTGTAGCCAATAATCTGGTTGTCCTTGTCAAGGGCAATGTTTTCTACGTAGCCTTCTGTCATTTCCAGGTAGCGTGGGCCCTTTGCCTTTGTTGCGAACATTGTACCAACCTGTGAGCGGAGGTTCTTTCCGAGGTCTTCCAAAGATGCGCCAACCTTGAGGCCGTCCTTAGAATATGCAGACTGTGTGCGTCCGTATACAATCTGGAGGAAAAGTTCGCGCATTGCTGTGTTGATTGCATCGCAAACAAGGTCTGTGTTGAGTGCTTCAAGAAGTGTCTTACCGATGAGGATTTCAGAAGCCATGGCGGCTGAGTGTGTCATACCAGAGCAGCCGAGAGTCTCTACGAGGGCTTCTTCAATAATGCCGTCTTTTACGTTGAGCGTAAGTTTGCAGCAACCCTGCTGTGGTGCGCACCAACCAATGCCGTGGGTAAAGCCTGAAATGTCTTTGATTTCTTTTGCCTGAACCCATTTTCCCTCTTCAGGAATAGGTGCCGGCCCGTGATATGCGCCCTTAGCCAAAGGACACATGTGTTCCACTTCTGCGGTGTATTTCATTTAAAATGCTCCTTAAGAACCCCGAAAGGCCTTAGTTTTGGGAATACACATAAGCGGAATTTCTTCGCAATAATTGAATTTCAGCCAAACAATCATTTTTTCAAAGGAATCCGTTTATTTGTGCTTATATAAAGTAGCATTTTTTTTAATTTTTTACAACCATCTTGGACGATATGCCGCATTTTACTGTGCCCGGTCCTACGGAGCCGGTCAGTCTCTCTGCATTACCGCCCTTCCGCCCTTCGGTAACCCTCATACCGTCCTGCGGCCGGTACTAAAGGGGCTCCACGGCGGCGTAGGCCTCTATGCTGTCGCTTCTAAACTTACACTTGGTTTTGCGCTTTTGCTGTTGGGCAAGCAATGCAGGAAATCAAGTTTGTGTGTAACGGGAGCGAAACACAAAATTGATTTCCGTGAGTCCTTGCCAGAAGGCTTGACACAACAGTGTAAGTTAGTTATAGTTATCTATCATTAGCAAAAACTAATTATCAGCCAAACAATCATTTTAGGAAGAAGTATTTCTGGAGGTTTTTAATGTTGAACAAAGTTGCAATCAGCAATGTAATTGGCCGCGAAATTATAGACTCGCGCGGAAACCCAACCGTAGAAGTTGACGTAATCCTTGAAGACGGCACATTGGGCCGTGCGGCAGTTCCAAGCGGAGCAAGCACCGGAGAAAACGAAGCCCTTGAACTCCGCGACGGCGACAAGAACCGCTTTGGCGGAAAAGGTGTCCTCAAGGCAGTGGAAAACGTAAACAAAATCATTGCCCCCGCACTCAAAGGCGCAAACGTATTTGAGCAGCGTGCAATAGACCAGAAGATGCTCTCCCTTGACGGAACCCCAACAAAGAGCAAGCTGGGAGCAAACGCAATCCTCGGAGTTTCACTTGCAACAGCCCAGGCCGCTGCTAAGTCTCTCAACATTCCACTTTACCGCTACATAGGAGGAGCAAACGCCCACGTCCTTCCTGTTCCCATGATGAACATCATAAACGGTGGCGCACACTCAGACGCCCCAATCGCATTCCAGGAATTCATGATCCGTCCTGTTGGCGCAAAGAGCGAAAAAGAAGCCGTACGCATGGGCGCAGAGGTTTTCCATGCCCTTGCAAAGCTTTTAAAAGGCCGCGGACTTTCAACAGCTGTTGGTGACGAGGGCGGTTTTGCACCAAAGTTCAATGGAATCAACGATGCCCTGGATTCAATAGTTCAGGCAATCAAGGACGCAGGCTACAAACCCGGTGACGACGTAAAGATTGCAATGGACTGCGCTGCCTCCGAATTCTCCGTAGAAAAGGACGGAAAGTTTTTCTACAACTACAGCAAGCTTTCAAACGGCATGCCAAAGGATCCAAACGGAAAGGAACTTTCTGATGATGAGCAGATTGCATATCTTGAAGAGCTCATCACAAAATACCCGATTGACTCCATAGAAGACGGTCTTGATGAAAACGACTGGGAAGGCTGGAAGAAGCTTACCGCAAAAATCGGTGACCGCTGCCAGCTTGTAGGCGACGACCTCTTTGTAACAAACGTAAAATTCCTGGAAAAGGGAATCAAGTCAGGCGTTGCAAATTCAATCCTCATCAAGGTTAACCAGATTGGCTCCCTCACAGAAACCCTTGAGGCAATAGAAATGGCCCAGCGCCACGGCTACACAACCGTAACAAGCCACCGCTCAGGCGAAACAGAAGACACAACGATTGCAGACATAGCGGTTGCCACAAACTCTGGCCAGATAAAGACCGGTTCCATGAGCCGCACAGACCGCATGGCAAAGTACAACCAGCTCATCCGCATCGAGGAAGAACTTGGCGACACAGCGGTTTACGGCTACAAAAAACTAAAGTAAAAGCCTTGTTATACTTATGCTGCCCGGGTTCTTTTTGGGAATTCGGGCAGCTTTTTTT
This sequence comes from Treponema sp., assembly GCA_017534445.1. Classification (GTDB taxonomy): domain Bacteria; phylum Spirochaetota; class Spirochaetia; order Treponematales; family Treponemataceae; genus Treponema_D. Next base: position 6,834 of record JAFXWC010000006.1, read on the forward strand.
AAGGAGCAGCAAATGTCATTCACCGATAATTTTGGAAATCCCAAGGGCTTACTCGGAAAGCTCATGCTTGTTACAATGGAGAAAGAGCATCTGCCCATGGCAAAGTGGGCCTTCACTTTGATGAATATCCCACAGTCCGGAAAAATCTGCGACATAGGCTGCGGTGGGGGCTACAATGTGCGCCGTCTTCTTGAAAAATCTACCGGGGCAAAAGTATACGGAATAGACATCTCCGAAGAAAGCGTAAAAAAGGCAAAGAAAATCAACCGTGCTGAACTTGGCAGCCGCTGCGAAATCTTGCAGGGTAGTGCGGAATGCCTTCCCTTTGCAGACGGAGAACTTGATATGGCTACAGCCTTTGAGACGGTCTTTTTCTGGAAGAACATAAAAATTTGCTTTGCCGAAGTAAGGCGTACGCTCAAGGCCGGCGGAAAATTCATTGTCGTCAACAACTACGGCGATCCAAAAATTGACTGGGAAAAAAAAGTTCCTTGCATGACCCGCCACACAGCTTCTCAAATCAAAACGCTGATGGAAAATGCGGGTTTTGGCAAAATTTCTGTGAGCGAAAAGGGGACTCTGTTCTGCGTAAAAGGATGCGCAAAATGAGAGGTCAGAAATTTTGGTGAGCCGGCAAGATGACTGAAAGCAAAAAGATTTTTCTTGAAGGCAAAGAAGTCAATATTCGCTTCTATGATTACAAAGGAAAAAATATATTCCCGGACAGTCTTGGCCAAATTAACATTGATTATAAAAAGGAACACGAAAATATCCTTTACCGCAGCTGGAACATCCAGTTTTCAAAAAGTATTGCGGCGGAAGAGTTTGATAATTCTGGTCGTGACGAGGTGCAGCTCATGTTTACGCTGAATCAGGACATAACATGGTATATTCACCATAAGTCAAACGGAAATGAAATTGTGCGCCTGGATGAAGAAGTCCAGATGTCACGCGGTGAAGTCTGCGTTTTCAGGAACAATGACTATCACACAGGCATGACTTATTCCGCGAACACTAATTTCAAGTTCAAAAGTCTTCAGATGCCAACTTCCTTTTTCCGCAAGCTTCTTTCAAAATATTTTTCCGACAGAGACATACACGAACTTGAAAGCCAGTTCATGACACACGTCACAAAAACAACAATCACCGCCGAAATGTACCGGATTCTCTCAGAAATCGACACATCGGATCGCTTTAAGGAATACGAGGGTGTCTATCTCGAAGGAAAAATGATTGAACTTACCGCCATGGTTCTCTACGGAATTGCATACAACAAAACAGCGCAGATTAAGCGAAAGTCCCTTCCGAATAAGGATGACATAGAACGCATTGAAATCCTCAGGGAAAAGATTCAGAGAAATCCTGCGGAATGTTATGATGCAGAATCAGTCGCGGAAGAATTGGGAATGAGCATAAGCAAGCTGAACAGGAATTTTCGGACTCTTTACGCCACTTCACTTCACGCCTATGTTCAGGAAAAGCGGCTTGAATACGCGGCACATCTCATAAAAGAACACAATTTCTCCGTTTCGGAGGCAGCACAAAAATCAGGCTACAACAACATGAGTCATTTTTCAGACGCATTCTCAAAGAAATTTGGAATCTTGCCAAAAGATTTTTCAAAACAACAGCTCGCTAAAGAACTGTAAAAATGACAATAAAATGAGCGAAAAGTGTTAAAAAAATATTGGCTTTTGGTAGAGCGAAAGGAAGGAAAGAAGTAGATTTTAATAGTTAGCAGTTACTAACAAAGGTTAAAAAAACTTCTTTAGGGGGATTTTGTGAAAGTTTCCAAAATCAACATATTCTTCCGCAAAATTGGCGAAGCCCAGATTCGATGGAGGTGGCTCTGCCTTGCAGTCCTTTTTGTCGTAACGGTCGTTTGCATTTCAGGTATGAGGAAATTCCGTTCCGAAAGCAACAATCAGGACTGGATTGTAAACGGCAGTGACATACAGATAAATTCCGATCATTTCAAGGAAATCTTTGGAAATGATGAATACGTGCTTGTTCTCGTGCAGGCAGAAGATGTCTTTGCACATGATGTTCTTTCAATGATAAACACTCTCGGAGACAAGCTTGAAAGTCAGGTCCCGTTCGCGGACAAGGTTACTTCTCTCACAACGGTTTCCATTCCGATTGGAAATGATGGCGGTCTTGAAGTAAAAAGCCCTTTTGACGACGGAATTCCATCTGATTCCGAAGAACTTTCTCAGATTAAATCATTCATCATGAGCCGTGAATCAATCGTAAACAACCTTGTTTCTGATGATGCGAAGGAAACCTGGGTAATTTTGAAGCTTCATCCATTCAATAACGAAAGCGAAGATGTCGTAACTGTCGGACATGCAGCAGAAAAAGTGATTATGTCCGAAGAATTCCAGAGCGCAGAATGGACTCTAAAGCCAATCGGAAGCGCATACACCACTGCCGAAAAAATGGATACAGTCGGTCATGATTTTTCAATCCGAATCATGCTGGGATTTTTGACGATGCTCATCTGTCTGATTATTTTCGTGCGTTCATTCAGAGGTGTTATCGTTCCATTCATTGCAACAATGTTCGGAATAGGCTCAGTCTTAGGCTTTACGGCACTCCTTAACATTCCGGCTGACTCTGACGTAATGTCGCTCCCGGTTCTTTTGGGAATGGCTCTTTCAATCGGCTATGCCCTTCATTACATCAATTCCTTCAAGCTGCATTTCCGCCGTACAGGAAAACGTAAGGAATCGGTAATCTGCGCAGTCGAAGAATCCGGCTGGCCGGTTCTCTTTACTGTAATTACGACTGTAGTTTCACTCCTTTCCTTTATGTTCGCCTGCATCCGTCCTATGGTTTGGCTGGGTGCAGTTTCAGCGGCAGTAGTTTTCATGGTCTACGTTTACGTTGTCGTCCTTATTCCGATTTTCATGAGTTTTGGAAAGGATAAAGTTTCGCAGCAGGCCTTCTCCGTAAAAGTAACAAGAGCTGACAAAATCTTTGAAAAAACAGGAGTACGCATTGTCAAAAAAAGCCCGATTGTCGCAATTATTTCCTTTGCTGTTATCGTAGCCTGACTTCCGGGACTTTTAAAAATGGAAGTCAACATGGATTACCTTAAGTTCATGGGAAATAAGGTTCCGTTCGTGCAAAGAATTGAAGAAATTTTGGAAACAAAAATCGGAAATCTCTACAGCTACGACGTGATGATTGAATTTGATGAAGAAGATGCATTTAAAGATCCAAAAAACATGCTCGCCCTTGATGAGCTTGAATCCGAACTTGGAAAGCTTCAGATGACAAAAATTTCCGGCGGAAAACCTCGCGTAAAGTCAATTACGAGAATGGTCAAGGAAATGCACCGCGTTTTGAATGAGGACAAAATTGAATTCTACACGATTCCGACAGAGCGAGACATGCTCACCCAGCTTCTTTTCTTGTACGAGATTTCAGATTCCAGTTCTCTTTATGATGATTTGACTGAAAGTTACAATGCGGCTCATGTACACGTCGAAATTTCAGATTACAACGCAAACATAATTGTAGACGACATAGCAAAGGCCGAGGCAAGCGCAAGAAGGATTTTCCCGGATGCAAAGGTTGCCGTAGTCGGTACGGTTGCAGAAAATGCGGCAATGAACAGCACGATTGTTACTAGCGAATTAAAATCATTCGGCTCTTCATTCGTGATGATTGCCATACTCCTCATAATCGTCTTTGCAAGTATTCGTGGTGGCTTGATTGCGATGATTCCAAACCTTGCACCTGTACTCCTGATTGGTGCGGTCATGGGCTACGCAAAAATGCCTCTTGATGAAGTTACCATGATGATTATGCCAATGATTCTGGGTATTGCGGTCGATGATACGATTCACTTTTCGAACCACATCAAGTACAAGCTTGAGGGCGGAAAGAATTATTCTGAAGCAATTGGCGAGACTTTCCGTGAAATCGGTAAGACCATGGGAACCACTACGTTTATTCTGTGCGCAATGTTCCTCATGTACTGTTTCAGCCGATTACGGCTATGTTCAGAATAGGCTTGCTTTCAATTGTGGGGCTTGGTTCCGCCCTTATTGCTGACTACACGCTCACACCTGCTTTAATCTGCATAACAAAACCGTTTGGAAAGAAATAAATGTAATGGAGGCAAAAACATGAAAGAAAGTGTTTGGAACTTTTTTGCACCAATTTATGAGCGGGCAATGAAAAGCCAAAAATCCATCTACGATTACATCTACAAAGAAATATCGGCAGCAGCAAGCGCAAAGAATGTGCTGGAACTAGCCACTGGCCCCGGCATGATTGCAAAACACATTGCATCTTCTGCAAAAAGCGTAACCGCAACTGATTTTGCCCCCAAGATGATTGAGGCTGCAAAGAAGGGCAGTGTCCCTGAAAACGTTAGCTTTGAAGTAGCGGATGCTACAAACCTTCGCTACCAAAACGATTCCTTCGACCTTGTGGTGATTGCAAATGCCCTGCACATAATTCCAGAACCGGAAAAAGCTTTGGCAGAAATAGACAGGGTGCTAAAAGCAAACGGCACACTTATAGCGCCAAATTTCATCGAGCGGGAAAAGGGAAAAAAGAATCTCTGGCAGAAAATCCTTTCCCTGGTCGGCATAAAATTTGCGCACGAATGGACTAAAGAAGAATATAAGACCTTTTTGTCAGACCACGGCTGGCAGGTTACAAAAAGCCATGTCTGCAAGGGCAGAATAGACCTGCTCTATGCAGAATGCAAAAGGATAAAATAAAGTGTGCAGCTAAACTCCATTCCCTGTAATGGGAATACATTGCATCTTTTACTCATCCTCCTGTTCCAAAAAGGGGCAGGGGGATTTTTTATGCGAAAGCTTTACTTTTTGTTCTTGTGCCAAAGTTCGCAAAGTTCCCTTGAAGCAGCCTCCACGTCATCCGCACCGGCAACCGCAGAAACCACAAAGAAGCCTGCAATGCCAGTCTTTGCAAGCTGCGGCATGTCCGCCGCCTTTACGCCGCCTCCAACAACTACGGGGATTGGGCTTACCTTTGCAAGCTTTTCAATTTCTTCAAAGTCGCGCGTGATTATTTTTCCACTGCTGTCTTTACCGCAGTCAGGCTTTGTCTGGGTAGGGTGAAGGGGACCTGCTCCAAAATAGTCAATGCAGTAAGTGTCTGCCTTTTTAACGTAATCAAAAAGCTCCTCTGTCTGAGCGGAAAGCCCAACAATTGAATCTTCCCCAAGATACTTTCTGCAAATCTCAACCGGAATGTCCGACTGCCCAACGTGAATGCCGTCAACCTTAATTCCTTCTTCCCTGGCCGCAAGCACAACGTCCAGCCTGTCATCAACAACAAGCGAGCATTTTTGGCAAAGCCCCAGTTCCCTGATTGCGTCTGCCGCATCGCGCGTAAGGGCAATCATCTCCCTTGCAGAAGCAACCTTTGACCTTACCTGTACGATTGTAAATCCGCTTTTTACCGCCGCAAAAACAATGTCCTTAACAGGCCTGCCGTTAGTGTTTTCTGGCCCCACAACAAGATAGGCAGAAATATCAAGAGTCTTCCTATTATACATTCTTTCCTCCAGAATCCTTTCCAAGAATAGCGTCAACTTTTTCCGTCTTTGAATGCATCATGTCCGTAAAGCCCGGCCTAATGTCTGCCTTAAGAACAACCTCCGTCCTTATTCCCTGGTCAACAAGAACCTTGGTAGCGTCCTTTACAACCTTCATAACATCATCCCATTCGCCCTCAATTTCCGTGAACATGGAATTGGTGCGGTTGGAAAGCCCCGAGTCGCGGATAACCTTTATCACCTGGGAGACAAGAGGTGCCATTTCCTCCCCAGTGCCGCATGGTGCAATGGCAAGTGCAATAAGAGTGTTCATTATTTTCCTCCAAAAATATCCAGCTTGAACGGATTGTTTGCAACATCCTGTGAAGTGGCATTGTAAAGTGCGTCAATAAATTCCGTGCGGAACGAAGCAGGCCCCCTGCATTTTGAATGCGCAGACTTGCCTGCAAATTTGTAGATGCAGGAACCTGTTACCGCCGCGGTAAATGGATCTGCAACGCAAGCATAAATTGCCATCACTCCGCCAAGAGAACATCCTGCCCCGGTAATCATAGGCATAAAAGATGACCCGCCGCTTATCAAAAGTGATGTTTCTCCGTCGGTAACAAAATCTTCCGGCCCGGAAACAGCAACCGCCCCGCCTGTATGCCTTGCAAGTGCCTTTGCATCTTCCTTTGCCTGCAAAACAGAATCCGTAGCGTCAACTCCGCGCACCGTAGACTTTTGCCCGGAACCTATTCCCCAAAGGGAAGCAAGCGCAATAATTTCAGAAGCATTGCCGCGGATAATTCCGGGTCTTTTGTCTGCAAAACTTTTTAAAAGCTCAGACCTAAGCCCGCCAATCCCAATTCCAACAGGATCAAGAACCCAAGGCCTCTTTAGCTCGCAAAGCCTGCGCGCGGTGCGGGGAAGAGTTTCTGCATAAACTGGAAGCAGCGTGCCCATGTTAATGTAAAGCGACTTTCCCGCAGCCGCCATAGCCTCGCCCTCATCAGGAAGGTAAACCATAGCCGCCGAACCACCAACCGCAAGCTGGGCGTTTGCAACAAATTCAATCGTCACCGTATTCGTAATAGAAGGTGCCATGGGGTTTTGAGCCCTCACGTCTTCAACTGCCTTTGCAACCTTTGCCTTAATCTCTTCAACAGACTGCATACAGCTCTCCTTTAGTATAAAAATTTAAAACAAAAAATGCCTGCATAGAAAGCAGGCATAAAAGTCTTCTAAAGGCATTTATTTTGCTCCCTACGCGGGGACGCATCAAGCCACACGTAAAAACGCTCGGCATAACACGCACATCCGATCAGGTTCCAAGGGTCAGCTTCCGCTTTCTCAACCTTCATGCCAAAATGCGGCACAAGGTTCCCCTGCAAATCCAAAATGAATATACATCAAAAAAAAATCTTTGTCCATACGCAATGCATTAATGCATCATCAAAAAACCGAGAATAGGGAAGGGCTTAGGGGCACTTAAGAAAATCCTCGCACAAATCGTGAAAGTCCAATTTGTCGTTAACAACGGCATTGGTAAAAACATTCTTCACTTCATACTTCTTCTTGGAATCATAATATCCATCAAGCAATTCCATAATGCGGAAAATTATTTCATAGCTAAAATTTTCAAGACCTTTCCTAAGCTGCCCGTCATCAAATTTGCCAAGCCTGCTAAGGAAAATATTTATCTGCTCGTGTTGAATCTTTGCAAGCTCCTTAAGAAAATCTTCCTGCTCACTCTTCATAATCATTCCTCTCTTGGCGGTTCCCCGCTTACGCGGGTCGGGCTTTCCGGGGTTCCGCCTTTCGGCTCCATTGCTAGCGCAACGGCTTCGCCGCCCCTCCAATCCCTAACCGGTTGTCCTACAGAAATATTTTTCCGTAAAAGAAATGCACTAATTCTCTAACAGTCATGCCCAACTTGTTTCGTCATCTGTAGATGTTAAGCCCCTAAAGCAGAGGGGTAATCATAAATGCCCTTCCTTCAAAACAGTGAACCTTTGAGATTTTTTAATCATCAGAAAAATCCTTTCGCTTTCTGAACAGAGACATTAACTTTGAAAGGCCTCTGTCTAAAAGGAATGGCTTTTCATATTCCCATTCAAGGTCTAGCTTGCTCAAGAAATTCTTTTCAAAACTTTTTTTGATTGGGATTTCCTTCTTTGTTGGCTCAGCATCGTTAAAAGATGTATATTTTCCCCACCGTTTCCTATTAATATTACCCTCAACAAGTTCAAGATCTGTGCAATATGAAAAAAGCCGTATATAATTTTTCTCCTTACCTGAAATATGAAGTATACAAAAATGAACTACAGCAACGACATCTTTTAGATAAATTGTTCCTTGTAAAACATGTCCAAAAGGTTTATACTCTTTAAACTCTAAAAGTAATTCATAGCTGTCATTATTTGAACCTACTTCATATGTAGTCCTGTCTACTTTATAAACATGAAATTCAGGATTCTCACAAATAAAATCCCAAACAATTTCATTTATCTCTTCAAGAGGTTTGTTTTTAATATTATAATCCACAGGCCATGGATAATCATAGGCAAACAATCTGCAAAAACTTAATACAACCCAAACAATAATCAAAGTTACTATTTTTTTCATAATTCTCCCCTTTATTTTACAACAACACCTTCTAAACTGCATTTTGACTTTTCAAATTTTATATTATCAAATTTCTGTTTCTGCAATATTTTTTTTAGTGATTCTGAAACGTAAATTCCTCTTGGTAGTAGGCCAAAGGAGCTTTCTTTCGGGAAAAAATTATGCCCCTCGAGTTTTTCAGACGCAAAACAAGGAACTAAAACAGCATTATTTGCAGGAACTCTTGTTGTCAGTTCTAAATCAAGCACATCCGGAATGCTTTCAAACATCGGAATATAATAATCTCTTGTTTCATTTTCTGAACTGACAGGAACGCTTATCCAACTAAAAGAATCTTTTGAGCCTTTGTTTTCTTCAATACAGTTTTTCAACCGCTCAGATAAAAGATAATAGGCAAACTGATTGTACTGATAATCAAAAAATTCTTTTTCAGGTACATCGTTGCTTTGGATTATACCACTATTTGTTATGCGCTTATGCACCAAAACCAAATTGCATGGAAACCGCCTGTTCTGCTTTAAAAATTCATCAACCTCAAGAGGTGAAATAATGCTTTCATCTGCAAGCTTTGCCATTGAAAACTCTTTGTTTGGACCTTCCTTAGCTGTAAAAAACACACACTTATTCATCTTTACTCCCTTGCATGGAATTGGAAATGCACACAACATAAAACAAATGCCCTTCCTTAGCGGCTCAAACCCCCAGTGAACCTTTAATCAAGCTCCGCCTGCACTCATGGTGAACAAACGGAAGCGTGTGCAAAACCTTTCAACATAATAGAAGAAAGATGATAGTTTGTAAACCGAAGCATGAATAAAAATGATTTGAATTCTTTTGTTGACATTAATACGCCAATGACGTATTATATAAATATGGAATTCATAGAAACACCGATTTTCACAAAAGCAATAACGGAACTTCTTTCAGATGATGAGTATTCTGCTTTTCAGAAATATCTCATTGAAAATCCTGAGAGCGGTGACGTCATAAAAGGTGGCTCTGGAATCCGAAAAGTCAGATGGAGTCTTGCCAACCGTGGAAAAAGCGGAAGCATGCGAGTGATTTACTATTATAAAGTCGTGAACAATCAGATTTTCTTGATTTATGTATACACCAAAAAGAAAAAATCTGATTTGTCCGAACAGGAAAAGAAGCTATTCGGCGAAATAGCCAGGGAGTTTGCAAAATGAAAGAAAAAGAATTCGACTTCAATGAACTTATGGAAAGCATGAAACAGGCCGTGGCAATCTCAAAAGGCGAAATGCAACCATCCAGAGTCTTTGTTTATTCGCCAATCAATGTAAAGGAAGTTAGGGAAAAAACAAATAAAAGTCAAGAAGAATTCGCCAATATGATTGGTGTAAAAGTTGGAACACTCCGAAACTGGGAACAAGGCAGACGAAAGCCGGACGGAGCTGCACTAACTCTTCTAAAAATCGTTGCCGCAGACCCCAAATATGTGGAGCAAGTTCTGCATGTTTAAAATGGTAGCAAACAAAAAGAATCGAGATCCGTTATAGCAAAAATCAGACCCCCTCAGTCTTGTTATTTGCCAAGGAGTCACTTTTTTTCTTCAAAATCACTTTTAAAAATACAAATGTAAGAAGCGATGAAAATATGATTGTTGGAATTTGCATAATAATATATAAAAGATACCAGTCATATTCTATGTTCCTAAAATCTACATCAAAATATCCTTTGAATGCAAAAAAAACTAGCAATCTTAAGATATAACCTAGAGCAATAAACAGCAATAATTTTGCAAAATAATCAAACCACCCCTTAATAGTTTTAAAATTAACCATTGTCAAAATTACTGAAAGCAAAAAGGGGAGGATATAACCTCTAAATTCAACATATAAACTAAAGTTTGGCAAAAAAACTATAAGCACACAATAGCAAAACATTATAAACATCGATAGAAAAAACTTTTTACTTCTCATTGCTAACCTGTTATTCCTTACAAATATCTGTCCAAATATCATTTCCCATAAGCCTGTCAATAACATGATTTGAATCCCAAACTGCACAACGCTCCAGACCTATGCATTTTTGTTTCGTGGCTTTTCTAATTTCACCCTTATAATATATTTCATAATTATCGGGTTTTATTGGATCTCTTATATATGTTGGAGGCCCCCATATATCTTCATCATCCTTAAAAGGGTAGTTGCAAACTTTAGGCCAATCACCACAAGTCAAAACATCGTAATAAACCGCAACAAAGAAATCAATTTCTGAAAAATCAGGATTAGAAATTATTTCCTTAGATCTAAATTTAGAAATTGCCAGACATTCCTTGTACTCCCTTCCGTAAGCATATTCTCCGTTTGGCAAAGGAATTGCATACACATTTCCTAGTTTTCTTCTTTGGCTCATTTGCTTACTCCCTCCTTTTAGCTTTTCCTTATACACCCATAGACTTCCAATTATGGAAGTAATTATTTATTTCCGTTTTCATCAAATTTTAAAGCTGTATCTAAATTAAGTTCCATAAGCTCTTTTGAGGGAACTGTCTTTTTACTGGCCGTTTCAATATTGCATTCCTTTGCCCAAAGAAAGGGATATAGCATTATCATTTTGTCAAAACCAACATCTTTGCAATCATTTTTCCAGCTTTTCCAACGCATCGTGCTGTAAAAACCATCTGTATCGCCTGTCACTGTCCAGCCAATAAATTCAGAATATGTCATATCCATTGGTTCCCATTGAAGGTTATCCGGGGCAAAATAGTATATTCTATTGCCATCTGCGGCATTCATAGAAAAAATTCCACCAACAATGTCCTGTCCAACAATAACCATGCCATTTGCCATTTTGTGTTCAATTTTAAAATTTTGACTCTGTCCATATATACGAATCCAGTTATCCACGCAAATCCCAGAACAATTAATAATAATGGATTCCAATACTTTTTGATTTTGTAATCCCAATAGATTAAATTCTTTTTCTCCGTTCAATATATCACCATCAAAAATTTTCACACTTTTTTTTGATTGGCTAATTATATCCAAAATATTATTCCATATCGTCTGGTTCTTCATAATACAAGCCTCTCTTTTTAATCAGTCATCTCATAATGAAATTTTGTACCATCTGGATAGTTTCGTTACAAACCTTGTTTCGTATCTGGCGGTTACCTGCCCAAAGGCAGGTCGGGCTTTCCGGGGTTCCGCCTTTCGGCTCCATTCCTTCGGAACGGCTGCGCCGCCCCTACAATCCCTAACCGGTTGTCTGCAGAAAGGCGATTCCGCAAAGGAAAGACACTTGTTCTCTAACAGTCATGTCGAACTTGATTCGGCATCTGTAGATGTTGTGGCTCTTGAATCAACTTTAATGTGCAACAGCGTTTTAAAACTTTCAACATGATAGAATAAATATATGGTTTTGTAAACAAAGAAAGAAATCTATGACAAAGAATATAGTGATTTTCTCCTTTCGGAGTTCATGCTAGAGCAAATGGAAGTTCAGCATATTTCCGTGCGTGAACTTGCAAAACAGTCTGATGTCTCTCCGACTGTGATCCAAAAGCTCCGCTCAAAGGATTCACAGAAAGTGAATCTCACAACTTTTACTTCTGTTCTTCGCTGTCTTGGTTATCAGATTAAGCTAGAAAAAATGCCTGCCACCAGAACATAGCATTAACGAAAATAATACTGATGTAAAAAAAAATCCTACCCCATGACATTGTTTGTCATATCTTAAAGAGTATAATAACATTAGAAAATGCAGGTACAGGTGCAACAGATTTTTAATGACAATCTTGCAAACCTGTGTTATACTTTTACTAAAATAGGGAGCATTTATGAATAGGTTTGACAAGTTAAGAAATCAGCATGACGAAGCTGTCAATGAATATAAGCAGCGGCTCCAGAAAATTGCGAATGAAGAGGGAAGGGTTGCTGATGTAGCACGTGATGCACAAAAAATCATAGATGATATAGATGCGCAATTTGAAAGTGTCACAAAACTCACCAAAACAGATATTGCATTCTTATTTTTGGCTGTTGCATTGCAATGTTGCAGGCAATATCTCATAACAGATTTTAAAGACCGGCCAGGTCATGCACAGGCCGCAAAAAAAGTTTTTTTAGAGAAAATAGTTGACTCAAAAGATACGGAATTGCGTATAGAAAATGGTTTGGAAGTGCGCCATCATAAGCTATACAATCCATCGCTTGAAGAAGTTTTACTGCATCCGGTTCCTTTTGATACTACAAGAGGCAGCAAGGAATTTTGCTCTCCATTCGCTGGGGCTGGTAAATTAGGGCATAGGGCAACAGCTATCGGACATGATCCAATTTTGGGATTGATATTTGGAACTGCTAACATAGCGACAAGCACTATAACAACATGGGATTTTAGTTCATACCATGTATTCTCTAAAGCAGGAGTTGGTGGTGGTGATTATTTAAAAATGAAGGCAAGTACATTAAAAGTTCTAAAATCCACCGAAAATAAACTTTTACACAATATTGGTCCGAATAATGACGGAAGGCTGATAGTTGCCCTTTCTCTTATCAAGGAAATCGTACACTTGCGTTCTGATGTCCATTCAAAAAATAGTTTACCATTGCCAGTTATTTCTTCTGTTAATCCAAAGCTGGCCTCAAAATTGGCAGAATATGGATTTGACATGGAGAATTTATTAGTTGTGGGAAGACAAGCCAGTTATGCTTCTTTAATAAATCAAATAATTGCAATGATTCATAGTCTTTTCTATAAGGAAGAGAAAGATGGGGATTTTAAATGTTATCAAGTTAGGACAAGAAAGATCCTTCTGTATTCAAACTTAATAGCAACCACCAGTAATATATTGTATGTAGCTATTTCCGCTTATCTTGGGAATACAAATGCAATAAAGAAACTGGATATTGGCGGATTTATGGTGACAATATACAGGCTTATTTCAGATGTTATCTTTATAAATAATATCAAAAAAGAATTCCTTGAAAAGGAATTCTATAATAAAGTTATGGGTGACGTTAATCTTATGGAGGAATATAAATGAGTGTAAAGGATTATAAGGAAGGAATGGTCGCAGGGGCAAAACCTTTTGAAGAAAAATTTCGTGAAGTCCAGAATTCAAGTATCGCAGCCTTGCAAAAACTGGCAAGTCAAAATGCAAACGAAGTTGGTGAATTAATCGATATAGCTGAGGAACATGATTATTTGCTTAGCTATAATTGGAAGCAAGAATGTCAATTAGGTTCTCTTGCGGAAAAATCAATTCTTATCGGCTTTTTAATGGATGCCATAGGCAAAATATCTACCTCCGAACCTGGTGATACTAAAAAGGAATTCTTGAACAAGATATACAGATTTTTAAAATTAAATATAGGTGCACTTTTTTCTAAAAAGATTGATATACGTTATCTGAGCAACAATAATGATGTTGCGTTTCAAAAACTGTTGTATTTATTAACTTGCATGTATTTTTATATTGGAGATGAAAACTTTTATTTCCTAGATAATAATCGTGATGTCTTTGACTGTTTTAGCGTCAGTCCCAAAGATAGGGAAGAGATTCAAGGTCTCATAGAAGAAAGAGCTAAGTATTTTGATTTAAACTCTTTGTTCACACCTGATGAAGAAGAGGTCGTGGAAGAAATTACACAAGAAGAAGATAACACCGTTGGATGCACCCTTCCAGAAAATTTGGAGACAGAGACTTTCACTGAACTTTATTGGACAAAATCTAACAGTGAAGAAACAATTGAGAACAAAATTGTTGATATAAAAGCCAATTTCCAAGTTGACGGAAAGTTAACTTTTAGAAATTGCAAGATTATCGCCCAAGACTCTTGCCAAATAAATGTAACAAGTTCGGGATCTCTTGAATTTGATAACTGTGAATTTTCGCAATTGAGACGAACAGAAAGTTATCTTATTGAGTCAAAAGGAAAAATAAATTTTACCCACTGTACAGTATACAATTGTTGGAAACTTGCTAGTACTAGTACTAAAAATTTTTTTGTTTTTGGTTCTCTACTTGTAGAGTGTGGTGCTCATTCCAATGATGCCAATGATATTGAAATAAGCAAGTCGTTCATAAAATTTGATGATAAATTTGACAAAGTTAATTTGCATGGTTATGGTTGTCTCTTTTTTGGCAAATCTTTATCGCTTGTTGACTCTCAAGTTGAAGGAATGCTGCTTGATTTGGGTGAACATGCAATATTTTCTCACATAAAGACTTGTTCTGGATGCAAGTTTATCAAATTAAAAAGACTTTTTGAATATGAAGGGCATTGTAACTTATCTAATTGCACTTTTAATGGTTGCGAATGTGTGATTAGCGGAAGTGATATAGATATCATTGATTGTCAATTCTATAGTTGTGTGGATGTGCTTATACTTAGTGGTGGTACCGAAAATATAATTAAACGTTGTGTTTTTAAGGACTGTTTTAATAGGATTTTGGATGCTTCATTATATAGCGGAGCATTGAAGGTAGAGGAATGTGAGTTTAGAAATATTAAACAACTTTTACCAAAACAGTATTTGCTTAACGTTACCCCTTACAATTGTGCAAAATTGAGAATAAAAATAGCACATTGTGTATTTGACAATGTTTCTCTGGCATCGTATGGAGGTATTGTGGGCATTTCTCATTCATTTTCAAAAGTAAAGACTTTTTTCGGTGAAATTTCTGAATGCCATTTTGGAGACATAAATAGAGAAACTTCAGATCCTGTTATTCAAGTAAAAGGTTCGTATACTGGGGCATTCAATAAAGAACACTCTTATACCGCATATTTTATTCTTAATTGTATGGGTTTGGATGGATTGATGTAAGATACCAAAACAAAATCCCCTGCGCCTGCTAAGCCAGCTCCGCCAGGGGATTTTTCAATTCATCCTGTCCTAGCTGCGGAATTCGCGTGGAACCCTGCGCGTAAGCACGGTGGTTATTTCGTAGCTGATTGTTCCCGTAAGCTTTGCAATGTCGTCTGCAGTCTGCAATGCTCCGTCTTCCTTGCAGCCAAAGATTACTGCCTTATCCCAGCGCTGGATTTCCTTGTTGTCCTTGCCAATGTCCACCATGCACTGGTCCATGCAGATGCGTCCGCGTACGGGGTAGGCCTTTCCGTTGATTGCAACCTTTATTCCATTCTGGGCAAAGCGGCGCAAGAATCCGTCTCCGTATCCAATAGGGAGCAGGGCTATGTCCGTGTCTTCTTCTGCTATCCAGGTGCGGCCGTAGCCAACGCTCATGCCTTTCTTGAATGGGCGTATTGCGCACACTTCGGTTTCCAAAGTCATTACAGGTTTTAGGTTGATTGGAGTTCCTTTCTTTGCAAGGTATTGTGCATTAACTTCGTCCGCATCGTAGCCGTAGACTATAATGCCAGGTCTTACCATGCCCATGTGCGTTTCTGGAAGGTCAAGCGTTGCGGCGGAATTTGCGCAGTGGCATATTCCCGCGCTAAGGCCAGCTTCCTCTATGCCCCTAATTGCGCTCTTGAATTCTTCAAACTGCTTTTTTGTGTAGTCGCAGTCAGCCTGGGATTTTCCGTCGCTCGTTGCAAAGTGGGTCATGGTTCCTTCATGAAAAAGAATTCCTGTGTCCGCTATGTGCCTTGCCAAAGATGCCGCGTCCTTTGCGTAGCAGCCTATCCTTCCCATGCCTGTGTCCACTGCAAGATGCACCGGGTAGGATTTTTTTCCCTGCCTTAAAGCTTCCTTTGCAAACATGTCAATGTATTCTTCATCAAAGACAAAGGGGGTAAGGTCTGCCTTTACCGCATCATGAATTTCTTCCGGGCTTGCAAGAGAGAAGAGCAGTATGCGTCCTTTGATTCCGGCTTCCCTAAGTTCAACTCCTTCTTCCACTGCCGCAACCGCAAGAAATTCAACACCTGCCTCCAGTGCCGCCTTTGCACATTCAATTGAACCGTGTCCGTATGCATCCGCCTTTACAGGAACGCACATCTTAACGCCAGGTTTTGTAAATCTGCGTATTTCCTTTATGTTGTGCTTAAAATTCTCCAAATGAATTATTGCTTTTGTTGCCCTCATATTTTCCACCCGTTTATAAAGTTCTATCCATAAATTATGTCATTGTCGGGCTTGACCCGATAATCTGCTAAGAAGATTGCCGGAACAAGTCCTGCAATGGCAGCCCCTGAATCAAGTTCAGGGTGACAGCTATTTGCTATTCGTTATACTACTATCGGAAAAACCGCCGTCGTATATTATTCAAGCTCAAAACTTGTAAGGTAAAATTCCCTTGTGGCTTTAATCATGTAGTCAACATCCATTGAACCCGCGCTTTCGTAGGGGGAATGCATTGCCCACTGAGCAAGCCCAATGTCTACGCAAGCAACGGAAACGTTTGCCGCGCTTATGTTGCCAAGCGTTGAGCCTCCTGCCATGTCGCTCCTGTTGGTGAATACCTGGAATGGAACACCAGCCTTTTTGCACACGCACTCAAAGAATGCCGCACTTACAGCATCGCTTGTGTATTTTTGCGCCGCGTTGAATTTTATTACAGGCCCGCCGTTAACAAATGGCCTGTTTACAGGGTCTGCCTTGTCCGCATAGTTTGGATGGACCGCATGTGCGTTGTCCGCGCTCACCATGAATGATTTTGCAAGTGCCCTGTAGTAGTTGGAAGCATCCTTTCCCAAGGCAATGTTTATCCTCTGCAGTGTGTCGTAAAGAAATGTGGATGCCGCACCCTGCCGCGTAAGGCTACCCACCTCTTCGTTGTCAAACACGCAGTGGACGCAAATGTTTTTTGTGCAAGGCCCATCTTTTACTGCTTCCAAAAATCCGCGGAAGCTTGTCCAGACACATTCAAGGTCGTCAATCTTGGGGCTTGCAATAAACTCTCCGTCCTTTCCCCAAAAGCTGCCTTTTTCCCTGTTGTACAAAAAGAGGTCCGCGCTAACAATGTCTTTTTGGCTTACCCCTGCAAAAGAGGCAATTTCATTTAGAAAGGGGTCAGAATCCTCTCCGTCCTTACCCTTGGCCGCCTCTTCCCCAAGTCCGCAAAAAATTGGCAGGAGTTCATTCTGCACGTTGAATTTGTGGCCTTCGTTTGCATCACGGTTCATGTGGATTGCAAGGTTTGGAATCATAAGCAGGTCTTTGTCTGCGTTTACAAGATGCTGCCTTAGGGTTATTTTTCCGCCATCTTCCCCGGCCTTGCAGATAATTCTTCCCGCAACGGAAAGGGGCCTGTCAAACCAGGGGGCGCAAAGCATGCCGCCGTATTTTTCCACGTTCAGCTTTATGTACTTTCCTTCAGATTTTATGCAGGGATTTTCCTTTATCTTGAATGAAGGGGAATCGCTGTGGCTTGCCGTAAGCATAAAGCCTTCAAAGTCTTTTGAATGTGGCAGTGCAAAAGATATTATGGAAGATGAGTTTCTTGCAACAAAATATTTTCCTCCGCACTCAAGCTTCCATTCTTTTCCTTCCTCAAGCTTTACAAACGATGCTTTCAAAAGCTCGTCCTCAAGATTTTTTATGACGTGGAAGGGGGAAGGGCTCTTTTCTATAAATCCAAGAAGTTCCCTTGCGGCCTTGTAGTCCTTTTTTTCTTCATCCAATTGTTCGCTCATGATTTGCAAGTATATCACTTTTTCCCACTTGTAAAAACCCCTTATTTGTGTTAAATTCACGCCATCAACATTTGCGCAATCAATATAGCAATATATAAGGAAAATATTATGGCAGATACAGAAGAAGAAAACAAAACCTTTGCAGCCGCAGTTGAACGCAGTAAAAAGATTGAAGAAGACATCGTAAAGAATCCAAAGAAATACCGTGTGCTTACAGGCGACCGTCCCACGGGAAGGCTCCACATAGGCCACTACTTTGGTTCCCTGCAGAACCGCGTGCGCCTTAGCAAGATGGGCGTTCCAACAATGGTCCTTATTGCAGACTACCAGGTTCTTACAGACCACGATGCCTACAACGAAATAAGCCAGAACACAAAGCAGCTTGTAATTGACTATCTTGCCGCAGGAATTGAGCCTGGCGAGGACGTAATAATCTACCCCCACAGCTATGTTCCTGAATGCAACCAGCTCATGCTTCCTTTCCTAACACTTGTTTCCCTTGCCGAGCTTGAGCGCAACCCTACCGTAAAAGAAGAAATCCAGAGCGGACTTGCCAACGGAAAGATGAAGACCGTAAACGCCGGAATGCTTACTTATCCTGTTCACCAGGCATGCGACATTCTTTTCTGCAAGGGAAGCGTTGTTCCCGCCGGAAAGGATCAGCTTCCCCACATAGAGCTTACAAGGACAATTGCCCGCCGCTTTAACGAAAAGTACTGCAAGAACACGGAGCCTGTTTTCCCGGAGCCGTCAGTCCTGCTTTCAAAGACGCCAAGCATTCTTGGTCTTGACGGAAGCCAGAAGATGAGCAAGAGCCGCGGAAATGCAATCATGCTTTGCGCTACGGAAGACGAGACTGCAAAACTCATAAAGAAGGCTAAGACAGACGGAGAGAGGCGCATCACTTTTGATCCCGTGAACCGTCCGGAAGTTGCAAATCTTCTTATGCTCATTTCCCTTTGCACAAAGGAAGAGCCTCAGGCAATCGCTGAACGCATTGGAGAAGGCGGTGGCGGTATGCTCAAGAACACCCTTACGGAAGCCCTTAACGAAGCCTTGCGCCCATTAAGGCAGAAGAGGGCAGAGCTTGAAAAGAACATGGACTACATCAACAGAGTTCTTGAAGACGGTGCCCGCCGTGCCCGCGAGATAGCCTCCGTTACCCTTGACCAGGTTAGAAAGGCTATGAATATGAAAATTTAGTTTTTGGACGACATTCCTTTTTTAACTGTGCCCGGCACTACCTGCCGGGCATCCTTGTCTGCTTTCCTCTATTTGTAAACCGATAGCGCCACGGACGGCGCGTCTACCTGTAGCAGAGCAGCCAGGTTAGTTTTCCTTAGAAAACTAACGGGGAAAACAGCCAAGGAGGGCTGTGTTCCCCGCTTTGCGCGGTTCCGCTTTCGCTCCATTCCCTCCGGGAACGCTTCGCGCCGCTCCAATCGGGCGTAGGCTCTTTGGCAAGTACCCCGCTAACAATTGTTTAGACAACCGCAGAGGGCTCGATCCGCTGTCAGCTTTGAAACTTGTTAGACCGTTATATACTCTTTGACAACTTCAGCACCAATTATTTGTTTTAGTCTTGCCCCTATTGTTGGAGTAGAATATATAGCTCTCCAATGATTTTCAAAAATAGGAACTTCTCTATCAAAACCTCCATTCATATTTATTTTATAAATAAGAAATCTTTCTTTGTCGCATATACCTATTAGTTTTGCTTGTAACATTTTAGCATATGAAAAGCATTGAGAAAAAGCCTTCTGAAATTCAAGCATAGAAGAAAAATCATACTTAGCTTCTATAACAAATGGCGCTGTTTCAAAATGCTTTTCTCCTTGTGGAAAAAAAACGAAATCTGGAATTGCTTTTTCATTTCTTCCAGCCTTTAACCTTAGTTGACGCGTCCAATTTTCTTCTGTATAACCAATTTCTTTTAGTATTGGAATAAGTATTTTCTCTTCCACATCTTTTTCTATATTTATTGTTCCAAAAGAAATCGATTTTGTAGAAAAAAGCCTTGGAATCTTTTTTATATCCATTCCCTTTATTTTAAATATATCAATAAGCCTTTCATATTGAGCAGCTGTTATTTCAACACCATTAAGTCCTTGTAAATTCTTCTTAACTATAGGTGCTTGTCCCCATACAGAATCATCCTTTAAATCTTGGAATGTAACTTTCGGAACTTCAATTCCTTCACAAACAGTTGTCATCTTTTGATAATATGCAAATGGATTGAATATTCCATTTGAATCAGCTCTCCATATTGAATGAATATAACTTCTAGGAGATGTACAATACATTACAACTATATCTCCTCTTTTCGTTCTTTCATTACATGCCCATACATGGTTTATATTTGTATCCTGTTTTTTTAGAAGATTGTCTAAGAAAATAAATTGACTCTCTCCTTTTGCCCCAGTAAACCATACATTTACAGGTGCTGGTAATTCCGTAACATTGTTTTCGTCTGATAACATCATTGCAAAATCATAAATACAGGCGCATAGTTCTGCTTGCGATAAATTATTTTCTTCTGAAAAAGCGTTCAAAGTTTTACAAACATCAAAATAATAAAGAAAAAACTCCCTGTAGTTTTTTGTTTTTGGAAATTCTGGAAGTTCTATTCCCAACAAAGCACAATGCTTCTGAAAAATATCAAATCTATTTTGATTTAAGATGGGGATATAACATGTGTAGAACCAAGAAAGAGCCCAAGATATTTCAGGCATAGAAAAACATTTAGTTCTGTAATCATCTTTTCTTAATCGTATTTTGTCTGGGAAAAATGTAAATTTACCAGAATCATATTCTGCATTTACTAAAACAAATGTATCTACAAATTTTTCTGGATTGAAGTTATTATTAAAAAGGTTTTGAGGTTTTAAGTCTTCAAGAGCAAAAAAACTACTATTGAATATATCATCAAAATTTGAATCACACCCCCAAGATTTTCCTATGTCATATAGAGCTTTCATTCTTTCATACATCGAAGTATCATTATCAAAATCAAAAAGCGATATTACTTTTTTACCCTCATTAGATTCTTTATAAAGATTCCATAGCTTATTATTCATAATACTCCTAAAAATCACGCCAGTGATGTGTCGTTCTAACAATTAGTTCTTCTTTATTGCAATAAGCGTAAGGTCGTCAAACTGGGGGTCTTCCAGTATGCCGTGGTAATAGATGTGAATCGGGTCGTTTTCTATGTCGCTCCTGTTCATGCACCATTCACTGTATTCCTTAAAGTGCAGGCGGAGGAATTCATCTATCTTCCTGTCAACTTTTACGCGGTCAGAAGGATTGGGATTCTTTCTCCTGTACATGCGGAAAACTTTTTCCACGGAAACAAGTGCCATGATTGCGTCTTCTGCGCTTCCTTCGCAGTTGCTAAAGTCAAAGGTAAATTCATCACCGCTTTCGTCATGGCATTTTTTAAGGGTGTAGATTCCCTTTGCAAAGACCGTTTCAACAATATCCTTTACGCGCTCAGCAGTCATTTCTTCCGAGCTTTCTCCAACAGTATGGTTTCCGTGTGCCTCTCCTTCTCTTAGGCCAGGCGCTTCGCATGTTATAATTTCGCTTTCCTCGTTACGGAAATTTCTTTTTGCCTCTTCAATGCCGTCAGTGTAAAGAAGAAGAACGTCCCCCATAAAGAACTTATGCTTTACAACAGGATAACCTCCCTTAAGGGCTATTAAGTCAGAGCTGAACATTCCGGCTGCGGGTGTTTCAGGAAGCGTGAACGATTTCTTTTGTCTGCAGTTTCCGTCATAGTAAGTAACTATGTTGTCACCTGCGTTGCAGAACCAGCATTCTCCTGTCTTTACGTTGAGTATTCCCAATGTGAATGCCGCAAACCTTCCTTTGAATCCGCGGCTTTCAATAAGGTCGTTTATCTGCTCAACAACAGGGCTAAGGTTTGTGTTCTGGGCACCGTTGTTCATGTTCCAGTAGCGGAATGCGTTAAGGAAGAGGGTAGCAACCTGAACCATGATAAGTGCGGCTGGAACTCCGTGTCCCGATACGTCGCATTTGATTATTGCAAAGTGGTCCTTGTCTATCTGGCGGTAGTCAAAGTAGTCACCGGAAAGGTCGTCTGCTCCTGCATAATAGCTAAAGAAGTCTGCACCGTCTGTTTTTAAAGAGCCTGTCGTAAGAGTGTTGCCGTTTTGGTCCTGATGCAGCGGAAGGAACTTTGCCTGGATTTCCTTACCGAACGTCAGGTTCTTTGTCTGGATTGCCGCTTCTACAAGGCCCTTGGTCATTTCGTTGACTGTGTCGCCAAGCATACCAATTTCATCTTTGCTGCGGAGCTTTATTTCTTTGCCGGAAAGTTTTTCCTTGTCGTCGGTATCGCGTATCATTGCAACATGCCTTGCAAGTTTTTTTATAGGACGGACGATTATGCCTGCAAGGATTGTCGCGCTTAATATTCCAAGAAGAATGGCAAAGGCAATTGATACTGCCGCTATTTTTACAACGGCCATGCGTGCCTTGTGCATTTCGCTAATTACGGACTGGGTGCTTATCTGCAGGAATACAATGCCGTGGACATAAGTCTCTTCGTTTCCGTAGTGGTAGACAACCGGTTTGTAAAAGAGGTATTCGGTTTCTTTGTAGTTTATCTTTGTGTTGTCGTAAGCAGGGTAGGTGCCTATTCCTTCTTTTGAAATTTCTTCAAGCTCATCATTTACGCGGCTGTTGAGCTGCCTTGTGATTTCTCCAATTTCACGTACGCGTGCAATGCTCTTGTCATCAGTTTTGCCGGTAAGGCTTATACCTTCTGCGGTTAGTTCAGAAATTTGCGCCGTCATGGACTTGATTCTGTCTTCTGCCACAGCATTGAGTGCCTTGCACCTTTCCTGAATTTCGTTTACGCCATCCACTGTAAGGCGGCTCTTTCCGTTTTCAAATTCAGAAGTGTTTGTTTTGCTTGCAATGTTAGCGTCGTTGGATGCCCATACGTAGTCAATGTTCGTGTCTTTTGCTTCGCTTCCATATCCCGTAATTACGGCATATCTTGAGTCGGTAAGTGTCTTTGCTTCTTCCGTTAAGTCGGTTAAGGCAAGAAGGTTTGAGCTTGCGTTAGGCAGATTTACCTTTGCGCCGTTTGCCATTGAGTCCAAAAGAACCTTTGCCCTCTGCTGAAGTCCCTGCACACGGGTGGTTTCTTCGCGGGCTATCATTATGTAGCTAAGGGCCAGGATAACGACTGCAACAATCGTTATCAAAAGCAGTGTAGTCCATGCCATCATCTTGGTGCTCAGGCCAATGCCTTTTCTTGTAAAGAGTTCGCTTCTGTTTTTCTTTTCCTGAGGCATGATTCCTCCTTCTATGAGTGCCTGTATTTCCTTGTGTATTGCAATAGATTCTCCGGCTGTTCTTGACAGCCCTCTTATTGATATGAACATAACTGCCAAAGCAAGCAAGGCTATTGCGGCTGCTGCAATCCAAGTTATGTTTACGTTGCGTTTTGCCTTTGTGGTGTCCGTTATCCAGTTTGGAACGAACTTGTATTTTTTGAATGTCTTTACGGTTCCGTGCTCGTCTGCGTGGAGCATTTTGTCTTTTGTTATGTACAAGCCGCGGTCTGAATGGTTAAGGCCTATGTAGTAGTCGCCTTCTTCCATTGTGCGCAGGAGTATGTTTGTTATGCGGTTTTCAGAGACAACTTCAAAATCATTTTCGCTGGCCGTAAGAATGTAGTCGTAGGGGGCCTTTCCGTCTTTGTCAAGATAGATGGCTGTTACATTTCCGTCGTAGTCAAAGTTTCCGCCAAGAATGTCAAGGCTTATGTCACCGAATACGTCAACTTCGGAATTGACCGTAGTTATGTATGTTACGGGAATGTATTTGTTAAGAACTATTGTCTTTGTGGCAGGCGTTCCTATGTTTCCAACTTTGTCTATTGCCGCAACAGAGAAAACGTAGAGTCCGTTTCTTATATTGTTGAATTCTTCGCTAAGAATATCGGCTTCTCCCTTTAGGTAAAGTGGGGGAGGTTCTACGGAAAGAATTTTTTCCGTGTTGTCAGCTATAAGTTTTTCGGAAACATCCTTTACTTCTTCTTCTGTAATTCTTAAAGGGTGTCCTGGACTTGTGCATGCTTTTCTTGGAACGGGCGCAATGTATTTTAGGCTCCAGGTATAGCCCGCAATGTCGCTGTCAGAATCCTGGGCTTTCCAGGCGAGCTTGAAGGTGTTGCTTTTTAGCATTCCGTTGCCGTCTTCTTCCGCATCTTCAATTGTTGGTGCAAGGGGTGCCGTTGTGTCCCTTCTGTATGTAAGGGTCGTTGTCTGTGACCAGTTTTCCGCATAGTCGGTTTGCTTTACCTTGAAATACCAAGGGCCGTCTTTTGTGGCTTTTCCTTCAATCAAAGATTCCTGAGGTATGCGCATGAGTTTTTCTGGAGGCTCTGCGTCCTTGTCGTCGGTAAAGATGTAGGAGAATCCCATTATGCCCGAAGAGTCTTCCGTCATCTGGAATTCCGCTACGGCCTTTTCATCAGTTCCACCCTTGTCTTCTTCGAATGAAACAGGCTTTATGACCGGTGGAAGAATGGAAGAGTCCTTGGACAGCATGAGTATTTGCTTTGAGTTTTTGGAAGGTCCGTTCCTTAGCCATACGAATGAAAGGCTTTCCCCTTTTTTGGAAAGAACAGGAAGGGCTGTTGACTGTGTGCTGTCTACGATAAGGTCCGGGTCGTTCCACAGGGCCTTGGATTTTTTTGAATACAGGACTTTGCTCATTGCATTCTGTGAGTCCGTCCAGGTAAGATAAAAATCTTTTCCGTAGTTAAAGAGGAAGGGCCGAACCGCATTTCCGGTCCTGCTTATGCGCATAGGCTCTTCTTTTGGTTCACCCCTTGAATTTAACGTGCATACATATACAGACGAAAGAATTCCACCTATGGAAGAGCGTTCCCATGCAAGATAAATTGTTCCGCTGTTGTAGAAGAGGGAAGGGCGCTGGTTGTTGAATGAAGTGGCGTTCTGCATGCCGCCCGTTATCATTACAGGCTCGCTCCATTTTTTTCCGCCGTCAGACGTTGTGCTTGCAAATATTTGGAAGGAGCTTCTTCCTCCGCCTGAGTATTGGGCCTGGAAAACCATCATGTCCGAAAAGCCGGTGTTTATGATGTTAGGGGCTATGGGGTTGAACATGGTCTTTGTCTTAAAGTTAAAGTCGTCAAAGTCTTCCCACTTGGTTCCCTTTTTGGATTCATAAGATCTTGAGTAGACAAGGTTGAATTTTGATTTGTTGGCAAGCGTTGCAAATACTATGAAGTTTCCGTTTCCAAGGGCATGAATTCTGGCTCCAACCAAAGGTTCATCCTGTTCTTCAAGGGGATATTCCGTAAATGTTTTTCCGTAGTCTTCTGACATAAGAACTGTTATCTGGTTCATTCCAGAAACTACGGCGACTGCAATTCTTCCCTTTGAGTTCTGCGCGGCAGAATAAATTTGCGGTATCTCGCCTGAGTAGCTGTATGGTCCTGCAAACCTGTCTGTCTTGCTCCAGTTTAGTCCATCCCAGCTTGTGGTCATGGAAATGTAAATTTCTTTTTTTGCCTTGTCAACGTCTTGCCAGAAAACAGCCGAAACTCCGCTTGTCTTTGCGTTTGAGGAAAGGACTTCTGGAAAGCGGCAGTCTCTGTTTGCGTCTGTTGCAATTCTTGGTTTTTCCCAATAAAAGTTTTGCGCTCTTGCAAAAGACGGAATGAATGTCATCAGTAGGGCAAGAAGGGCAGCTTTTTTTATGTGTTTGTAAAGTAACTTCATTTTAGCATTCCTTCGATACGGTTTTTCAGTTTTAGTATTTTTGCAGAACGCAGGTTTTCAGGATTCTGCAAAAGTTCCTGAAGGTTTGCGTTTGCGGCAACAACGTTTCCGTTTTGCAGGAAGCGTATGGCCTGCTGGTATTTGGCTTCGTCGGCTGCGTTAAGCGTTACGGCTGCCTGTTGTCCTGTTCTTAGGGCAATTTCATCAAGCACGGCTATGGCTGTTGCGTTTGTTTGGTCAATGCTCAGGGCCTGGTTTACCATTGTCTTTATTTCGGCAAGCTTTATAGGATCACGTCCCGCAGAGTCAAGTGCCTTTTGTGCTTCCACTGCAATAGCTTCTGCCTCTTCTTTTGATGAGTTGTCGGATGCTTTTTCCCTGAGTCCCCAGTTTATTTCTATGTTTGCAATCAAGTCGGAAAGTCCCGGGTAGCTTGGGTTTATTTCCTGAAGGTCCTTAAGGTCTCCGTAGCCCATGAGGGACGTGGCGTTCTTTTGCGAATAGTCAATTGCCTTAAGTTCCTTTAGATGGTTTGCGTAGGTGTTGTTAAAGGCCTTGGGATCAAGAACCTTGTCTATTTTAAAGGAAAGAATCGTAGCCTCGTGATTGTGGGGGTAGACAAGTTTTAGTTCGTCAAGCTTTTCTTTTGCCTTTCTTAGGTGAGACATTCCGTCCCTTTTCTTTCCACTGTTGATTTCTTTTGTTCCGAGCGTGTAATAGTTTTCGCACAGGGAAAGGATCTGCGACATTTCCGGGTAGAGTGGGTCATCTGGATTTAAAACACGTCCGTTTTTTATTGTTAGTGCCGTGTTTACAAGCTGGCGGAATTTTTCAAGTTCTTCGTCCTTGTCCAATGGGGTGTCCATGAAGGTTTCCCATTCAAGCCTTACGTTGTCTGCGCGTATTATGTTTTCGTTTGCCTCTTCATAGTTGCCTGCATAGTAGTTGTGCCTTATTTCCCTCTTGTAGTCCCGGAGGTTGCTTATTAGGGCAGGCCTTTGTTTTTCAACAACCTTTTGCTTTAGCGTGGAAAGGTTTTCGTATGTCTGGTCCTGGATGTCTGCGTCTTTTTTCATTACGGAAAGAATTGAGTCGTAGGTCTTGGAAGCTTTCTCCAGGTTTATCTGGGCGGTGGAAAGGTTTTCGTTTTCGTATGCGCTTAGTGCCCGGTTGTAGTACATGTGCACTTCGTTTATTGCGGTGCGGGCCTGAAGCTGCTGGTTCCTTATCTTTTCTGAATTTGATTCCAGCGTCTTTTTGAACTGCTCAAGTTTTTTTACCCGCTCGCCAAGTTTTTTCTGTATGGACTGGACGTTGGACTTGTAACTTTTTCCTGCATCGTTGAGCGTGGAACTTGCATCTTTTAATGTTGCAATGTCAGCAATCGTGTTTTTTATAAGGTCCTCTGACTGCCTTATGAATTCAGTTGGGTGCTGCTTGGGGGTGTCCTCGGATTCATCCTCTTCAAGATTTTTATCAATGCCCGGTGCAAGTATTTTTATCTGCTCGTACTGGGTTTCTGCATCCTCATAAAATTTGTCTCCTGCTTCAAGAAGCCTGTCTCCTGCCTTTTCAATGATTTCTTTTCCTGTCTTTTCGCAGTAGTCCTGAATGAAGGCGTATGATTTTTCGTAAGCTTCACTTGTCTTTGTCCAACGGGGAACTTCTTTTGCAAATGATTTTGCGCTTTTGAGCCACTTTTCACGGCGTGCGTCTTCTGCCTCGTCTGCAAAGGATGTGTATTCGTTTGCAAGGGCTATGTATTCTTTTACAGTCTGCTCGTTGCCTTCGCGCATGGCCTGCATAACTTCTGTCTTTGCTTCTTCCGTGGCATTGTATTTTTGGTTCAAGAGGGAAATTTTTTCTGCCGTGTCTATAAGCGATGAGTTTTTTTCTCCCGCAAGTTCAAGCAGGTCTGCAGACTCTAGCATTGACTTGTTCTGCCTCTTTTGCCGTTCGGAAAGCTTTCCTGCAAGAAGGTTCTTTAGCTCCTGAATGTTCTTCATTGTGGATGCCAGTGGCGAAAATTCTGCGGTCGCATTTCTTGCGCTTTCATAGGAATCGGGTGAGTTGAAAATCAAATCTTCTGCAAAGGCGGCGTCCAGTATCTTCTGTACAGCTTCTTCTTTTTCTGTTATGACTTCAATGAGGCCTTGGTCTATGCTGTTCCAGTGTGCGTCCAAGGCTCCGATTATTCCCGTGTAGGGGGTCTTCTCTGTTCCAAGGATGAATTTTTCGCAGAATGAAAGCCAGCACTCATCATTTATTTCTTTCTGTGCCTTTAGCTTCTTGAAGATTTCCCGGATTTTGATTCCTTCGTCATAGATGCTGTTGCGGATGGAAGAAAAGCTTTCAAGGTTTTCCCTTATGGAGTTTATGTTTTCTTCCGCTTCCTGATACAAGGAATTTTCTACGGAAGCCTTTAGTCCAGTGTTGAGAGAGTTTAGTTTTGCCTGCATTGAAGAATACTGTTTTTCAAGTTCAAGTACGGTGGCAATGGAGTCGTGTACCGGCTGTATTTCTTCTTGCCCCCTGCGTTTCCTTTCATACTGCTGCTTTTTTAGCGTAAAAGTAACCGGGTCTCTTGTAAATCTGTGCACGGCCTTTAAATACTGCCCACTTTGTGCAAGGTCAAAGGCTTCTTTCATTATGTCATTGAATTCATCAGGATATTTTGGATATTCTATTGTATATTCTTTCCCTTCGGATTGTTCTGCAGGAGAAGGAGGCTTTGGCTTGTCTTTTTTTCCTGAAGAAAATGCCGCCTCCGAAAAGCCTAGCGTGAGAATGCATAAAAAGAGAATTCTGAATATTTTTTTCTGGACTTTCAATTTTTCTCCTGATGCTTTTTTATTTAAAATAAGCCTTATCTTATTTTCGGCATTTTAGCGAGATAATTGAGAAATTCCAGAAAATGGCACTTTTGGAAAGCCTTGTCCTTTTGCCTTATTTCTTGCGGGAGAAAACGCGGTATGTAATCCAGGGGAATATGGAATGTTCGCGCTCTATGTTAGTAAGCCACTCCGTGCTGACGGTGTTGCTTGCAAGTGAATCGAATACCGTGGTAAAAGAAAGTATGTATTTCTTGAAGGATTCCGCCGCAAAGTTGGGGAGTTTCTGATCGTGGAGCATGGAAGGCCAGGCTCCGCTTTGCGCAAGAAGCACTTCTTTTGCACCTGTGTCAAGAAGACGTGCCTTTAGCCCTGTTTCGCCGGGGAATCTTTCGGTTAAGTCTATGACCCGCTCCGTTGCTGTGCGGACATAGCGGTACATGTAGCTGTTGCTGCTGTCCAAAAGGTCTTCTCCGTATCCGCTGCCGCTTTCCCCGCAAGGGTAGAGCGTTATTTTTGGAAGGGAGAACTGTTTTTCTATGTTGTTTCTGCAAAGGGAAAGGCTTATTTTTTCTTCAGAATTTGTTTCGTTGCATACAAGGCGCATAACCTCTTCCAGCCAGTCAATTCCTTCGAACCAGGTTTGTCCAAGAAGTTCTGCGGGAATTACGCATGTTAGGATGGCATCCTGACCGTCCATAAGGGATTCTGCTTTGTTAAGCTTTGACTTCTTTGAATTGTAGAAGGCAAGGGCGTCTTTTTTTACCTGTTCCCGGGCTTTTTTTGCGTCGTATACTTCAGAATCGTTTGCCGTGTACTTGTAGCCTGTCTGTATGCGGATTTTGCTGCTGCCAAGGAAGTTTTCCAGTTCTGCGCCTTCAAGGGAAAAGCCTATGTCTTCGTTCTGGTTCCTGTAAACTCCATTTGTGGAAAAACCGCTTTCTTTGTCCGTAATGTCCTGGGGAGTCTCGTTGTCTTTTGCAAAGATAACAAGCGAGCGGTTTGTTCTTACCGGAGAGAAAATGCCTGTTGGCGGGCAGTCCTTTGAGAAGAGCAGGGCTTTTGTGTCTACTATGGTGTAGTTCATGTTGTATGAGCGGATTACGCTTTCAAGCTCGTTTGCCCAACCAAGGTAGGGAAGGTAAAACCCGTCTCCGCTTTCCTCAAAGAAGTTCTTCTGGGCGCGGATTCCTGTGTCAACCTGGGCGTTGAGTGCTTCCTTTAGGTCTGCAAAGTGGGGAAGGTATGCGTATGTTGCGGCTGTTGCAATCAGTTCCACGTAGTCTTTCTGGGCAAAATCCTTAAAGGCGGCCACCAGATTCTTTTTGTAGTGGTCGGTAAAGTCCAGTCGTGTCTTCTGAAGCCTTGAAAGGCAGCTTCTGACCTGCTCCAAAAGCTCCGGGTCGTCTTTGTTGCGCTCAAGTTCCACGTCGCCAAGGGCAATGCGCCTGTCAAGGTAGTTTATGTACTGTTCCTGAACAACTTCGTCCGACAAAAGCGTGCAAAGTACCGGGCTAAGGACTAGGCCAACCTTAAAAGGAATGTTTTCTTGGCTGAGTTTTGTAAAGAGATTCAAAAGGGGAATGTAGGTGTCTGTAATTGCCCCGAACAAAATGTCATTCTGGGCAGAAAATCCTTCGTCTGTCTTTTGGTTGCGTATGTATCCTTGTTCCGCAGTTATTACGATTATTAATTTCTTTTCTGACACTTTAAAACCCCGTTCTTAAATTCTTGTTTTTAAATTTTGTTATGCAAAGGATTCCCTGTGTTCCCTGAACTGGGCACTCAGAAGCTGTTCAAAGCCGGAAAGAGAAACCATTGGAGGTACGTCTACCTTTTGACCCGGTTTTATGCCTGCTATTACAGGATTTTCCTGTGGAATCTGTATTTTTTCAGTAAAAGCGATTATTTCTGCCTTTTCGGAAGGGCTTGATGCCGGTATTTTTAGTTCGATTGCAAAGCTTTTTGTTCCCGGAGGAAGAAGCACATACTGTTCTCCGCAACGGGAAGATGCCTTTATGTCAAAAAAATCGGAAGGCGTTTCTGCGTTTTCGTCGTTGAAGATGCATACGTGAAGGTACATTCCTTCTGTTCCGCTTCCGTTTTCTCCCTGAAGGTTGTTTCTTGTGTCCCAATAGACA
This sequence comes from Treponema sp., assembly GCA_017534445.1. Classification (GTDB taxonomy): domain Bacteria; phylum Spirochaetota; class Spirochaetia; order Treponematales; family Treponemataceae; genus Treponema_D. Next base: position 37,314 of record JAFXWC010000006.1, read on the forward strand.
AAGGCCCATGCTGGATTGTGAAGTACCGCGCGGATTTTTGTCTCGTTGTATGATTTGGGCAAGTTTTCCGGTAGTTCCACTTCACCCTTGGCTATGATTACGTTTTCTTCGCTTTCTTCCTTAGCCTGAATTTCTTCTGCCACTTCAAGAAGGTCTCCGATTATGAAGCGGCGGTTAAGGTTTTCCGGTATATCAATTCCATAGTAGTCTGCCAAAGAAATTAAATCAGCCGTTGAAATAGACTCAAGGTATTCCCGGGAGAGGTTGTTTTTATTCATAACGTTATAATAATCGTTAAAAAACAGCTTTGTGTCAAGTAAAAGTTTTGCGGATTTTTTAATGTATTTTTATGTTTGCTTTTTAGCCATATTGCTTTGGGCAAAAAAAATGCCCTGTCAGTGGGATTAGTGGGAAAAGCTGACAGAGCTGAGTGGGAATCGTTCAATATAAATAGTGGGTTTATACTGAATCTACTTTGGAGTATACACTATATGTGGGGTTATGTCAATTTTTTTTTGCACTTTTTTGAGATTTTACGCCCTTTTTTTCTGGAATTTTCCTTGGGCGGCCACCTTTTTTTCCATTTTCGCGGGATGCGGCGGCTTTTTTCTCGCTTTTTATGCTTCCAAGGAGTTTTGCGGCATCTTCCCTTCCTTCCAGAACCTCATTCTTCCAGAGGGATAGCTTTTTGCTGTCCATGCGCAGGCTGTAGATTTCTTCCATGCATTTTAGCGCGGATTCAAGCTTTCGTTCTATGTTCTGCCTGAATATTTTGTTGCGGCAAAGTTCAAGGGACTGCTGCATAAAGACAATCTCGTCCAGGCAGTCTTTTGAAAGTGTACAGATGTTGTCCACAAATTCTGCCATGGTGGCGGATTTTTTGCGTTCGTTTTCTGCTTCCTGCTTTTTTTCCTGTTCCTGCTTGAATGGCTTTAGTGCGCTTACGATTTTTGTGTCTGCCGGTCCAAGCTCTACTTCTGTACTGTCTTTTTCCATGCTGTAGCGCAAGAATACCATGGAAATGTTAAAGCTGAGCGTGCGTAGTTCTGCAAGACGGTCGTAGTCGGCGTCAGGATTTTCTTTTAATTCCTTGATTTCTTCGGCAACTTTGTCCTGAAGCCTTCGGATTTCTCTAAGCGTAACTGTCATTTTCCCCTCTGTCCACTGTAGTTCAATTTTATAAAGAAAACGTAGAAAAGTCAACGAGAATCGGTTTTGCACATGTCAAAATGTAAATTGCCGCAAGAAAGAGGTAAAAATCCTCTATAGTAATGGCTTAACTTGGGCGGGGAAATTCCGATAAAAAAGAGATGAAAAACGGAATTTTTTTATTTGCAGGGTTTGACAAGACCCATGCTTTTGACAATATATTTTCCTCTGGAAAACAGTCTGCTTTTGAGCTTTCCTTAAGGTGGGCTATGGGAGTGAAGGGGGAGTCCTCCTTTGCGGTTGCAGTTAATTCTTTTACGGAGCCCCTTGTAAAAGCCGTGCTTGAAAAATGCTCCTGCAGCGAAAAATTCAGCCTTGTAAAAAGAGACGACTGGAACACACAGTTGCTTGCGGAGGAACTTTCTGCCTTTGCGGCCAGAACATCCTCTTCCTGCGTGGTTCTTGCTTTTGGCGACTGCCCCTTCCTGAACCTGTCCCTTACAGAAGAGGTTTTGGACAGCCATAAAAAATATCTGGCTGAATACTCCTTTGCTGACGGTTGGCCTTTGGGTTTTGCACCCGAAGTAATTGACTCTGGAGCACTCAACATTTTGAATGGAATTGCAAAGGGGGAAAATTGTTCTGCCGCAAAATTGCCTGTAACAAAGGAAAGCCTTTTTGGCATAATAAAGACCGACGTAAATTCTTTTGAAATAGAAACTGTTATGGCTCCCAAGGACTACAGGATGTACCGCCTTGATTTTTCTTGCTCAAGTAAGGCAAATACCCTTGCCTGCCTTGAACTTTGCAAGATAGAGCCTTCTGCAATTTGTGCAGACGGTAAGAGTGCGGATGCAAAGTGCCTTTCCGATGCGGCGGTAAAAAGTGCGGAAGTGCAGCAGACGGTTCCTGCCTTTTACAACATACAGATTTCCAAGGCAGAAAAGATTTCTTCTATTTACAATCCTTATTCAAAAAAGACTCTTGAAATTTGCGGAATGGAATTTGAAAACTTCTGCAAGCTTCTTTCATCAATTGAAGACTTTTCCGAGAATGCGGTTCTTGGCCTTGGTACTTGGGCAGATCCTCTTTTGAATCCAGAATTTGAAAAGTATGCTCTTGAAGTCTTATCCCACAAGGGGCTTTCCCTTCTGATAGAGACGGACGGAATAGGGTGTGTCGAAGGTGACCTTGCTGAAAAGGTACGAAAGCTTTCGGAAGAGGCCAGCGGGCGCGTAACTTGGATTGTGAACCTGGATGCTTTTAGCCCTGGTGTTTACAACTTGATTCACGGTAGCGCAGATTCTTCTGCTTTTGCAAAGTCAACAAGGGCTGTGCAGGTTTTGAGCCAGCTCTTTCCGGGAAACGTCTGGCCCCAGTTTACCAGGATGAATGCCAACGAGTGCGAGCTTGAAACTTTCTACCGCTACTGGCATGACAAGTCTTCCCCATCCGGTGGAAACGTTATAATTCAAAAGTTTGACCATGCCTGCCAGTTTTTTAGCGACGAGCGTCCGGCAGATCTTAGCCCCTTGTCAAGAAACCCATGCTGGCACTTAAAGAGGGACATGACTGTTCTTGGCAACGGGGACGTTCCTTTGTGCAGGGAAAACGAGCCTTTTGCACAAGACCCATTGATTGTGGGCAATGTCTTTAGCGAAGGAATACAGGCGGTTTGGGAAAAATTCAAGCCTTACCTGAAAGAACAGATAGAAAAAAAATATTGTGGCAAGTGCGGGAAATGCGATGAATACTATACCTTCAATTTTTAACCAGAGGCAGATAAACCATACCGTTATGGGCGGTGCAGAACAGTCTTCCGATGCAAAGATGCCGGTTGACTGCATTGTTCTTAACAGGACGGACAAGATTTCTAAGAGCCGTATCTTTGACAATCTTATTTACCACGGCTTTAACAGCATTATAAGTGTTGAGGCGGGGAGCAACCGCTTTGCAACGGAGAATGTCGCGTCCTTGTATCCCAAGGTTAGGTTTGTGGTTGCTCTGGAAGAAATCACTTCTGGCGACATGCTCAACCTTGGAATGTCCTTGGCGACGGCACCTTATGTGCTTGTCCTTCAGGATGACATGTGCATGGAAGATATTTCCTTTAATCCTCAGCTTGCAAAGAAGCTTATTGCCTTGAACGATTTTTGTGTCTGTCCAAGGCTCACGACTTCATCATTCCAATCCATTCCCGTGCGCTTTTCCCCTACGGTTGAAAAATCAGTTTTTAACGTGGCCTCATCTCTTTCAATACAGGAAGGGGCCGTTACCCTCTATCCTGCGGATCTTGCGGGTTTCTACGACCGTAACAAATACATTCAGCTTGGCGGTGCGGACTACACGATTGCTTCCCCATATTGGCAGAAAATGGATTTGTTCTTCCGTGCCTGGCTTTGGGGTGAAAGGGTTTCCCTGCAGCCGTCATTCAATTTTTCCTATGCGGGGGACATTCCTGAGGAAAACCAAACGGTGGATTCTTCCTACTTGCGTTTTTACATAAAGAACCTTTTGCCGGTCTTTAAGAATGACCATGCGGAAATTCCTCTGACTTCCTTTATTGCATTCAGGGCCAACAGGTCTTGTTCCTTTAGGGACGCTCTTGAACTTTTTGGACTTGCAAGAAAGTGGACGGAAAAAAACAAGTACCGCTTCAAAAAGGATGCGGCAACTTTAATTCAGGACTGGGGAAAATAAATGGGAGTTTTTGATTTGTTAAGTAGAAAAAAGGAAAGGGTTGTGCTGATTGTTCAGTGCAGGCTTTCTTCGACAAGGCTTCCTCGAAAGGCTCTTCTGCCGCTTGGTGGATTCAGCATAATTGAGTGGGTGCTGTCTTCTATGAAAAAAGTTCCGTGCGATGCCTACTATCTTGCGGTTGACACGGAAAGTGCCCCTGAGCTTGAATTTGCGGCAAAGAAATATGGCTGGGATTTTTATGCTGGCAGCCGGGACGACGTGCTTGACAGGTTCTGCAAGACAATCGAACTGTCAAAGGCGGATGTTGTGGTTCGCGCTACGGCAGACAATCCTTTTCTTTTTTACGATGCCGCTTCTGAACTTCTTGAAGAATACAAAAAGCGCAAGTCATCATCGCCTGTTGACTATATAACATGGACGGGACTTCCCCACGGTTCGGGAATAGAAATATTCTGTGCCCAGTCACTTCTTGAAGCAGCCAAGCTTTCCAATTTGACCGCAGAAGATCATGAGCATGTGGGGCCTGCACTTTACAAGCATCAAGATCATTTTAATTGCCTCTTCCTTAAGTCACCGTCTGCCTATTATTACCCTGAGCTTCGCACAACAATAGACACTGCAAGCGATTACAGGCGTGCCCTTTCTTTTGTAAGGGCTGTTTCCCTTAACAAGGCAAAGACGACAGACACTCTTTTTAAGAAAAACATACTTGAGCCTTATACGTCAAAGGAAATTGTCCGCGGAATGCAGATTCCTTCCGTAAAGTATCCTATGATTTTTGTTCCAAGCACAAAGAAGGGGGCTGGAACCGGACACTTGCGCCGCTGCCTGGATTTGGCATGCAAGACCGGGGCAGACATTTACATCCCGGAAAACTGCGGGCTTGAGCAGACCCAGGCCCTTTTGGATGAAGCTTATTCTGAAGGGCTGCAAGAGTGGCAGGTTGTTAATTCATTAGAAAAAATTTCAGACTATAACCTTGCCGTAACGGATCTTTTTAAGACGGAAGAAAGCGAGGCAAAGAAAATAGCCACCCAGTGTCCTGTTGCAAGCATTGACGACGGCTCTCTTGAAACTGACTGGGCAGACTACCTTCTTGATATAATCCCATCGCTGGGATATACAAGAAAGCCAAACCTTGCAGAACCAGGATTCATCATACTTCCTAAAAAGCGCCGCTCCGAAGAGGAACAGAATGCAAAGATTCATACCGCTCTTGTAGTGCTTGGCGGAGAAGACCCGGCTTCTTTGGCCTTTCCTTCTGCAATTGCTCTTGCTGAATGCGGTCTTTACGTAACGGCCATAGCGGGCGATGCGGAAAAAGCAAAGTCTTTGCAGGACCAGGTTCCAGAGAATCTTTCAAAGTATATTCGGGTTATAGCCCCTGTTATGAACTTGCGGGAAAAGCTTTTTGAATTTGACCTTGTCGTTACCCACTATGGTTTTACGGCTTTTGAAGCTTCTGCTGCAGGATGTGCGGTAATACTTTTGGGTACGACGCCGCTACACGAAAGCCTTGCCGAAAAATACGGGTTCAAGTGCGTACATTCATCGCTAATCAACAAGGAATCATTCCAAAGTCTTTTGGCCGACAATAAATCCTTGCACCGGGACATTCGGGAAGATGGAATCCATGAACTGGACTCTTTCATGCTGAATCTTTCCCAGGGAACATCGCTTTCTTGCCCCGTCTGCCGTGATGAAAAAAAGAGCTGGCCCAAAGACCCGCTCATTGCCAGGACTCCAGAAAGAACCTTCCGCCGTTGCCAGAAATGCGGCATGCTCTATATGTCTTGGACAATTCAAAACCATCAGACTGAATATGACCATGACTATTTTTATGATGACTACAAGAAGCAGTACGGAAAGACATATCAGGATGACTTTGAGAACATAAAGGCCCAGTGTGTGCGCCGCGTTAGCATAATTGACTTTATCTACCACCGCGGACATTCATCCGTAACGCCTACGGTTCTTGACATAGGTTGTGCCCTTGGCCCCTTCCTTGACGCAGCGAATGATTCTGGCTGGCATGTTTTTGGAACAGACATTTCAAAAGATGCCGTTGAGTATGTTCAGAACACTCTCCATTATCCCGCTCTGCTTGCTTCCTTCCCCGATGCGGATGTTGCGGGTGAATTTGGCGTGGACAAATTTGATGCGGTGACAATGTGGTACGTTATTGAGCATTTCCAGGATTTGGACAGCGTGCTTAAGGCTGTGTCTAAAATAGTAAAGAAGGGTGGAATCTTTGCATTCAGCACACCGTCTGCGGCAGGTGTCAGCGAAAAATACAATACGGACGAATTCTTTAGGCAAAGCCCGGCAGACCATTACACACTTTGGGAACCCAAGCGTTGTGCGGCAATCCTTAAGAAATATGGCTTTAAGGTTGTGCGTACCGTTTCCACAGGAATTCATCCAGAACGATTTCCTTCAATAAAAAAGAGTGGGGCAGATTCAAAGTCGCTAAAATGGCGCTTTTACAAAACCTTCAGCATGATTTTTAAGTTGGGGGATACTTTTGAAGTTTATTGCAGGAAGGTGAATTAATATGGACGGCAAATATGTTTTGATTTTGGGAGCAGGCCTAATGCAGCGCCCGTCTTTTGAAGCCGCAAAGGAACTTGGCTTTAAGACGCTTGTCGTTGATGCCAATCCTGATGCGGTTTGCGTTCCCTTTGCAGACCACTTTGAGCTTATAGACCTTAAGGATCGCGAGAAGATTGCAGAATTTGCGCTTTTGCATAAAGACAACATTGCAGGTGTCTTTACCGCAGGAACAGATTTTTCTGCTTCCGTAAGCTATGTTGCCCAAAAGTGCGGCTTTAAGGCACATTCTTTTGAGGCTGCAGTAAACGCAAGTGACAAGATAAAAATGCGCGGATGCTTTAAGGCAAGCAATGTAAGCTCTCCAGAATTTGTGCAGATTGAACGCTCTCACATTGCCTCTTTTCTTAAGCCGGAAATTTTGGACTCAATGAAATTTCCCAAGGTTGTAAAACCTGTAGACAACATGGGTGCAAGGGGATGCCGCCTTATAAGAAGCAAGGATGAATTCCTGCATGCGGTTGAAGATGCGGCCCGCAATTCAAGGTCGGGAAGGGCAATTCTGGAAGACTACATGGAAGGCCCGGAATTTTCTATAGACTCAGTGGTCTATAACGGAACCCTTACAATTACAGGATTTGCAGACCGCCACATCTGTTATCCTCCATATTTTATAGAGATGGGGCACACAATGCCTTCTGTATTTGACGAAGCAAAAAAAATGGAGCTTATACAGACCTTTGCAAAAGGCATTGCTGCCTTGGGACTGACATGCGGGGTTGCAAAGGCAGACATAAAGTATACGGCAAAAGGCCCCATGATTGGCGAAATTGCGGCCAGGCTTTCGGGAGGATACATGTCCGGTTGGACTTATCCTTATGCCTCATCAATTAACCTTACAAAGGTTGCCATGCAGATAGCCCTTGGTCTTGAGCCAGAAGAACTTTTGCGGCAGAGGCAACCTCTTGACATAAAGGACTGTCCATTTAAGGTGTATGACCTTCCGTGCAAGAATGTGAGTGCAGAACGTGCTTGGATTTCCATTCCCGGAAAAATACACAAGGTTTACAATGCAGACAGCGCGTCTTGTGTTCCTTTCGTAAAGAACATGTTCTTTAGGTGCAGAAAGGGGAGCAGCGTGTCCTTCCCCCGCAACAACGTGGAAAAATGCGGCAACGTAATTTCTCTTGCGTCTACACACAGCCTTGCAGTTGATGCGGCTGAACGAAGTGTCTCAACCCTTGTCCTTAGGCTTGAAAAAAACAACAGGGCAACTCAGGAATTTCTTGATGGAAGTTGCCGTAAGAGCGAAAAAGCCTTTCCGCCAGATGCATTTTCTTTTAATGAAGGGCAGAAAAAGGCCTTGCTTGATTTTGCAGAGAAAAATCCTCTTTTTAAAAAAGATGGGCTTGCTAAGGAATTCTTTGGGGATGAGATGATTCAAAAGCTTTCGTCCGTCTTTGACTACAACCACAGAACTTTTGGCCAGACCCTAAAGCTTTTTGATACCCTTTGTCCATGCCACTCAAGCCTTGATACAAAGACTTTTGTAAAAGCATTGATTAGGGGCGGAATTCAAGGTATACTTTATCTTGCGGACAGCAATGCCGGTAAAAAGACAAAACGGGGGTTCCCATTTAAATGAAAAGAAAGGGAAGTGCGTTTTTATTCATCATTTTCCTCTTTGCATTGAATTGCGCTTCTTTCGCAGGAACAAAGCGTGCAGACGTGAACCTTTTGGAAAGTTCAGCGGAGGCAGGCATAAGCGTATACTGGGATCCCTTTTCCCTTTCTGGAGTGATGGAAAAAAACGGCAGGCAGATTTCCTTCAAGGCTGGCGGTGATTTTGCCCTTAAGAATTACAGCACAATCATGAATGAACGTGCACCCTATTTAAAGGACGGGGTTCTTTTTGCAGAAGAAAAATTTATGTCTGCCGCAATAAATTTCTTTAAGGAACAGGACTCTCTTAACCAGTACAAGGTTGGCGTTATCCTTATTGATCCAGGCCACGGAGGAAAGGACCCGGGTGCAAGCGCGACTCATAATGTAAAAGGAAAGAAAATAAAAGTCGTGGAAAAGGACGTGAACCTTAACATAGGTCTTAAGCTGTACAATTGCCTTACCAAGGCCTATCCCGACAAGCGCATAATAATGACCCGCAACAAAGACGTTTACCTTTCGCTCGGCCAGCGCACGGAAATTGCAAATTCTGTAAAACTTGCCCCCAACGAAGCAATAGTCTATGTCTCAATACACGTAAATGCAAGCTTGGACAAAAGTGCATCCGGCTACGAGGTATGGTACCTTTCACCGGGCTACAGGCGCAAGGTTTTGAACAAGGACGTAAGCGAAGACCGTGACGTCAATACGATTTTGAATTCAATATTGGAAGAAGAGTATACCACGGAATCTGTGCTCATCTCAAAATTTATTATGGAAGGAATAAAGGCCCAGGTTGGAAAGCTTAGCCCATCCCGCGGAATAAAGGCGGAAGAATGGTTTGTTGTTCGCAATGCCAACATGCCCAGCGTTCTTGTGGAAACGGGCTTCCTTACAAATCCAACCGAGGGTGCTCTTCTTGCTGATGAAGACTACTTGCAAAAAGTTGCGTTTGGAATATATAATGGTCTCCAAGCGTTTGTAACGCATTTCGAACGTTCAAGAGGATTTACAGTAAAAAATGAAAAATAAGCCTTATTTTATTACGGCACTCGTATGCACCATACTTGCGGTAGGAGCGGCGGCTTTTTCCCTGCTTTCGATTCAAAAAAATGAAAAGACATTAAGAAAACTGATGTACTTCCCCTCATTTGAAAACGGAAAGACCTATACGGAAGAACGGTTTATTCCCAAGGAGTCTGCTCAGGGTGAGGAGCGTTATTTTGTTGATGACCTGCTCTTGGGACCATTGACCCACGGCTACAGGAAGCTTTTCCCCGGAGATACCACCGTGGAGTTCTTTACAGTTGATGCCAACGGTACAGCCTATGTCGGATTGTCCAAGGGAGCGTTAAAGAGTTCAGCCGATGCTGCCGATATTAATACAGGAATATCCCTTTTAAAAAGGAATATTGTGATGAACTTCACAAAAATAAATACCGTTTTGGTGTACATTGACGGTAAAAGTGTCTGTGAAAAAAGCTGATTTTAGAAGCGCTTCAAGATTGAAGAGATTTTAAAAAAATCAAATTCTTTCAAAAAAACGTTGACAAAATGACTTTCTTAATAGATACTATTACTAACAAGGCTACATCAAAAATGTATTAAAGGAGCTTCGAATGAAGAGGAATTTAATTTTAACTGCTGCTGCAATGGTTCTCGTTGGATCATTCGCATTTGCAAAGGAAGCTACGCTTATCGACTTTACAAAGTTGACAGCTGACTCCATTCCGAATGCAGACGGTCAAAACACACAGAACAGCAGAACTGTAATGGACTATTCTGTTGCAGCTGGTGCTACATTCACCAATGAACAGAAATCACTCATGAAGACTTCTCTTGCTATCCCTAACTGGGAAGTAGTATTGAACTCTTCAGCAAAGAACCCACAGGCTCTTGCTTTGTCTACGACAAAGGCCGCTCACGTAAGAGAGGAATCTGAACAGCCTTTCGCTGGTTCAGACGTACTCGGTGTTCGCGTTGTATTCCCAACATGGAACAACAATGCAAACGCTAAGATCGTACCTCCGTTCGACATTCAGGCTTACGAGCCACTCGCAGATGCTGATGCAAATGGTGTCCGCGGTGAACAGACTGACGAACAGAAGGGCAAGTACCTCTTCGAAGATGGCTATGGTTTGATCACAAACGTTGGAACAATCAAGGCAATTTCCTGCTATACAATGGGTATGAACTTCCCACACCAGCTCTATGTTCTTCTTAAGGACAACGACGGTGTAGAACGCCGCTACTACATGGGATCTCTCTTGTTCGACGGTTGGAAGCAGCTCCAGTGGAACAACCCGGACTATATCTCTGAAGTACGCACACGCGAAATCAGAGTATACCCAATCTATCCACGCGGAACTCCTTATGTAAAGTTCGCAGGATTCCAGATTACACGTGACGCATCTGACATTGGTGATAACTTTGTTGGATACTTCAAGGATGTAAAGGTTATCTATGATGAAGCAGTTCTTAAGACAGAACGCGACATCGCAGACGAAGACCTCTGGGGAATCATCACAAAGAAGGAAAAGGCTCGCCAGAACCTCGAAATGAGCCGCTTTGGCAACAAGCAGGTTAACCGCTACCTCGAACAGCAGAAGATGGCAACTGAAGACACATTCACATCTTCTGGTGTAGAAGATTCTGGTTCAACAAGACAGTAATTATTGCTGTAACTTGATTCAAGCCAATTCTTGAATGAAGCCGTCCTGAAATACGGGCGGCTTTTTTTATGTAAAATAAAACTAAAACAACAATACGCTAAAAATTCTTTTTGGCGCTTTATAAAAACTAAAAGCTATTTAATAAGGGCGGAATAGGTTGTGGCAATGGAACAGCAAGATCTTCCAAACAAGTTGGAAATACAAAGATTATATGAAAGTTACGCACCTGTTTTTGATGAGGTTTTGACCTATATTGAGGCAAAGCTAAAGTCTTCTATAAAGATAGCATCCATTCCAACCTTCAAGACACGCATAAAGTCTTTTACAAGCTACTACAAAAAAATACTCCGCCAAAAGCCGAAAGAGGCCGCAGAAAGCAAATCCCTTGTTACCCTTACGGACATGATAGGAATCCGCGTGATTTGTGCCTTTTTGGAAGACCTGGACATAGTGGAACAGCAGCTAGTTACCTATTTTGATGTAAAAGAAATAGAACGCAAGGGAGCCCAGCAGTCCTTCCGCGAATTTGGCTACGAGTCCGTTCATGTGCTTATTGCAATCCCCGAAGACTGTAAGCCCAAAAAAGAGCTTAATCCTCCGCTGCCGGATGAAGTTGTGTGCGAAATACAAATCAGGACAATTCTTCAGGACGCATGGGCAGAAGTAGAGCATGAGCTTATTTATAAATCAGAATTCAATCCCTTTGACAAGCCTTTAAGACGCAAACTGGCATCTATAAACGCAAGCCTTACCCTTGCAGATACAATCTTTCAGGAAATCCGCGACTACCAGAACAGGTTGCAGTCAGAGCTTGGAACAAGGCGCAACACCTTCTACAACAAGGCGGATGACTTTACAAACAAGGAATACGGTCTTCCCCAGGAGAACAAGAACCTTAAGGCTTCAGCCGCAATCTATTCAACCGAAAACGATTTGCCCTACAGCAAAAAGAGCATAGACGAACTTGTTTTGTCCGCCCTGCACGAGCACAACCTTGCAAACTTTGACAAAGCCATAGAAATATACACGCAGATAATCAATTCCAAGCCAACCCCGCCACCAGTTGTTCTGGGGGTAATCTACAAGCACCGCGGCATGGCATATTTTGCCCAGAGCATGTACGACAAGGCACTAGAGGACTTTAGGGCAAGCGTGGCAGACGATCCCAAGGGCTTTAGGGCACTTTATTACGAAGGAATCGTGTGCAGCGTCCAGGACAAGAACCAGGAAGCTATAGAATGCTTTAACAAGTCGCTCGAGATAGACGCTTTCCAAAGCCACGTCTACTACAGGCGTGCCCTTGCATATTTTAACCTTGGTGAATACAAAAAATCCCTTGCAGACATAGCTTCTGCAGAAAACCTTGGCCTGAACGACGAGGAAGTAAAGGCTCTTAAGGCAAAGGTTCTTAAGAAATTTGACATGGGCATGTAAAAAAAAAATAATTTTTTTTTGCTTTTTCCTATTGACATTTTTGTTACTTGTATGATATAGTCTATTCATCGCAGATAGCGATTATGTCTCCTTCGTCTAGGGGTTAGGACAACGGGTTTTCATCCCGTCAACATGGGTTCGATTCCCGTAGGAGATGCTAAGGACTTGGTTTTTGCCAGGTCCTTTTTTTTTGTCTCAAGGCCAATTTATTCTGTTTTGTAGTAGGAGAGGCTGCCGCATTATTTTTATTGCAAAAGTTGACAACCCCCCTGTATAGTGATAAAATTATAATATTAAGGGAGAATTATGACACTTAAGGAAAAATACGAACGTTGTTTGCAGGATTCTGAAAATTTCATCACAGGGGAGAAGGAAAATGTTACTCCTTCTTACGGTTATGGAAAGCGTCTTGCAAAGTTCTTTAATGATGAGCTTGATTTTGAAGATATAAACATTCACTATGGTTATCCTATGGAAAAAATCATCAAGGATAACTGGGACTTGAAGATCCGTTTCCAGTTGCGCAAGCCGGAAATTGAGCGTTTTTCTCCGCTTGGAGGAATTCAGGTCTTTAAATACCTTTCGACGCTTGCGGACAGCGAATGGTCTAAGGGTGAACCTTTGGATTCTGAGGCTAAGGAAATTTCCCGCGGTGTTTTGGATACATTGAATCCAATTCAGCAGGGGCTTTCCATAAAAAGCATTGGTGTTGAATGGGCGGTTCACGTTCCTGACTGTACTACATTTTTTGTAAGCTTCTTCTATGTTTATAAAGAAGATGAAGAAATGGAAATGGAGATGGAAACAGAAGAGTAAACTTCCTGCAGCGGTTGCGTTTTTTATCCGTACAAAGTTTTACTGCGAGTCTTAGGAGTGTTTATGAAAAAGGATGTTTGGGACCCTACGCGTAGGGACATGAAAATTGCTACAAAGATGGTATTGATATTCGGAGGTGTTGTTGTAATAACTTCCGTTTTGGTTGCCTGTATATCACTTGCCCTCTTTAACCACGGTTTGCTTAACAGCTATGCAGAAGGCTTGGACTATACTGAGTACGGCACCAATGCCACTCTGGAAAGCTGGCGGTCTTCTGCCCAGGGAATTTCAAAAGGGCTTGCCGCGGAATCCGGGCTTGTTTCTGCTGTAAATTCAAGAGATACCCATGTTATTTCCCGCATCGTTTCCGAGATGAACAGAATCCACGAGGCTGATTTTATGGCCGTTACTGATAGCAAGGGAGACATCTTTTCCGGTGCAAGCATAAATGTTAACGGCGGAAAAAGTCTTGCCCGGCTGGACTGCGTAAAGGAAGCCCTGACCGGAAAAAGCAGTTTTTCTATTGAGCAGATTGGCAATATTGACTATGCAATAATCACGGCGGATCCCCTTTTGCTAAACGGTAAAGCCGTCGGCGTTGCGGTTGCCGGATATAACCTTACTACGAGCCGCTTGGTAAACCTTGTACACGACTCCTATGATGCTGAGTGTACAATCTTTAGCAGCAATATACGCGTGGCAACGACACTAAAGGAAAAGGACGGCAGGTCTCTTGTTGGAACGCCTCTTGACAACAAGGTGATTCTTGACATGGTTCTTGGGGGAAAAACTTACAAGGGCCAGAACATTATCCACGGACAAAAATATTATACAATTTATACTCCTATAAAATCTGCAAACGGAAAGGTTACTGGTATGCTCTTCGTAGCAAAGTCCATTGAGTCCATAAATGCAATCCGCAACAAGACTCTAAGGATTGTTGTTCCGTCTGTAATCGCACTCATCATCATCGTTATGGTATTGTGCGGCATGTTCGTCCGCTGGCTTATGTGGCGTATTTCAAACGTTACGAACGTTCTTAAGGATTTGGAGACCGGGGAGGCTGACCTTACAAAGCGCGTAAAGCTTTTGATACGCGACGAGATTGGCTTCCTTATTATTCACTTTGACCATTTCTGCGACAAGTTGCAGCAGATTGTTACACAGATTAAGCAGTCCAAGAATCAGCTTAATGCATCAGGCCAGAGGCTTTCCGACGGTACAAGCGAAGCTGTAAGCTCAATTACGCAGATTATTGCAAACATTGAGTCCGTTCACAACAGAATTAGCACTCAGAGTGAAAGCGTTAACAATGTTGCGGATATCGTTACCCAGATTTCTGACAGCATTGCAAACCTTGACAGCCTTATAGAAAACCAGTCTGCCGGTGTTTCCCAGGCTTCCACAGCCGTAGAAGAGATGATGGGAAACATTTCTGCTGTAAACAAGTCGGTGGACAAGATGGCCTCTTCTTTCGAGGACCTTACTTCCAACGCCCAGACAGGTTTCTCCAAGCAGCAGGACGTTAACGACCGTATCAAGCAGATAGAAAACCAGTCAGAAATGCTTCACGAGGCAAACCTTGCCATTTCTTCTATTGCGGAACAGACCAACCTTCTTGCTATGAACGCTGCTATTGAGGCAGCCCATGCGGGAGAGGCCGGTAAAGGCTTTAGCGTTGTTGCCGACGAAATCCGCAAGCTTTCAGAAACGTCTTCTGCCCAGTCCAAGACTATTGGTGAGCAGCTTGACAGTATTCAGGAATCCATTACGGAAGTTGTTTCCGCTTCTACAGAAGCAAGTGACGCATTCTCTGCCGTATCAAACAAGATTAAGGAAACTGACCAAATTGTTATGCAGATTAAGGCTGCCATGGAAGAGCAGAATTCTGGCTCCAAGCAGATTGGTGATGCCTTGCGTAACATGAACGAAAGTGCCTCTGACGTTCTTAGCGCGTCAAAGGAAATGGCTGCAAACAGCAAGGTTATTATAAACGAAATTCATTCTCTCCAGAATTCTTCGCGCGAAATGAACCAGAGTATGGAAGAGATGGCAGTTGGTGCCCGCAAAATAAATGAGACTAGTAATGCATTGGGCGAAATATCAACTGAGGTTGCAAGTTCCATCGGACAGATTGGAAGCCAGATAGATTTGTTTACTGTGTGACGGAATCATTAACTCCACCGCATTAGCGAAGGGGGCTTTATGGAAGAGCAAAACAAGTATTTGTTGGAAGGGCGCAAAACCTTTTTCATTTGCCCGGACGTGTCAATGTTTCCGGATACATATTTGGAAGATTACCTCAAGCGTGGTTATGAGACCTATATTATCAATGATGACCGGATTGGCACCATAAAAGAGAAGGTGCAGGTTATCATTGATACCTTTAAGGATTCAATTCTCTTCTTTTACATTGATACCGTAGTAGAAGATATTAACTGGAAGGATTACATAAAGGACCTTCAGGAAACTTACAAAGATTCCGTCTTGATAGGCGTATTGTATGCAAAGCGTACCAAGCAGGAAGAAATGCACGCCTTGGAGCGTTACTATCTTTATGACGTTGGCATAAAATGCGGATGCATTGCTTTGGAGTATCAGAAGGATAAGAATTTCACGCTGATAGATAAAGTTATGTTTGCAAACCAGGCCTGCGGACGAAGAAAGAACATAAGGGCTGTCTGCGACCTTTCAAGCACCGTTATCTTTAATTATGATAAAAAGAAATGGCTGGGAAAAATTTCCGACGTGAGCCTAAGCCATTTTTCATGTGTCTTTGATTTGGAACCAAAAATCCCCTTGTACGAAAAGGTTGTTGACATTCTTGTTGACATTAACGGAATGCATTTACATACCGACGGAATACTTCTTGAATGCCGCAAACTCTTGGACCGCAACCTTTATATTTTCATCTTTGCCCAGTCAAACGGAAAGCAGGGCTTGGACGAAGAATTAAAGACAAGGCTTTCGGAAAAGATTTACAGTCTTGTTACAGACAAGGTAAAGAATCTTTTGCGCGATTTGTTCCAGGAAGAACACAAGCGGAACAGCGCAAACTCAAAGGGACCGGCCAGTTTTCTCTTTTCCTAAGTTAACAATTTGAATAGTTTTTTTTGCATAAAAAAAAGACCCTAATGCTAAGCATCGGGGTCTTTTCTGTTTACGTTCAAGCTATTAGTTGAACATCATAATCAAAACTTTTGAAACGATTACAACAGAGATAAGGGCAACAGGGTAGGTTGAAGCATAAGCAGATGCAACGTCTTCTGTTCCTGCTGTGTTGATAAGAGTTCCAAGTGCCGGTGTTGACGTCATACCGCCTGTGATAGAGCCAAGGTTGTTGAGGAGGCTAAGCTTGAGCACGTACTTAGCAAAGAAGTAGCCAGCTATCATAGGAAGTGTTGTCATGATGATACCGTAGATGAAGTAAACACCTTCGAAGTATTTTACAAAGTTTGCGCCGCCAGGAATACCTGCACCAATCAAGAAGAGCATAAGTCCAAGTTCGCGGAAAACCTTGAGTGTGTCTGTTTTAGGTGTGATTGAGATGCAGCCGATGCGGGCAAAGTGTCCGAACATAAGGGCTATAACAAGACATCCGCCTGTAGTTGTAAGGTTGAATCCAAATACCTTGATTGAACCAAGGATGATTCCCAATACTGCTGCAGCAGAGAATGCCATAAAGCCGAATCCGTCAATTTCGATAAGGTTCTTGAGGGACTTCTTTTCTGAAGAGCCGTCGTCTGCAACAACAATCTTTTTGCGTTCTTCTGCCATGTTTGCGCCAAGGATTTTTGGGATGATCTGAACAAAGAGAACTACGCCAACAACACCATAGAGGTATGCAATTCCGTGGCCTACGGATACGATGTTTTCAAGAGCTTCGCCAGCAGTTTCCTTTGCAGCGCTGAATGCCGGAGTAGAAGTGAGAGAGCCAGAGAGCAAGCCTACGAGCATTGCAGCTGATTCTGCTATAGTTCTTTCTGAGCCCCACATCTTGTTGTCAAAGATAATGCAGCCTGCGCATGAAAGTCCGCCCATGAGGATTACAACAAGAGCGATCATAACGTATGAAGTGAAGTTCTTCTTAAAGTTTCCGATGAAGTTGGGGCCTGCAATAAAGCCTACGGAAGTTACAAAAAGAATGAGCCCCATGTTCTCTACGACTTTAAGCGCGTTGTTGGTGTATGACTTTGCAACATCCCCGGCCTTTATCATCAGCTGGGCATCAAGATATTTGTAAAAGAATGCGCCCGCAAGAAGAGCGATGATAAAGACGCCGGCAGTTCCAAGAGAAACGCCTTTGATAGTGATTCTGCCGAGCAGATAGCCGACAGCCGCAATTGAAAAGACAAAGAACAAAAGGTAAGTGATTGCCTTTACGGAAAGAATTCCTCCAAAAAGTACCATTTTGAAGACCTCGGTTTAATTAGTTAGAATGAATGTATTCTAGCAATATTACAAACTTTTTTCAATATATTATAGAAAGAAAACGCAATTTACGCATGGATGTAAATAGTATGACAGTCAAAATGAGCTAGTGGGACGTAGGAAAAGTTGCATAAAAAGAAATTCTAAAAAAAGCCAAGCGTAAAAAAAAAAGAGCCGGAAGTCGTATTGACAACCGGCCCTGTTTTCTAGGCTATGCTAGCTTAGTTCTTTACTGCACCGTTTTTGAATTCGTCGTTGCCACGGCCGTACTGGTCGTCTGCACTTGAAGCAAATTCTGGATTGCCGTGGGTGTAGCGGGGAAGAAGCTTTGGAGAAACCAAATCCTTCTTGATTCCTGCTGCGTCACGTTCTTTTTCGAAGTCCTTTACGTGCTGAAGGTTAAGGCCTTCTGGTGTTGAGATTGACTTGAACATCTTTCCGGCTTCAATTCCTGCCTCGCGTCCGAATACTACTACGTCCAGCAAAGAGTTGCCCATAAGACGGTTTGTTCCGTGTACGCCACCTGATGCTTCGCCTGCAACAAGAAGGTTCTTTACGCTTGTGTGGCAAGTCTTGTCAATTTCTACACCGCCGTTCTGATAGTGGAGTGTAGGATAGACAAGGATTGGTTCCTTGCGGATGTCTATGCCGTACTTGATGAACATCTTGTACATAGCAGGAATGCTCTTCATGATTGTGCCTTCACCGTGAATCATTTCAATCATCGGGGTGTCGAGCCATACAGCATCCTGTACGTCGTTCTTTACACCGCGGCCGTTTTTTACTTCGCGGATAATGCCGGAAGCGTTTACGTCGCGTGTTTCAAGCGGGTGAATGTATACTTCGCCGTCTTTGTTGATGAGCTTTGCGCCAAGTGAGCGAACCTTTTCTGTTACGAGCTTGCCCAAAATCTGTGTCGGGTAAGCGGCACCAGTCGGGTGGTACTGGAGTGAATCCTGGTACAAAAGCTTTGCTCCTGCGCGGTATGCCAATACAAGACCGTCTGCGGTTGCACCGTAGTGGTTTGACGTTGGGAATCCCTGGTAGTGCATGCGTCCTGCTCCACCAGTTGCAATGATTACAACCTTTGCCTTTGCAATGCGGACTTCGTTTGTTTCCATGTTAAGGAGAACTGCACCTGCTGCCTCGCCCTTGCTGTTCTTGATGAGTTCAATTGCAGATGTAAAGTCTACGACTGTAATGCTGTCCTTGCGGTTGAATGTCTCGTCGCGCAAAGTACGCATGATTTCTGCACCTGAATAGTCCTTGCATGCGTGCATTCTCTTTCTTGAAGTTCCGCCACCGTGGGTTGTAACCATAGTGCCGTCTGCATCCTTATCGAATTCAACGCCAAGGTCATTGAGCCACTTGATTACGGAAGGTGCCTTGTTTACAAGTGTGTATACAAGCTCAGGCTTTCCGTCAAAGTGTCCGCCGCCGAATGCGTCAAGATAGTGCTGGGCAGGGGAGTCGTTTGGCTTGTCTGCAGCCTGGATTCCGCCTTCTGCCATCATTGTGTTTGCATCGCCAACACGGAGCTTTGTAACAAGAAGGACTTTTGCACCGGCTTCGCTTGCCATGATTGCAGCTGAAGTTCCTGCTCCACCGCCACCGATTACGAGAACGTCTGCCTCGTAGTCTACGTGGTCAAGGTTTACCTTGTCAGGTTCAATGCGCGGTTTTGCCTGGAGCATGTCTGCAAGCTCGTGGGGAGCCTTCTGTCCCTTGTTGGGGCCAATCTTGAGTTCCTCAAACTGGCTTGCAATGCGGTCCGGGTGGTATTCCTTGAGCAGCTGGTCTTTTTCGTCTGCTGTAAGGCGCGCATGTTCAAATTTTAAGTTTGCATCACGTTTTTCCGCAACAATCTTTGCGGCTTCGTCTAAATAGTTACCATACATAATATTTTCTCCTTAGGAAGCGTCTGGGACGGTACGTCATGGGACGTTATTTTTCAATATCTCTCGTGTTATACAGTTCCTTGATTTTGTCCAAAGGATGGCTCATCATTGTCTGGATGGCTTCCTCGCACTTGCCTTCCTCAATTTCCTTTACGCGGTCAATAAGGTGCTGTGTCTGGGGCTGCAAGTACTTTCCGTTCAAGCGGCGTGCAAGCTCTGCAACCTGAGGATGGCTAATTCCTGCTGGACATCTGCTTGAGCAGCATCCGCACATTACGCAGTCAAAGGAAAGCTCTGCGCACTTTTCAAAGTCACCGCGCTGGGCGTATGCAATGTACTGCATTACGTTGAGGCTCTGTGTACATGCCCTTGTACAGGCGTTGCATCCTACGCAAGAGTAGATTTCTGGGTAGAGCTGCATCATAACTGCCTGTTCAGGCTTAATCTTGTTGATGTCGTAAGTCTGCTTTACGAGAGGGAAGAATGGAAGTGTTGCAATGTACATTCCCTGTTCAACCTTTGTAGAGCAGGCAAGTCCTGTGTAGAGCTGGTTTGAGCCTTCAATCCTGTAGATTGTTGCACAGGCTCCGCAGAAACCGTTGCGGCATCCGCAGCCTCTCTTGAGCTGGTAGCCTGCATATTCCATGGCATTCATTATTGTAAGTTCTGCCGGAACATCATATTTTTTGCCAAAAATGTAAATGGTAGCCATTTCTTTGTTTTCAGCCATTTGTTTTACTCCGTAAAAAAAATTAATGGTTAAACGAAAGGTGAACAGGCTGAACAAAAGCGCCCGGCCCTTGTTCACCATCCATTGTACTAGTATTCGCCCGGCAGTTCAGCCAGCTGTGTAAAGCTGAATACAGGACCGTCCTTGCAAACAAACTTGTTTCCTACGTTGCATCTTCCGCATTTGCCGATTCCGCACTTCATGCGCATTTCAAGCGTAGTGAATACGTTTTCGTCCTTGAAGCCAAGCTTCTTGAGGGCATCGAGCGAAAGGTGGATAAGGATTGGCGGACCGCACATGATTACCGTCATGCTTGGATCCGGATTCATTTCCGTAACGTAAGGAGGAACGAATCCTACGTGGTCGTCCCAGTCATCCTGTGCACGGTCAATCGTAAGGTTAAGGTCTAGGTTTGGTGCGTGTGCCCATTCTTCCTGCAGCTGCTTAAGGAAAACAAGATCCTGCTTGCTGCGGCTTCCGTAGATTACCTGGATGCGGCCATAGTCTGAGCGGTGTGCAAGCATGTAGTCAACAACAGAGTGAACCGGTGCAAGACCAATACCACCTGCGATTACAAGGATGTCCTTTCCCTTGAAAGTTGTGTCTACAGGGAATCCGTTTCCGATTGGACCGCGGATTGCTATCTGCTGACCAGGCTGTGCGTTATGAAGCCATGTGGTTACGCAACCGCACTTCTTTATTGAAAACTGCATGTATTCCTGCACGGTCGGTGAAGATGTGATAGAAATCATGCTTTCGCCAACACCTGGAACAATCAGCATGGCGCACTGACCAGGCTTGTGCTCAAAGAGCTTTTTTCCGTCCAAGCCGACTACGCGGAATGACTTTACGTCTGGCGTTTCGTCAAACATTTCTTTGATTACACCCACGTAAGGAATGAATGATTCGTTTGATTCCATTATTTTGCGCCTCCTTCCGCATTGTCCTGTGGCAGTTCATTGTATGCCTTGATTACCTTTACCACGTTCATGTGGATTGGGCAACTTTCAAGGCAGCGTCCGCATCCTACGCAAGAGAATACGTCGTTGTGGGCCATGGGGTAGTAGACGAGCTTGTGCATGAACCTCTGTCTGAACCTTTCTTTCTGGGTAAGGCGTGGGTTTGCAGCGGCCATCTGGGTAAAGTCTGAATACATACAGGAGTCCCAGCACCTTGACTGCTTGATTCCGCCGTTGGACTTAAAGTCGCGTACGTCAAAGCACATACAGGTTGGGCAGATGTAGGTACATGTTCCGCATCCAAGACAAGTCTGTGAAAGGTCAGCCCAAATCTTTGAGTTGAAGATTTTCATCATGTCCTTGCCCTGCCACTTGCTCAGGTCAATGTGGGCGAACGGAAGCTTTTCTACTTTTGCCTTGATTGAATCCTCTTCCTTCTTGACTTCTGAATCATTTTCTTCTGTCAAGAGGCTCTTTGCCTTTTCAATGAACTTCTCTCCCTTTGGAGTGTTTGCGCGGAAGAAGAATTTTCCTCCTGCAAGCCATGAAGTTACGTCTCCGGCTGGATTCCATGCTTCAAGTCCGTAAGCTGAGCAGAAGCAGGTCTGGGCAGGATCCGTACATGCAAGGGTTACTACAGTTGCATGGTCACGGCGGTTCTTGTAGTAGGAGTCAACTGGAGTCATTTTAAGGTATACTTCGTCGATTATGTCAAAGCCTTTTGCGTCACAGGCGCGTACACCGAAGATTACAAAGTCCTGAAGGTCCTTGCGTGGGTCTTCGATTTCTACTGTCTGACCGTTCATCTTGTAGTTAACAAGATTTTCTGTCTTTGGGAAGAAGAAGTCCTTTGCGCTTCTTACTGTTTTTAATGCAGAAGAAAGCTTTACGCCTTTTTCCCACTTTGCAAAGTCTGCCTTGCCCGATTTGTTGTCTACGGGAAGGTAGAGCTCTTCTTTTGTTCCCAGAAGTTCAAAGAGGCTGTCTATTTTTTCACTTGAAATTGAAAGCATTATTTACCTCCATGAGCTGCATCGTCGCGTTCATATACGATGCTTGTTTCCGCATCTTTTGCAGTGTCGTATGTTAGCATTGGCGGCTTTGTTTCCATGTCGCTTCCTGCAATATACGGTCCGTAAATTTCGTTGATGTCTTTTGCAAACTTGCGGTTAATCAGGTGGAGCGGAATGTGCTGCGGGCATACGCGTGAACATTCACCGCAGTCCGTGCAGCGTCCGGCTACGTGCCATGCGCGGATGATGTGGTAAAGGTTCTCTTCGAATGAGTTTGCGGCAACCTTCTGCGATGTATACAGATTGTTGTTGTCGAAGACACATTTTTCACATGTACATGCAGGGCATGCGTCGCGGCAGGCATTGCACCTAATGCAGCGGGAGAACTGGTCGCGCCAGAAATCAAAGCGTTCTTCTTCGCTCATTGCCTCAAGCTTGGCAACCTCGTCAAAGCGTCCGCTTTCAAGAAGGTCTCCGTCTTCTCCGATCAGCTCATCGAAGGTAACGTGCTTCTTGCTCTTGCAGTTTGTGCAGCGTTCAGCTTCTTTTCCAGACTCAGGGTCTGCCATTGCATTGCAAGGTACACCAACTACGTAGACATCGTCCCTGTTTATGCGGTTTTCCTTGAGCAGTTCCGTAAAGCTATAGGTGTCGCATGGCTTAAGGAAGACGAGTACCATTTCCTGGGGAATTGGCGCGTCTTGTGCGTTAGGATCACGCTGCTTTGCCATTACGTTGTTTGTTCTTGTGGTAGACTTTGCAATTTCAATTTCCCTTGTGATTTTTACAAGGTACTTTGAAAGGTTTGCACCGCACCACTGGTTGTATACGAAATTCTTTTCAATGTCGCCGGCATCGGTGAACACACCCGGAGTTACGTCGTAGTCAAAGAGGCCACGCCTCCAGCCCACAACACGCTTGACTTTTCCGGATGCAAGGAGTTCCTTTGCCTTTGACACAAGTTCTTTTGTTAAATCTTCTTGCATCTTAAGTCCTCCAAGCGTTTGTTTTCGCCGAGTTCCGTAATCTGCTTTACGAATGAATTCATGATTCCTGCAAAGCGTACGCCTTCTGCGGCTGAGCACCATTCAACCCTTGTGCGTTCCTTTTCTATACCGAGGTAATTCAGCATGGAGAAAAGGAGTGTCATGCGGCGGCGGGCAAAGTAGTTGCCGCTTGTGTAGTGGCAGTCTCCCGGGTGGCATCCGCAGAGGATTACTCCGTCGGCACCCCTCTGGAATGCGCGCAGAACGAACATTGGGTTCAGACGGCAGGAGCAGGGGATGCGGATAATCTTTACGTTGGTGGGGTAGTCCAGACGGTTGTTTCCCGCAAGGTCAGCCCCGGCGTAGGAACACCAGTTGCAGCAGAAGGCCACAATCTTGGGTACCCACTGTTTATTTTCAGTATTTGTTGTTTCTTCGCTCATAAGCATTTTGCGCTTTTAGCAAACAGCGTATTTACTTGCATTACGGCAAGTATCTGCTACCTGCTAGTTTACCGCGTCTACCTCCGCTAAGATTTGATTGTTGCTGAATCCAAGCAGGTCCATTGCACCTGAAGGACAGGCTACGGTACAAGCACCACATCCCTGGCACATTGCTGTGTTTACCTGGGAAACATGGCGGGTAATCGTAGTGCGGTTTGGACCGCGGAAGTCCTTGTCCACATAAGATATTGCGCCGTAAGGACAGACGTTTGCACACTGACCGCATCCGTTACACATGTTTTCGTCCGGGTGGGCGGTGCAAGGATTGTTCTGCAACTTGTCTTTGATAAGAAGAGTAATTGCTTTTGCGGCGGCACCAGAAGACTGGGCTACTGTTTCTGGAATATCCTTTGGTCCAAGACATGCGCCTGCAAGGAAGATACCGGCTGTCGGGCTTTCAACAGGGCGGAGCTTAACGTGGGCTTCAAGGAAGAAGTCGTTGTTGTCCATTGATGTTGTAAGCATTGTTGCAAGCGGACGGGCGCTCTTGTTTGCTTCGAGGGAACCAGCAAGAACAACCATGTCTGCCTTTATGTGAAGCTGGCGGTTAAGGATAAGGTCGCTTCCCTGAACGTCAAGAGTTCCGTCAGAAAGAGGAGTTACCTTTCCAACCATACCCTTGATGTAGTGAACCCCGTACTGTTCAACTGCACGGCGGTAGAATTCATCAAATGCCTTTCCTGGGGTACGAACGTCTATATAGAATACATAGCATTCTGTATCCGGGTAGTGGTCGCGGGTAAGGATTGCCTGCTTTGCGGTATACATGCAGCATACCTTTGAGCAGTATTCATTTCCCTTTGATGCGTTTGCAGAACAGCGGCTGCCTACGCACTGTACGAATACAATCTTCTTTGGCGGCTTACCGTCTGAAGGGCGGAGCAATACACCGCTTGTAGGACCGGAAGCATTGCAGAGACGCTCAAATTCAAGAGAAGAAACAACGTCCTTGCTCTGATTGTATGCAAATTCATCGTAGGGCTTAAGGTCAATCATGTCGTAACCGGTTGCAACTACAATGGCACCGTACTTTTCCTGAATGACTTCATCCTTTGCGTTAAAGTTGATTGCACCTGCACCGCAAGTCTTTTCGCACATTCCGCAGACATTGTCCTTGCCGTTCTTCATAGCCTTAAGGTGAAGACAGTAGTTTGCGTCAATAGTAGCAATCTTTGGAACTGCCTGTGCAAACGGAATGTAAACAGCAGTCTTGTTGTTCAGGTTGAAGTTAAAGTCGTTGGGGACTTTCTTCATTGGGCACTTTTCCGTACATTCACCGCAGCCTGTACACTTTGCTTCGTCAACATAGCGGGCATGGCGCAGAATGTCTACGGTAAAGTTTCCGATGTAGCCTGTTACCTTTGAGACTTCGCTGTAGCTTAAAATGCGGATGTTCTTGTTCTGTCCAACTTCAGTCATACGCGGTGTTACGATACATGACGCGCAGTCCAAAGTTGGGAAGGTCTTGTCAAGCTGTGCCATCTTTCCGCCAACGGTAGGCTTTCGCTCAACAAGGTCAACCGGGAATCCGGCTTCCGCAATGTCGAGTGCTGCAGTAATACCTGCAATGCCACCTCCGATTACGAGGGCACGCTTTGTCATAGGAGTTTCGCCAGGTGTAAGGGGAGTGTCAAGTATTGTCTTGGCAACGGCAGCCTTACCCAAAGCAATAGCCTTTTCCGTTGCAAGAGCCATGTCTTTTGTAACCCATGAGTCCTGTTCGCGGATGTTGGCAACTTCCACTTTGTATGGGTTAAGTCCGGCTCTTTCTGCGCAACCGCGGAATGTCTTTTCGTGCATGCGTGGTGAGCAGGAGCATAGGACTACGCCCGTAAGATGATCGTTCTTTATGTGGTCTTCTATCATCTGCTGGCCGGCTGAAGAACACATATATGTGTAGTGGGTAGAGAAGACTACTTCTGGAATTTTTCCAAGTTCTTCTGCAACCTTTGCTACGTCAACCGTGCCTGCTATATTTGTGCCGCAGTGGCACACGAAAACACCAATTCTTTCCATATACCACTCCTTATTTCTTGTACTTTCTGAATGCGCTTACAATGGCCTGCTGTGGCATGTCGTCGTCAAGGGCAGCCGGTACATCCTCTGGATTCAGATGGAATGGACCCCTCTGGCGCTCAACAAACATGCGTACTGCTTCTATGAGCTTTGCCGGTTCAACTTGACGCGGGCAGCGTTCAAGACATGCAAAGCAAGAAAGGCATTTGTAAATTGACTTGGACTGCAAGAGCTTTTCAATCTCGCCGTTTTCAACCATCTGCACAAACTGGTGCGGGTGATATTCCATTTCATCATAATTAGGGCATGTGCCTGAACACTTGCCGCAAATCATGCAGCTTTTTGGATTTACACCGCTGATTGAAAGAATCTGGGCCTTTGCTTCTTCAATTTCACTCTTAAGCATTTACGGCCTCCTTCTGAACGGCATCCTTTACTCCAAGTGCCTCTGCAAGAAGCTCCGTAAAGTAAATTACGTCTGGCTGACCTTCTGCCTTGTTTTTCATAAGGTTGTAGCGGCAGAGCGGGCAGGAAGTTACAAGAATGTCAGCCCCCATGTCCTGTGCGTTGCCAAGGATTTTCTGGGCTCTGGCATGTGGAATAGACTTGTCCTCAAACATCGTGTAGGCACCGCAACATTCATTGCGCTCTGAATAAATTACAGGTGTGCCACCGATTGCCTTGATAAAGTCTTCAAGAATTTGCGGATTTTCTACGTCGTCAAACTGAAGGACTTTTCCCGGACGCAGCAAAAGGCATCCGTAGTAAGCGCCGATCTTCTTTCCCTTAAAGGGGTTCTTAACGGCAGCCTTTACATTGTCCCAGCCAACAACATCGCGGAGAACTTCAAGGTAGTGGAGTACCTTTGCCTCTCCGTTGTACTGAATGTCGTCATTCTTAAGGTAGTTGTTGACTTTTGTGATGACATTCTGATCATTCTGCATGTCTGCGTTAACCTGTTTGATTACGTTGTAGCATGCAGAGCAGATTGTTACCAAATCCTCTCCGGCATCCCTTGCGGCGGCGAGTGCGCGAACAGACGAAAGCTTGGAGGCAATTTCGTCCTTTGCAAGAGGATATGTTCCTCCGCAGCACTGCCATTCAGGAATTTCCTTGAGAGTGAAGCCTAAAGCTTCCGCGGATGCACGCGCATAGACATCAAGGTCTTTTGCCTTGTTCTTGAGAGTACAACCGGGGAAGTAGGAATAGGTGATGTGTTCCATTCTATACATCCTCATATGTAATACTTGTGTATTACACATAAGGACATAATACACAGCCACTTTTTTGAAATTACACAGACACAGCCTCTTGTAAAGCTTTTGGCACGGCCAGCAAGAAGGCGCTTTCTTTGCATCCCCGTTTTTGAATGCATTTGGCCAAGCAAGCACCTTTTTTGCCTTTTAGAAATACAAATCCGATAACCGTTTTGCCGCAAGCTGTAAATCAGCCTGTTCCTGTCTTATTTTTCCTTACACATTTCTTCCGGATGGAATACTTCGTCAAACTTTTCTGCGGTAAGGAAACCAAGCTGAACGCAGGCGTCCTTAAGGGAAATGTTCTTTTCGTATGCCAAGTGGGAAGTCTTTGCAGCATTCTCATAGCCGATGTAGGGGTTCAGTGCCGTAACCAGCATAAGGGAATTGTAAAGGTTAAAGTGCATCTTTTCTTTGTTTGCGGTAATGCCGACCGCGCAGTTGTTGTTAAAGCTCATCATAACTTCGGAAAGCAGCCTTACACTCTGCAGGAAGTTGTAAGCAATAACCGGCATGAATACGTTAAGCTCAAAGTTGCCCTGGCTTGCGGCAACGCCAACAGCTGTGTCGTTACCCATTACCTGAACTGCAACCATAGTCATGGCTTCACACTGGGTTGGGTTAACCTTACCCGGCATGATTGAAGAGCCCGGTTCGTTCTCCGGAATGTGGATTTCGCCAAGACCGTCGCGTGGACCAGATGCCAGCCAGCGTACGTCGTTGGCAATCTTCATAAGGTCTGCAGCAAGAGCCTTGAGTCCGCCGTGGGCAAAAGTAATCTCGTCCTTGCTTGAGAGGGCGTGGAATTTATTTGGAGCCGTAACAAAGTCCTTTCCTGTAAGTTCAGAAACCTTCTTTGCTACAAGAGTGTCAAAGCCTTTTGGAGCGTTAAGGCCAGTTCCTACGGCAGTTCCGCCAAGGGCAAGCTGCTTAAGGTAGGGCAGAGAAGATGCAATCATCTCCTTGTCGCGTTCCAAAGAAGACCTCCAGCCGGAAATTTCCTGGCTAAAAGAAATGGGAACAGCGTCCTGCAAGTGTGTACGACCGCTCTTTACAATGCCTTCGTTGTCTTTTTCAAGCTTTTTGAATGTGGCAACAAGGGTGTCTATTGCAGGGAAGAGCTTGTCTTCAATTTCTACAGTGGCCGCAATGTGCAGTGCCGTAGGGAAGGTGTCGTTTGAAGACTGGCTCATGTTTACGTCGTCATTCGGGTGGCAGAGCTTTTTGCCTGCAATCTGGTTGGCACGGTTTGCAATAACCTCGTTGGTGTTCATGTTGCTCTGCGTGCCGCTACCTGTCTGCCATACAACAAGCGGGAAGTTGTCGTTCAAAGAACCGCTTATAACTTCATCACAAGCCTTGCTGATGCAGTCCTTTTTTTCAGCTGTCATCTTTTCTGGCTTAAGCTCGTTGTTTGCAAGTGCCGCTGCCTTCTTTAGATAACCGAAGGCTCTGGTAATTTCACGGGGCATGGTTTCTATGCCCACTCCTATAAGAAAATTCTCATGGCTGCGTTCTGTCTGTGCTCCCCAGAGCTTGTCTGCGGGAACCTTAACTTCGCCCATGGAATCGTGCTCAATACGGTATTCCATATATGTGCAACTCCAAAATTCTATTAGTTTAGTCAACACCCCCTCCAATGCGGAAGGGGCCTTCTGCTGACCAGTTTATGTTCTAAAAAACGAATTACAGTGTAAAGTCAAGCTGGTTGATTACTTCCTTAAGGCAGTCTGCGCTGTGCCTAAGGGATGCAATCTCGCTTTCTGGAAGCGGTGCTACGAGGCGGCTTGTAATACCGTTGTGTCCAACAATGGTCGGAATACTAAGACAAACGTCGCTGATTCCGTATTCGCCAGTAAGCATAGAAGTAATTGTAAGAACAGAGTCAGTGTCATAAGTAAGGGCTTCGCAAAGGTGTGCAGTTGTAATACCGATTGCATAGTTTGTGCAGTGCTTTGCAGCAATGATGATTCCACCGGACTTTCTGATGTAGTCTTCTACATTGTTGTGGTCAAATTCAGGAAGATTTCCTGCCTCGTAAGAAGCAGCGTACTTGTCTACCGGAATGCAGCCAATGTTTGCAAGTGACCACGGTACGAAAGAAGAATCTCCGTGCTCACCAAATACGTATCCGTGAACATTCTCCTGGGCAACCTTGTATGTCTCTGCAATGCGTGCGCGGAAGCGTGCTGTGTCAAGCATAGTTCCTGTACCAAAGATGTGGTTTGCAGGAATACCGGAAGTCTTTACAAACTGGTAGGTAAGGATGTCTACTGGGTTTGCAACAATTACATAAAGTGCGTCTGGAGCAACCTTTGTAATTTCCTTAATAACAGACTTTGTAATGTTAACGTTTGTCTGGGCAAGATCAAGGCGTGTCTGACCAGGCTTGCGGGCAACACCGGATGTAAGGATGACGATGTCTGAATTCTTTGCATCTGCATATTCACCGTCATGCACATAAACCGGACCAATGAATGGAGTACCCTGGCGGATATCCATTGCTTCACCCATGGCCTTGTCCTTAACAACGTCAATAAGTACGATTTCTGATGCGAGTTCCTTTACCGTAAGCGCAAAAGCTACAGTTGAACCAACCTGACCGGCACCGATGATGGTGATTTTATTAGTGTTTGCCATACAAATCTCCTGATAGTAGCAGCACGAGGCCTCTCCGCTACCTCAATTTATTTTTCAGCCGCATGACCGTTTTATCCGGACACACCTACTGCATTTTCTTAGAAAACATTATAACTGTAATATAAAAATTTGTTAAGTCTTTTTTTTCATAAAAAGGGTGAATTTCTTTCATATTTAGTGTTTTTTTTTAGTCACTGTGATATTTTTTACACTATACATTTCGTATTGTGAATATTTTCACATTGTGCTCATTTATAGTACTTAAGGTTGTATTTTCTCCAGTAATCCACGTTCTGGGGCGAAACTATGTACTGCTTAAAGTCGGTAAGAACCTTGGGGCTAACGCGCTCAAGACCGTTGTTCAAATGCATGCCTATAAGGTTAAGGACGGCCTTTCTGTTGCGGGTCTTAATAGCCTGAACAATCTGCGTGTGCTCCTCAAGAGTCTGGGCATAATTTTTTGTTGCGGTAAAGTCCAGCATCCTGAACCTTTGGTACTGAATCTTCTGGTCTTCTATAATATTCCAGGCGGCAGGACAGTGTCCTCCCGTAAACCAAATCTTGTGCAGCTCGTTGTCAAGCTCGTAAAATTTGTTGTGGTCAACATTTTTTTCGCCGGCAAGAATACCTTCTAGGCGCAGGTTGTGCTCAAGCTTTTCTATCTCAAAACCGTCGGGGCGGGAGTTGATGTAGTCCCGGATAACGCCACTTTCAATAAGAATCCTCATGTGGACAATTTCGTAAATCTGGTCAATGTTAAGGAGGGTGGCGTAAATGCCGTAGTAGGGCCGTATGTCCACAAGCCCCATGTCGCTAAGGCGTTTTAGGGCAGTGCGGACTGGTGGCCTTGTAACCGAAAACCTCTTGCAGACAAGCGTCTCGTGAATTTCTTCCCCGGGTTTTATGGTAAGGTCCAGCAGTTCCTTCTTGAGAGTCTCAAAAATAATTGTCCCCTGGTCCGAATGGGCAGAAAAATTTTCTTCCATAATATCGAGTATACACAAAAAGCAAAAACAAGTTAAGCACTTTTTTATGCTGACTTAAAAGCCAATCCAAGTGTTTTCGTTTATAGCATCGTTAACAGTCGGGGTGGGAGAAAGATTCCAACCGTTATATTCCCAGTTGACCATATCTATGCCAAAATTGCCTGTCTTTTTAAAAGTATTTCCCTTTATTTCCACATTATTGCATTTTGCAAGGTTCACCATGCAGTCTGCATCATGGGTTGCAAGACATGTGTTTTCCAAAAAGTGCACGTTTGTTACCCATCCGCGGTTAGCCTCATAACCACCGCATGCAAAGAAAACTTCCCCGCAGTTAATTAATTCGTTGCTTCTTATCCAAATGTCATCCGTTGGATACCCTTCGTTCACTTCTTCTGCACCGGCTTCAATTCCCCCCATGCAGTTTTCAACCTTGTTGCCAATAATCTGAATGTGCTGGCCGCCATCCGCATAAATTCCGTAGCAGGTGTCGCCGTAAGTGTCACTTGTGGACTCGTTTACAACCGTGTTGTGGGCAATGTAGGCATATCTTGTGAACCTGCGGTCTGCAAGGAGTTCGTCTACGTAGTTTCCGCCAACGTCTATGCCTATGTTTCCTGTGTTATCAATATAGTTGTCTATTATGCTTACGTGCGTACAGTTTTCCGTAAGGGAAATGCATTCTCCCCAGCCGGTTTCCATGTCTGTGCACCTGTTTTTATACACCAGAATGCTGCTGATAGGGGCAGAATTGCTGTTTCCGTAGCCTATTATTGCGTTTGCGGTATACTGTAAGTCTTCATCATCCTTTGACGCTTCCGTAACGAGGCTTGCAGTCTTTATGTTTTTAAATTCGCAGTTGGCAATTACTATGTGGTTGGCTCCGTTTTCAAGCCGTATGCCTGTTGCACCGTTTGCTGCCTTTAAGTCCTTAAAGACAAGGCCGTCTATCATAATATAAATTCCGCTTATGGACATAAGGGCGTAGTCATTGTTTTTTGTCGTGTTGCCGCCAGATATTATGGCTTTTCCCTTGTTCTGCGCTTTTATTGTGGTAAAGGAGCTGTATGATCCGTACTTGTTAACTTCCATACCTTCGTAACTGCCTTCCATAGTGTAAGTGCCGTCCATTACTATTAGGGTGTCGCCTGCAAGCATCTGGCTTAAAGCATGGGAGAATGTGGCAAATGGTGCTTGCTCAGACAGGCCGTTGTTATAATAGTCGCTTCCAGTTGGGGAAATGTAATAAGTGCTGTAGTTTGAAAGAGGTGGGTAGCCTGCAAGAAGGTCTTCTATAAGATCTGCAAAACCGGTTTCAAAATATTCATCATGATAGGACCTAAAAGTATGGAAGTCAGACTCTGTCAAAGAGCTTCCTGGTTCAATATCATATTCTTCTTCATCATCACTACTGCTGCTACCTCCACCGCAAGAAAAAAACAGCGTGGCTGCAAGAAGTGCCAAGAAAAACATGCTTTTTCTAAGAATCTTTTGAATCATACAACTCTCCTTAAAAAATCCTATTGGACAAATGCTCAACATGTTCTATTATATACAACTTTTGCGCTCAAGTAAAGGTTACAGTTACTTTGCCCATGGCACAAGACTGGTTTGGAAGTGCCGCCAAAAAAAAAGAAAAATAACAAAAAAATAAATTTGACTTTATGGGCCGGGGGATTTATAATAGTAAACATAATATAACCCCTTGGGAGGCCAAAATTGGCAAAGGTAGAACTTAAGGGTATTGGTAAAATTTATGAAGGCAACGTGCGTGCCGTTCAGAATGCCAATATCACTATCGAAGACAAGGAATTCTGCGTATTCGTAGGTCCTTCCGGCTGCGGAAAGTCAACAACTCTCCGTATGGTAGCAGGTTTGGAAGATATTTCCGAAGGTGAACTCTACATCGACGGCGAGTTGATGAACGATGTTCCGCCAAAAGACAGAAATATCGCTATGGTATTCCAGAATTATGCTTTGTATCCGCACATGTCCGTCTACGACAACATGGCTTTCGGTCTTAAAATCCGCAAGATGGATAAGGCAGAAATCCAGCGCCGCGTAGAAGAGGCTGCAAAGATTCTTGGTTTGTCCATTTACTTGGACCGCAAACCAAAGGCTCTTTCCGGTGGTCAGCGCCAGCGTGTTGCAGTAGGTCGCGCAATCGTCCGCAACCCCAAAGTATTCTTGTTCGACGAACCGCTGTCCAACTTGGACGCAAAACTCCGCGTTACAATGCGTGGTGAAATCTCTGCCTTGCACCAGAGACTTCAGGCTACAATGATTTATGTTACCCACGACCAGATCGAAGCTATGACAATGGGTACAAAGATTGTTGTAATGAAAGACGGTCACGTACAGCAGATTGGTGAACCTCTCTACTTGTACAACCACCCGATTAACAAATTTGTTGCAGGATTCATCGGTTCGCCGCCAATGAACTTCATGACTGTAACAATCAAGAAAGTTGGTGACAAGATTGTTGCTGACGAGGGAACTTTTGAACTTACCCCAACTGAAGAACAGCAGGCAGCTCTTAAGAATTACGTCGGAAAGCAGGTATACTTCGGTGTACGTCCTGAAGACCTTTCTTACCAGGCAAGCCCAGCTGCAGAAAACAATATGCAGATGAAGGTAGTCAACAAGGAACCTCTCGGTGCAGAAACACACTTGTTCCTTCAGTCAAAGGATCAGAGCATTGTTGCCCGTGTTCAGGCTTCAGCAAAGGAATCATTCAAGCTTGGAGAAACAGTAAACTTTAAGCCGGATATGACCCGCTGCAAGTTCTTTGCAAAGAACCCGGAAGACCTCGACGAAGAGCTTAACATCTGTGAAAAGATTGACGCTCCTTGGCTCAAGAATCCGCTTACAGGTGCAGTTGGTTACGACAAGGTTCAGCACTAATCTGCGTGGACTAAGCTGGCAATCCAACACCATGCACTAAAGCAAAGCCGCCTTGGTTTTTACCGGGGCGGTTTTTTTTTGTTGTTTTTGCAGTGCAAAGCTTCATGTGTTTAGAGGTACGTGCGTGCGTAGTAGTGGAGGTGGGGAGGGCATTATAGGCACAAATAAAAAAAGCAGGAAAACCGTTTGCGGTAATCCTGCCTAATTACACTGTTTTGATTAATTAGTACTTCTTGTCTGCGTAGCCGATCCAGCCTTCGTTTTCTATGAGGGCCTTTTCAAAGCCTTCCAGCTTGAAGGGGTAGCTTTTGCTCAGGGAACCGGCAATGAGCTTTACCTTCCACGTACCGTCTTCTTTCTGTTCAATCTTGCACTGGCAGTCTTTGTCTGCAAAGGTGCGGAACATGTCGTCTATGTCCTTTTTGCTCATGTCAAGCGCAAGGAGTCCGCAGTTGTACATGTTCTGCCTAAAGATGCGCGCAAAGTTCACCGCGATTACGCAGTAAATTCCGTTCACTTCAAGTGCCCACGGGGCATGCTCACGGCTTGAACCGCAGCCAAAGTTTTCACGTGTAATGATAACTTTTTTGCCTGCAACGTCACGCTTTGGATTAAAGCCGTCTAGCTTTAAGTCTTCCAGCAGGTACGGCTGAAGCGCCTGCTTGGTGTTTTCCGTAAGATACTTTGCCGGAATGATTTCATCAGTGTTGATGTCCGAACGGTCCAAAAAGAGAACGTCTCCGCCAAACTGTTTCATTGCTTTCCTCTTGATTTCTTCTGTTTTTTTTGCGGAAGAAAAAACCTCCGCCCATTTTTATTCTAATGCAAGATTTGCCTCTTGTCATTAGAAATTATTGTTATGTTACCCTTGGAAGAAGTGCACCCTTGTAAGATGCGCTCCTTCTTTGGCCATTCCTTAGCCCTTGTAAAGCTCGGAATTTGTGATTGTTCCTGCTATTGCAGTTGCTGCTGCCGTTGCAGGGCTCATCAAGTGAACCATACCGCCTTTTCCCATGCGTCCGTTAAAGTTGCGGTTTGTTGTGGAAGCGCAAACTTCGCCTTCTGCAAGTACGCCGTTGCTCATTCCAAGACAAGCACCGCAAGTTGGGTTTGTTACGCAGAAGCCGGCGTCCATAAATATGCCCAAAAGACCTTCGTCCATAGCATCCTTGTAGATTTTTGGTGTAGCAGGGGAAACTATTCCCCTTACTCCTGCCGCAAGGTGGTGTCCCTTAAGAATTTGTGCTGCTACGCGCAAGTCGCTCAGGCGGCCGTTTGTACAGCTTCCAATGTAAACCTGGTCAACCTTTGTTCCCTTCATTTCGGAAACTTTCTTAATCTGGTCTGGCTTGTAGTTGATTGTGCATACAGGCTCCAAGTTGGAAAGGTCAAAGGTGTAGACTTTTTCGTAAGTTGCATCCTCATCGTCAACCCACTTGCTGTATTCCTTGAGTGCGTCTTCTTTAGATGCAAATTCATCCTTGATGAATGGCCACAGGTATTCAACAGTAGTCATGTCCGGGAAGCAGATACCGCTTGTGGCACCGGCTTCTACAGCCATGTTGCAGATTGTCATTCTTTCTTCCATGCTGAATTTGTCTACAACCGGGCCTGTAAATTCAGCAACGCAGTTTGTTGCGCCGTTTACGCCAATTTCTCCGATAAGGAAAAGAATTACGTCTTTTGCATATACGCCTGGCTTTAAGGTTCCGTTCAAAACGAACTTGAGTGCCTTTGGCTCGCGGAAAGAGCATACTCCCTTTAAGATTCCAACTTCAAGGTCTGTAGTTCCAACGCCTGCCGCAAAAGCACCAAAGGCTCCGTGTGTGCAAGTGTGGCTGTCTCCCATAATTACTGTGTAACCAGGGCGGACATATCCCTTTTCCGGGAAGATTGCATGGCATACGCCGTTTGCGCCAATGTCAAAAAAGTCCTTGATGTTGTTGCGGCCTGCCCAGTCGCGGAGGATTTTTTCCTGCATTGCGCACTTTGAATCCTTTGCGGGTGTTACGTGGTCAATTACCGCCTTGATTTTTGTCGGGTCAAAAACACGGTCCTTGCCGCGCTCAATAAGGTCGTTGATTGCGATGGGTGTTGTAATTTCATGGCAGAAAACCCTGTCAAGCTTTAAGATGTTGGTGCCTTCAAAAGGCTTGTCAACCAAATGGGCTTCAAAAATTTTCTGAGCGATTGTCTTTCCCATATTCATACCTCTGATTGAATTTTACTTTTACTAAAGTATATTCAGTATTGTTAAATATTTCAAGTGGTCGGAGAAAAAATCCATGTAAATCAGCTTACCACGTTCTGGGGTTTTCCTTCTATAAAACAGCGCAGGTTTTCTATGACTATGTTAAGAAGCCTCTGTCTTGTTTCCGTAGCTGCCCAGGCAATGTGCGGAGTGATAAGGCAGTTCTTTGCGCCAAGAAGGGGATTGTCCTTTGCCATGGGTTCTTCGCTAACCGTGTCTGCGGCATATCCTGCAATCCTTCCGGAGTCCAGGGCTTTACGCATGTCCGCTTCGTTTACAAAACCGCCTCTTGCCGTATTGATTAAGTAGGCTGTAGGCTTCATGAGCGCAATGGTATCCTTGTTGATTAGGCCCTTTGTTTTTTCCGTAAGCGGTGCGTGAAGTGAAAGTATGTCTGATTCCTTAAGAAGGGTCTCAAAGTCTACCGGATGCTCTATTTCTGCCTTTGGGGTTCTTGTGCATGCAATCACCTTCATTCCAAAGGCCTTTCCAATTGAAGCAACACGGCTTCCTATGTGCCCGTAGCCAAAGATGCCTAATGTCTTACCTTCAAGTTCTGTAAGCGGGGCCTTCCAGTAGCAAAAGTTTGGAGCCTTGCACCAGTCACCGGCCATAACGCTGTCCGAATGCATTTTTGTGTGGCATGCAAATTCCGTGATAAATGCAAAAGTAAGCTGGGCAACACCAGCAGTGGAATAAGAGGGCACGTTTGTTACCGTAACTCCGTGGTGGCGGCATGCTTCCATGTCTATAACATTGTAGCCTGTTGCTTGAACACCAATGTAGCGCAGTGAAGGGCAGGCTGCAAGGACGCTTTCCGTTATGTTGATTTTGTTAAGCAAAATAGCGTCACTGTCCGCAATACGTTCTATTACAAGTTCACTTGGAGTGCGGTCATAAACCTTAAGCTCGCCAAATTCTTCCAATGGCTTCCAGGAAAGGTCTCCGGGGTTGAGTGCGTGTCCGTCTAATATTGTAATTTTCATATTGATTTAGTCTTAAGGTGTTTAACCTACAACTGTTACCCCTACAGAACCTATAGCTGCGGCAATTGCGTCTTCAACTCCGGCTGTACCTTCGTCAAAGTCTACGCAAACCTGGCATTTCATTGCGCTGGAAACGACATTTGTAACACCTGCAACAGCTTTTACTGCTGCGTCAACTTTTCCGGCTGCTGCATCATCATCCATTCCGACAACATATATCTTCTTCTGCATGGCTAACTCCTACTTGTTTTTTTATTATAATGGGTAGAGGTAAAATATGCAATATGAAAAATGGAATAATTGCAAAAGGGTTACAAATTGTTCTTGTAAAAGGGCCTTTTTTGTCAATTTGCCAGAGAATTTCCCAGCTGACCGCAGGCTCCGTTTATGCCGGCACCACGACGAATCCTTAAATTTACATTAATGTGTGCGTCTTCTAGCATTTTCTTGAATTTATAACATTCATTGTTGGTGGGAGTAGAAAAATCAAGGCCTTCTACTGGGTTCCAGGGAATAAGGTTTATGTAGACATCAAGGCCCGATGCAAAGTCAATCATCTGCTGGGCACTTTCACGACCTGTGTTAACGCCGGAAAGCAGGGCAGCCTCCAAAGTTACGCGCTTGCCAGTCTTGCTAATATAGTAGGATATTGCTTTTTTTAGTTCTGGAAGGGGATTGCCCTTTGCAACAGGCATCAGTTCTTCCCTAAGTTTGCTGTCTGCCGTCGTTAGTGATATTGCAAGCCTTATCTTAGAGCCTGAGTCTGCAAGTTCCTTAATGCCCTGCACAAGTCCGCAGGTACTCAAAGTAATTCTTCTGGAGCTTAAAGCCCGTCCTTTTGGGTCTGTAAGTATTTCTACAGCTTTTTGTATTGATTTAAGATTTTGTAAAGGTTCGCCCATGCCCATAAAGACTATGTTGTCCAAGGTTCCGGCTTCTTTTTCAAGGAAAAAGAATTCTTCCACTATTTCTGCCGCTGTAAGGTTTCGGCCAAGTCCAAGGGTTCCCGTTTTGCAGAAGGCGCATCCCATGGCACAACCTGCCTGGCAGCTTACACAAGCGGTTTTTCTGCCTTCTTTGTCTGTCAGAAGGACTGTCTCTACTGCACGCGAGTCTTGCAAAAGAATCTGGAGCTTTATTGTTCCGTCTGAGTCACGGAGAACTTTTCCTACTTTTGAAGAGCGCAATAGGGCGGATTCATTCAGCAAGGCGATTGTTGCCTTGTCCACGTTCTTCATTTCCTCAAAAGATGTAACACCCTTGGCAACCCAACCAAAAATTTGTTTGCCCCTAAAAGAGGGAGAGACATTTAATTTTTCACAAATTTCCTGCGGGTTCAAACCGCATAAAGCAATTTTTTCTGCCATTTTTAATTAAAAATGGTTGCCTTCAAGCTTGTCCAACATTTCGTTTACAGCCTGGCTTCTTATGCCGTATTTTTGGAAAGAAGAAAGAACGTCGATTGCCTTCTGCTTTTGGTTCATCTTTACGTAGCAGTCAGCAAGGTCTATGTAGAGCCTGTAGTTCTTTTCGTCGTTGCGGATAAGGCTGGAAAGGCGCTCAACTGCCTCGTCGTACTTTCCCTCTCCCTTGCAGATAAGGGCAAGCCCCAGTGCCGCATAAATGTCAAAGTCAATGTCCATGGCTCGGTTGTAGTATTCTGTGGCTGTTTTGTAGTCGCCTGTATTTCTGTAGGCATCACCTGCGCGGGTAAGGATTACCTTGTTGTTTGGATCCATTTCAAGAATCTTGTTCCAGTATTCAATTGAACGGAACTGCTGGTTAAGTCCACGGTAGCAGTCTGCAAGTCCAAAAAGGGCATAGAAATTCTTTGGATCCATTTCAAGTGCGCGCTCAAAATAGATAAGTCCCTGGTCAAAGGTCTTGAGCTTGCGGTGGCAGTTTCCGATTGAGGTAAGGACACGGATGTCAACGTTCTGCGGATTCACTTCCAGCATTTTTGTCCAGTAGTAGAGGGCATCCTTGTATTCCTTAAAGTCATAGTGCAGGTGTCCAAGGCCTATAGGTGCATAGGCATTGTTTTCTTCCATGTCAAGAACCTGCAGGTATAGCTGCTTGGACTTCTTAAAGTCATGAATCTTGCGGTAAGCGTCTGCAACTCGGGTCAAAACAGTAATGTTTCGGTCGTCGTGGACAAGGTACTGCTCCCAAATGTCAATTGCCTTGATGAACTGGTTCAAGGCCTTGTAGCAGTCCGCAAGTCCAAAGAGGGCATAGTTGTTTCCCGGATGGTAGGAAAGGCATTTTGAGTAAAAGTCAACTGCATCCTTGAAATTTCCGCGCTTTCTTTCGCAGTCACCAAGACCTACAAGGGCGTAGTTATTGTTGTCTTCTATATTAAGTATTTCCTTGAAAGAGTCTATTGCGTAGTTGATTTTGTTCTCTTTTAGGAAGGTATAGCCTTTTTTTGACAATTCGCTTATTTCTTTTGAAATTCCGTCTTCAGCGACAATGAGAGAAGGGTCTGTTGAGCCGTCTTCAAAATCGGGTACTTCCAAATCCATTTTTTTTACATCCATTACTTTTTACTCCTCGTCTTTCAGCATCATAGAAACCAAGCCTGACATTTTTTCTATTAGCGGACCGGCTTTTCTTTTGTTGTGCGCTAAAAGATACATTTTCAAAGCTTTAAGCCATTCATTTTTCTTGGCGTAAGAATCACCAACTCTTGTAAGTCCGTCTGAATATCCGGTTGTGATGAATATTCTTTCCGCCATGTCAATACGACCTTCGTTGAACAGCGCATTAGCTTTGCGGTTTAAGGCAACCTTCTGCTGGTCATTCAGGTCTTTTACAGGATTATCAGTGACCTTTATGAATCCTTCTGAGCCTTGCTTGCTTTCGATTTGTTTTTTTAAATCATCTGTCATTAAATATCCCTGTAACAGTTCTAAGTTAATTGTACCCTGTTATTTTTATTTGTCAAGTTTCTATTGTTGATTTATTATTAATTTTTTCAAAAAAATCCACGTTTGAGCGGCCATAAACCCTGTGGTCAGTCCTTGTAAGCTCCCCAATCTGCTCTGGAAGGGGATCTTCGTGCGGATAATGGATTATTGCGCTGCCTCCCTCGTTCAGCAGGTTTCTTGAGCTGATTGTCTGCAAAAGCTCCTGTCGGAATTTGTAGGGAAAGGGCGGATCCAAAAAAATGTAGTCATAAGTCTTTTTACATCTTTTAAGGAAGAGCTCAACCGCCATAAAGTGGCAATCAATGCGCACCCCTGCTTCTTCCGCCATGGCTACGTTCTGAATCACAATCTTTGCCTTGGACCTGTCCATTTCGCAAAGGGAAACTTCCCCCGCGCCATGAGAAACAGCCTCAAGCGCAATTGTTCCCGATCCGCTGAACAAGTCAAGAAAAGACTTTCCGCTTAGCTTTGTGCCCAATATGTTAAAGACAGACTCCCTCATCTTGTCCATGGCCGGGCGAATTGCCATCTTTCCGTCCGGCACCTGAGTGTGTCTGCCTTTAAGAATTCCTCCCGTAATGCGCATCAGGCTTACCTATTTGTTCAGAGACCAGAAAATGTCATCGTGGGCCAGCTGTGCGTTTGACTCTGCATAGTCAAAGGCTGTCTTTCCGTCTGAATCCCTTACCTGGGTTTTTGCGCCTCCTTCAAGAAGCAGCTTGATTGTAGACGTGGAAGAACAGTACTGGCAAGCGTAGATGAGCGGTGTCTTTCCGTTCCAGATTCTGTTTACAGGAATGCCCATGTCAAGGAAGAGGCTAATCTTTTCTTCTTTTACGCTGTTTGAACCGGCTGTTGATGTTATGGCAAGTACAAATGCGTTGAACACTTCGTTTTCAGAGACAGAGCGGTCATTCAGCATGAAATCAAGAACCTTTGGATTCTCTGAGTATTCTGCCGCCAAGAGAAGAGGTGTTGTGTTGTACTTGTTTCGTATGCGCACCGGTGCTCCGTTGTCCACTAGAAGCTGTATGCACTTCATGTTGTTCTGGTAACGGACTGCATACATGAGTGCACTCCATCCGTCATTGTCACGCTTCTTTACGTTGGCTCCTGCCTTTATAAGCTTCTGCATCTCGGAGTAGTTGCCAGCCTTTGCGGCTCTCATCAGCTTTGTTATGCCGTGTTCGTCTGCCTGGTCAACTGA
The DNA here is from genome assembly GCA_017534445.1 of Treponema sp. Classification (GTDB taxonomy): domain Bacteria; phylum Spirochaetota; class Spirochaetia; order Treponematales; family Treponemataceae; genus Treponema_D. The sequence continues at coordinate 77,990 of JAFXWC010000006.1, forward strand.
AGAAGAGGAAAGTCCTGCAGGATCATCTTCATCGCTTCCGAAAGGCATCTCGTCTTCTGCATAGTCATAGAGGCTTGTCGGTGAATAGTCGTCGGCATTCTTTATTGGTTCTTTTATTTCGGTAACTTCTGGCTCCGGTTCTACTACTGGAGGAACTTCTTCCACAACCGGCTTGTTTGACTTTCCGGCGTTGCCTGTTGCGCGTACCTGTGGCTTGAACCTGTCAACAGCGCTTATCATTTCTTTGTTTGGATTTTCAAGGGCATAGTCATAGACTGACTTTCCGTTTTTGTCCAGGGCAGAAACGCGCCCCTGGGTTCCTGCGTTGAAAATTGTACCGTCTTTTATGAGCCTTGAGAAAAGTTCCGGCTTTGTTCCGTACTGGGCGCAGTACATTGCGGGGGTTCTTCCGTCTTCTGCAGTTGCGTCTATTGAACAGCCTTCGTATACTGCCCGTCCAACTTCGCTCCATTCACGGTCGTTCTTAAGAAGAAGCATGAGGAAGGTTTCCTTGTTTTCTCCGAATCTTGTCCTTGCAAGGGCAGGGTATGTGTAGAAGGCTTCCCTAATCTGCTTTTCGCTTCCGTTTGCGGCAAGATCCGTGTAGTATTTTTCAAGCGAAATCCTTGCTTCCTCGCCGCCGCTTGAAAGTGCATATTCAGGGGCGTATTTCTGAAGGATTTCGGTTATCTTCTGTGCCGCCGGATTAAGCTTTGCATAGTCAAAGGCCGTTTTTCCGCTCTTGTCCTTTCTTGTGACGCGGAGCTTCCTGCTGGAGATTGTGGATGTTCCGTAGGTGATGATAGTCTCCACGACTTCGGCGCTGGAAGAGTACTGGGCTGCGTACATAATAGGAGTCCTCTTGTCCTTTGCCTTTACGTTAAGCAGGGCACCCTTTTTTAGCAGGGTATTGATTATGGAGATGTCGCGGTCGTTTTTAAGCGCGAGCATAAGTAAAGTCTCTTTGTTGGAACCAAAGGTGGTTTCCGTCAGGGTAGGCTTTTTGCTGATGGCCTTTTCAATCTCGGTTTTGGATCCGTTCTTTGCAAGGGCCTCAAGGTCGTCATTCTTTGAGGCTGCTGATACGGATAAGATAGAAGTCGCCAATATTGCCAGTAAAAAAAGCTTTTTAAATATTCCTGTCTGTTTCATTCTTTAATTATATGTGCAACTTGAAATTCCGTCAAGACTTTATGCCCTTATTATGCCCATTTGCCTTGACTTCTTTTGTACGATTTGATAATATACCTTACCCCTTGGAACTGCGCATGTGGTTCCCATTTTATGTCCGTAAGGAGATCATACAAAATGAAAAAGTATGAACTTATGACAATTTATCCCCTCGAGGATGAAAAGTACAAGGCAGGTCTTGAGACATTGCGTGCAGACCTCGCAAAATTCGGTGCGGAAATCGAAAAGGAAGAGCCTTTTGGAGACCGCGATCTTACTTATGAAGTAAAAAAGCAGAAGAGAGGACGCTTCCTCCTTGTCCACATCAAGGCAAATCCTGCAAAGATCACAGAATTGGACGCTCAGTTCAAGTTCAATACAAACCTTCTTAAGTATCTCTTTGTTGCAAAAGAAGAAAAAGAAGCGTAATCTTTTTTGAGGTTGGGTACCAATGGCATCATCTGATTTAAATAGCGTGGTTTTAATAGGTCGCCTTACGCGTGACGCCGAATTGTCATACCTTCAGAACGGAAACCCGGTCTGCAAGTTGGGCATAGCTGTTAACCGCAGCCGTAAGGACGGAGAACAGTGGATAAGCGAGGCTAACTTTTTTGACGTTACGCTATTCGGCAAGTCAGGGGAAAGCCTAAAACAGTACCTTACTAAGGGAAAGCAGATTGCAATTCAGGGAGCACTGAAGCAGGACCGTTGGGAAAAAGACGGTCAGAAATTCAGCAAGGTGCAGATAATAGCCAACAACGTGCAGCTTTTGGGCGGAAAGTCAGATGGCTCTCCCTCATACTCAGGTCAGACTGGCGGTGGCTATTCTTCGCAGGGACAGGGTGGTTTTGCGCCTAGACCCGCAGCCTCTGGCTATGTTCCACAGGACGATTCCTCTGGAATGGGCAGCGATTTCCCTGAAGACATTCCGTTCTAAAATAGCGGAATAACGACATTTTAAGGAGTATAATATGTCAGACGAAGTAAACGAAACAGAAGTAAAATCAGAAGATATGGGCAAGGCAACACAGGGTCGTGAAGACGAAGGCCGCAACCCACGTGCAAAGGGCAAGGCTTTCTTCCACAAGAAGGTTTGCCGTTTCTGCGGAAACAAGACAAAGATTGACTACAAGGATGCAGACGGACTCCGCCGCTTCACAACAGAACGCGGTAAGATTCTTCCTCGCCGCATCACAGGAACTTGTGCAAAGCACCAGAGAGAGCTTGCAAGAGCTATCAAGCGTGCACGCGCAATTTGCCTCCTGCCATACGTAGCAGACTAAAACAAAACAAATCTGCCTGTCCGCGATCCGACTCCTGGTGACGCGCAGGCAGTAAAATTAATAGGAGCTAGAAATGAAAGTTATCCTTAATGATGATGTAAAGCATCTTGGTGAAATGGGTGACGTAAAGAATGTTGCCAATGGTTATGCAAGGAACTACTTGTTCCCCCGCATGCTTGCCGTACCTTACAATGCAGACACAGTAGCCTATTTTGAAGGCAAAAAGGCTGAAATCGAAGCACGCAAGGAAAAGAAGAGAGAAGAAAGCAAGTCCCTCAAGGAAAAGCTCGAAGCTCTTTCTATCGAACTTGTTATGCCAGCCGGAAGCAACGGAAAACTCTTTGGTGCAGTTACAAGCCAGACTCTTTCCGACTACTTCAAGAACAACGGCTTTGAAATTGAGCGCAAGCGCATCGAAGTTCCTGGTCTTACAATCAAGAATATTGGCGCATACTCATTCAAGGTTCACCTTTACGAAGCAGCTGTTGCAGAAGTAAAGCTTGCTGTTAAGGCACAGCCAATGGAAGACAATTCTAAGTCTTCTGCAAAGAAAGATTCCAAGAAGCAGGAAAAGCCGGCAAAGGAAGATGATTCCGCAAAGGCTGAAGGTGAAGCTTCTGCAGAAAAGAACGACTAAGTTCAACATAAAATAGCAATATTTTAACCGAAACCCGTGGGAGAAGCCGCATGAGCTGTTTTTTCTGCGGGTTTTCAGCGTAAAAGAGGGTTGCAATGGAGTTAAAGGACAAGGTTCCACCGCATAATCTGGAAGCAGAAAAAGCTACGCTTGGTGCAATCCTTTTGGATTGGAGCTCTATCGGAGACGTAATATCCTATCTTAGGTCCGATAATTTTTACAGCCAGCAGAACCAAATCATCTATGAGTCAATGACAGGTCTCTTTGCAAAAGGCATCCACGGAGACATGCTTACCCTCATTGACGACCTTACAAAGCAAGGTAACCTGGACAAAGCGGGAGGTGTGGCATACGTATCCTCCCTTACAGATACAGTGCCCACAAGTTCCAACGTTGACTACTACGCAAAAATCGTCCTTGACAACTCCACAAGGCGGAATCTTATAAAGATTTCCTCGGACATAAAGTCTGAAAGTTTTGACGAGACAAAGGAAAGCCGTAAGATTCTTGAGGAAGCCGAGCAGAAGATATTCAAGCTTACGGACGTAAACCAGGCAAGCAAAGTCTTTTCCATGAGGGATGTTGTTCCCAAGACGATAAAACTTATAGACTTCCATTACAAGAACAAAGACTCCTGTTCCGGAATACCAACGGGATTCACCCAGCTGGATTCTATGACCAGTGGTTTCCAAAACAGCGAAATGATAATCATAGGCGCAAGGCCTTCCATGGGTAAGACGGCAATGGCCCTTTCCATGATGCAGCATATCGCCATAGAAAAGCGGATTCCCTGCGGTTTCTTTAGCCTTGAAATGTCTGCCGAACAGATAGGTCAGCGTATTTTGTCGCAAGTTGCCCGCATTCCCGGAACCAAGCTACGAAGTGGTATGCTAAAGACTGAGGACTTCAAAAAGCTTCAGGATGCCGCCACAATCTGTTTTGATGCGCCGCTTCATATTGTGGACACTCCAAACATGAAGCTCCTTGACCTTCGCGCAATGGCCCGCCGCATGAGGGTAAACCAGAAGGTTCAGATTATCTTTATAGACTACATAGGCCTTATTACAAGCGAGCATGAGGAAGCCCCTGTGTATGAACAGCAGTCGGCTATCTCCAAGTCGCTAAAGAGCCTTGCACGCGAACTTGAAATTCCTGTAGTTGTCTTGTGCCAGGTTGCAAGAACAGCAGAAGGTGACGAGCCAAACCTTGCCCAGCTGCGCGGTTCCGGTTCAATTGAACAGGATGCCGATATGGTTATGTTCATCCACGGAGACCGAAAAAAGCAGCAGGAAGGGGAGGCATTCAATCCTGTTATGGACAGAAAGCTTATCGTTGCAAAGCAGCGTAACGGTCCTATCGGAGACGTAGAACTTCTTTTCCTCTCTTCATACACAAAATTCGAAAACAAGTCCAGGGAAGAAAGTTAGTCTTCTTCTTTTGCACGGCAACCGCTGCGTGTCCCTTCCAATCGGGCGTAGGCTCTATATGTAAAAGTATGCAAAAAAAAGGGCTGACCGTATATATCATACAGTCAGCCCCTTGTCTTTATGCCATTACATTATCTTGAAGGTGTAATGGTTGCCTTTGCTGTATTCTCGTTTACAATACCAGTAAGAGTTGCTGGACCTTCTGTAATCTGAGACAAATCCTTAAGGTTCAAAAGAACAACCGGACCTTCCGCAGACATTACTACAAGTCCCTTTGGAGTTACTGTAATAGGAGTATTGCTTATTACCGGAACTGGGCTCTTAAGAAGCAGGTTAACCTGGCTGTCATACTTTGCTACAACCCACTTGCCTGCGTCCTTTATTACACAGTAGAAGTTTGTTCCGTCTGTAGTAAGAACAGAATCTTCTGCTACAACTTCGTTGCTTTCCTTCTGGATTTCCATCCTCTTTGAGTCAATAAGGCAAAGCTTTACTGCCGCATTGTTTGACTTAAGTGTTTCACCGCAAACAGCAAGGTACATTACAGGAGTTGCAATTGCATCGCTGTCCATAGAAAGTGCGCTTGTGCCGTCCGCCTCAATTGCTACCGGGTAGATTGACCTTCCGCGGATTACGTTTACAGGAGATTCCCTAAGGATTACGCCGCTTGTTGTGTCTATGCGGATCATCTTGCTAAGGAGAGTCTCTTCGTCTGTAAGCTTAAGACCGATAACGGAATTCTTGTTGTCAAGGTCGTCAAGTTCAGCTGCAAGGAGGCGCTGCTGGTCTTTTGCAATCTCTGTGCGTTCCTTCTGGGCTTCTGCCTGCTTCCTGTCGGAAATAGCCTGCTGGTCGCTTGCCTTCTTCTGTGCATCTGCAACAGCCTTTGACTGATCGGCAGTCTTCTTAGATTCTGTTTCTGCTGCTGACTTCTTAGAGTCTGCGTCTTTCTGCTTCTGGTCTGCTGCCTTCTGCTTTTCGTCTGCAGCCTGTTTTGCAGCCTGAGCCTTCTTTTCGGCCTCTTCAGCCTTCTTCTTTGCGTTTTCTGCAGCCTGCTGCTTCTGCTTGTTGTTTGGATCGTTCTTTGCGTCGTTGGCAGCCTTTTCTGCGTTCTTCTTTGCAGCATCAGCGTCTTTCTGTGCCTTGTCTGCATTCTTCTTTGCGTCGTCAGAAGATTTCTTTGCGTTGCTTGCGTCTTTCTGAGCCTGGTTTGCGTCCTTGTTTGCAGCGTCTGACTTCTTCTTCTGTTCTTCAAGCTGCTTGTTCTTCTGGGCAGCGTCTTCTGCGGACTTCTGAGCCTTGTTTGAGTATTCCTCTGCCTCGCGCTCCTTAATGTCAACCATGTTCTTGCGCTCGTCAATACCACGGTCGTCCTTTTCGCGCATTGAGTCAATAACGCGTCTGTCGCTGATTGCAGATGTATCTACTGCAGAAAGGCTTGAGTTCATGTCGAACAAAGGAATTACAATCTGTGAGTTTCCTGGCCATTCGTCCCATTTTGTTGAAAGACCACACTTGTCTGCAGTAAGGTTCTTTACTACAACATTCTTGTAGCGTTCCGTAAAGACCTTAAGGTTCTTGCGGTAGACAGCGTTGTATACCGTTACGAATGTGGAAATTGTGGCCGCATCATTGCTGTTGTAGCCGTATGCTCCCATGAGGTAGCCCTGAATGATTCTGCGGAGGTTGCGCACGTGGTCAACCTGGGCATTTTCATTGATAAAAAGGATGTCTGCGTCAAATTTTGATTTTTCGGAAGGGTCTATGGCATGTATTACGGAATACTTTGCGCCTTTGCCGTAAGTTGCGCTGGAATTAAGGTTTGCGGCAACCTGTCTTCCAAGTCCTGTTCCTATAGAGCGGATTGCGTCTACAGTTTCTATGTAGGCGTGCGGTCCCATATAGTTTTCAAATGTAACTACTTCGTTTCCTATGCTTCGGATTTCATCTTCATCAACTTCAAGTGCAGATATCGTAGTCAGAAAAGTAAGTGCAACTACGGCAGCCACTGATGCTAATTTATAAATTTTCATAAATCCTCCAAAAATAACTTTATATAATCATTATAACACTATTTGTTTTAAAACAAAAGTGTCTTATTGCAAATTTTATTCATTTAAAAGCCAATTTCTATGAATTTTTCAAGAGTTTTTCTTGCATATTCCCTTGTAGCCTTACCGTACTGGGGACTAAGAAGCCTTGTTATGGTAGCTTTTCCCTTTGCAAAGAAGGCCGGCCGCCCCATAAACCTGCAAATTTCAAAGGTTGCGTCACAAATTGCTATGTGGACGCTTTCGTTGGAATTCTTTAGGGAATACTTTTTTGCAATAGCCTCCATTGCGCTCAGCATCCTTGCATCCGGGTCGTAGGCTGAAATTCCTGCATTTTTTATGACTTCGGCAAGAACAACCGGGTCCCTGACCTTTTCCAGCAGTTCCGCATAGTATTTCTGGTACATTCCGGTGCCGGAATTTGCCGTAAGCGTAAGAACCGTCCTTGTATAGTCAAAATCCTTGCAAAAGAAGGGCTGCTCCGTGTTCTGCTGGGAATTAAGGGTTGTCCAGGCCAGTATCATTTCAGAAAGCTCGTTTTTTAACACAGGAATCCAATCCTTTTCGCGGTTGCCAAAATTTCCTTCGCTGAATGAATTTAGTATGTCTTCCGCACGCTCGGGGCTTATGACTGGTCCCGAAACATTCGTGGAGTGAAGGTCGGTCTTTTCGTAAAAAGAGTTGTAGTCCCTGTTATTCTTTGGATGATAAGAACTTACGTCGGGGGAAAAGCCTATGTTCTGCCTTATCCTGTAGCCTTCTATAACCCAGTCGCGCATGCAAAGGCCTATGTTGCCGGAATCAGTGGGGAAAAAATAAGTCCACTTCTTGGAAGGATTGAAAGTGGCTTTCCAAAAAGGCTCTCCTTCTTGTACGTAGCAACAGGCATGGCTACCGTCTGCAAGCACAAGCCCCTGTAAAGTGCGTCCGGCGTAGGTAAGGGCATCCGGGCTAAAATCAGTCTTGTAGACATGCTTCTGGCTTCCGTCCAAAACGCCTATCTGTATTGCCGTAGCGGGACTTCCCGTAAGAAGAAGGGCTGTAGAAGGGGAAAAGCCCTCCGTTATAATCCTTGTCGGGGCAGAAAGTCCCTCTTGGCCTGCCATTACAGCCCATTTTGAATAGGGTTTGCCGTCTTTTTCCGCACAAAGTCCTGTTGCTCCGTCTGCAAAAGAGACCAGGGCTCCAAAAAAGCACTGCTCAACCTGTACAACCTTTCCAGAAAAGCAGAATTCATCGCTTACCTCGCCAAAAGGAGTGACTGTAACCGCAACGCTCTTACCGTCAACCTCTTTGTTAAGGAACACAAGGACTGAACCCTCGTTAAGCTCAACGATGGGCAGGGAAGTGTTCTGCTCTGGAAGTGGAATGTTCCACCGGCAGATTCCCTTTATGCCAAAGCAGGCCAGGTCTGAGCCTCCGCGAACATAAATGCGTCCGTCGCGTCCGGGAAGGGGTGCTTCGGTAACGGAAAAGCCGGAATGGGCTGTCCAAACCAAAAGTCCGCCCGGGTTCATCATGTTAAGGTCGCCGTCTTTGCTTATGATGTAAATCATGTCGGATGCGCCAACGGAAATAAGTGGCTTTAGACGAGCGTTAATTCCGCGCTCCCACATTATCTTTCCGTCATGGTCAAAGGCACAGACCATCTTTCCTTCTTCTACGGCAGCATATCCAAAGCTGTTCCTTACTGGCTGGCAAAGAATGCTTCCTCCGGTAACGGTAACCCAGCTTGGAAGGGTGTACTTTAGGTCTACAAGCTGAACTGTTGGCGAAAGATCCTCTTCTTCAGCCTCTTTTTTGGCAGACAGGTCTTTTTCCACCTTTTTTGCCGCCTGTCCAAAGGAAAATCCGACCGCAAAAAGAAATGCAAGTGAGAATACAAAAACTTTTTTTACAATTACATTCCTATTATTCATTTTTTACAGCTGATAAACTTTTTTATTGCTCCTATCTTTCCAACAACGCAAGGCTCTCAATGTTGCATGTCTGGGGATAAAAATCCAAAAGATAAAGCGCTTTTAGCTTGTAGCCGCTCTTTACAAGCCTGCCAACATCCCTTGCATGGGTTGCAATGTCGCAGGAAAGGCTCCTTATTTGCCTTATGCCCGAAGAGCAAAGCCAAGAGCATACTTCTTTTTCCATACCGCTTCTTGGAGGGTCTATAACAACCGCGTCAAAATCACCGTTCCGCTCAATGCAGGATTCTGCGTGGTATTTTACCCAGACTGCTCCGCTAAGTCCAAAGCTTTCGTGGGCAGTGCCAAAAAGATTCTGTTCCGCATAGACGATTGCAGACTTGTTGTGCTCCACAAGGGTAACGTTGCTGAACAAATCCGCAAGAAAAACGCTGAATGTTCCCGCGCCGGCATACATGTCTAGTACATGTTTTCCGCCCAGACCTTCCGTTAAAAGGGGGATTGTCTTTTCCAAAACCTGCATGTTGGACTGGAAAAATCCCTTTACGTCAAAGGTTATGTTTTTGCCGAGGATGTTTACGGTGCAAAGGTTTTCTTCCTTTACGCTTGCACCCTCAAAGCGGGGCTGAACCTTCTTTATTTTCTTTGTGGGCCTGCCGTTCCGCATGGTGCGCTTTCCGATTACACGGGTTTCTTTCTTTGAATCCTCGTTGCAGATGATTATTTTGTCAAAACCGTCCGGAATGGATACTATTTTGTCCGTACCAAATACGTGGACCCTTCCAGAAGGCCTCTGGTCAAATGGCATTTCCGCAAGATACTTGTTCACTTCGGCAGTGGCGCAGGGGCAGTTTTGTATGGGGATTATCCTGTTGCTCCTTTTTTCCATAAGACCGCCGTCGTGCAGCTGGAACCTTGCCCTGTAGCCGGTGGATGCTGCGCTTACAAGGGTAACGTCTTCTATTTCAACGCCCTCACGTGCAAAGGCATCCTTTAATATTGACGAACGCAATTGTGTCTGGAAAGAAGGCTCTATGTGCTGCATGTTGCATCCGCCGCATTTTGTGTAAAGAGGGCAGAAGGGCTCCCTTCTGTTTGGGGACGGCTCCAAAACTTCCACAATCCGCGCGCTTGAATAGTCCCTCATTTCTTTTTCTATCTGAATCTTAAGGGTTTCTCCAGGCAGGGCGTAGGGTACAAAAACAGCCTTTCCGTCTATTTTGGAGATGCAGTCACCTCCGCTTACCATTTTTTCTGCCTTGATTATTGCGTTTTCCATACCCCATATTATAACAGAAAAACAAAATGGTAACAATCAGCATAAGTCCTTGACGAGAACACCCCCTCTCATTAGAATATACGCACTGTGCTAATTCGATATTCAACAGACAGCAAGGGTAGGCCCGTCAAGAAGGCTGTCGTATATACAAAAAAAGAACATAATATTTCTCTTAGGGACGTGGATCCCGATGCAATCTACATTATAAACCGTCTCCGCGAAACTGGTTTTGCCTCTTACATAGTGGGTGGAGCTGTCCGTGACCTTATAATAGGAAACAAACCAAAGGATTTTGACATTGTAACCGATGCAACCCCAAGTCGTATCAAAAAAATATTCAGGAATTCGCGTATTATTGGAAAAAGATTCCGCCTGGTGCACGTTTTTACTTCAACAAAGATTTTTGAAGTCTGCACCTTCCGCTCAATTGTTGACGGTTCAGTGGGAAATGCCTTTGGAACCATGGACGAAGACGTAAAAAGACGTGACTTTACGCTGAATGCCCTTTACTACGACCCCGTAAAAGAGCAGGTAATAGACTATGTTGGCGGTGTAAAAGATATAAAGAAGGGAATTGTCCGTCCCGTAATCCCCATTGACAGGATTTTCATAGAAGATCCTGTTAGAATGCTCCGTGCTGTAAAATATGGTGCCACAACAAAATGCCGTCTTCCGCACTCTTTAAAGAAGAAAATTCGCGAGTCATCACAGCTGCTTTCGCCGGTTTCTCCATCCAGGCTTACAGAAGAGCTTTTGAAGATAATAAATTCAGGGCATTCCTACGACATTGTAACCCATGCCCTGGATGCAAACCTTTACGAATACCTGCAGCCCGCGGCCACAAACCTGATGATGGAAGACAAAAAATATGCACGCGCATATCTTGAAAGCATACGTGAGCTGGACAAGGCTTCGGCGGAGAATCCTCAGATGCGTCTTGGGGAAAAGCTTTGCTACATCCTAAAGGATTTTGTTGATGGCCTTACGAACTGGGAGGCAGAGGCTAAGAATTCGTCTCCTTCCGACCTTTACAAGCGTACTTGGGAGCGTTGCAGGAATTTCATTCTTCCAATGAACCCCCAGCGGACGGAGCTTGAATTTGCCATAAGGAAAATTCTTTCTTCTTACGGGGTGACGGTAAAAATGCCCCGCAAGCACACCCGCTACATCCCAAAAGACGATGAGTATTGATGGCGGCATATAGCCTGGGCTGTATAACGAAGAAGCCTACCCCCGATTGGAAGGGCGGCGCAGCCGTTGCGAAAGCAATGGAGGCGAAAGCCGAAACCCTGGAAAGCGGGTTTGCATACAAAAGCTGGTCCAAAAAAGAAAAAAAATAAAAAATTATCTGCGCTCGATTGATGCCGGGGATGCGGCCGTAATTTTGTCTATGATTATGCTTACTTCCTCAACCAAAATTCCAGTGAAGCGCTCAATGTTGTCTATAATGTACTGCTGAAGGTTGTGGATAAGGCCTGTAAGCTGCTTTCCGAAGGGTACGTCTACGGTGATAATCAGGCGGTAACCGTGGCTGTCCGTTCTTATGGTAAGTTTTTTTACCCTTATTTCCTTGTCGAATTCGCATACGCAGTGTAAGGTCATCTGGCTAAGGGCTGCCTCAGAGATTTCTATGCGGCCCCTCTTGCTGAATTCTGGCGTTACTATTGACTTTTCGGAAAGGGTTGCTTCTTTTTTGCCGCTTATGCGAACCTTTCTTTTTGAAAGGAATTCCCTGATTGACTTGTAGAATATCCTGGGGTAGCTACGCTTTACTTCTATTGCAGGAACCGGGATTACGTGCTTTCCTTCTATTTGTCTTGAGCGGATTGCCTTTTCTATTTCCTCGCGGGAAGCTATTTCTTCTATTTTTATGATTTTTTGCGGTGGGGGAAGCTGCAGACGCAGGGCTATTTTTTGCACCATCTTTTCGCTTGTGCCGATTAAGAGTATGCTTTTGATTTTGTTCTTCTGAAGAACACGCGCAACTTGGTCACGGTGCTCCTTATCGTCAAAGAGGGCTACGCGGACTGCCCCCATGTATGTTTTTTCGTGTTTTGCAGACTTTCCCGCAAGAATTTTGTCGTCCTGAATCAAAAGACCGTCGTCTATAAGCGCCTTTATTCCATATTTCTGAGAAAGGAGTTTTGCACGGAAGCTTTTGCCTGTACCGCTTTCGCCTACAAGGGCATAAACCTGGACGCCCCTGTTTGCGAGTTTAGAAAAAATGCTCATCTTTACCTTAGATTATAAGTTGTCCTTTCCAATTTATCAAGGCAGAATTCAAGAAATTTAAAAAATCCTCAGGAAGGGGGGCCAGAATCTTTTGGGGAATGGAAAGATCATTCTTTTCTGGAAATTCAACCTGGATTGCGTGCAGAAAGAATTCGTGTCCGCTTGCCTTTGTGCCTCCGTAAGCCCTGTCTCCAAAAAGCGGAAACCCGTGGAAGGCCGACTGAGCCCTTATCTGGTGCTTTCTTCCGGTGGGAATCTCAAAGCGGACTAGCGTTACTTCCTTGCCACCAAAGCTGCCGTATTCCAAGGGAAATGCCCTTGTTACTGCAATAGGAGCATTGCTTTTTACAACCCTTACCGTATGGAATGATGTTGCGGAAGGGGAGTTGCTTTCTTCTATTCCGTCCGTCCACTCAAAACTGCCTTCCATGCGTCCTTGCACTATGCCTAGGTAAGTTTTTTTTACAAGGCCGTCTTTTATCATCTGGGAAAAGATTTGAGCCCCTTGTATGGAAAGGGAAAAAACAAGTGCACCTGTGGTAAAACGGTCAAGCCGATGAAGCGGGGCAGGCGTGAAGGAAAGTGAAAGGCCTTCCTTGCACTCTTTTGCCACAATCTGAGCAAGGCTTGTCTCGGAAGAAAATGAGGGCTGCACGTTAAGGCCGTAGGGTTTGTTTATGACCATGATGGAATCGTTCTTGAAAAGAATTGCAGAGTCCAAGCTGAAATTTAGGCTTTTACAGCCGCCTTTTTGCTCTTTTGGGGTAAAATCCTTCCTTTCAGCTGGATCTTTTGATTCTTTCAGCAGGAATGATGCTATTTTGATGCTGTCGCCGGGGCAGACCTTTTGGGAAGCCTCTGCCTTTTTTCCGTTCACGAGAACCAGCCGTTTCCTTAGCGCGGAGAAAATGTTTATGCCCTTGTCCAAGGCCCTTTCCCTTAGCATTATCCTGAGTACCCTGTCTAGCCTCCGCCCGGAATCATTTTCGCCTGCGGTAAATTCTTCAAATTCCATGAAATGGATTATAGAACAAAAAACTTGCCTTTACCACTAGACAAAATTTTTCAATACTGTAAAATATAGGTTATGTCTAATGCGAGGGAACAAATAAAACTACTTTTCACAAATCCAATTTTGCTTTCTTGCATTTTCAGCTGGCTTTCTGCCCAGTTCCTGAAGACGCTGATAAAACTGTTTTCAAGGAAAGTGCACAGTTTCAAGGAGTTGTTCGAGCTCTTTTTCTGGCGCACGGGTGGCATGCCGTCAAGCCATTCTGCGCTTGTTACTACGCTTTGCACGACCATAGGCTACCGTTCGGGCATCAACAGCGATGTCTTCATACTTTCCATAGGCTTCCTCCTTGTTACGGTAAGGGATGCGGTTGGCGTAAGGCGGGCGAGCGGAATTCAGGCTATGGTGCTTAACAAGATAGGGCAAAAGCTTTCCGAAAAGGGAATCATGGACTTTAAGCCCATAAAGGAAGTTCAGGGACATACACCCGCGGAAGTGGCCATAGGCTGTCTTCTTGGTTTTTTTATAGGACTGGCATTCAGCGTGTTAAAATAAATGAAGTTAAAATTCAGTGGCTTTGTATCAATTATAGTTATCCTCATCGGCATAGCCTGCCTTTTTGCTTTCAGAAGCGTGCCGGTAACGCGTATCTGGAGCAGCTACAACATGCTTTACGCTACAAAGTCCGTTTCTGAGCAGGATGTCCTTGAGTATCTTTCCCGTGCGGGCTGTAAGGATGTAATTTCTCTCTCATCCCAAAGGATACCGGTGCGTTCTTCCGTAGTTCCCATAGAACCAAAGCTGAATTCATACTTGAACGACAGAAACTATTATTTTAGCGACCAAGAAAAGGCTTTCAACCTCTTTTACATACCTTCAGAATACGAAAGCCGAACAGAGCAGGCTGTTGTTTCCATGCAAAAGGACGCAAACATACAGGCCGGAATGGACGGTCACGAAAAATATCCTTGGACCGTGCCTCTGATTTGCCTTTCTGTAGCCATAGCCTTGCTTTTTTTTGCAAAGAACCGACATCCTTTTGCCTTGGGAGCAGTTTTTCCAGTTTGCATGTCCGCATCGCTTCCTTTCTATCCGGTGGCAAGTGCGGTTTGCCTTGAGCTGCTGGCCCTTTTCATGATTAACCACATCTGGGGCAGAAGACGCTATCTTTTTGCGGTTTGTACAAGTCTTTGGGTTCTTGTGCCTCTAATAACAGCAACGCTAGTCTTCTTTATGGTGTCCTTCCAGTGCGGAATACTGGGGCTTGTGGTTTTCTTTGCTTCCGTAGGGGCGACTTGCCTTTTGCGCAGCAGGGAACTTTATCTTGAAAGCAAGAGTCCCTTCACCTACGAGCTGATTTTTTCCGCAAGGCAGCTTCCTCTTATGTACTCAAGAACGGCTAAGGCTACGGCAGCCCTTATGCTTCCAATGGCACTCATATTCGCAATGTTTGCGGTTTCATCAGTTGTTTCTCCAAAATCGACGGTAAACGGTCTTTCCGTACCTTCACCGGCAGGGGCTTTGTCTGAAGGCCAGGCAAAAATTCCCGCGCTAAAGGAATACTACGACTGGGCATGGAAGACTCTGGCTTTTCCATACATAAACCTTAATGCGCAGAACAGCCAGCACGTTAACATGGCCTTTTTCGAGGAAGAGGCAAAAGAAGGCAGCGTGGTCACTGTTTCCAAGTTTGTCCATACCGAAGACGGAATTGCTCAGGAAGACGAGACTGTAATGAAATTTGACGGTAAGTTCAAGGATTCCCTCAAAAAGGAAATAGACGACCTTGACTATCCGGCCATAGAGAAACTTATGAAAAGCGAGGGAGAGCAGACTCGGGTAGCCTATTCATCCTCTCTTACCGGCAAGAATACTGCATCAACTGTCAGAAATGGCGTGAGTCTGCTGCTTCTTGCATTTATGTTCCTTGAAGTTATTTTCATGTATATATTTTATTTTGTAATCAGGCGAAAGAAATATGAAAACAATAAATAATTTTGTTGAATCTGAAAAAAATGAATTCACCTCGTCGGTAAGGGCCTTTTTGCCGCATTATGCAGTTGTGCCTTTTGATTTTGGCAAGAACAGTTCCTTTAAGTGCATCGTCCAGGAAAATGACGTTGTAAAGGAAGGTCAGATAATTGCCATCTCCGCAAAGGAAGGGGACTCTATCCGCTCCTACATACACTCATCCGTTCCGGGACGCGTTGATTCCGTGGGTGAATGCTTCTTGCCTAACGGAAGAAAGGGAACAGCCGTAAAAATAAGGACAGAAGGTGCTTTCTCATACCTTGGCAAGACCCTTCCCGAAACAGACTGGCAGTGGTTCACAAAGGAAAATTTTCTGGACCTTATTTCAACAAAGGGCGTACTTAACACTTTTGCATCCCCGGTTCCTCTTGCAATACAGATTTCTTCATGCACACTGACCAAGGGAAGGTTCCTTGTGGTTCGCCTTTTTGATGAGGATCCCAGCCGCATGACCGACACTTTCGTGGCAAAGAACAAGATGTACGAAGTTCTTACCGGTGCCAAGATTGTTGCAAAGGCCATGGAAGCAAAGGGAATAGTCTTTGTTTTCCCCCAGAAATCTGACATCCAGATTGACGAGGCTGATTTTGCCCCATTCCCGCTTCTTGTTTTGGAGACCGACCCGCAGAAGTACCCGGCAGGCTATATGCAGAACCTTATGAACCTTGTAAAGAAAAACGCCCGGTACACAGAAAAGGCAGACTTTTCACTCATAAACAGAAGGTGCATTTACTGCGACCCGCAGACCCTCCTTTCTGTATACGATGCAGTTGTCCTTGGAGAGCCTTCGGTCGAGACCTACGTTCATGTAACAGGCAAATGCATAAATTCATCAGGAATCCTAAAGGTCAGGGTTGGAACTTCACTCAGAGAACTTGCTTCCCAGTGCGGAAACTTTAAGTCAAAGCCCGCAAAGATAATAATCAACGGTATGGTTTCGGGATCCGCAATAAACAGCCTTGACACTACCATAACTCGTGACGTAAAATCCATTACCTTCGTAAGTGCGGATGAGCTTTCGGTTCAGAGTTTTGCACCCTGTGTCCGTTGCGGAAAATGCCGTACTATATGCCCGGAAGGTCTTTACCCGGATCTGATGTTCCGCCACAGCCTTGGCGGTAAACCGGTAGGTACGGAACTTGTGAAAACTACAGATTTTTGTTCAGGCTGCGCTTTGTGCAACAGTGTTTGCCCTTCAAGGCTCCCCCTGTGCCAGACAATAGAATTGTTGAGGAAAAATAAAGATGACGTTAATTAACAAAATTTTTCATAAAAAGGATTTTTCGGACATAAAGCTCCGTCCCTATGTATACATAAAGCCATCGCTGGGTTCTTCCGCACTCATGATGATTGTCCTCCTGTTTCCGCAGCTTTTGCTTCTTGCCCTTACCAAGTCGGTTGACTCTTTGCTTATAGTGTTTGCTTCTGTACTTGCTTCTATGGCTGCTGAATTGCTTTATTCTTCCGTAAGGAAACAATTTTCCTTTTCTCCGCTCTTTGCCTTGATACAGGGAATTGTCATAGGCCTTCTGATTCCCTCTTCATACTCGGCGGTAGCACTTTTCTTTATTGCATTTATTTCTCTTTTGCTTTGCAAGTATGCTTTCGGTGGCTTCCCAAACGCATGGGCAAACCCGGCAGTAGTTACCGTAATCGTTGCCTACATAGTGAACATGCAGTCTTTCCCGTCATATCTTCTTACCGGACAGGACTGGCAGACAAGGAATGCCGCTCTTTACCTTATACAGAAGGGGAGCATACCGCTGCTTTCTTCCGATGCTGCCATTACAGCTTTTCTTAACGACCACGTCTTTAGCATTTTCGGAGTTGTAATTCCAGAAGGATATGTTACGCTTCTTTGGGATTTTCCATCTTCAATACCAGCCTTCCGATTCAATCTTGTTACCCTTGTTTCTTCAATAATACTCTTCTCGCTGGATATGATGGACATTCTAATTCCGGCAGTCTTCATCTTTTTCTATTCGCTTCTTGTGCGGTTCTTCCTGCCTCTCATTACAATGGGGCCAGCTTTCCAGGGAGACATAATACTTTCGCTTTTGACCAGTGGAACCCTTTTCTCTACGCTGTATGTTCTCCAGTGGTACGGAACGACTCCCGTAACAGTTTCCGGCAAGGCGGTGTATGCACTTTCTGCTGCGGTAATAGCATTTTTCGTTATGGGAGGAGGAACTTCCCCCGTGGGCTATATGTTCACGGTGCTTTTTGTAAACCTGCTCTCTCTTTTAATACAGGTTGCAGAAAGCCACAGTGCCCGCAAAAATATAGAAACCGTGATTGTTTCCAAACTGAACGCTTTAAAAGAGGTTGAAAATGTCTGATTTACTAGGAAATCCTGATTCTTTTTTGCAGCAGGGTACGGAACGGCCTGTAGAAGATGCTTCTTCAGCAGAAGAATTGTCTTCTGGAGACGATCTTTCTCCTGCTGAGCTTGACTCCGTTGAGGTGACAAACGCAGATCTTGAGCGCTATAAAAAGCAGCTGGTAAAATTCGGCATTTTCTCTCTGATTCTTACAGCATGTATGGCTTTTTTGATTCTATTTTCCCTTATGGCCAGAAACTCATGGCAGCAGGGACTTAGGGTACAGGTACAAAACTGTTTTGAGTCCCAGGGCAAGAAGGTAAGCGTTCACGAAGGAGACAAAATACGTTCTGTCTTTTCCGTAAGCGCAGCTTCATTTAAGGTAGAAGGGCTGGAAAAAGACTGCCACGCGGTAATCATAAGGATAACAACTATCTACGGACCTGTCGCGGCTCTATACACATGTACTGATGATGAATTCCATGAAGTCCAGTTTGTTGATTTCTTAAAATTGAGTCCCAAAGTTTCCCAGGCTGTAAAGAATTCATCTGTAAATTCCCAGATTGCATATTGGGAAAAGGCTATCCCAAAAATCGTACAGTCGGGTCTGGAGGAATCGAATGAAAACTAAAAGAAACATATATTCATTTTTAACCGCGTCTCTTGCGCTTCTTGTGCCGGCACCCGGTCGCTTTGCATACGGAATTATCCTGCTTCTGATGCTAAACCTGCTTATGCTTGCCGGGACATTTTTCAAGCACCTAGTAAAGACCCTTAACCTTGACGAGCTTCTGCCAGTGCTGCTTGCGGTATTCCTTATGACAATATCCGTCATATTCAAACAGATAATAATAATAATGTCTCCGCTAACAGCCCTAACGCTGGGTTTTATAATTTACATGCCTGCCGTGTCTTCGTTCCTTATTGGAAACCTTTACAGCCAGAATTCAGACAATATAAAGCAGAACGTCTCCGTTAACATGAAGGAAAGCCTTATGTTCAGCATTTTTGCGCTTGCTGTATTCCTTTTCCGCGACATATTCGGCTATGGAACAATTTCCCTTCCAGCCGCATCTGGTCTTGTTGAAATTCCTCTGCTCAAGGTAAAGGAGGGGGGCTTCTACCCAGGTATCTTCTGGGCTACAATACCTGGTGCTCTTGTGATTATTGCGCTAAGCCTTGCCCTCTACGTGCATGTCTTGGCAAAATTTGAACAGATAAAAGAACAGGAGGAAGGCAATGCAAATGCTTAGGGATTTTTTCTTTTACGCTCTCTACTCCTCGGCTGTGCTGGTTTACGGCATAGGACTTAACAGGGCAGTCCTTATGAGCAAAAAGCCACGCTTTTTAATCTGGGACTGCATAAAAATGCTCATAGCGGTAAGTTCTTCCGTGTCTCTTTCCTACCTGATTGTCTCAAAGTGCCTGTGTACTGTTGGCTTGGCAGAACTTTATCCTTTCGTGGCTGTGCTCATCTTTTCCGCCATCTCTGTTTTCATAGAATCCATCGTTAGGATTACGGCGAAAATAACAATGGCTGAATATACAGTTTCAATGCTGAGCATTCTTCTTTCGCTAAACGAAAGCCTTTCTCTTTCACAGTGCGTGCTAAAGGCATGTTTCTGCATACTGGGCTTTTATCTTTGCATACCGCTCTTTTTTGCAATCAGAAAGAGGGTGGAGCTTTCAAGCCCTTCACAGAATTTCAAGAACCTGAGCCTTGTCTTTATTAGCATAGCAATTCTTATGCTGCTTTTGATGACGGTAAACGTGTCTTGGCTTAACCCACAGATTTTTGCGGAGGTAAACAATTGATAGTTTCTGTATTGCTTTTGTTTCTTTTGATTATTATAAGTGCCGCTGTCCTATTCTTCCTCTTTATAAGCCTTTTGCCATCCCTTAAGGCTCAGAAAATAAATGCAAAGGATCCAATGTTTTCCAAGGAAGAAGTGGATGCAATCCTTCGTTATGATGATTTTAAGTGGGCAAAAACAGGTAGCAAGACTGCGCTTTACACAAAAGAAGAGCTTATTAGCCTTCTTAGCGGAGAGGAAGCCCAGGATGAATCATCGTCAATAACAAAAAATATTGAGGAAAAAGACTTCCAATTCTGGAAGAAGTGCTATAAAATGCTCAAGGGAAAGCAAGAATAGCTTTTTATTAGAAATTCCGTAGTGGGGAAAAACATATAAAAAGTATGGGTATTTTAAATATTTGCATGGAACTGTCACTAAAAGATGACGGGGCCTTGTCTGAAAGTGAGTGGGAAAATAACTATCAGACAGTCTTAAAAAAGTTCCTTACATTTCTGTATTCTCATCCAAAGATTCCATTTGCATTTTCGTTCACGGGACTGCAGCTTGAATTCCTTCAGGCTGCCCATCCTGAGGCAATGGAAATTTTCAGCGAGATAACAAGCCGCAAGCAGGGTGAGGTTTTAGGCGGCGGATTTTACACACCTATTTTTCCCCTGCTGTTTCCGGTAGACAGAAGCGGTCAGATAGAAAAAATGAATGCAACCGTCAGAACCTGCATCGGAAAAAAGCCTAGGGGAATGACTCTTTTAAAAAGTATCTGGGAACCAGCCCTTATCATAACTTGCCAGTCCTGTGGAATAGAATACATTCTTCTTGACTCAAGCCTTATACCTTCGGAAAAGAATTCTTTCCTGCCTTTCATAACAAACATGCAGGGAAAGACCCTTAAGATAATTCCCTTGCAGAATGAGCTAAAACCCATAAGCGGTAGGAGCGCAAATGCCTGGCTGGAAGAACTCCTTAAAAAATCACAAGCAGGAACTTTGCCATTTTCTACAATAGTTTCCATGTCATTCTCCCTAAAAGAAATAAATGACTTGCTGGATTCAGGATTCTTCGAAGAATTGAATACCCTTGTTGCAGAAAAAAAACTTGGGGATGCACAGCTAAACTTGCCACAACTTTATCTAAAATCTGCTAGGGAATATTCAAACGCATACATTCCGTCCGGCATGTCGGAAACGGTTTCACGCTGGACAAAAAAAAGGTACGCAAGTTCAAACAGCAACTTGTTCGGCCGCACCTTTTACGACTACCTTAACGTCTATCCCATGGTAAAGCAGCTCTATGACCGCATAATGTACATGAGCATGCTAATTTCCCAGACCCACGGAGCAGACAAAATCCGAAAGAAGGCAGCACAGGAAAAACTTTGGGAAGCAGAGTCGGGCTTCAATTTTATTTGCAGCGATACGGGGCTTCCTGCTCCTGCAAAAAAAATCCAGAATGCTTTTAGGCAGCTTAACGAAGCGGAAAAATTTGTTCGCGAAAGCAAGGAATTTAGGGAATCGGTTACAAGCTATGACTACAATGCCGACGGTTTGAATGAATACGTGTGCCAGATGGAAAAATACCATGCTGTAATTACGCCAAGGGGCGGACAGATTGCAGAACTGGAGCTTGTAAATTCAGGATCCAATTATGCCGCAAACTATTCTAGAATCAAGCAGTTTGATTCGGCAGAAGATTCCTACAACCGCGGTATTTTTGTTGAGCATCTTTTTGAAAACAAGGATTCTGATGATTTCCTAAACTTTAAGCCCATAAAAAACGACTGTTTCTGCAATTCAAATTTTTCAGAGGTAAAATTCGACGGAAAAAGAAGGGAACTCCAGCTTGAGGCCAAGGCTCTTTATTCTTCCCTAAAGGTGCCGGTAAAGCTGTGCAAGAACTATATTATAACTTCTAACGGATTTATCGTTCAGTATATCCTAAAGAACGAAAGTCCTTTCCCGGTAAAAGGTGTTTTTGCCGTAGAAATGAATTTTGCAAAGACAGATTTTTCCTGCAAGACAGGCTTTTCCAAGCAAAAAGAAGGGCAGTACGGCGCAGAAATGATTTTTAGGGGAAGCAAGCAGAACATTCCAACCGGAACACCTTTCCATGCAAAAAATTCTGCTGAACAGGGGGGACTTTCCCTTTTGCAGATTACGGACAATCCTGAAAAGACGCTCCTTCTCTTTGAGCCAAATGAAGAATCTGGTTTCCTTTTGAACACAATAAATTTCAACGACCGCTCAAATCAAGAAAGCAAGGTTATTGATTCATCAACTCTGTCTGTCCAGTTCTACTGGGAAATAGACATGGCACCTGCCAGAGCAATGGAAAAAACAATAAACCTTAGCATCATATCCCAAAAGAAAAAGAGCGGGTTTTAGTTCTAGCAGCAGCCTATTATCAGAACCTATCTACCGTGAAGCTTCTTCAGGGCCTTTTTGTGCCACCAAGCCCTGAGCCTTTCTGCGGCAATGTACAAATTGTATACGGACAAAAGCTTTACGTCATAGCTTCCTGGTCTGTGGACTATTGCACCGCCAAAGCCTGTCTTAAATAGGTAAAGCCCGTGCATGGGGTGCTTTTCGTCTGCGGCGGGGGGCATTCCGTAAAAGTCGTAGACTGGGCAGCCTGCCTTCTTTGCATCCTGAATTGCGGTCCACTGCAAGAGGTAGGCCGGCATAAGGTTACGCTTTATGTTTCCGCTCGCTCCGTAAAGATATACGGCTTCCCTAGGGCAGAAAAGGGTTATTATTCCCGCAAGATAGTCATCCTCATGTTTTGCAAGATAGAGAGTTATTAGAGGCCGCTTTTCGGAAGATGGGCATCCACGCTTAAGCAAATCGATGTAGTAAGACTTGTTGTGGAAGCTTACACCGTCGCGCTTGCTTGTCTGTTCAAAGAGGGCGTAGAACTGGTCAAATGCTGCCTCAAAGTCAGAATCTGTAGCAAAATGCCTTGTTACCTTTACGTCTTTTTTTGCGGCCAACCTAATGTTGTAGCGCCACTTGCTCTTCATTGCGCCAAGAATTTCATCTTCCGTCTTGTCCAGAGAAAGAATTGTCGTGTCCGGCGGCTGAATTGCAACTGGGGCTCTTTTTACGTTTATGCCTTTGCAAATGCTGTCTGCCTTCTTGTTCCATTCGTCCCGCTCTTCGCAGCTTGCAAAATCAACAGCCGGGTCAAAGCGCACGCAGATTGTGTTCTTTGGAAGGTAGGGCTTTACGGCTTTTGCAATTGCTTCAAGTGATGAAAGGAATTCCTTTTGTGGGGAAAGCTTGTCTTCTGCAGCAGGGTATTCTGGTGCCATTGGAACGTAGGCTATGCTGAATTTCTTTACCTTAAGCGAAAACTGCCTTACAAGAACCGTCAGCAGCTTTTCTGAGCCCAATTCATCAAAAGGAATTTCACTTTGGGAATGAATGGGGGTGTAGGAAGAGCCTTCTGCCTTAAAATAGTAAGGCTTCCATCCGTGCTCCCCCTTAAAAGAGGCCCAGAATTCAGTCTGCAAAAATCTTAGGGGCATCATAAAATCAGTTTACTCCGCCATTCTTTGCATGCACAGTTTCAAGAGCCTTTCCTTTTGCGGTAAGCTTTTTTCCTGCAATCTGAACGCTGCCGTCAACCACGTTTATCTGAACCTTAAAGAAATCATCAGCAGAAATTTGTTCGGGCTTTGCATCTTCTTCTGAAGCACCTTCAAGAATTACCTTTGTTCCCGGAGCTGCCCAAGGAGCTTCAAGCGGTTCAACGCAAGCCTTTCCGTTTTCGTCCGTGTAGTCCGCTGCAAGAAGCATTCCGTGGCTTTCTACACCGCGCATGGTACGGGGTGCAAGGTTTGCGGCAAGGATTATGTGCTTTTCAAGAAGATCTTCCGGCTTAAGGTATTCGCGGAGGCCAGACTGGATTATGCGGTCACTTCCGCTTCCGTCGTCAAGGTGCTCAATATAAAGCTTTTCTCCCTCAGGATTGTTTTCCACCTTGGTTATCTTTGCAACCTTAAGCTCTATCTTTTCATTAAAGAATGCGGCCTGGTCAGCGGCAAGTTCAACAACCTCTTTCTTCTGCTTTTTTGCCTTTGGCTTTGACTTGTCATCCTGCTTGCGGTCTTTCTGGCTTCCTGCATATTTTTCGCGGAAAGCATCTGCTGATTTCTGGTCGAGCGGGGTAAAGTAAACTGCAGTTGAACCTACGGAAGTAAGGCCTTCTGTCTGCCCCAAATTGCTCCAGTTGAGTCCTCCGCTAACAGCTTCTTCACCAAACTTTGGCTCGCTAATCTTGCAGCCAAGGTAGGAAAGAATTGTCTCCGTAAACTGCGGCATGTAGGGGTGGGCCATAATCATAAGGTCCTTTATCATGTAGCAAAGGTTGTGAATAAGCTTTGCGGCCTTTTCCGGATCTTCAGTGCGGGTCTTCCAAGGTTCACCGTCTTGGAAAGCCTTGTTTCCAATGTCTGAAATCTGGAAAATCTGGTGGAAGGCATCCTTCAAATTTGCCCACTCAAGGTTTTCCGTAATTTTTGCTTCCAAATCACGGATTTTTGCCCACATTTCTTCATCAACAGGGGCATCGGGAATTTTTCCCTCATAATACTTTGTTACGAACAAAAGAGTGCGGTTAACAAGGTTGCCCAAGTTGCCAATAAGCTCTCCGTTGTATTTTTCGCGGAATTCCTTCCATGTAAACTGATAGTCCTGTTTTTCCGGGCGGTTGTAGAAGATGTAGAACCTCCACGCATCCGCCTTTATGCCGCTTTCCTTGGCATCGCTTCCAAAAACGCCCACACCCTTGCTCTTGGAGAACTTACCGTCCTCATAGTTAAGGTATTCAGTAGATGACATGTGGTAAAGCTTTGTCCAGTTGTGGCCTGAACCAATGAGGCTGCATGGGAAAACAACCGTGTGGAATGGAATGTTGTCCTTTCCTATGAACTGGAACAAATCAACCGGGGACTTGCCCTTTGCTTCCTCACTTTCTTCGGGGAGCCACCAGCTCTTGTAGTCAAAAGAAGGCTTTCCGGCAGCCTTAAGTTCATCTGCCAGCTGCTTGGTAATAGAAATGTAGCCAATAGGAGCGTCAAACCATACGTAGAAAACCTTGTTCTCGTATCCTGGCTTTGGAACAGGAATTCCCCACTTTAAGTCGCGGGTTATGGCCCTTTCGTTAAGACCGTCGCGTATCCATGCCTTTGTAATGTTGACTGCGTTTTCTGACCAGCGTCCGTCTTGGCTTGCCTTTATCATCCATTTGTCAAGGTTCTGGCTGATTGCAGGAAGGTCAATGTAAAGATGCTTTGTCTCGCGCACTTCCGGTGTGTTGGAGCAAGTGGAGCAGCGGGGTTCCTTTAGTTCAACAGGATCAAGGAGTGAGCCGCACTTTTCGCACTGGTCACCGCGGGCATCCTCATAGCCACACTTTGGACAGGTTCCGCGCACAAAACGGTCGGCAAGGAACATATTGCAGTGTGTACAGAAGAGCTGCTTGTTTGTGTGTTCCTTAATATAGCCATTTTTGTCAAGGTCAAGGAAAATCTTCTGGGTTATTTCCGTACACTGCTCGTTGGATGTGCGGCCAAATTTGTCAAATGCAATGCAGAACCACTTGTAAATTTCATCATGCTGGTTAAAGTAATAGTCGCAAAGTTCGCGGGGGGTCTTTTTTTCTTCAATCGCCCTTGTCTCTGTTGCAGTACCGTATTCATCGGTTCCGCAGACATACATAGTCTCATAGCCACGGCTTCGGCAAAAGCGGGCAAAAACGTCTGCGCTAAGCATCTGGATTAAATTTCCAAGATGGGGAATATTGTTTACATAAGGTAATGCGGATGTAATTAATCTTCTATTCATAGAAGGGTATTATAGTTTGTTTTACCCATCTAGTCAATTAAGTTACGAAACAATCGTCTCTGTCTTTCTTTTTGCAGCCAAGGCACGGCGGTTAAGGTAATGTACGGCAGAAAAAAGAATCATTATAATTGTATAGGTAATAAGAAGCATTATAAAAGCGGTGCTTCCTTGAAAATACAAGGCTATACAGCATGTTAAACAGATAAGAGACTGTACAAAAAGAAGGATAATAAGAACTTGTGTTGAATTAAAGCCCAAGTTCATAAGCTTGTGATGTATGTGAGCCCTGTCCGGAGTCATTATACCCCGGTGATCACGAATCCTTCTTATAATAGCAGCAAGGCAGTCAACAGTTGGAATAGCAACAAGATTAAGCATTAGAAGAAATTTGTTGTATTCAAAATTATCGCTTGACCTGTAAAGTGGCAGGGAAGCAATCATAAAGCCCAAGAACTGACTGCCACCGTCTCCCATAAAGATTTTTGCCTTTGGTTTGTTGTAAATAAGGAAGCCTAAAAGACTTGCAACCAAAAAAAGACATATAGTTGCAGAATGAACAACGTTTCTTGCATAAATCACTGCAAAAGTAAACGATATTAGAGACGAAAGCCCTGCGCAAAGACCGTCGATGCCGTCTATAAGGTTGAAGGAATTGATTACCC
Source organism: Treponema sp. (assembly GCA_017534445.1). Lineage (GTDB taxonomy): Bacteria > Spirochaetota > Spirochaetia > Treponematales > Treponemataceae > Treponema_D. The sequence goes on from JAFXWC010000006.1 coordinate 103,671, forward strand.
CTATTATCCAGCCCAGGGTAAGCAGCAAGCTCACCACCTCGGGGATTTCAAAATTACCTATTAATCTAAAGCGGTGATTTGTAAAAACAATTATGCAAGCCGCTATTATTTGAATGGACAGCTTTAATGATGCCCTCAAATTTATGAAGTCATCAATTACTCCAAAAAGAAAAATGATGAAACCAGCAAGGACAAAAGGTACCAACGAAGAAGCCGCATCATTCTTAATAACCATGTAGACAATCGCAGAAACCACGAATCCCGTTACAAAGCCAATGCTTCCAAGCCGGGGTATGTTACCGCTGTGAATTTTCCTTTCGTCCAGACTGTCGTACCATTTTTCCTTGTTGCAGATTTTTATTGTGATTGGAATTAAAACCGCGGTTACAAGAAAGGCAAGGCCGCAAAGCAACCAGACAATATGGTTTTGCCTAACAAAGAGTAGCGTTAAGTTTATGAATAACTCCAAATTGTTGTTCTGCATATATTCAACCTTCAAAAACAGTCTTTGCCTGCTTTACGATTTCCCGCATGTAGTCACCAGCCCCCTTTTTCATCACGAGAACCTTTCCGTTTTTAACAACAACCGCAAGGTCGCTAACGCCGCAAAAAGCGACAGGCAAATCTGAATATACAAAATTGTTCTTTCCGCCAACGCTTATGGACTTGTTTCCACTGCCATTGACTGCATATTTTTCAAAAGAATCCCAGCTTCCAACGTCATCCCATTCAAAAGAAGCCATAACCGCAGCAGCCTTATCCGTACGCTCCGCAACGGCATTGTCAACCGCAATGGAAGGGGTCTTTGCATAGGATTCGCTCATAGGAGGCCAATTTTCTATGCACTCTATCCCCATAAGCTTGGTTTCTTTGGGCAAAGAATCACCCGTAAAATTCTCAAAAGCTTGCCATACGGAAGGCTCACATTTTTTAACCTCATTCAAGAAAAAGGTATCCGTAAAGGCAAACATTCCGCTGTTCCAATAATAACAGCCTTCCTTAAGGTATTCCTTAGCGGTCTCAAGATCGGGTTTTTCCTTAAAATTATCTATATTAAAAACGTTTTCAATGCCATCAAGCCCAGATCCCGCCTTTATATAGCCATAACCTGTCGCCGGAGAAGAGGGAGGAATCGCATAGCAAACGAAATATCCCTTTTTAGCAGCCAAAGAAGCCTTCTTGCAGTCACTCAAGAAACTTTGGACGGGAGAAATTATGTGGTCACTTGCAAGAGTAAGGATTGTATGCTCAGCTTGGTCAAAAAATTGCAGAATTTTACAGGCAAGGAGCAAGGGGGCGCATGTATGACGAGGCTGAGGTTCCGCAACAATAATCAAATCCTTAAGGATTTTTTCCTTGTCATCCGTAGAGCTTTTTTCCGCCAAAGAGACACATTGCTCGGCCACCCCCTTCACAAGGCTACCACGCGTAATAACAAGTATTTTTCCGTCCGGCTCAAGAGCCAAGGCACGCTGGATCGCAGACTGCAAAAATGAAAGGTTACCGTCAACGGACAGGAATTGTTTCGGATTTTCCGGTACTGAAGCTGGCCAAAGACGCTCGCCAATGCCCCCGGCCAAAATCACAATGTCAGAAAAACTTTTTACTCCCATAAGAAACAAAACTCCTGCGTTATTATACCCCTACTATTATAAGCATAAATCAACATTTGTCAAATTTTGAGCGGGCTCCTTCCAGAACCTGCCGTTTTTTTGCAAAAATTCTTCCGGCAGGCAAAGGAAACAGAAAGACTAGTTAAGCTTCTTAAAGAAGAATGAGCAGAAGGTCTTGATTCTGTTCATAAAGGATGTTTCCACGCGGTCGCGCAAGAAGAAAACGCTCGGTGCGTCAACAGCCCCAATTCCGTAAAGAACCCAGTAGTCACCGTCACGGAAGATTGTTACTATGGACTTCATGCACTTCTTGTCCACGCACTTGATTTTGTCTTCGTAGCGCAGTACATTCAGGTTCGTGCTTTCATAGTAGAAGTAGTCAGCGGCCGTTTCCGTGTCAATCTTTGTGTTTATCATGCCAAAGGGAGACATTTCAAGGTCGGCGGTGGCATGCTGCTGGTTTCCAGCCGTAGTAAAAGAGGTGATTTTGGCGCTTGAATACAGGTCAAACCATTTCTTGTGGCGCTCGGAATAATATGGAATTCCCGCGTAGGATGGAATATCCATTACAAGCGTCTTGAATTTTTCAACAAGATTTTCATGCCCTGCGTAGGGGTAAACCTGGATTACCTCGGCAAGATATGAAGGCTTAAGGTCTTTTGCAGACTTCATGGCCTTCTGGGCACCTGCATTTGAAGAATTCAAGCTGAAATATTTTGTTGACTTTAAATTCCTAATAACAGTCTTTCCGCTTTCCAGGTTTGTCTTCTGGGCTTCGGTAAGGTTTGAATTAAATACAGACGGCAATGCAGATGCCGCGGAGAATGTAATAAGAGCCATTGCAAAGATGGCGGCTGATTTTTTTGTAAGTATACGCATGGTTTTCCTCCATCATATATTTATATTTCATTTGTGTAAACCACAAAATCATGGTATAATTACATAAAAATAATTTTTTTACAAAAAAAGGGGTGTTTTATGCCAATTTCAGCATATATAAAAGAAACAATGAACAGCAAAGGTGCTGGCGTAATCAGAAAAATGTTCGAGGAAGGGGTCAGGCTTAAGAAAGTGCACGGAGACGATGCCGTTTTTGACTTTAGTCTTGGAAACCCGGACCTTGATCCACCTGAAGAGGTCGCCGACGCAATAGAAGAGCTTGCAAAGTGCCGCGAAAAGAATTTTCACGGTTACATGCCAAATGCAGGCTATCCCTTTGCCAGAGAAGCCATGGCTAAAAAGACCGCAAAAGAGCAGGGAGTACCTGTTGACTCAAGCTGCGTGGTACTGGGGGTGGGTGCTGCAGGCGCACTGAATGCTTTGTTCAAGGCTATTTTGGAGGAAGGAGATACTGTTATAGTACCGGCACCATATTTTGCGGAATACAATCATTATGTCCACAATCACGGGGGAAAGCTCCTTGCTGTCCCCACAAAAAAGGATTTTTCGCTTGACGTTGACGGAATAAAGGCTTCACTTACCGAAAAAACAGCCGCAGTCCTAATCAATAGCCCGAATAATCCCACGGGAAAGGTGTACACAAGAAAGGACATAGAAGACCTTGCAAAGGCTTTGAACGAACACGCCTCAAAATGCGGAAGAAAGCCCTACCTTATCCTTGACGAACCCTACCGCGCTATCGTTTACGACGGACTTGAAGTTGCACCGGCATTTCCGGTATACGACAGTTCCGTTGTTGTTACGTCATTTGCAAAGAATTTCAGCCTGCCGGGAGAACGGCTGGGATACATCTGCGTAAACCCTGCATGCCCGGACAAGGATGAACTTGTTGCGGCCTGCATCTTTGCCACAAGAATCTTGGGCTACGTTAACGCACCTGGCTTTTTCCAAAGGGTCGTCGCAAAGACATGGGAAGCAAAGGCAGACTATTCTCTTTACAAAACAAGGCGTGATGAACTTACAAAAATTCTTGATGAAGCAGGAATTGAGCATGCAAGCCCCAACGGAGCTTTCTACATGTGGTGCAAGGTTCCTGCATCCTTTAAAAACAGCAGCGGACAGCAGGATGATGACATTGAATTCTGCGATTACCTAAAGAAATACCTTATCCTTGCGGCTCCTGGAAGCGGATTTGGAGGAAAGGGATGGTTCCGTCTTGCTTACTGCGTTAGCGAAAAGAGCATCCTTAACTCAAGGAATGCGTTCATAAAGGCAATTCAGGACTTAAAATAGTATTTTTCTAAGGCCCCAAAGATTGTTTTTGGGACTTATGATGATAGATTCTGGAGGTAGACATGAAAATTCTTATGGTGAGCGCGGAGGTCGTTCCCTTTGCCAAGACAGGCGGACTTGCCGACATGGTTAGCGCCCTTTCAATTCAGCTTATAAAAATGGGTCATGACGTAAGGATTGTCATGCCTCGCTATTACAAGATAGACAGAAAAAAACTTGAGCTTTTACCAGGACCAATGGCTATAGCCGCAGGACAGGGTGAGACTTGGACTGCTGTTTACAAGACAAATATGCCCGGATGTGAAAAACTTCCGGTTTATTTCATTGACCATGAGCAGTGCTTTGGACGCGACGGTGTCTATGGAACGCCATGGGAAACAGAC
>JAFXWC010000032.1 GCA_017534445.1 Treponema sp.
CGCTATCCTCAGAGCTCACTTTGGGAAGCCGCCAACAACAGGATAACCTACATCCAGCGCATGTACATAGACATAAGATAATTCCAAGCCAGATTGATTCATAGATTTTTATGCGGCACTTGCATCTGTAAGCGCCGCATTTTTTTTGCAAAGCATTCTGCAAAGCCTAACTTGAAGTAAAATCATTTTTACTGTATAGTATTTGCATCAATCATCACATTCCCAGAGGAAAATATGTTAGACTACAGATTCATAAAGGAAAACCTCCAAGCAGTTAAGGAAAACATCAAAAACCGCAACATGACGGCAGACGCAGACCTTGTCGTAAAACTCTACGACGAGCGCACAGCCCTAACCACAAAGCTTCAGAACCTTCAGCAGAAGCGCAACGCAAACGCAGCATCAATGAAGCAGAAGCTGGACGCAGAAACTAGACAGAAGTATATAGAAGAAGGAAAAGCCCTTAAGGACGAAATTGCCCAGGCACAAAAGGAACTGGAAGAAAAGGAAGTACTTCTTGACGAAGCCGCACGCAAAATCCCAAACATGGCAAACCCGGCAGTTCCAATCGGAAAGGTTGACACAGAAAACCTCGAAGTAAAAAAGGTTGGAACTCCCCGCAAGTTCGACTTTAAGCCAAAGGATCACGTTCAGCTTGGAGAATCACTCGGACTCATAGACTTTGACCGCGGAACAAAGGTTTCGGGCCCCAAGTTCTACTACCTCAAGAACGAGGCAGTCTTTCTTGAGCAGGCCCTTATCATGTACGCACTCAACATCCTCCGCAAGCACAACTTTACAACATTCATCACTCCGGACGTTGCAAAGCAGGAAATCCTCCAGGGAATCGGCTTTAATCCGCGCGGAAACGAAAGCAACGTCTACTGCATAGAAGACGAGGGCACATGCCTTGTTGCAACCGCAGAAATCACCCTGGGCGGCTACCACTCAGGCGAAATCCTTGACAAGTCAAAGCTTCCTCTTTTCTACTGCGGTCTAAGCCACTGCTTCCGCCGCGAAGCTGGAGCAGCAGGCCACTTTTCAAAGGGACTTTACCGCGTACACCAGTTTGACAAGGTAGAAATGTTTGTCTACAGCCTGCCGGAAGAAAGCGACAAAATCCACGAGCAGTTGCGCTTAATAGAAGAAGAAATCTTTACAGGACTTGGCATTCCATTCCGCGTGGTGGACACATGCACCGGAGACCTTGGCGCACCAGCCTACCGCAAGTGGGACCTTGAAGCATGGATGCCGGGACGCGCAGACGAAGAACACCCCGAAGGCGACTGGGGAGAAGTAACATCAACTTCAAACTGCACCGACTACCAGGCACGCCGCCTTAACGTAAAGTACCGCGACGACGACGGAAAGAATAAGTACGTGCACATGCTCAACGGAACTGCAATCGCCGTAGGAAGGGCAATGCTTGCAATACTGGAAAACTACCAGAATGCAGACGGCTCAGTTACAATTCCGCCGGCACTCGTTCCCTTCTGCGGCTTTGACAAGATAAGCCCAAAGCAGAACAACTAGCATTCACTACGGCCAGGGGAGAAGAGGCAAATGAAGACACAAAACTTTGCAAAATCAATTTTTCTTATACTGCTCTTCTTTGCCCTCATCACCCTCATGGCCATACTAAAGCTTTTAAACGCTTTTTTTATTCCGCTTACTGTAAGCATACTGCTTTCCTTTGTCTTCTACCCCTTCTGCAAAAAGCTGCACAAACTGCGCATTCCCTGGGGGCTTTGCGTAACAATAGTAATCGTTGCGGCACTCTTTGCCCTTTATTTTATTGGAAACCTGCTTGCAAACAGCCTTAGCACAATACTCCACACCTATCCAAAATACGAAGAGCGCTTTACATCCATTTACCAGACCTTCTGCAAAACCTTCAAAATTCATTACGAGGAAGATTCAAGCCTTTTTGCAAACCTGTGGAATTCAATCAAGGTGCGCTCAACATTGCAGAACATGGCCTTTACCCTAAGCGGCTCAATCGTAGACTTTACAAAGCAGTTCCTTGTAGTTGGGCTGCTTACCATTTTCCTGCTGCTTGAAATAAATTCCATGAAGGACAAGATAACAACCGCTTTTCCAATCAGGGAATTCGGAAAGAAAATTCTTACCATTGCGGAAAACACAATAAGCGACGTAACCCACTACATTTCAATCAAGTTCATAATATCGCTTCTTACAGGAATCCTAGTCTTTGCCCTAACCTTCTTTGCAAAGATGGACTTCCCTGTACTCTGGGGCTTTCTTTCATTCGTGCTAAATTTTATACCAAGCTTTGGCTCAATAATTTCATGCGCACTTACAACCCTCTTTGCCCTGCTGCAATTCTACCCGGAATGGGGCTTAGTCCTCTTCATAGGAATTGCAACAGTCAGCATCAACATGATTTTGGGCAACATAATTGAACCGCGCTGGGAAGGCTCAGACCTAGGCATTTCCCCCTTCATCATATTGGTAAGCCTTTCATTCTGGGGATGGATGTGGGGATTCCTGGGCATGATTCTTGCAGTACCGCTCATGGTAATAATCAAAATCGTCTGCGAAAACATAGAACTGCTGCAACCCTTTGCGGTAATCATAGGAACCAACAAAAGCCACAGACGCAAAAAGAAAGAGGAAGCCTAATACTTTTTCTTTTCCATAATAAAGCGGGAGTCTTCTGCCTTAATTCCAAGGTAGCGGCAAACAAAGCACTTCTTTTCCTGCGCAGAATAAATGTTCTCCACCGTACATGGAATTTTAATTGTGCGCTTTAAATGATGCTCTGGCCTTATGTCAAATTCAAAGGTAAGGACGTATTCCCCCTCAAGTTCCAAAAGATTGGTCGTGTTTCCCGTGGCGGCAACAAAACGCTGCTCGTCCACAAAGATAATGTCCATTGGCTCTACCCGCCCTTGGAAAGAAACGGTGCGCACGGCAAGCGGTGTCACAAGGTAGCGGCATACAGGAATAAGATGCAGGCCGTTCCCAATAGACGGAGCCATGCTCTTTTTTGCATCTGCAATAAAGCCACCCAGCATGTTCTTTGCTGCACTCTGGAATTCAACCGGTATGTCAGAAAAGACAGGCTTCCTAAAAAGACCGTAGTCTTCGCAGGGGGGAATGCATTCGTAAGACACGCTGCTGTTGCCCCTAGCCGCAAAAGAAAGGCTTGCCTTAAAGCTCAGGTCCGTGGCGGCAGTTTCCTTGGCAGGGTCATGTATGCGAGTTATTTGTTCTGGAACGGAAAAGAAATACCCTTCCCTTCTTTCCACAATCTTTGTGTTAAAAAAGAGGCCCAGCTTGTTAAAGTAGAATTCAACCCGGCACTCCTTTCCCACAAACATGGCGGCATCCTGAATGGACTTTCGTATCAAACCGCTTCCGTCGCCCATAACCTTGTATGAATCAGGTGAAAGTACCACAGGAAAAAATTCGTTTGCATAGACATAGTTGTGGTTGGGGGAACGCTGCATTGTAATCGTAAGGGGAATGTTCTGCGCCCCAAAAGCCTTTATTACAACGTCGCGCTCCAGCTTGGTAATGTTTTCAAAAGTCTCTCCTGCCATATACTTCTCCTACTCTATCTATTCCTGATACGCATTCCTAAAACTTATTTGCCCCACTTTCCACGCCTCATTATTTTTATGAACATAGACAACCGTATCAAAATAAGAGCTGTCTTTAAGGTAAAAGCGCACCGGGCACTCATACACATTCTTTGTTGAACCTGGCTTTCCGGCCACGTACGAGCTAAGGGAAAAATTCTTCCCCAGCTCCATGCGCAAGTCGTAGCGGAAAATCGCAAGGGAATAAAGGTTCTTCTCCTCAAAAAAAGACTCTGCACCCTTACCAGAAATCATGGCACCGCAAAAAGATTCAAGCACCACCCTGGCATCCTCTTCCATAGTGGACAAATCAAGCTCGTAAAAATCAGGAAGGGACGGATAAACCGGATGCTGTATATCCAAAACCGCATTCAGCCTAACGGTGTCTTGCGGCAAAGACGGAGAACCGCCCTTAATGCCAGAAATTTTTCCCGAAAGGACGGAAGCGTCTATCTGTGACGTCCAGCTTGTTGATGAACTTAAAAGTTCTGCCTCGCTTCTTAACGTTACGGAAGATTCCGCCAAGGCAACCTCATGGGATGAGCAGGAAGCGCAAAAAAACGCAGACGCTAAAATCGGCACAAGAAAAACTTTTTTCATCAATATTACTTTAGCACATTTTCTTTCTAAAAGCAATAATTCATACTGGCACAACATGGAAATCAGTTTGGCGTGCAGCTCCCAGTCAAATCCGTCTGAAAACCCGCGGTGTCGCGGAATAAGAAATTAAACTCGCTGCGCTCGTTCCGCTC
>JAFXWC010000033.1 GCA_017534445.1 Treponema sp.
CTGCTGATTACACCTTCCGTGCAGACGGATGCCGCTGATGGCAAGTCGGACGGTAAGCCGGAAGACAAGCCTGGCGATAAGGCTTCTGGTGAAAAAGCAAAGACGGAGGGCGCTTCTGGTGAAAAAGCAAATGCCGGGGGTGAGCAGCATGGCGGAAATTAAAACCTTTTGCCCAAAGACAGGCCTTGTACTTGAAGGCGGTGCAATGCGGGGCATGTTCACTTCCGGTATTACCGACGTTTTTATGGAAGAAGGCATAAAATTTGACGCCGCTGTTGGAGTTAGCGCGGGTGCAACTTTTGGCTGCAACATAAAGTCTTGCCAGCCGGGACGGGCAATCCGCTACAACAAGCGCTTTTCGCACGACAAGCGTTACTGTTCATTTTCTTCCCTAATAAAAACCGGCGATTTGTACGGGGCAAAGTTCTGCTACTACGACCTTCCGCAAAAGGAAGACCCCTTTGACTACAAGGCCTACAGGGAAAACCCCATGAAGTTCTACTGCGTTGCAACGGACGTGCAGACAGGCAAGGCTGTTTACCACAACCTAAAAACTTGTGACGGAAGCGAAATTGAATGGATGCGTGCCTCTGCTTCCATGCCTATGGCCTCCCGCGTTGTAGAAATAGACGGCAGGGGCTACTTGGACGGTGGAATAAGCGACTCTATCCCCCTGGAATTCATGCAGAAAAAGGGCTATGAAAAGAATGTAGTCATACTTACCCAGCCAAGGGGCTTTGTTAAAAAAGACAGCAGGCTCTTTCCCCTGATGAAGCTTTTTATGAAAAAATATCCAGCAGTCCTGGAAGCCTTAAAGAATAGGGCGCTTGTATACAACCAGGAAACCCAATATGCCTTTTTTCAGGAAAAGCTTGGAAGCGTGCTTGTCCTTTGCCCTGAAAGACCACTTGGAATAAGCAGGACGGAGCATGACGCAAATGAACTTGAACGCGTTTACGAGGAGGGGCGGAATCTTGCCAAAAAAAAGCTTGAGCAAGTTAGGAATTTTTTAAAGCCGTATTTTTTTTACGGAAGTGCTTCGGCTGACTGTGCCCCCGCAAGTGAAGCTTTCTCTGCAATAAAAAATCCGCGCCTTTTGTATGACGCACTTTGCAAGCTATGGTGCAGAAAAACTTGCGCCCCCAGGTTGCAGTCTGAATGGTCACAAGAAAACAGGACCAAGGGGCAGTGTTCCATTACGGCTTTTCTTGCCCAGGACATTTTTGGCGGAAAAGTTTACGGCATTCCCCTTGGTGACGGAAACTTCCACTGCTACAACGATGTGGACGGATGCATCTTTGACCTTACCTCCGAGCAGTTTGGGGAAAAGGCCGCATCTTTTGTCTACAGCAATAATCCTGAGCAGAGCAGGGAAGTTCATTTTGCAAAGGAAGAAAAAAAAGTGCGCTATGAATACCTTAAGAATGGGCTTGTGAATTTGTTGCAGCAGAGCCAAGCCTAGCCCCGATTGGAAGGGCCCGCGAAGCGGGTTGCCGCCAGGCAATGGAGCCGGAGGGCGGAACCCTGGAAAGCGGGTAATAAATTAAGACCCTTGTTTGCAAAAGGAATGTCTGCCTTAAGCTGGCATACGCTCCAAAAAAAGATAATAGCATATAGTAAATTTTTTTTAGTGGTGCTATAATTTTGGTATGTTAGCGCCATTAATAAAGTTTTTGCAAGCACTCAGCAACAACACCGCTCCCGGGCAGATTGCCCACGGTTTTGCCCTGGGCATGATTTTGGGGCTTCTGCCAAAGGACAACCTTCTTTGGTACCTGCTTTTTGTCTTTTTCTTCTTTTTTAGAATACAGAGGGGCGTTTTTTCGCTTTCGGTAATTATTTGGGCACTGATTGCCCCCCTCCTTGATCCATATTTTGACTACCTAGGATGCTACATCCTTACCTATGGAAGCCTGCAGCCGCTTTTTAGGACTCTGGTGAACATTCCATTTGTGGCCTTTACTGGATTCAACAATTCCATGGTTATGGGAAGCTTTGTCTGCGGAATCTGTGCCTATATTCCCATTTATGTACTGGCAAGGCTTTTTGTCTTTGTGTGGCGCAAGTACCTTGCAAAGTATGTGCGAAAGTTGGGCTTCCTTACTATTGTAAAGCAGCTGCCTGGAATTTCCAAAGTCCTTGAGCTTGTGGAGGAGTACGTATGAAAAAAAAGAATGCTAATTCTGATGAATTGAATAAGGATAAAGAGACGCTTCCTTCCAAAGAAGAGCAGCTTATGGACGAGCTTTCTGGCTTTTCTGATGCCGCAATTGATGATGATGTAATTGATGAAGATTCAACGGATGAAGATGCAATAGACGCTGCGATGGATGCCTTTGCGGATGATGAGCTGGATGGCGGTGATGGTTTGGATGGTGAAAGTAGTGACGGTGCAGGGGAGACAGTCGTTACTGATGAGGGCGTTGTTGGAGTTACACCTTCTGCTTCTTCAGAAAAGGCTGGAGCAAAAAAGAAAGTCCCGGTTATGTACGGAGTAAAAAAGCTGCCTCCCATGTTCCGCAAAAGCTATTCGGAAAAAAGCTTTAAGAGCCGCATCCTAAAGAAAATTTATGTGGCGGAAGACAAGGAGCGCATCCAGAAAATATTTGAAGTCGGAGCAAACCCAAAGCGCCTGGAACTTCTTGCGGTAAGGCAGGATGCTGTCTTTTCCAAGAAGGAAGTGAACTTCTACAAAAAGCTTGCCAAAGAAATAAACGCTCAGAAGGGATTAATAAAATTTGCACCCCTTACCGCCGTTGCAGTCTTTATAATAACGCTTGTTACGCTCGTTGGCATATTCAAAAATCCGCTCGTAAAGAAAGGCCTAAAGATGGGGCTTGAATCTGCCTTTGGTGCAAAGACGGACATCCGCTATGTGGACCTTGGCATATTCAGTTCCCGGCTTACCGTAAAGGGGCTTGCGGTTGGCAACAAGAACCAGGTGATGAAAAATCTTTTTGAGGCGGAAAAGATTGAGCTTGACTTTAACCTTGTCCAGCTGCTAAGAAAAAAAATCGTCGTGCAGAACGTTGAATGTTCGGGCATGGCTTTTAATACCGACAGGACTACAAGCTGCGAACTTCCTGGAAGAAAAAAGGAAGCGGAGGATGAAAGTTCCTTTGCAAACGAACTAAAGGCGGCTTCTATGGCTGCTGTGGAAGACATAAAAAACCAGGCATACGACCTCTTGGGCGGCAGTGATGTGGAAAGCATGCTTGCAACCATACGCTCTCAGGTAAAGACACCCCAGGCTGTAAAGGCTGCAATGGAAACTTCAAAGGACCTTATTGCAAAGTGGAAGGCCAAGCCAGATGAACTCAAGGCCAAGGTTGACGATTTTGGCAACACCATAAAGGATTTGCGGAACCTTAATGTCTCTTCGTTCAACCCCCACGATGCCGCTGACTGGAAGAAGCTCAACGACTACCTTACCAAAATAAACGCCGCAATAGAAAAGAGCAAGCAGATGAAGACTGATGCCCAGAAGCTTGTTGACGACGTGAAGGGGGACGTAAAGACTGTTCAGGACACTGCGGTCAGCATAAAGAAGAGTGCGGAAAGCGACATAGCCTATGCAAAGGAAAGGCTTACAACAATTACCGGTGCCATAAAAAATGCAGACCAGCTTTTTGTAAACGCAATACGCTCCGTTGCCTACAGCGTAATCGGTGACTATGTAAACAAGGGAAAATACTACTATTACAAGGCATTGGAGGCTAAGGCAAAGGTTGATGCCCTAAAGCCAAAGGGTGGCAAGAAGAAGCTTGAAAAAAGGCAGGGTAGGAAACGCCTAAAGGGAACTACCTTCTGGTTCAACACAGGCTATCCGTCTCTTTTGGTGGAACGCGTATATGCATCTGGAACAGGTTTTTCTGCGGAAGTGAACGAGATTACCAACGACCAGGACTGGCGTGGTAAGCCTACTGTCTTTAACGGTTCTCTGGACTTGAAGGGGCTTTCCCACAAAGCCAATGCTGTGTTTGACACCCGATCCACAAGCAAGGCTCCTCTTGTTACAGTTGGATATTCTGGAAGCGGCTACAAGGCTGACTTTAACGGAAGCAGGGTTGCGGTAAAAAGCGGTGTTCCTTCCCTAAAAGGCCCGGCTGTAATTTCCGTGGAACTTACGGCAGACCCGTCTGGTTTTAGCGCGGGTGGCAATGTGAACCTTGATCCGCTAACCCTTACTTCGGACGGCTTTGAAAACGAGATGGTCACAAGGTACTACAACATAGCCCTTGCCGCAGTCAACAAACTTAACGTTGGGTTTAAGACAGGCTACACAAAAACTGGCGGCCTCTTCCTTGATTTGTCCGGCAACTTTGGTGAGCAGTTTGTCAATTCCCTAAAGGCCGTAATCATGAGCATAGGCATGGACGCTAAGAATGCTGCTCTTAAGAGGATTCAGGATGAGATAAACGGCTCTTCTAACGAATACCTTGCAAAGGCCAAGGAATTCTTGGATATTGAAGGCGACATAGACTTGCAGAACATGCGCATCTCCGACCTGCAGGGCATTCTGGAAAACAAAAAGGCCTTGGTCGAAGCAAAGCTAAAGGAAAAGGCTAACAAAGCCACGGACAAGGCCGTTGATTCCCTAAAGGACAAGATAAAGGGTGCAACAGGTTCGGACGCAGCTTCCGATGCGGCTGGCAATGCGGCATCCGGGGCAGCATCAAAACTTCTAAAGGGCTTTGGTCTTTAGTTTTTTTGGGCGGCACTTTCTCCTGCAAAACACAAGCGTCCCAAAAGAACAGCTAGTGCCCTTTGTGTGGCGCTTGCGGGGTTCCGCCCTTCGGCTCCATTCCTCTGGTCGCGCTGCGCACTCCCGCCGGAACGGGCTTACGCCCGCCCCTCCAGTGCCTGCCGCGTATTCATTTAGACGACCTGTTGACATAAAATTATGAATTATGGTAAAATACGCTACAATTTGTATTTATTTTATAGGAGTTTGCAATGTCAGGACACAGCAAATGGTCAACCATAAAACATGCTAAGGGAATCGCTGACGCAAAACGCGGCGCACTTTTTACTAAATTCATCAAGGAAATTTCTATCGCAGCTAAGATGGGCGGTGGCGATCCAAACTCAAACCCACGTCTCCGCACAGCTATTGTTAAGGCAAAAGCTGCATCCATGCCAAAGGACAACATTGAGCGCGCAATAAAGAAGGGAACTGGAGAACTTGGTGCTGCAACTTATGAAGAGCTCGTATACGAAGGATATGCAGCCGGTGGTGTAGCAGTTCTCGTTGAAGTTCTTACAGACAACAAGAACCGTGCCGCTGCCAACGTACGCAACATTTTCAACAAGAACGGCGGAAACCTTGGTACAACAGGTTCTGTAGCCCGTATGTTCGACCGCAAGGGTGTTATTGAATACGATGCAGAAAAGGTTTCAGAAGACGAGGTAATGGAAGTTGCCCTTGAAGCCGGTGCTGATGACATTGTAAACGAAGACGGTGTTATTACAGTAACAACAGATCCTTCAAAGTTTACAGAAATTCTTGAAGTTCTTCAGGGTAAGGAATGGGAGTCACTTTCAGCAGGTGTTGACATGGTTCCACAGGCTTACACAGCAGTTGATGCAGAAACAGCAAAGAAGGTTGCAAAGCTCCTCAACAAGCTCGAAGAAGATGATGACGTTCAGAACGTTTATTCAACAGTTGAATATCCAGACGGATTCGATCCTGACGCTGAATAATCAGGCGCTTTCCGCAAAATCGTAATCTGTTTTAAGAAGCGCTCCGCTTTGGGGCGCTTTTTTTTGTTGCTACTGGGAATCTTATGAAAAAGCGCGTAATCGGAATTGACCCCGGCCTTGCAAACACAGGCTTTGGGGTGGTAGACGTTGTTGCAGGCAGGCTAAGGCTGGTAAGCTACGGCGTAATAGAAACCCCCTCTACGGAAAGCCATGAAGTGCGTCTGCTTGCCATTTACAACCGTTTGCTTGCTGTCCTTGATGAATTCCGGCCAGACGAGGCGGAGATTGAAGCCCTCTATTTTTCCCGCAACTCTTCTAGCGCTCTTGCCGTAGCGGAGGCTAAGGGGGTAATAAGCCTTTGCGTTGCCCAGCAGGGAATACCTCTTTTTGAATACACGCCCAACCAGATAAAGTCTGCCGTAACCGGTACTGCCGCTGCGGACAAGGAAACGGTTGAGCAATACGTAAAAATCCTTTTGAATCTAAAAGTGGAGCCAAAACCAGACCATGCTGCGGACGCTTTGGCCGGGGCCATAACACACATTCACACGACGGGGGTACGCTGATGCTGCTTTTTTTGCACTATAAAAGTTTTTACAAGGCAAGCCTTTATTCCCTTATGAATGCCATTCGTTCATGCACATCCACACCTAGTTGTAAGATGCCTGCTGCCTTGTTCTGCGGCAATGTCTACCAAACTGAATTTAAAGTCCAGCTTTCGGATACCCTTAGGGTGGCTTTAGGACTCCGGCGATTTCAGCTTAATAGTGTCTTAAAGGCAAAGCTTAGCAAGTGTGGCGACTGTACCCAAGTGGACATAAAAATCAGGCCCGAAATGCTTGAGCTTATTCTTGCTGCAAGTTTTTTTATCATTTTTTTTGTTGATGCAATAGTTCATTGCGTAAGAGAAAATGATTTTGTGCCCATGATTGGATTTCCAGTAATTTGTCTGATTCCATTTCTTATGGGCTATATTCCCTATAGAATGGAAAGCCAGAAGCTACTGGACAAAGTAGATGCAATCCTTGAAAAGGCCGCAAGCAAAGAGGGTATGGAAAAAAACAATGGCAGCTAATACTTTTTTTACAGATATAATCTTACTTGCAAAAAATACGGTTAATAAAGAACTGAAGCTTTATTCGGACAAGTGTTATAAGGTGGAAGTAATTGTAGATAATGAATCCTGTTATAGAACAATCATTGAATGGGAAAGGTGTATGGGCGAATTGCTGGTTGAAAGGCCTGATTTTGCTCCTTATAGATATTTAAGCCTTCAAGTCGTAGCAACAGATACTGCTGATTTTTCTTTTGTGTATTGCTGGTATGATTCTGAAGGGGATTCGTTGGAAGTTATTGAAGAAAAAATAATCGAGGGCATAGAGGCTGGATTCAATTATTAGCTTGTTTTATTTAAATTGATTTTGTGCTACAATTCCGCTCATGGATGTTAACAAGAGGTTTTCTGCTTCCGTTTTGGATGCCATGAGGCGCGACGTGGAAGAGGCTGGCGGCAACGAAGTTTTCTGGGCTGGCGTTATAAATTCTGACGGCCTTGTTACCGGGGTGACCGTAGGGGCAAGGGGAAACGAAGATTCCGTAATAGTAAATTCAAACACTGCCCGCGAAGGCCACGTACTTATACACAACCATCCAAGCGGTGTCCTTTTTCCAAGCGAGGCAGACCAGGGCATTGCGGCAAATTCCGTAGATACATCCCTTGGCTTTTATATTGTTAACAATGACGTTTCCGACGTCTACGTTGTTGTGGAGCCTGTAAAACCCCATGTGCTTTCCTATATTAGTGCAGACGAGGCTTCTTCCTACATTTCCAACGGCGGTGCCCTTGCAAGGCAGAACCCGCTTTTTGAAGAAAGACCCAGCCAGATAAAACTTTTAAGGGCAATAGCATCTTCCTTTAACGAAGGAAAGATTGCGGCTTTTGAGGCTGGAACAGGCGTAGGAAAGAGCTATGCCTATCTTATACCCTCCATGCTTTGGGCTGCAAAGAACAGGGAACGCGTTGTTGTTTCCACAGGAACTATAAACCTTCAGCAGCAGCTAATAGAAAAGGACATTCCCGCGGCAAAGAAGATAACCGGTCTTGACGTAAAGGCTGTTCTTGTAAAAGGCAGGCAGAATTACCTTTGCCTTAGGAGACTGGAGGATGCTTCTTCCGAGAGGGACTTGTTCAGCGAGGAAACGGAAGTCTTTGACAAGCTGTATGAATGGTCAAAGACCAGCCCCACCGGCAGCAAGAGCGACCTTTCCTTTTTGCCCCCCGAAAGCGTTTGGACCAGAATCAACAGCGAAAGCGATGCCTGCATGGGGATGCGCTGCCCCTTTAGGGAAAAGTGCTTTGTAATGAAGGTAAGAAAAGAGGCTTCGGATGCTAGCATTATCGTTGTGAACCACCACCTTCTTTTTGCGGACATAGAAAGCAGGATGAACGGAGGCGGCTACGAGGACACGGCGGTTCTTCCCCCCTACAAACGCATTGTTTTTGACGAAGCCCACGGAATAGAAGATTCTGCCACGAGTTTTTTTAGCGAAAGCATTACCCGCTTTAAGCTGATGAAGCAGGTGAATCTTTTGTACCGCCAAAAGCGCGCAGGGATTGCGGGCTTTGCAGTTGCCACGGCCCCTCTTTCCAATTCAGACTCCCTTTTGGATAAAATTCCTTCATGCGTGAATGAAATAAAGGAAAATTTCCTGAACCTTGAGCTTTTTACCCAGGAGGCCATGGGCAATGAGTATTCAGTCAGAATTTTTGCGGCTACGGCTCCCAGGTTTGACAGGGTTTTTGCCGCCATGCAAAAGCTTAAGGATTCCATTGGGGGGCTAACCGGCACCGTGCGGGAACTTATTGACGGAATTGATGAGGATGACAGGGACGTTCCTTCTGTTTGGGAATGCAAGACCGTGCTTAGAAGGCTGGATTCCTTTGTTACCCTTTGCAAGAATTTTTGTGAGTGGAACGAGCACGATGATTCCGTCTCTTGGATTCAGCTGGTAAGGCTTCCTCCAAAGAAAAGCGGGGATGAGCCGCTTGTATTCCCCCAGTTTACGCAGACACCGCTAGACATTGCCCACATGATGAATTCCGGGGTCTTTGAACCTATGTCTTCCGTTGTATGCACCAGTGCAACCCTTAGGACTGGCGACAATTTTTCCTACTGGATGAGGCGGACAGGGCTTTCTTTTGTTGAGGACGAGAGGCTTTTGAGCGGGGCTTTTGAGTCTCCCTTTCCATACAAGACAAACGCAATTTTTGCGGTTCCAAGCGATGCGCCTTTTCCAGACAGCCCGTACTACCAGGGCTATGTGGAAGAGACACTTCCCAAGCTTATCTTTGCGGCAGGGGGAAGGACACTTGTTCTTTTTACCTCTTACGAGAGCCTTAGGAGTGCCTTTTACAACTGCCGGCAGACTTTGGAGGGCGGGGGAATTTCCCTTCTAAAGCAGGGGGATGACGACCGCTTTCGCCTTCTTGAACGCTTTAAGGAGGACAAATCCAGCGTTCTTTTTGCCACGGACAGTTTCTGGGAAGGGGTGGACGTTCCCGGTGAAAGCCTTAGCCAGGTTGTTATAGTTAAGCTACCTTTTGCGGTTCCAAATGACCCGGTTTTTGCGGCAAGGGCAGAGGCTGTGGAAAGAAGGGGTGGCTCGCCTTTTATGGAGCTTAGTGTTCCCCAGGCGGTCATAAAATTTAGGCAGGGCTTTGGCAGGCTTATACGCAGGGGTGACGACAAGGGCGTTATCGTCGTGCTTGACAGGCGCATTGTGGAAAAACGCTACGGCAAGGAGTTTACAAAGAGCGTTCCCCAGACAAGGCGCATGTACAATCCTCTTTCTTTTATAGTGAATGAAGTTGAAAAATTCTTTTCCGTGTGAAGACTTTAAGGTTTTCGCGATGAAAAAGCAGGCACGGCCGGGATTGGAGGGGCGGTGCAACCGTTGCCGTAGGCAATGGAGCGGGCAGGGACCCGCGGAACCCCGGAAAGCCCTTAGCAAGAGAGACTGCCGCAAAAAAAAGGAATATGCAAAAAGTTTTTCTGAATTTTAGAGATTTTTTGGAATTTTTGCAAAAAAAAGAGATTTTTGTAAAGACATAAAAGATTTTTTGTTATATAATACGAAGATGTAGGGAAATATTGTAATATCGGTTTCCAGGTGGATTATTGGAGACCTTAAGAACATTATTTATTAAGGGGAATTTTAATGGACGAAGCAAAAGTTAAAGCATTTTTGAACATAAAGGCCGGAACTACGGAAGATTCAACTTTTGAATCATTCAAAGCGGAACACGGCGGAGACCTTACTGCATCTGTTGCGGATTATCTTGATGCGGCCGTGGATGCCGGAAGCATGAACGGTTCTCCTGACTATATGGCCTGGTGCAAGACTGCCGCTGCTGACATTATTGGCGGAAAGTATGCTTCTCTTGCAGATGTTCAGGCAGCTGCAGATGCTTTTGCAGCCGGAAAGTAAGCATTTTTACCTATGAAAATTCCAAAGCCTCTTAAAAGCGGAAGCACGATTGCTATTACCGCGCCATCTTTTGGTTGTACGACGGAGCCGTATTTGTCGCGCTACAGGGAAGCTGTGCGTCTTTTTGAGGAGCGGGGCTACAAGGTTGTCTCCGGTGCCACGGTTTCCAAGGATGACGGCATAGGCATAAGCACTTCTCCACAGGTTGCGGCGGCTGAACTGATGGAATTTTACCTTGACCCTTCCATTGATGCCGTTATTTCTGCGGGTGGCGGTGAGCTTATGTGCGAGACACTGAGCTTTATTGACTTTAAAAGGCTTAAAGATGCCCCTGCAAAGTGGTTCATGGGCTATTCTGACAACACCAATTTTGTTTTTCCTCTTGCAACTTTGTCCGGGACTGCTGCCATATACGGCCACTGCATTACCGGTTTTGGAAAGCCTTGGGAGCAGTGTGAGTATGACACGCTGAACATTCTTGAGGGTAAGAGCAGCACTGTGCGCGGCTACGGCAAGTTTGAGCTTCCTGACGCAGACGAGCGCTTTGGCATTACCGATCCGCTTTCTCCATACATTTTGACGGAAAAAAAGACACTCCGCATTTTTACTCCAAAAAACGCTTCCCTTGCGCAATCAGATATTCAACCGGATATGCAATCGGACGGGGGAGTGAGCTTTGAGGGAATTCTGCTTGGCGGCTGCCTTGACGTTCTGAACAATATTGCAGGAACCCGCTTTGACGGCGTAAGGGATTTTATTGCAGGTGCGGGGAATGTTGTGTGGGCGCTTGAGTCCTGCGACCAGAGTCCCCTGGACATAAGGAGGAGCCTCTGGCACCTAAAGGAATGCGGCTGGTTTGATACCGCTTCCGGCTTTATTATAGGAAGACCGCTTTCTGCCTTTAGCGGGGAAGCCTTTGGCGTTAACAAGTACAATGCCGTTACGGATGTTTTGGGAGAACTGGGTGTGCCTCTTGTTATGGATGCGGATCTTGGGCACGTTCCCCCAGCCATGCCCTTGGTAATTGGAAGCCGTGCCTGTGTAAGCGCGCTTGGGGACGACATTTGTGTAAAGATGGAGCTTGGTTTTTAGCGGTAGCTTGCTCCTGGTATTGCCTTTTGTGCTTCTTTTACTAGCTCTTCTTCCTGCCCGGGGCTGTAGGGGGCAATCCTTTGGTAGGCCGGGTTTAGGCAGTGCTGGGGTGCAAAGCTTGTAAGGTACCATACCGCGTCTTTTGGAAGCATGGCGGACATTTGGGCAATGTCTTCCCGGTTGGCAAGCGGGGGAACCAATACCGTTCTCCACTCCCTGTTTTGAGCCGGCATTTCTGAAATTAGAGCTATGCTTTTCCTTATGTTTTTATCTAGCAGGCTGTTGAATTTTTCCTTTTGCTCTTCTTCATTTTCTGGGACTCCCATAAGCATCCAAAGTTTTTTGGGGGAAGTCTTTATGTCCATTGCAAGGTAGTCAGGGGAAAGTGCCTGGTCTTTTAGAAACCTTTCAAGCTGGGCGGGGCAGCTTCCGTTGGTGTCCAGCTTTATTTTGTAGCCAAGGGATTTTGCAGCCCTTATTACTGCTTCTGTTGCCGGGTTAAGGAGGGCTTCTCCTCCTGAAAGTGCAAGCCCCGTAAGAACCTTCCTTCTTTTTTCCAGGTGGGAGATTATTTCCTTGGTGGAGACTAATCCTTCAAAGTCATGGTTGAGAACAAGGTCTGTGTTGTAGCAATAGGGGCAGCGTAGGTTGCATCCCCTAAAAAAGACCGCTGCAGACAAATGCGGGGGAAAGTCCACGAGCGATGTCTTTCGGAGTACGGCGGTCTTTTCTTCTGTTACAGGGGGCATGGCCTTCAGGCAATTTCTGCCGTGCTAAGGGGTTCAAGAAGGTCTTGGAGTTCCTGTGTGTTGTGGGCGCGGAATAGTTCTGTGTTCATCGTGTTGTAGAAGATTACTGTTGGCGTTGCGAGCACTCCTCTTGCTGCGGCGCTGTCAAGGCCGTCCTTTGTGTCTACGTTTATGCTTTTGCCTTCAAGGCTAATGTTGTCCATGTAGTTCTTTACTGCGGGGCAGTTTGGGCAGCTTTCCCTTGTGTAGAGCTCGTAGTAGGCAATTTCTTCGTGCTTGGGAAAGAGTGGGGCTGTCTGTGCTGAATCTTCTGCAATATAAGCTTCTTTTGGCTCTGTGTTTAGGCTTTCTGCTTCTGCATTTTCTTTTTCATCCTGTGCGGGAGATTCGCTTATGGAAAAGAGTTTCCTTAGCTTGTACTCGTCTTTTTTGCCCTTGTTCCAGTTGCGGACTGCGCGGTAGTATCCTACAATCCTTGCGTACACTTCGCAGTCGTCTCCGTGGACGTTGGCAAGTTCTGCCTGTGTTTCTGCAATTTCCTTTTCAATTTCCTGCAAAGTCTTTTCTGACATACTTTTTTTCCTCCCTGTTATTCCTTAAACCTTGATTTTGTTCCTTTTTTTGCTTTTTAGGCAAGCTTTTGCTTTTGAATAAGCTCCTGCTTTTGCGTCTGCAGCAGGGCAAGCTTTTGCCTTAGGGCCGCTTCCTTTTCCGCCTTGCACTTTGGACATTCAAAATGCTCGCCGGGTATGTAGCCGTGTTTTTTGCACACTGAGTAAACAGGGCTTACAGTTATATATGGAATGCGGTAGTTTGTAAAGACCGTTTTTATTAGTTCCTTGCAGGCCCTCCAGTCCTTTACCTGTTCACCTACGAAGATGTGGAATACCGTTCCTCCGGTGTAGCGTGTCTGAAGGGCTTCCTGATGGTCAAGGGCTTCAAAGATGTCGCTTGTAAAGTCAACAGGCAGCTGCGAACTGTTTGTGTAGAAGGGGTCATCCTTTCCGCTTGTTATGATTCCGGGGAAGTTTTCCTTGTCGTGGCGGGCTAGGCGGTAGCTGGTGCTTTCTGCCGGCGTTGCCTCCAGGTTGAAGAGTTCCCCCGTCTTTTCCTGGTAGTCGGCCATGCGTTCCCTCATGTGGTCAAGAACCTTGCATGCAAAGTCCTTTCCTTCGCTTGTGGTTATGTCCTTTCCCAGCAGGTTAAGGCAGCATTCGTTCATGCCGCAGAGGCCTATGGTGTTGAAGTGGTTGTCCAGTGTCTTTAGGTAGCGCCTGGTGTAGGGGAAGAGCCCCCCGTCCAGAAGCTTTTGTATGACCTTGCGCTTTATCTGCAGGCTGTCGCGGGCAAGATCCATCAAGTGGTCAAGCCTTCTGTAGAATTCCCCGCTAGGGTTTTGTGCCGATTTTGCAAGGAAGCCTATCTGGGGCAGGTTTATGGTTACAACTCCCAGGCTTCCTGTGAATTCATCAGAACCGAACAGTCCTCCGCCCCTTTTCTTTAGCTCGCGCTTGTCCAGCCTTAGGCGGCAGCACATTGAGCGTACGTCCGACGGGTTAAGGTCTGAGTTGATGAAATTCTGGAAGTATGGCGTTCCGTACTGCGATGTCATCTGGAAGAGAAGGGCGCAGTTGGGGTTTTCCCAGTCAAAGTCCTTGGTTATGTTGTAGGTTGGGATGGGGTAGGCAAATCCGCGTCCGGCATCGTCTCCCTTTAGCATAAGCTCTATAAAGACCTTGTTTATTACGTCCATTTCCTTCTGGCAGTCACCGTATGTAAAGTCCGTTTCCTTACCCGCAACTACGGCTTTTTGGTTGCGAAGGTCTTCCGGGCATGTCCAGTCCAGCGTTATGTTGGTGAAGGGGGCCTGGCTTCCCCAGCGGCTTGGCGTGTTCACTCCAAAGATGAAGCTCTGTATGCATTGCCTTACTTCCTTTTCCGAAAGGGAGTCGGCCTTTACAAAGGGGGCAAGGTAGGTGTCAAATGATGAGAATGCCTGTGCTCCGGCCCATTCATTCTGCAGGATTCCCAGAAAATTCACCATCTGGTTCACGAGGGTTGAAAGGTGGGCTGCCGGTGCGCAAGTGATTTTTTCCTTTACGCCGCCAAGTCCTTCCTTTATGAGCTGCCTTAGGCTCCATCCCGCGCAGTATCCGCTGAACATGGAAAGGTCGTGGATGTGGAAGGCGCAGTTGATGTGGGCATCGGCAATTTCCTTGGGGTATATGTTCCTAAGCCAGTAGTTTGCGGTTATTGTTCCCGAATTGTGCAGTATAAGGCCGCCAAGGGAGAAGTTTATGTTTGCGTTTTCGTGCACGCGCCAGTCGCTTTGGCTAAGGTAGCCGTCCATGGTCTTGTTTATGTCTACGGCAAGCTTCTTTGCGTCGCGCATGGCCTCGTGCTTGGCCCTGTAAAGGATGTAGGCCTTTGCAATCTCTACCTCTCCGCTCTGGATAAGGACCGTCTCGACAACGTCCTGGATTTCCTCGATTGCGGGAATGGAATGTGCCCTTCTTCCTGCAAGCAGGAGGCGGAGCTGCTCTTCAACTGCATCGGTAAGCCGCTCGGCTTTTTCCGGGTTGGCCATCTTCTCTACGGCAGTAACCGCCTTTCCAATTGCCTTTTCAATTTTCTTGCGGTCATAGCTTTCTATTTCTCCTGACCTTTTTACTACTTTTTTGATAAAACTCTTTGCTTCTTCATCAGAACTCGTACCAAGGAAGCTTTTCCATTCAGGAAAAACGCTTTGGGCCGAGTCTGTGCCGTCCAAATGATTCAATTTGAATCCCCCCCGATCTTTTTTACTTCAGTAATAAATTCTTCCAAGTTGTTGAAATGCTTGTAAACGCTTGCAAAACGTATATATGCCACCTTGTCCACGTCGTTGAGCCTTTTGAGCACAATTTCCCCGAGTTCAGAAGTGTCAATTTCCCTGCTGACCTTTCCCTTCGCGTAGGCTTCGTCCTCTATTTCCGTAACAAGCTGGTCTATGAAGCTGGTGGCTACAGGACGCTTTTCCAGAGCATGCTCGATTCCGCGTGAAAGCTTGTCCCTGTCAAAGGGTTCACGCCTTTTGTCCCTCTTGATTACCATGAAGGGCTTTTCCTCTATACGCTCGTAGCTGGTAAAGCGGTAGTGGCACTCATTGCACTCTCGGCGGCGGCGGATGCTTTCACCGTTTGCCATGGTTCTTGATTCAATCACCTTGTCGTCAAGGCTTCCGCATGAAGGGCAGCGCATTGTTTTTTACCTCTTGCAATTTTTTATATTCTACACCTACGGCAAGGTAGGGGGCAAGGGTGAATTTGGAAAATTCTGACGAATTCGCAAGAATTTACTAAAGTTTTTTGTATTCTATACCGATTACTAGTGTTTTTTATGCTTGACCGGCAGGTGCAGGGAGTCAAAGAGGGCCTTTTTCTTTTTCAGGGACTCCATAAGTTCTGCCGCTTCCTCTTCTTCTGAACCGTACAGTATTCTGGCGGCACGGGGCCTTACAAGGGCGCAGAGGGGAACTGTGGCGGCAAGCTTAAGCATGTCTCCGTAAATGAAGGGAGTGAGCCCCATTCTGATGACACATGCCCATTGGTCGCCGGCAGAAAGGTCTTTCAGCATGCCGTAGAAGGTGTTTTCCGGGTTGGCCAGTATGCAGTGCCTTAGCCAGATTAGGCCTGGGACATAGACCAAGGCATAGCCTACTGCCGCCGCAAGAAGAAGCCTGAGCCAGTTTTTCGCGCTGAATTTCTTTTCGAACGTGTAGGGTGAGCCTGCTATAAGGCCGGAAACTGCTGCCGCTGCAAAGTAGCCCAGGATGTAGCCGCCTGTTTGTCCTGTTATGTGCGAAATCCCGCTGTTTCCAAGGGCAAAGACTGGAATTCCTAGTCCCCCCGCAAGGATAAAGAGTCCTGTTGCCCCTGCACCCTGGGCTCCTCCAAGGATGCATGCTGCGACAATGCAGAGCATGTTCTGCAAAGTGTAGGGTACGCTTGTAAGCGGCATGAGTGACTGTCCTGCAAGGGACGCTAGGCATATTGCCAGGGCGGCCACGAGGGTTGCAAGGGAGCGGAGGGTCTTTCGTCTTATCTTTTTTTTCATATAAAGTTCCTTTTTAAAGTCTTTTCAATCCTATTTTTTTTGAGCCGTCCTTCTGCTGCCGGAGGGGCTTTTTTTCGCGGTGGACTTCCTTTTTTCCGGCGGTGATTCCTTTGCCACCTTCTTTGATGCCGTTTTTTTTCCGCGGGTTGCCTCTTTTTCCGGGGCTTTTTTTGCGGCAGGAGAAGTCTTTCTTGGGCCTGCTACTTTCTTTGTGGAAGACCTTGGTTTTCGCAGGGGCTTTTCTTCTGCGCCTAGGGAAACTTCCGTATGAGAAACTTCCTCGTATCCGCTTAAGAAATTTACGTGCAGGATGAAGAATGCAAGCAGTAAGGCAAGGAAAAGTAGTATTGAGTGCACAAGGACATCCCCGTATCTTGAATAGATTGTGGGCTTGCGGGCGAAAATCGGTATCTGTATGCCCATGGCGTCTTCCGTAAAAAGCGGCAGGTCATGCAAAATGCGTCCGGCCGGATCCACAAGCACTGAATAACCTGAATTTGCGCATCTGAGCAGTGGAGTCCTGTATTCGATTGCAAGGTAGCTTGCCACGATAAAGTGCTGGTATTCGGCAGAAGCCATGCGTGACCATGAGTCATTGGTTATGTTGATGAAAATTTCGCTTCCCATGTTGAACAGGGGCCTGCATACGTCCGTAAATGCGTCCTCAAAGCAGATTGGCGTTGTGAAAGAGACGAATTCCTGCGGGTTTTTGCCAAGGTTCCGTATGTATTTTTCTGCGGCAAGGGCGTCAAAGTTGCCTTTTTCATCCAATGAAATGTAGGCGTAGGGCTCCATGTTGAATTCAATTGGCTCGCTCCAGTTCTCTACTGAATTGAGGGGTATGGTGAACAGGGTGAGCTCTGGGCCCCTTGTTAGGGTTCCCGGAAGACCCACTATTTCGTCCATGATATAGTTCATTATTGGGTTGTCTGCATAGGGAATCTGCTCTGCGAACGGTACCAGGTGCCTCTTTGAATAGAAGCCTGAATAGTTGCCGTTGCCGTCGAATAATATTGCGCTGTTTGCAAACTTCTTTTTTGATGCGTTGAGCTTTGCCCCGCCACCTATCAGGAAAGGCGTATCCAGCCTTGCAATAAAGTCGCAGAGGCTTTCGTCTGCCGGGAAAATCTTGTAGAAGTTTCTGCCAGATGGAAAGGAATGGTCAAGAACCCCCTCGCTCCATATAACAAGGTCGGGCTTGATTCCCTCTCCGCTCATCCTGTTGAATTCCCTTTCGGTCAGACGCTTTGAGACCGGTATGGAAACGCTGTCTCCCGCTTCCCAGGGGTCAATGTTCTGCTGGACGACTATGGCGTTTAGGTATTTTTCTGGCTTTCTTGGCATAAAGTACTGCGCAAGGCCGTAAATTCCGCTTGCCGCCCAAAGAATTGCCGTAAAAAGGGCTGTTTTCCTGTATGAGTAGGCTAGCTGCCGTGAGTTCTGTGCGTTTTCCAGAAGTGGCAGAAGCCTTAGCCCCTCCGCAAACAGTGCGCTTACAAGGGCCCAGATAAGGCTTATTCCCCAGACGCCTGTGATGTCTGCAATCTGGGTGAATATCTTCCACCTGTAGGCCGCCATGAAGATTGTTCCCCAGGGGTATGCCATGTCCCCGGTTGACTTTAGCCACTCCCAGAAGACCCAGATGAAGGCAAAGAAGAGGATTCTTGCCGCGACAAGGTTTTGCCTTGCAAAGCGAAGTAGTCTGCCGTAAAATCCGCAAATGCCGCCGCAAGAAGACTGTATGCCAAGGGAGCCGCCGCTTTCCATTAGCAGGGCCTTTCTGCTTTCCGTAAGGCTTACCAGCGCGTGTGGAAAGACTCCTGCGCATATTCCGCCCTCAAAAGCCGTTCCAAGTGCGCTTGCACCCAGCGTGAACACCGCATATCCGTGGAAATTCGCAAGCCAGAAACTGGAGGTTACGTGCACCGTAAGTATCTGCACTGCGGCAACAAGGAAGGACTCTGCGTAGGATTTTGCCCTGAAAACGGCTAAGTAGAGCGGTACCAGGCAAAAAAGGGCCAGGAAAGGCGAGCCAAAGCTGTATAGTTCATTCGAAATCGCGGTCGCTTCCATGATTCCAGAAAAAATTGCGTAAAAAACTTGTAAAATTATGCGAATCATTATATTATTCTATTATCTTGTAAATAAAATGGCAACAGTCAGAACCTGTTTATCATAATTATGTCCTGTTGCTGAATTATAAAAAATGTCCGGGGATAGTAATGGAACAATTAGTAGAAGCTCATAAAGATGAATATGGCGAAAAGCCTGCAGTAATGGCTTGTGCTCCTGGACGGATTCATCTTATTGGAGAGCATACGTGGTTTTTTAAGGACAAGACTCTTTCCATGGCGGTGAACCTTCCTGTTTACGTTGGCGTGTCAAAGAGAAGCGACACAAACTTGCGCTTTAACTTTGTGCAGCTTAAGGAAAAAAAGCGCTCTACGCTTTCCTCCCTTAAGTACAAGAAGGAAGACAAATGGGCAAACGCCATAAAGTCCGTCATCTATGGTTTCGGGGCAAGCGGTTTTGAATGCTCCGGAATGAACTTTACCGTCTATTCAGAGATACTGCCTTCCGCAGGCTTTGGAATAACGAATGCCGTAAAGATAGCCTCTGCATGGGCAATAAAGGAGCTGCACCGCTTCAAGTGCCCGCTGGAAGAGATAATGCGCGTCCTGGAGAGGGCCAACATCCAGTTCTACGGCAATGCAGGCTTTAAGGCGGACAACTTTACGGTAATTCATTCAAAGGAAAATTCCCTTGTTCTTACGGACTATGCCAAGAACACCTTTGACATAGTGCCCTTCAAGTTCAAGGACAAGATTGTCGTCCTTACCGATGCCCGGGTGCCAAGAATCACCACCTGGAACGAGGAGAGCCTTTTCCAGCCGGAAAACGTCCTGCTTCTGGGTGAGCTTAAGGAAAGAAGGACTAACGTGTACGGAGGCTGGTACTATGCGGACAACGGCCCCGAGGTTAACGAGGTTCTTTCTGTGGTTAACGAGGACTTGCGCCGTCACCTTGTTTGCGTAATGAACGAGCACAAGAACATACTCAAGTGCGAGGCTGCCCTCCAGAAGGAAGATTTTGCCACTTTTGCAAGGGCCGTAAACCACAGCCACGAGGACATGCGCGACCTTTACGACATTTCCTGCCCGGAGATAGACTGGCTCCTAAAGCGCGTGCAGGAGCTGGACGAAAGCCCTGATGACCTCCGCAATCCAGTAAACTGCGGCCGCATTACAGGCAAGGGATTCGGACGCTGCACCTATACCATACTCCGCAAGTGCGACCTTGAGGCCTACAAGGAAAAACTTTCCGAATACGAGCGCATTTTCAGGTTCAAGCCGGAATTTTATGTCGTAAAGCCGGCAAAAGGAGTGCGACTTATATGAAACTGCTTCTTACCAATGACGACGGAATAGACGCGCCTGGGTTGCAGACCCTTGCTTCCGTGCTTAGAAGGGAGCATGAAGTGTGGATAGTTGCCCCCCTGCACAACAAGTCGGGAGCCTCGTCATCCTTAAACATGTGGCAGGATCTTTACCTTGAATGCCGTTCGGACAAAGAGTTTGCGCTGGACGGAAGCCCCACTGACTGCATATTTTCATCGCTCAAAGGCAACTACCTTCCTTCAATGCCAGATGCGGTGATTTCTGGCATAAACAAGGGCTACAACCTGGGGACGGATGTAGTTTATTCCGGTACTTGCGGGGCTGCAAGGCAGGCTGTTTTAACAGGAATACCGGGAATTGCCCTTAGCGTGGACAAAAATCCTCTCTCTGGTGATAAAAATGAATATAATTACGGGGCTTTAGCAGAATTTACCCTTAAAAATCTCAAAAACCTTTTAGTCTTGTGCGGAAAAATCCGAAATATAGATGAGGGGATGAACTACGAATATTTTGTCAATGTCAACGCCCCTTCTATAGATTCCTACAAAGGCGAGAAATTTACAAAGCCCTGCCGTCGCTTCTATTGTGGAGACCATACTGTTGTTACCAAGGGAGCAGACGGAAAAACTTACAGCAATTGTATTGGTGGAAGTGATGTCCGTTGTTACGGAGATGAATTTTCCGATGCAAAAGCCGTAGCGGAAGGTTATGTTTCAATTTCCGTTCTTTATGCGGAACCGGCCGTGAATACGGAATTTTGCAAAAAGACTTTTTGCTAAGAGTCGTTTTAGGAGAATTTAATGGCTGAACAGGACGCGCTTGAAGAAGGCATTTCTCTTTACAACCGCATGAATTATACAGGCGCACTTTCTTTCTTCCTGTCTTTGCCTCCTGAAAGCGGGGCAGATCCGGTTGACCTTGCGTACTACCTTGGCTTGTGCTATGCAAAGCTCAAGCGCTACGACGACGCAATGATTTACCTTGAGCAGGTGGTAACAGGTTTTAGCGGAGACTCTGCATCTTTGGGTACACAGGGCGAGGCGGCGGTTAAAAAAACGCCGGAAAGCGACAGATTGCTCCAGTGCCGCTACCTTCTTGCCATAATCTATTCAATGACCGGAAGACAGCAGCTTGCGGATTTTGAGCTTAACAACCTTATGCAGTCCGGCTACAAGACGGCATCCCTTTATGCATCTTTTGCCTACAGCGCATGGGAAAAGGGAGACTCTGCAACTTGCATAAGCTACTACGAAAAGGCCCTGGAGGCAGACGAGAACAACCCCACCGCACTTAACGGACTGGGTTATGTCCTTGCCTCTCAGAACAAGGACTTGGCAAAGGCACTTTCATATTGCAAAAAGGCTCTTTCCCTTGCACCAGACAGCGCCGCTTGCCTTGACAGCATAGGCTGGGTCTATTACAAGATGGGGCTTTATTCCCAGGCAAGAAAATACCTTGAGCAGGCCAAACGCAAAGACAGCCAAAACGAAGTAATTTCTAAGCACTTATATGAAGCTGAACAGGTGGATCAATGAAAAAGTCAGTTTATATCATTTTGCTTGCCGCATTGGCAGGAACAGGTTTTTTGTTTTCTCAGACAAGCGAGAGAGGGGCACCCGCAGGCAACGGCAGTTCCGCTTCAGCTACATCCTCAATTACCGGATGGGCGGCAGATGAATTCCGCAGGGGAGTGCAAAGCTACTACAGGGGAGCCTACAGCGAGGCAATCCTTGAATTTGAGCGCGCGCTTGATTACCTTCCGGGAGAAAACATTATTCTTGACTGGCTGGGAAAGGCCTATTACAAGGCTGGAATTGAAGGTGCAGCCCTTCAGTCATGGAATTCGGCCTTTGAGGCAGGCTACGGCGACATCCTCCTTCAGAACAGGATCGAAATTGTAAGTGACCGCCGCATTACCCAGCAGGACTATTCTTTCACCGAGCATTATACGGAGGCAGGCAACTTCCCCCGCGCAAATGGCAACGTACTTCTCTACAGCCAGCCTGTATCATCACTTCCAAACAACGACGGAACGATGTGGGTCGTGGCATACGGAACAAATGAGCTTCTTCACTATGACGTTAACGGCGTAATCATCAAGAGGTGCCGCGGACCAATAAACGGCTTTGACCGCCCAATGGACATAATCAGGCTTAACGACGGAAACCTTCTTCTTAGCGAATTTGCCGGAGACAGGCTTTCCCTCTTGGACAAGGACGGAAATTTCATTAAATACTATGGAAAGAAAGGCCGCGGTGAAGGCGAGCTTGTAGGTCCCCAGTATTTGGCCCAGGATTCATTCGGCAATATCTATGTTACTGACTTTGGCAACAAGCGTGTAGTCGTCTTTGACCAGGAAGGAAACGGACTGCTTCATTTTGGTGGTAAAACCTCAGACTTTGACGGCTTAAAGTCGCCCACAGGAATTGCCGTTGTAAATGACCTTATCTATGTTGCAGACAGCGTAAAAGGCGCAATCTATGAATTTGACCGCTCAGGAAACTTTGTTGGCAACCTTGTGAACGAAAAATCATTTGCCCGCCCGGAGACAATGAGGAACATTGGTTCTTATCTTCTCCTTGCAGACAAAAACCGCATTGTAACAATAGACAGCGCTTCTGGTTCTGTATGCGAAAACGCAACTACCGGAAAGACAGGCGCTTTGACAAGTGCTGTACCAGACCGCAACGGAAACCTTCTCGTAACAGACTTCAAGGCAAACGACATATACGTAATGTCCAAGGTTTCAGAACTTGTTGGCGGATATTTCGTCCAGATTGAGCGCGTTGTTGCAGAAAAATATCCTCAGATAACTTTGGAAGTCCGTGTGGAAAACCGCAAGAGGCAGCCGATAGTTGGCCTTAATGAAAACAATTTCTTCATTACGGAAAACAAGAGACCTGTTTCAGAGATGAGGCTTGTTGGCTCAGCCAATAACAATGAATATGCAGATTTTACCATTCTCATTGACCGCTCAATAGAGATGCAGGCCTATGAAGAACAGGTTAACTCAGCAGTTCGCGAGCTTGCCGCTTCAATGAACGGGCAGGGCAAGATCCAGATTGTTTCCGTAGGCTCTGTCCCTGTCAATGAATTCTCAGGTTCTCCAGATGCGCTCAACACATTCTCTGTAACGGCACTCAAGAACCCTTATTCTCCAACAGCGGCCCTTGACCTTGGCGTAAGGCTTGCCGCAAATGACTTGATTAATGCGGAAAAGAAGAGGGGCATAATTTACATCACAGCCGGAAACGTAACTCCTGAATCATTCAGCAAGTACAGCCTTTCTGACCTTACAACCTACATGAACAACAACTCAATTTCTTTCTCTACTGTTCTTGTTGCACAGAATCCTGCCGGGGAAGAAGTTGAATTCATAACGCAGAACACAACAGGTACAAGCTATTACGTCTATAGACCGGAAGGCCTTGCTCCTGTTATCCAGGATGCCATTAACCTACCATCAGGTTTGTATCAGCTTACCTATACTTCAGTCTCTTCATCTGAATACGGTAAAAAGTACATTCCTCTGGAAGTAGAGACATACCTTCTTAACCATTCAGGAAAAGACGAAAGCGGCTACTTTGCTCCTTTGGAATAAAGGCGGGCTTTCCTAACCTTTAGTTCCGGGTGTTTGTCTTCCATGGCGAAAATTGCTTCTTCAAGCTTTGCTTTTTTTTCGTCTGTGGAAGCAAACAGGCTTCTTTGAACCGGCACGCTTTTGTTCTCCACATTTTGACAGGCAACACCCAAAAGCCTAATTCCCCGACCGGCAGTCCATTTCTTTGCAAATAGGGACTTGCATCTTTCATACAAATCATCAGCATTGCTTACTGGGTATTCAGAACTCTGCTGAACCGAAACCGTGGTAAAATCCTCATAGCGTATTTTCAGCGACACGGTTTTGCTCCTTACATGCTCCCTGTGCATCCTGTAGAGTACGTTCATGCAAAGCTCCATGATGGCGGTGTCTATAGAAGTCCTGTCGGTAAGGTCAAAGTCAAATGTCTTTTCAGAACTTATTGAATGGTTCTTGGCCTCTCCTCCAAAAATCATGCCCCTGTTTCCGCGGACCGCATTGTATAGAAAAGAGCCTGTCCCCTTGCCGAATATGCTTACCAGAAGGTTTTCAGACTTAGCGTGAATTTCCTTTATTGTCCTTAAGCCAGCTGCCTTTAGCCTTTCCTGTGTTTTTGTGCCGCAACCCCAAAGTTTTTCAAGGGGAAGGGAGGTCATAAATTCCTCTTCCTTGCCATCCGGTACAATGGTAAGACCATCCGGTTTTTTTAGCCCTGATGCAATTTTTGCCACGTACATTGTGCTTGCAATTCCCACGCTAACCGTAAGGCCCGTTTTTTCAAGGACCTCTTTCTTTAGCCTTTTTGCAGTAGACTCTGCGCTGCCAAAAATTCCAGAGGTTCCTGTAAGGTCAAGAAAGGCCTCGTCTATTGACATTTGAAGGACTTCCGGCGAATAGTTCTGGAATATTTCCATAACTTCTATGGATTTTTCTTGGTAGCGCTGGTAATTTCCCCTAAGAAATATTCCCTTGGGGCAAAGCTGGACCGCCTTTACAAGGGGCATTGCGGAGTGCACGCCAAATTTCCTTGCCTCATAAGAAGCCGTAGAAACAACGGCACGCCTGTCTCCCGGTATTCCACCGACAATTACCGGCTTTCCCCTGTATTCTGGATGATCAAGCTGCTCAACGGAAGCAAAGAAAGCGTCAAGGTCTACATGGAAATAAACTTTTTCTATTGCAGAATTTGTCTCCATGCTCAACTCCTTATGGTAACTTCCTTCTTTTGGTGAATCACTTCGTTGGGGTTCTTTGAGTTCTGAATGAATGCGCTTATCTTTAAAAGGCCGTTCAAATCCTTGTCGCTTGAATAAACAATTTCCAAAGTGCCATTGGGGTAGTCCGGTATCTCAAAGTAAACCTTGTTGTCCGCCTCTATCGTATAGTCATAGTTGCAGTCGTAAAGGGGGATGGAGCCTTCTGCCTCCAGGCTTATTGAATAGCGCAGGACTTTTTCCTTTGAGTCAATAAGTATGTGGTAAATCGTAAGCTCCATGAATTCATCTTCGTTGTATGAAACCTGAACCATCTGCGAGTCATTTCCATCAACGGTAGTGTA
This sequence comes from Treponema sp., assembly GCA_017534445.1. Classification (GTDB taxonomy): domain Bacteria; phylum Spirochaetota; class Spirochaetia; order Treponematales; family Treponemataceae; genus Treponema_D. Next base: position 24,664 of record JAFXWC010000033.1, read on the forward strand.
CTGCATCCTTAGGCTGCTTCCTGTTGTGGTACCGTATCTTATTCTTACAAGCAGCCAATAAAAGCCTGTAAAGAAAGAGATTATTATGATGGTGGTTATGGTTGCGTATACAAAATTCTTCTTCCGTGACGTTTTCTTTTTTGAGTTGAAAATTCCAAGCACCAGAAGTATTCTGAAAATCTGCATCAAGAGCGGAAGCAGGGCAAGTGCAAGAAGAATGTTTCCGAATACCGTGCAGAATGCAAACTTTCTTAGGCTGGTGTAGTTGGCTCCTTTTAAGAAATCCAGCGTTAGGTTTAAGAAGGGAAGCAAGGATACAAAGAACAAAATAAGCATGTTGATTCTAGTCCTTGTTTTTCTTGCAAAGGCCAGGATTATGTATTCCATAAAAAACAAAAAGAAAAGTGAAAGGTCTATCCACGTAAAGATAAATATATTAAGCGAGGACTGGAACATCATAAAGAAGCCTGTGCCTTCAAGGGACGTGTTAAAGTTCTTGCGTATCTGTGTGATAAAGATTATTGCAAGCGCAAAGAATACGCTCATGACTTTTATTCCCATCAGAAGGAGCGGGTTCCTTGCCGTAAAGGAGAAAATTGTCTGCATAAAGATAAGCAGCGCCACTATTATTATCATATAACCCAACGCTAGGAAAGCACTCCTCCTTATGTCGTTGAATATTGCCTTGTTCTTGCTGGAGTCCCTAAAAGAAGAAAAGCATACCGTAAAGATTGTAGCAAAGGCGAATACCATAAAGAAGAGGGCAAGGAGAGCCTCTCCGTACCAGAAGGTGTAGGTGTCAACTTGCAGTACGGAATAGTGCCGGTCCCACATGGAGCTTCTTCTTGTCTGCAAGAAGTCTGCCGCCGTCACAAGAATTTTAAGGTCCTTTTCCTTGGCAGAAAGAACTATCCCAGCGGCAGGTATTGACTGAGCAAAAAACTGGGAAACCCTTCTTGTCTCGCGGGCAATGCCAAGCCTGTAAAGCATGGAAAATGACTTTGGCATGGAAGGGTAGGCACCGCTTTCCTGGCAGGAGTCACAAAGCGATTTTACCAGCCATGAGGGTGAAACATCGGAGCTTCCACCGGGTATGATAGAGTATGTCCGTTTTGCAAGAAGCGAAAAGGATGAGTCGTTGCTTTCTTCTATTACGATTGCGCATAGGTTGTCCGAGTTCCTTATGGATGTTGTAAAAACTGCAGAGCCTGTCGGATGGTGTTCCCGTCCCTCGTCACCGCGTACAAAGAGGGTGTTGTCGTTGGCGCTTAAAAAAACAAGGCAGTCATAGTTTAGGTTCTTGCCTTTTAGTTCATCAAGAAAAGACAGCAGAAGGTTTGTGTCCTTGCAGAAAAAATCCTGGGTAAAGGAAAAAACTACCGTGTCAATTTCATTCTTGGACTTGTTTTGCGAAGGAATTTCTATTATAAGGTTTTGCGGAAAAATGCCCGAGTCGGCAGAGTCAAGGTTCTGCCTTCTTACCTTAAAACCCCTCTGCTCAATTGTGTCATCTATATTTAAAGTAAAATTAAGGTTGTCTAGCGTTTGTGCCGCAAGTGGAAGAAAACTTAAAAATGCAAAAAAGAGCGCAAGAAAACAGGCTTTTTTGCAAGAACCCTTTGTATTCATGTCTATATATTAAATTATTGGAGTTTACATTGCAAGACCTTTGTTATATAATAGAAAAAACTAAGAAATATGCCAAAACTGTCCGATATTATAAATTGAAATACTATCTGAATTTTTAAGGAGTTCCTTTACCAGATGAGCGCAGCTGAAAAGAAGTTTGTTTTGGACTTGCCCTTGAAGGTGGTTTTGACCGAGGACGGTGCTTCTCATTTTATAAGTAACAAGAAAAAGCTCTTGCGTTTCCGCCTTGCAGACAATGCCGAAGAATACGGAATCAGCATGGAGCACTTTTCTCCAATGTCAATCCAGAACATGATTCTTGTTGACTACATCTCAAAGATAGAAATTTCAATGTCCGAATTTGTTTCCCGCCGCCAGGAAATAATGGATCTTTCAAAGGTAATCGTATATTCAATTCTCTACAAGCAGTTTGACCGCCAGATTTTTTCCCAGATGATAGAGTGTGACTGCGTTCGCCACCACAACAGGACAAATCCTAGCCAGCTCATAGACGAAAAGACCCGCATACCGGAAAAACAGTTGCGCAACATTCTTTCTTTTAAGGACAACGCAATTCAGCAGTCAAGGCAGGCCATACTTGAACCGGTCTGGAAGAGCATAATGTCAAATCCAGACTACACCCCGGAAGAAAAGAACGTATACCTTCTTATGACCGAAAAATTCCTTAACCGCCTTAACCTAATGAACTGGTACATCATTACCAAGTTCTACAAGACGGAAGGCTTTTCACAGATAATGTCAATCCTTAGGCAGTCTTTGGCCCAGTACATGGACAAGTCCAAGGTTGCAGAATACATCTCCGTAATGGTAATGGAGCTTGCCCTCAACAGCGAAAACTCAAACATGCGCAAAGAGGCAAGGATTCTTTACCAGGGCATAGACAACGCGGACACCCTTATCTACGACCCGGACATCCGCAAGAAGATAGTCGAAGAACTTGCCCGCAAGCACGAATTCGTATCGCTTTCATGGAAGATTGGAGGCGGTTCAACATCAATCGGTAAGCAGGGTGCCCTTAACATAACCCTTTACAACAAGGAAGACGAGTTCCAGGAAGTAAAGGAAAACATAGAGAGCAAGCTTTCCGCAGACCTACACAAGCGCTCCCTAATCGACTTCTACCGCCAGATGCCGGAAGGGGAAGAGGGCACGGATTTGGGCCTTTACTACCTTTCTTACTTGGACGACGCTTGCAAAAAGGTAAACGTAAAATTCGAGTCACTTGTAAACCAGTTCACTACAAGCGACCTTACCGTTATAAACCTAAAGTTCAATTTTTAGGATTTTTTTATCTTGGACTGTATGCCGTCTTTAACTGTGTCCGGCTCTTCAAGGCCGGCCAGTTCTTGGTTTTGCCCCGCTTTCCGGGGTTCCGGCTCTCGCCTCCATTGCTCGCTCGAAGCTACGCTGCGAGTTCGCAACGGCTACGCCGCCCCTACAATCGGGCGTAGGCTTAATGTCAAGACCAGGCCAAGATTCCGCATTTTTACTTTTTTTACTCTCGCCATCTTCTTCCTGCTAACTTGTGCCTCCTGTTCGGACAGCGAACCTTCCATAGCAAAGGTAGAACACAACGTTATTTTTGACTACCAGGACGACTCTTCTGCTCCCTACGTAAGATTCAGCGTTTTTGTCCAGCCAAGGTCTTCTGCCCTTCGTGCCGGAGAGATTCGTACCGTCCATGCGGAAACTGGCATGGAATGGCATTGCCCGTCACCCCTTGTCTTTCACGGCGGAGACGGCAAGGATTATGTAGGCTGCACAAGCTTTGTCCCTGCCTATAAATCGGCCATTCCCCAGGGAATTTATTATGTCTACTACAAAGACCTGTCTGACCGCGAGTGCGAGGGGGAGTTTTCGCTGAATTTTAACCCCGATTTTGAAACAAAAGCCTATGTGGACTTGCCTTATTATATTGCAAACCCAAATAATGAGCGCATTGCCCTTTACAACACGGACGGCATTTTGATATACTGTAATAAGCGTAGGGATGAATGGAAAGACAACGCTGCAATCCTTGCTGAATACGGAACTGCGGACAGAATGCGCGTGTGCTATGAAAGCGGGACTTTATTTTTTATGTTGCCTTTTGAATCCTTGCAAAAACAATAAAATAGAGAGGAAAATAATTTGCCAAACAGCATTGATGATCCTGGACCGGAAGAAGAAGACGGTAATCCTATATCTGAATTTTTTATGCGTCCTATAAAGACTTATGTCTTGCGTCAGGGCCGTATGTCAGAAAATGAAAAGCGTAGCTATTCCGACTTGCATCAGGTCTGGTGCATTCCCTTTGAACACAAGACCCTTAATTTTACGGAAATATTCGGAAACACAAATCCCGTTACGGTAGAGATTGGCTTTGGAATGGGACATGCCACTGCAGAGATTGCGGAAAAGAATCCCGACATGAATTACATTGGAATAGAAGTCCATAAGCCCGGAGTGGGCCGCTTGCTTGGCGAAATAAAGAAACGCCAGCTTAAGAACCTTTTTATAATAGAACACGATGCGCTTGAGTGCCTGGAAGTGATGTTCCCAGACTCATCCGTAGAAGCCTTCCATATATTTTTCCCGGATCCATGGCCCAAGAAAAAGCACCACAAGAGAAGGCTGCTCCACAGGCCGCGCACGGATCTTCTTTCGCAGAAATTGGCATCAGAAGGCTACCTTTATTTTGTTACAGACTGGCAGGAATATGCGGATGACGCACTTCTTGAACTAAACCAAACGCCAGGTTTGCACAACCGCTACGAATCCTTTGCTCCTGCACAAGAATGGAGGCCCAGGACAAAGTTTGAGCAGAAGGGCTTGAATGCCGGCCACGGTATTTATGAACTGATGTTTGTGCGCGACGAAATTTGAGGTGCAGGCAATGGATCTTTTTGACGTTGACGAGGCTGCTTCCAAAAGCGACAAGGCTGTAAGCAATGCCAAGCGTATCGCTGAACTTGAAAAGCTTATTGTAAAATATCAAAAATCATATTACAACGGCGAAGGTGAAATTTCCGATGCTGAATTTGACTCTCTCTGGGACGAGCTAAAGCTTTTGGACCCGCAGAACCCTGTCTTGCATAAGGTTGGTGCGGACAGCGGAAACTTTGAAAAGGCCCCCCACGTAATGCCTATGGGAAGCCAGGAAAAAGCTGCAAATCCAGAACAGTTCTTGTCTTGGGCGCAGAAGCACAAGTACGACGAGTACCTTGTTGAATACAAGCTGGACGGTGCGAGCCTTGAGCTTCAGTACAATGGCGGAATTCTTGTAAGGGCAGTTACCCGCGGTGACGGTTCAACTGGAGACGTTATTACCGCAAATGCCTTAAAGATGGACGGCGTAAAAAAAGAGCTTTATGATGCAGACGGCAAGTTCTCTTCTTTTACCGGGGGAGTGCGCGGCGAAGTCATAATGAAGCGCTCCGTTCACAAAAAATATTTTTCCGACAAGGCAAACTGCCGAAACGCTGCCAACGGTCTTATGAAGCGCAAGGACGGAAGTGGCAGCGAACACCTAACTCTTATAGCCTACGACGTGTGGGCAACTCAGGGGGAGCAGCCCTATAAAGACGAAGAAGAAAAGCTTGCCTGGCTAAAGAAATACGGCTTCAATACGGTTGTGCTTAAGATTTGCAGCAATGCAGACCAGGTCATTGAATACCGTGCAAAGGTTATGGAAGAGCGCAAGAACTTGGACTACGACATAGACGGTCTTGTAATAAAGGAGCGAACCGTAAACCACGAGGATGCACTTAGGGCCCGCCCAGACCGCCAGATTGCATTTAAATTCAGTCTGGAAGAAGCCGTGTCCGTAGTAAGAAAGGTTGAATGGAACGAATCTGGTGCAACCTATACTCCCGTAGCGGTTTTTGATGCGGTGGACCTTAACGGAACAAGCGTTCAGAGGGCAAGCCTTGCAAACCCAAATACAATTGCCGCACTTGGCCTACAGATTGGAAGCCATGTTATTGTTGTTAAGCGCGGAGAAATAATCCCCAAAATAGAGAGCGTAGTTCCCCAGGAAGATAAAGCTGAAAAGACTTTTCCTGTTGAGCTTCCTGTAAAGTGCGAGACATGCGGTTCCACCCTTGTGAATGAAGGTACAAGGCTCTACTGCCCAAACAAGTCCTGCTCAAAAAGAATCCTTCACCAGCTTTTAAAGTGGGTTAGCGTTGCAGACATACGCGACCTTGGCGATACCCTTGTGCGCTCGCTTTTTGCAGACAAAGTGCTCAATTCAATTTCGGACATATACAAGCTGGACGAGGCCGTTCTAAAGCCTTATTTCTTGGGGCAAGAAAGCCTTGGAAACGAAAAGGAATCCCTTGGCGCAAAGAAAGTTGCCCTTTCTATACAAAGCCACAGAAAGCTTAGCCTTGCAAAATTCATTGCCGGTTTTGACATAGAAGGAATAGGCGAGACTGTTGTAGAAAAGCTCTTAGACGCAGGCTATGACACCCTTGAAAAGCTTTTTGCCGCTTCCCAGGAAGAGATTGCGGGCGTATACGGCTTTGCAAAGATTATGGCTCAGATTCTTGTCCAGGGGCTTTCGGAAAATAAGGAAGAAATGGAATTCCTTGTAAAAAGCGGAACTATAGAAGTTGAACAGGGAATAAAGCAGGGTAGTCTTACCGGAAAGTCTTTCTGCTTTACAGGAGAGCTTACGACTATGAAAAGGGCAGATGCTCAGGCCCTTGTAAAGCAAAATGGTGGCTCTGTAAAAACATCCGTGGTAAAGGGTCTTAGCTACCTTGTAACGAATGACACTTCAAGCGGTTCTTCCAAGAACGTAAAGGCAGCTCAGCTTGGAATTCCCGTCATTAACGAACAGGAATTCCTTGCGCTTATTGGTTAGCTTTTTATTGGTGCTCTACAGCGTCAAATGTAAAGTCCTGGCAGAAGTAGTCAGGGTTTACGGGAACCGTGTTAAGCCTCATTTCCCAGTGCAGGTGGGGTCCTGTTGCAAAACCTGTGGCTCCGCTCAAACCTATCAAGTCTCCTGCTTTTACGGTGTCTCCCTCTTTTACCTTTATTTCGCTCATGTGGTAGTAAAGGCTGTAAAGGCCCGGAAGGTGTTCAATACAGACGCTCCATCCTGTTGAAACGCGGTTTTCTGCAATCATCACCTTTCCGTCCGCGCAAGACGTGATTTTTGCGCCGCTGCCTGTTCCGTAGTCGGTTCCATAGTGGGCGCTGTAGACTTCCTTGCCATTGGTGTACTTGTAGATTCTGCGCTCAAAGCAGATGGAAGTACGCCTTGTAACTGTTGTTGGCTGTACGAATGGAGTTGTCTGGTGGACTCCCTCTGGGTTTACTGCATAGAGAACCTTGTTAAGGCGCTCAATCTGCTTCATCTTTTCCGCTGACTTGTCAGACTGGATGTTTGTCATGCCCTGGGTTGCCTCAATGGTGAAAGATTCAAAGGTCTTGTTGTTAAGGCCAAAAGGAAGGTCAAATTCCAAAGGCTTTTCACCGTAAAGGTTGTATTTTACCGTAAGGTGATAGTTTGCGTCGCTCTTCCACCATGATGAAAGCCCGATTCCTGCAAGCATTGTGCGGGTTGTCTTGTCGCTGTCTTTTTCAAGGTCGTAGAATGCGGCTTTGTCCAGTCTCTTTTCGTCATTGTAGAGCTCAAGAACTGCTGTGGTTGCGTTAAAGCGTGCCTTGTCTGCCTTTGTCATTTTTCCGTTCTGGATGAATTTCATCCTTACATAAACAGCGTCCCCTGGAACTGATGTGTCGTTATAGAAAAGCCTTATTTCGTAGTCGTCTCCCGTAAAACTTGCTTCCCTTGCAAATGAGGGAATAAGTGCCGCAGCCGCAAGAACCGCTGCAGAAAGAATTTTTTTGAATCTTTTCATAAAAGTTGTCTCCTATTGGTTGTTTTATTTTAACAAATACTTTTCTTTATGTCATGCAGAATCAGCTGTGGAGTTTCCGCTCCGTTGAACCAATTCCTTTGCACATTGAACAAGATATCCACCCTGTCTCCAATCTCGAAGTCACGGTGAAGCCGCTCAGCCTCATTCCAAAAGAGGGCAGGCCACTTGAATTTGTCGTTGCCCACTGTAATTTTAAGGTGCTGCTTTTCCCCTTTGCCCATTATGATTCCGTCCAGAACAGGAAGCCCCTTTGAAATAAAAAGAAGCTCTCCGTTTTCTTCACCGAAGGGTTCAAACTTGTCGGAAATCTTAAGAAGATCCGGGGTTAGGAAAGAAGGGGGAATTTCCGCATCTACATTAAATGTATCGGTTGTGGATTCAGAAAGTTCAAGGGTGGCGGACAGTTCCTTTAGCCTCTCTTCAAAAAGGGCAAGCTTGCTGCGTTCAAAGCTGAATCCTCCTGCGGCTGAATGGCCTCCGAAGTTTATAAAAATGTCGCTCATTTGCGCAAGGAATTTCGTAACGTCAACGCCACGGCAACTCCTCATGGAACCTATTGCATTCTTCTCCACAAAGGTCACAACGATTGCCGGTATGTCGTAAGATGCAACCAGCCTGCCCGCAAGAATTCCGTTAACGCCACGGTTGAGCCTTTCGTCTATTACGACACAAAGCTTTCCGTTGTGCGAAGGAATGGAAGTCTTTGCCTGAATGCCGGCATATAACCAAGCATCCTGTGAAAGCTGCTTTCTCTGGTTGTTAAGCTCCATTATTTTCTGGGCTACGGTGTCCCTTTGCTTTTCATCCTTGCTAAGAAAGAGTTCTGCCGCAAGTTCGGGGTGTCCAAGTCTGCCTGCCGCGTTCAAGTGGGAAACGACCACCCAGCTTAGGTCCGTGGCATTTACCCTGCGTCCAAGCAAGTTAAGCCTTGCCATCAAGTCTATTAGCCCTGGACGTACACGGCCTGCATTTATTGCTGTAATTGCATTGTTTTCAAAAAGGCGGTTTTCGTTTTTCATGGGCATTATGTCTGCCAAAGCCGCAAGAGCCACAAGCTGAATGTCTTTTTCTTCTGCCTGGGCACATCCCGGGAATTTTTTTCTAAAGTCAGTCTGGGCGTAGGTTACGAAGATGTTGTAGAAGCCGCCTATTTCCGTTGGTTCATGATTGCCGTATTTTGCAATCTTGCTCATCGTTTTGATTTTACCCAGCGGTAGGTTTGCCAGGTTGGGGAAGTACTTTGCGCATTGTTCCCTTATATCCACAAGGTTAAAGTCTGCGGAAGAACCGAACGCTTGCTTTAACAGTGTGCGTACTGTTGAGGCATCCCAGACAAGTATCACCTGTCCGCTAAGATAGGAGGGGAGTCTTGTTGTCGTTATGCTTTCACCGCTTCCTGCAAGAAGGCTTAGCTTTGCGGCCACGGGAACCATGTTGCGTATTTTGATGCAGTCAATGCGGACAAGTGAGTCTTCTTCCCTTGCGTCAAGCAGGCACACGTCTTGTTTGTACCATTCACTTTTTGCAAAGCGCAGGGCAGAGACAAGCTTGTAGACTACTGCGCATCCCGAAATGTCCTGGAAGGGATAGCCCGAGTCGGGTAGCTTTGGATCCAGCGTTATTACGGAAGGAGGCAAAGTCTCTGGCGGATTGTGATGGTCCGTAACGATTACGTCAATGCCTAATTCCTGGGCATGCTGTATCTCCGCAATGTTTGAGATTCCGCAGTCAACCGTGATTATGAGTGTTCCGCCAAGACCCGCAAAATCATCTACTGCTTCTATGCTGAGTCCGTAGGCATCGTTTCCCTGTGGAAGCCTGTATTGAACGTCTATTCCCATTCCGGCTAGGCATTCATACAAAACGGTTGTTGCGCTAACCCCGTCCACGTCCCTGTCGCCAAAGATAAGGACTTTTTCTTTTTCCTCTTGGGCATCCAGTATGCGGTCAACGGCATCTTCCATGCTGTTAAAGGAGAATGGGCTGTGCTGGAACCTAAGGTCGTCTTCCATAAAATAGAGAATGTCTTTTCCGAGCGTAATCCCGCGCCGAATCATTATGCTTGCGCTTAAAGAGTCAAGGCCATATTTTGAACGGAATGAATCCAATTCATCTTTTGAGATAACTTTTTTATTCCAGACAGACACTATTTTATTTCCTTGAGTATTAGTTTCTTTTGCGCAGGTTTTTGGTCTGAATATGTAATTGCCTTTGCCACGGCTGCTGTTCCTGTTACGAGAGCGGCTGCATCCTTGGCGTAAACGTCAATTATTTTTTCTCCCTTCTTAACAAGGTCGCCCTGTTTCTTTACAAAGATAAGACCAGAGTCTGCGTCCACGCTGTCCGTTGTCTTGTTTCTGCCAACACCCAGGTTGATGCAGGCAATTCCTATCTTGTAGGCATCTATGGCAAGGTAGCCGTCTTCTTCTGCCTTTAGCTCCATGTGGAATTTTGAACGGCGTGTTCCCTGTTCTTTCAAAAGCTTGTCCGGGTCTCCTCCCTGATCCTTTACGTTTTCAAGGAATTTCTTTAGGGCCTCTCCCGATTCAACTGCTTTTTTACAAAGCTCAAGTCCCTGCTCAACGCTTTCCGCCTTTTTTCCAAACACGGCCATGCGCGCACCAAGCTCATAGGTAAGTTCCATTACGTCTGCCGGTCCTTTTCCTTGCAGGCATTCCAGTGTCTCTTCTATTTCAAGATAGTTTCCGACTTTGTTGCCAAGCGGGCTGTCCATGTTTGTAAGGAGGGCACAGGCTTCTTTTCCCATTGCCTGTGATGTCTTTACAAGGAAGGTAGCAAGCTTTTCCGCGTCTTCCTCGCTTTTCATAAAGGCACCGCATCCGTATTTTACGTCGAATACAAGGGCATCGCTTCCTTCTGCAACTTTTTTGGAAAGAATTGAGCTTGTGATAAGGGGAATGCTTTCTACTGTTCCTGTAACATCGCGAAGTGCATACATCTTGCGGTCTGCGGGGGCAACCTTTTGAGTCTGCCCGGTCATGGCATAGCCTGTCTTTGCAATAAGGGCCTCAAATTCTTCTGCGCTAAGGTTTACATTGTAGCCCTGGATTGATTCAAGCTTGTCCAGTGTGCCGCCTGTATGCCCCAAGCCCCTTCCGCTCATCATTGGGATTTGAACTCCAAGGGCCGCAACTATAGGTGCCAGGGGAAGGCTTATCTTGTCGCCAACGCCGCCTGTTGAGTGCTTGTCTACGAAAGGACCGACCAATCCTTTTGATTCTTTTCCGTGAAGGTCTATAACGTCGCCAGAATGGAGCATTTTGTCCGTAAGGCAACCAGTTTCCTCAAAGGTCATGCCGTTGAAATAGACGGCCATCATAAAAGCGGACATCTGGTAGTCTGGAATTTGGCCGTTTACATATCCGTCTACAAGGAATGCTATTTCTTCGCGGGTAAGTTCTGCACCTTTTACGGAGCCTGTTCCGCGTTTCTTTATGATAATATCAGCAGCTCTCATTTTCAGTTTATCCCCATTGTTTGCAATATAATAAGATTATAGATGATTTTTTCAAAAATTGCTAGTAGGCGAATTTGCTTTACAAAATGCCGCTGCCTGTTTCCAGTGAATTTAGCCTTGAGCCGATGGCCTGCTCAATTAGCATGAAAAGAAAGGTTTTAAGTTCAGATTCATTTTCCTTTGAAAGCTCCATGCCCCGTACCGTTGAAGGTCTTAGCGTGTTTACGGCATTCAGGTAGAAGAGTGATGTGCTGCTAAGGAATGGGGCCTGCTCTTTTGAAAAGGTCTGGCTTTCTCTGTAGGAAGGGGCGCAGTCTTTGCAGACGAATCCGTTGATGTGGCGGATGAAGCTTCCTCCCAAGGCATTCTGGGTGGAAATGGGGGCTGTGCATGACGTGCAAGTGTTTACGTCCGGTTGCTGTCCAAGAATCTTTAGGTAGCGCCAAAGAAAGCGGATTGTTCCCGTCCTTGAGTCAAAGCCCTGAGTGTGTTCAATTCCTTCCAAAAAGGCGGCAAAAAGGGTAAAGGAACTTTCGTATTCACCGGCACACTTTGTTTTTATGAGTATTTCTGATGCAAGGTTTGCGGCCATCATCTTGTAAATGTCGGTGTGCAGGGAAAGATGGCACTTTTTTACGTCAAAGTCTGATATTTTTACGAAATGCTTTGCCTCGTCTTCGTATAGATAGATAATCCCCTTGTTAAAGGGCTGGACAAGGCTTCTCATCTTGCTTTTTGCACCTCCGTAAAGGGTTGCGTAAAATACGCCCCGGTCTGGAGAGACTATGCATGCGCTTCTGTTGTTTTCGCCCTGTTCTTTTACGGAGAGGATGATTGCCTGTGTGCTTTTGTTACGTTCCGGCATGGAAGCATTATAGAATATTTTGCTTTTTTTGTCGATTTGTGATATAATCCTTCTTAAGGTGAATTACATGCATAAAATTATAAAGATGACATTTGCTTTTTTGGCTGCTTCCATGCTTTTTGTGGCACAGGCGGCTGCTTTGGATGACGGTAATGGCGGTAACGGCGGTTATATGTTTGTCGTGGACAATGCGGGACTGCTTACCAGTCCGGAGAAGGAAAAACTTACAGCCTTTCTTACCGAGCTTAACGACACAAAGAACGTACAGCTTGCGGTTCTTACGGTAACAAATCCTACGGGTGATGATTTTTACGACTTTGCCGGCAAGTACTGGGAGAATTTGAAGGAAAAAAGCACCAACTTTTTGAACGGGGCGCTTTTGGCAATTCTAAATGCTGAAGGTTCTTATAAATTCACCATTATTTCCACAAAAAAAGTCTCAACTGTGTTTCCTGGGGAGGAAAAAAACAAGATACTGAAAGAGTATTTCGTAAGTTCAAGCGGTCAGGGGCATGACGGAGAGAACATCCTTAGGGGAACGGTCAAGATGGCTGGTATCATTACCGGAGACAAATCCCTTAGAATAGGGGCCTTTCTTGCCGGAGAGTTTAAGGACTTTGATGCCGGAACGCAGAATTTCACAGTGGATTCGGACAAACTCTACAACTGGACAGGCAGCTATGTAGTTGACACCAAGCACTTTCTTACAGACGAAAAGCGCATTGCCCTTAAGCAGTATCTTATGGAGCTTGCAGAAAAGACAGGCGTGCAGGTTGCCCTTCTTACCGTAGAGCCAGAATTGGGTACCGACACCCAGGATTATGCCAAGCGCCAGTTTAACAAATGGAATCTTGGAAAGAACGGTGTGGACAAGGGAGCTCTTATATTGGTGCGTGACGGTACGCAGGAATTTGTTATTTCCACAGGAGACGTTGATGGCGGCATTCTTACGGACGTTATACGCGAAAACATAATAGAAGACATTCTTAAGCCCGTGTTCAACGGGGGAGACAAAAGCACCTGCCTTGAAAGTGCGGTAAAGAACGTTGCCGGTATTCTTACGGGGGATGAATCCATTGTTACTGTGTCAAAGAAAAAGAAAGAGGCACCATTGTGGTTCTTTGGCTTTATGGCTCTGCTTGTTTTGGCTGCGGTTGGTTACTTTGTCTTTAATATAGTAAAGGACAAAGCTGATGAAAAGAAATGCAAAGCGTGGCTTGCAACCCCAGGAGCCAGGGCTTGGCAGGAGTGGCTTGCAGAGCATTCATCCGGTTCTTCTGGTGGTAAAAGCAAGAAAAGGTGAGAAAGGCAAAAAGGTTTTGCCGCAAAAGGGTTTTGCCGGGTTAAAATACTATGGACACACTTTGTAAAATCTGTTATAATTTAGTGTCAAATTATAAAGAGGTATGGAATGATATTCCCGCTTGAAGAATTGGTAAAGTTTAAAGGCAGCATTTATGAAATTACTGTTGCCGCAAGCCGCCGCGCCTATCAGTTGGCTATGGTAAAGGATCCTGTCGTAGAAGAAAACGATGACAAGGTTGTAAGCATTGCAGCCCGCCAGTTGTTTACTAACGAGGTTCAGTACCGTATCGAGCAGGGGCCGCGTCAGTAAAAAATGCTCCCGGTGATTGTAATATTTGCGCCCACCGCGTGCGGAAAGACTGCTTTGGCAAGAGAAATCTTTGGCAAGGGCAGTCTTTCGTATTTTAAAGGCAGGGGTGAAGTCGTAAGCGCAGACAGTCAGGCAGTTTACAGGGGACTGGACATTGGCACCGCAAAGCCTTCACTGCAGGAAAGGCAAGACATTCCCCACCATTGCGTAGACATAGCAGACCCCCGGGTGCAGTTTGGGGTGGGAGAGTGGCTGGAAGAGGCTGACCGTGCCTGCAAGGACATTGCTTCTAGGCACAAATTCCCTGTGGTAACCGGTGGAAGCGGCTTTTACATACGCTCATTTCTTATGGGGCTTCCAGATACTCCCGAAAGCAATCCAGAAATCCGCAAAGAAATAAAGGAAAGGCTTGCATCAAAAGGTGAATACGCTCTTTATCAAGAACTTAAGGCCTGTGACGTAGAGTCGGCAAAGAAAATACGGGTCCACGATAGCTACCGGGTCTGCCGCGCACTGGAAGTGTTCTATTCTTCTGGAAAACCGCTGAGCTCTTATGCCGTGCCGGACAAGCTAAGGCAAGGCTTTGATTTTTGCACCATAATCCTTACAAGAAAAAGGGAAGAACTTTACGACAGAATCAACTCGCGCGTGGATGCCATGTTCGAGATGGGGCTTGAAAAAGAGGTCCTTGGGCTTGAAAAAGAGGGAATAGGCAGTGACGCTCCAGGAATGAAGGCCATAGGCTACGGGGAGTTTTTTTCCTGTACAAAAGGAGATGGCTACCTGGATGCTGTAAAAGAAAAAATCAAGATGGACAGCCGCCGTTATGCCAAGCGCCAGTACACTTTTATGAGGGGAATTCCCAATGCCCTTACTTTTGACATGGATGACAAGGAGTTGATTATGCAGGAGATTCTTCGCTTTTGCCGTTCCCGAGAGGAATGCCTATAAAGAATGTGGTTCCTTCATTCATCTTGGAAGAAACCTTTATGCTCCAGCCCAAAGTGTCTATAATCGTCTTTACTACGCTAAGACCAATGCCCATGCCCTGTTCCCGGCGGGAATTTGTTCCCCGGTAGAATATGTCGTATATGTGCTCAAGGTCCTTTTCCGCTATTCCAATGCCAGTGTCTGCAATGCTCAGTAGAACGACCGATCCTTCCTGAACTGCGGAAATGCTTATGCTGTCGCCTTCCTTTGTGTAGCGGACCGCGTTGCTCAATATGTTTTCCAAAGCCCTGCTTACAAGGTTCTTGTCCATTGGCACTTCTATGGATGTGTCTATGTCTATGAAGGTGTTGATTTTCCTTTGGTAAACGCTGCTTGTGTTTGCCGCACTCTGGGCAAAGTTTGCAAGGAAGGGTTCTAGCCTTACGTTTTCCAAGGTCTGCTTCCAGTCCGTGTTGTTGAGCTTTACGTAATTGATAAGGTCGTTAATCATGGTCTCAAGCTGGTCTGCCTTTGACGTTATTATGGAAAGGGAATTCTTTACCGAGTCCATGTCACTCACAATTCCGTCTGTAATTGCCTCAGAATAGCCCTTTATGAGCGAAACAGGCGTCCTAAGGTCGTGGCTTATACCCATGATGAATTTTACCCTGCGCTCCTGGTCGTCCTTTAGGGAAGTGCGCATCTTTTCCAGGCTTTTTACAAGGGAAGTTATTTCGTTTGCAAGACGGTTGTTCTTTGGCATCTTGATTTCCGCATCAAGGTCTCCGTTTGCAATTTTGAGCGTGCTCTGCTCCAGAAGGGTTATTGACTTGTAGATTACCCGGGAAAGCCTGATTACGGACGTAAGGCAGAAGAATTCAAACAGAACGGCAAAGATAAGAACCTGGAAGTAGAAAAAAGGCCTGTGCTTCCTGTTTTTTTCGGGGATGGGGACGCGGCTTATGACAAGAATCCTGTAGTTGTTTCCGCTGCCTTCATCCATTTCCTCTTTTGTGGGAAGTGGCGACTGGAACTGGTAGTCATAGTCGGCATTCGTGTTCTTCATGAATTCAAAGATTTCAAATGGTGTAAGGTACATGCCGGTCTTTAGCTCGGGAATGTTGGAGATGATTATCGTTGAGTTATAATAGAAAGCAACCTGCACATTTGGAGGAATGCTCTCTATTTTTTTCTGAACGATAGACCAGTCTTCTTCCGTAAGGTCTATTTCCTTGATTTTGCGTATCTCTTTGTAACCCTTGAGCAGGGTGTGCTGGGGCGAGGTAAGGTAAATGTTTATAGGAAGAATCGTAATCGTAATAAGGGGAATTATAACGATGCCAAGAATCAGGAGCTTGAACTGCGACTTGATTTTCATTTGTCGAACCTGTACCCCATGCCAAACATAGTTGTGATTATTTTTGGAGATGAAGGATCTTCTTCTATTTTCTTCCTGAGCCTCTGTATGTAAACTGCAACGGCCGTAATGTCACCATACTGCGTCTTCCATACATTTGTGTAGATAACTTCCGGACTTAGCGGTTCTCCGGCGTGCCTTGCAAGGAATTCCAGAACCTCGTATTCTTTGGTGGAAAGGGGAATCTTTTCCGTGCCTTTTTTTAGCACGCAGCTGTTGCAGAAGAGGGTGTAGGAACCAAACTTTATGGTCTCCTCAACCGATGCTTCCGTTGCAGAAAGCCTTTTGAGCTTTGACTGCACGCGCGCAACAAGAACTTTCGGGCTGAATGGCTTTGTTACAAATTCATCAGCACCGTATCCAAGTCCTGCGATTATGTCTTCGTCTGCATCACGGGCAGAAACGATTATTACCGGAATAGTGGTCATGTAGTTTTGCCTGAACTGCTCTAGGAATTCCAGTCCGCTCATACCGGGAAGGTTCAGGTCCAGTAGCACAAGGTCTGGAACGTATCCTTCCTGAAGCATTGCAAGTGCAGACTCGGCAGTTTCGCAAGCCTTTGTCTCAAAACCTGCGTTATTCATATAGAGGCTTATAAGTTCTGACATTTCAAGAATATCTTCAATGACCAGTATTTTGCTTTTCATATGGTTTTAGAATAATACCGATTCATTTAAATCTCAATATTTTTTTTGTTATATTTCTTTAAATAACAGTTTTTTAGGAGTGCATTTCCTTTTAAACTGTGCCCAGCCCTTGGCCTTAGGCTTTTTTTGGCAAAGATTGCTCCACATTTTTTTCCTTCAAGAACCAGGCCCGGTTGTCCGATATTCAAAAGAGAGAATTTATGCGGAAAAATCAGTTGAACCCCTTGACGGTCAGACGATAACTGTACATTATATTAAGATATGATAGAAGTTACCCGTCTGAATGGCAAGAAATACTGGATTAACCCGCATCAAATAGAAAGCATGGAACAGAATCCTGACCTTACGCTTACGCTTCTTTCCGGAAAGAAGGTTGTTGTAAGCGACACTCCGGAAGAGGTGGTGAATAAGGTCGTCGAATACCGAAGGCGAATCGGCATCTGGAATCAGGAACTGTGATTTGCAAAAACAAAGGGAATAGTTAAAGTCGGGAGGATTTTTTTAAATGGATGTAGCTACAATTATTGGCCTTTTTGGCGGCGTGGCGATGGTAATTATCGGAGTTATTTCTGGTGGTGGACGTGCCGGGGATATTTGGAACCTAGCCTCCATCTTCGTTACTGTCGGTGGTTCTTATTGCGCCCTTTTCATTGCTTTCCCGTTGAATGAAGTCCTCGGCGTTTGGAAAATAATGAGCCGCTGTTTCAAGATTTTTGACTATGGCGAAAAGTCAACCGTTCAGAACATGGTCGCCCTTAGTGAAAAGGCCCGCCGTGAAGGTATCCTTGCCTTGGAAGAAGGACTTGACGACCTTGATGATAAATTCCTTCGCGAAGGCCTGCGCCTCATGGTAGACGGCCACGACGGAACCGCAATCCGCGCAATCATGGAAAACGAAATGTCCCAGTGCGAAAAGCGCCACATGGAATGGGCTGGTGTACTTATCCAGTGGGCTGGTTATGCTCCAGGTTGGGGTATGTTGGGTACCGTTATCGGTTTGATTGGTATGTTGAACAACTTGGAAGACAAGTCAGCCCTTGGTCCTAACATGGCTGTTGCTTTGATTACAACACTCTATGGTTGTATGATTGCAAACTGGCTGTTCGGACCTTTGTCAAACAAGCTTCTTGCCCAGAATGCAAGGGAAATGAACGCAAAGGATATGGTTCTTGAGGGTGTTCTCTCAATCCAGACAGGAGACAACCCGCGCATCCTTGCAACAAAGCTCCTTACATATCTTGATCCTGTAACACGCAAAGCTATTTCTTCAGAAGTTCTTAAGGACTAAGGAGGCTTAAGAAATGGCTAGAAAAAAATCAGATCCTGGGAAGCCTTCTACCGCCTGGCAGGGTACTTATGGCGACATGATTACCCTTATGCTCTGCTTCTTCGTCATGCTTTATGACCCCAGCGATGCAGATGCGGTTATGATGGCAGCAATGCAGGCTTCCATTCAGAATACACTTCAGGGCGGAGGACAGTCTTTGTCTGCCGGCCGGCTTTCTGACCTTGGAAATACGGTAAGCTCCCTTCCTTCAAACGAGAGGGGCTCATCCCTTGGTCCTGCAAAAAAGAAGGCCATCAGTATTTTTGAGCCGGACATTAAGTCCAACCGCATTACAATTACCAGTGACGAACGTGGTCTTGTAATTTCTCTGGCTTCTGATTCATTCTTTGAAAAAGGAAGTGCAGACTTAAATATGGAAACGACAAGGGAAACTCTCTTGCGCCTTTCACAGTTCTTTAACGAGATAAACGAAAAAGAAGCTCTGGAAAAGCGCAACCGTAAGGAGAACGAACCTTGGCGCTATAGAATAGAAGGCCATACGGATTCAGAAGACGTAGGCCCCAACGAAGAAGGAGTGCAGGAGTTCAAGACAAACTGGGAACTTTCTGCAGCCCGTGCAGCGAATGTATTGCATTACCTGGTTGATTTTGGAGCCAATGAGAAGTCATTCTCCATTGCCGGTTATGCGGATACCCGTCCAAAGTTCAAGGATGCGGAAATGCCGGAAGCGGCCGCTTATAACCGCCGTGTAGACATAATCATTCTTGATGACGGGCATTTTTAAAAGATTACTGTTAAATTAAAAGAATAAAATACCGATAATAAAAAAGTAAGTATTTTATAATTGGAGGATTTTATGGCAGACGAAGGCGCAGCAGACGACTTGGCAGGTGACATCGGTGGGGATGAAGTTCCGGCAAAAAAATCAGGCGGCCTTAAAGGCGCATTGCCTGTATTGCTAAAATATATTCTTATCGGAGTTGCAGCAGTTATTTTTATAGTAACGATTGTAATAATAACCAACCTTATAATGAACAGAGGCGGCAAGAGCCAGACTAAGGTTCCGGTTGGGGTAGAGTACACAACTCAGCGCGAGGTCCTTTCTTGGTACACAACCTTGGATCAGATCCGCACTCAGACTTGTGACGACATTAACCCGGCTAACGTTGTTGTTCAGGTAGTTCTTGGTTATAAGAAGGACGATAAGAATGCTTCTACAGAAATCACCGAGCGTCGTATCGAAATCGTAGACTTCCTAAGGCAGTTCTTCTCTTCAAAGTCAGAAGCAGAAATTGCCCCAGATAAGGAAGAAGCGTTAAAGAACGATATTCGCGATCAGATTAACGAAAACATTTTGTCTCGTTCAAAGATTAGGGATGTGCGTTTTACAACAAAAGATGTTGTAAAGGCTCAGTAATTCAAAAAATTGTGCAGGTGGGATTAGGCGATGAATGAAGTTCTTTCACAGGACGAAATAGACCAGCTTCTCCAGGCAATCAGTACGGGCGAAAGTGAAACTGATGACTTTAAGCCGGTGTCGGATACACGCCGTATTAAGATATACGACTTCCGCCGCCCGGACAAGTTCTCAAAGGAACAAATCCGTACTGTTTCCAATATGCACGAAACGTTTGCCCGTCTTACGACAACAAGCCTTTCGGCGCAGTTAAGAACGCTGGTTCATGTCCACGTAGCTTCCGTAGACCAGCTTACCTACGAGGAATTCATCCGTTCTATTCCAACACCAACAACCTTGGCTGTAATAAACATGGATCCTCTCAAGGGCAATGCTGTCTTGGAGATTGCTCCGGAAATCACGTTTATTATGATTGACCGCTTGTTCGGCGGTTCTGGTGATACAGGCGGTAAGGTAAACCGCGACCTTACGGATATTGAACAGTCCGTAATGGAAGGTATTATTGTCCGCATCCTTGCCAACATGCGTGAAGCTTGGACACAGGTAATTGACCTGCGCCCAAGGTTGCAGCAGATTGAGACAAACCCGCAGTTTGCCCAGATTGTTCCGCCAAGCGAAATGGTTATCCTCGTAACCCTTGAAATCAAGATAGGCGAGGAAGCCGGTATGATGAACATCTGTATTCCTTACATCACAATTGAACCGATTGTATCAAAGCTTTCTTCACAGTTCTGGTTCAGTTCAGTAAGACGTTCGTCTACTACACAGTATCTTGGCACCCTCAAGGAAAAGCTTGCGGATGTTGAGATGCAGCTTGTTGCGGAAGTTGCCAGCATGAACGTTCCGATTCGCGACGTGCTGAACCTTCGCATGGGTGACGTTGTGCGGTTTAACAATACTAAAATCAATGACCCTCTTACACTTAGCGTGGGCAACAAGAAGAAGTTCTACTGCCAGGCGGGTACAATCGGCAAGAAAGTTGCTGTTCAGGTTATCAGCAAGATAAATGAATCGGATGAAGAAGATTTTGAAGAACTGTCCGCAGAAGGAGAAGAATCAATATGAGTGAAGGATCTATTTCACAGGCAGAAATTGACGCATTGTTGTCCGATGTTGACATGGGAGGCCTTGGCAACGGAGCTTCTCCTGCAGCCTCCAGCGGCTCCAAGTTTGACGTGGAGACCCTTAAGAAGTTTGCGGACGGCTTAAAAGATAAACTTGGTTCACAGTTGAACACTATGACCGGAGCAGAAGTATCTGTTGATTCTCCGGTAGTTGAGACTTTGAACAGAGACCAGTTGCTTGCAAAGATTCCGGAAGTGGTTGTAGCTGTAATGGCAGACTATTCAACCGCTTTGAGCGGCGACCACTTGTTCATCATGGATCCGGAATGTGCTAAGAAAATCGTAAGTCTTGTAAATAAAGAGGACGCTCCTGAGCTCGATGACATGGCTTTGTCTGTTATCAGCGAAGTAGTTGCCCAACACTCTGGTTCAGAGATTACAGACTTAAGCAAAGACGGTAAACTGCCGGGCCTTGCAACCAACTCACCTGAAGCTGTAAACCAGCCAAAGGCAATGGTTCGCATGCCACAGGATACTTTCGCTTTGTTTACTTATCCGCTCAACATTGACGGTACACCATATACCTTATGGGAAGCCGTCAGCGGTCCTGTTGCGGATGGTATGGTAAAAGCCTTGGGCGGCGGTGAGCCAGCTCCGGCTCCGCAGCAGGCAACTGGTGCGGCTCAACAATTCAATCAGCAGCCCATGATGGGCATGGGGATGAGTATGGGCGGTATGTCTCAAGTAGCAAATACACCAAATGTACAGTCGCTGCAGTTCCCGAACTTGCAGCAGGTTGGCGGAACTCCTGAACAGGGTAATATTGGCCTGATTATGGATGTCTTTATGGAAATGACGGTAGAATTAGGCCGTACAAAGAAAACCATTAAAGACATTCTTGGAATGGGCGAAGGTACCATTATTGAATTGGATAAACTTGCCGGTGAACCGGTAGATATTTTAGTTAACCATAAACCTATAGCTAAGGGCGAAGTCGTAGTCATCGACGAAAACTTCGGTGTCCGCGTAACGGAAATTCTTCCTGCGCTCGAACACGTAACCGTACAGATGTAGGGAATGGATGCTCCCGGCTGGGGATAAGTCCGGGGGTGTCTTGTTCATGGGTGGGGGACACTACGATTAACTCAAAAAGACTGCTTGCAGTTTTTGCAATTTTTCTCTTGACTATGGTCATGTCTGTGAATGCTCAGGAAAGTGGTTCACAGACTGATTCTGTTTTAAATTCTGCATCTGAAGTTGAGCAGAAGGAAGATTCTCTTACAGCTCCTCTTACGACGGATGAGTCAAAGTTGTCCATAAACGATAGTGACGAGGCTGCTCTTCCGGTTTTGGACGGTGGTTCAAGCGGCAGCGGTTTGTGGGTCTTTGTAAGGATGATTCTTGTCCTTGGCCTTGTGCTTGGACTTATCTATCTGCTTTACCGCTTTCTTAGAAAGAATTCCTACATTGCCTCTGATGACGACAAATTCCTTAGGCGGGCTGCTTCCATTAGCCTTGGGCCTGGAAAGTCCGTGCAGATTGTTACCCTTATAGACAAGGCATATCTTGTTGGCGTTAGCGAAAATTCAATCAACTTGATTTCGGAAATAGAGGATAAGGAGCTTATCAATGCGCTGAACCTTTATGCGGACAAGACTCAGGCTGCATCAAAGCCAAAGAATTTCAGCGAGATTCTTGACTTGTTCATGCCTGGCTCATCAAAAAAGGGTGGCGAGCAAAATGCCTTTGAAAACGAAAAATCAGAACATATATTGAATTCGCTAAAACATAGAACCCGAACTTTAGGCGAGGGAGAATAATTATGCAGAGAATGATTCATTTTTTTGCGGGAAAAAACATCAAGAGGATAATGGTAGCTTTGCTGCTGGCAGTTTTCTGCGCAATGGCTGCAACCGCCCAGTCTTCTTCTGAGCCGTCATCCTTCCCCGAAGGCTCCACACGTGGGAATACAAGCATGAGCGAGAGGATTACGGGCCTTGACTTTCCCAACGTAACCTTCAGCGCGACAGCACCGCGTACTGGAAAAGAAGTTGCATTCAGCGTCCAGCTTTTGCTTCTGCTTTCCCTCCTTACGCTGGCACCGAGCCTTTTGATTCTTACAACATGCTTCCTGCGCTTTTCCATTGTGCTTGACTTTATAAAAAGGGCCCTTTCCCTGCAGCAGGTTCCACCTACCGCAGTCCTTAACGGAATAGCTCTTTTTATGACGCTTTTTTGCATGTGGCCAACTTTCAAGAGTATGTATGACTCTGCCTTTAAGCCGCTCTCCAACAATGAAATCACTATAGAAGAGGCTTTTGACAAGGCCGAGGCTCCCGTTCGCATGTTCATGTACCGACAGCTGGATGGGGATCATTCCTATGTCCGCACTTTTATGAGCATGGCCAAGTTGAACAAGCCAAAGAATTTCAGCGAGGTTCCTACATACATTCTGGTTCCTTCATATATTTTGCATGAGCTTACGGTTGCCTTCAAGATAGGCATTATGCTCTATATTCCCTTTATCGTAATAGATATGGTTGTGGCGAGCATCCTCATGAGCATGGGTATGATGATGCTTCCGCCTGTACAGATTTCCATGCCGTTCA
The DNA here is from genome assembly GCA_017534445.1 of Treponema sp. GTDB lineage: Bacteria > Spirochaetota > Spirochaetia > Treponematales > Treponemataceae > Treponema_D. Next base: position 47,520 of record JAFXWC010000033.1, read on the forward strand.
AGCTGATGCTTTTTGTGCTTGTTGACGGATGGGGACTTTTGACCCAGCAGTTGTTCCAGAGCGTTGTAGGCTAGGGGGGTAGTATATGAGTATGGAACAGGTTACGCTCCTTATGCAGGGCGGAATTTTACAGGTTCTTAAGCTTTGTGCCCCAGTTTTGGGGGCGGCTTTGATTATAGGTCTTGTCGTTGCAATTTTTCAGGCTACGACCTCTATTCAGGAACAGACGCTTACTTTTTTGCCTAAGCTTTTGGTCATGCTTATTGTGCTTGCCCTTTTGGGAGGCGCGATGTTTACCAGCATGAAAAATTATACGGTTGGCCTTTTCCAGATGATTGGCCGAATGTAGCTTTTTCTAACAGGAAGTAGATGTGCCGAATATAGAATTTATTGCGGCAAAAGCACCTGTCTTTCTTTTAGTGGCTGCCAGATGCTTTGCTTTGATTATGACTCTTCCTCTCTTGTCTTCAAAAGCGGTGTCGCGTGTAGCAAAAGTTGCGCTGGCTATGTACATGGCATATTTTATTTTCCCCCAGGTTTCGCTTGTTTCTGGAAAATTTGCTTCCTATTCATCTTATGTAACCGCAGACGGTAAATTCACCTTGGAGTACATTCTGCTTGTTGGCGGAGAGGCTCTTATAGGGATGATAATCGGTTTCTATATTTCCCTTATCTTTGCGGCCTTTAGCACGGCGGGACAGTTCTTTGCCTTCCAGATGGGCTTCTCTGCAGCTGAGGCTTATGACTCTCTTAGCCAGGTTGAGAACCCTTTGATGGGACAGTTCTTTAACCTTCTGGCCATGCTGGTCTTTATGCAGAACAACTGGTTCCAGATGCTTTTTCTGGGTGCGCTTAAGACTAGCTTTCAGTCGCTTAACACTTTTTCCATCTTGAGCAGTTCTGACCACCTGATGACCTTTATGCTTTCAGGTCTTGTGCGGCTGTTTGCGGATGCGCTTGTTCTGGCTCTGCCGCTGATGGGAACGCTTTTCCTTATAAACGTGGCTATGGGCATACTTTCCAAGGCGGCTCCACAGATGAACCTGCTTTCCGAAGGCTTCCCGACACTCATGCTTACTTCTTTCTTTGTAATATGGACTCTTCTTCCTGAATTTTTCAATTTCTTTACCAACTCTTTTGTTGCAGGATTCAGGCAGATAGAACGCCTTTTCATAAGCCTTGGTGGAGGGGGAATTTAGTGAGTCAGATAGATTTGCAGTGGTTTGCCGCAGAAGATGAGGGCAAAACCGAGGAACCTTCAGAATATAAACTCCGTAAAGCCAGGGAAGAGGGAGAAATTGCCAAAAGCCAGGAGCTTAACGGTTCTCTGGTATTTCTTTTCTCTGTCATTATGCTTATAGCCCTTGCCCCATGGATTGAAAGGAAATGCGAAGAAGTCCTTATTTATTTTTTTAGGAATGTTGCATCTCCAAAGGTTGACGATCAGAAATTTGCATATTTCTGCCTTAAGTATTTTCTTATTATGCTGCTTCCCATTGCGCTGGTGGGGCTTATTGCTGGGGTTGTCTCCAATTTGATTCAGAACAAGGGCTTTTTGTTCACAACAAAGACAATAATGCCCAAGTTTGACAAAATACTTCCGCATTTTGGGCGTTACCTTAAGCGCTGTTTCTTTTCTGTTGAAGGCATCTTCAATATTTTCAAGTCTATTTTTAAGGTAGCGATAATAGTAATAATAGCGTTTTTTATAATCAGGCTGAATTTGCCTTCTATTTTTGACTATCTTAGGACTGGCGGTCCAAGGCTTGCTATGAAGAGTTTTGCACGCATGGCGGCGGTTTTGCTAGTGATATGTGCGGTGTTGCTGCTTGTTGTAGGTGTGCTTGACTACATCGTGCAGAGAAGGCAATTCCGCGAAAGAAAGAAGATGACCAAGCAAGAAGTCAAGGAAGAGTACAAGGAGATGGAGGGCGACCCAGAGGTTAAGAGCCATTTGGAGCAGGTTCAGCGGGCAATGCTAAGGCAGAACATACAGAAGGCCGTAAAAGAGGCGGATGTTGTCATTACCAACCCGACCCATTATGCTGTTGCCCTTGAGTGGAAGCGCGATACGGCTGAACTTCCAGAGGTTACGGCAAAGGGAGAAGACCTTACCGCCCAAAACATGAAGAAGATAGCGCGGGACAACGGGGTTCCCATTGTGGAAAACAGGCCCTTGGCACGCGGACTATATACAGACACCCAGGTTGGTGATATAATACCTGCAAACTATTTGAAGGCAATAGCCACTGTTTACGTACAAATTGGCTATCTTGACAAAAAATATGCAAAAGTTTGATTTTTTTGGATTGAAAAATTATATAAAACACTTTATACTATAAAAAAAGTGGGTGGGGACTCATGGCAGAAAATAAAAGTGGGAACAACAGGCAGAGTATAATTTCAGCAATTCAGGGAAATTCCGTAGCTGTGGCTTCGGTTGTAATCGTCCTTATGCTTTTTATACCATTGCCAAAAACGGTGATTGACATTGCAATGGTCATAAATCTTGCCCTTGCATTGGTTATCCTTTTGACAGTAATGTACACAAGACGGGCCGCGGACTTTTCTTCTTTTCCGCGCGTAATCCTTATGGTAACCCTTTTTGGGCTTGCCATAAACATTTCGTCAACGCGTCTTATTCTTCTTCCGGGGGCGGATGTTCCGGCTTCCCTTCTAATGACTAAACAGAGCGAGATGGTAAAGGCCTTTGCCGATATCGTGGCTGGGGACAACCTTGTCGTTGGCTTTATCATCTTTATCATCCTTATAGTCGTTCAGGTAATCGTAGTAACCAAGGGTGCAGGCCGTATTTCAGAAGTAAGTGCCCGTTTTACCTTGGACAGCATGAACTCCAAGATGTTCGACATTCAGAACGACCTTAACAGCGGTGTCATTACCGAGGAAGAGGCCGAAAAGCGCAAGGAAGACATCAGAAGGGAAGTTGACTTCTACTCAACCATGGACGGTTCCTCCAAGTTCGTAAGCGGAAACGTAAAGGCCGGCATATTCATTACCGTAGTCAACCTGATTGGCGGCATGATTACCGGTATGGTCTTCCACAATATGGCTGCGGGCGAGGCTATGAACACTTATGCCAAGCTTACAATAGGCGACGGTCTTCTTTCCCAGCTCCCGGCACTTCTTGTGTCCTTCTCTACAGGTATCCTTGTTACAGGTAGCCGTGCAGACGAATTTATTGGCGATGAGCTTAAGCGCAACTTCTCCGTTAGCGGTACAATTTACGTTATCGTTGGTATTGCCCTTGCGGCTATGGGGCTTGCCTTCCACAATGCCTCTGCATTCGTTCTTGTTCCTATTGGTGCAGTCTTTGTCTATCTTGGTATTCGTATGCAGAAATTCCAGAAGACAGAGGCCGAGCGTGCTGCAGAAGCGGCCAGAAACGCAAAGTCTACCAAGCAGACAGGTGGCAGCCCTGATGAGGTTTCACCGGTTGTTACCCTTGATCCTCTCTCTCTTGACCTTGGATATGCCTTGGTTCCACTTGTTGACCGGGAAAAGGGTGCGGAACTTCTTGAGCGCGTAACAAGAATCCGCCGTGAAGAAGCCCTTGATCTTGGACTTGTTGTTCCTCCGATAAGAATCCGTGACAGTATGTCCATAGATCCTGATGAATACTCATTTAAGATTCGTGGCATAGAAGTTGGAAAGAGCAAGCTTAAGCTTGGCTACTATATGTGCCTTAACACGGGCAATGTTGACCCCAAGCGCGTAATGGTTGGCGAAAAGACAAAAGACCCGGCCTTTGGCATGGAAGCAATCTGGGTTTCCGAACCCAAGCGTCTGGAAGCAGAGAAGGCTGGTTATGCCGTAATTGATCCTCCTACAATCATTGCAACCCACTTGACGGAAATTATTCGCCGCCACGCATCAGACATTCTTAGCCGTCAGGAAGTAAGTTCTATTGTCAACAAGGTTAAGGAGACAAATCCTGTTGTTGTTGACGAAATCCTTAACGGAGAACACAAGCTTACTTATGGTGAGATAGAGAGCGTACTCAAGAACCTTTTGCAGGAACAGGTAAGCATCCGCAACATGGTTGTAATTCTGGAAACTCTCGCCAACTTTGCTCCTATTACCAAAGATCCGTGGATTCTTACGGAAAAAGTAAGAGAGGCCCTTGGTGCACAGATTTGTCTCCAGTATGCGGATGATGATCATGTGCTTCACGTTATGCGCCTTTCACAGAACCTTGCCCAGAGTATTGTTGAGCATCAGGTCATGCAGCCTGGCCAAAAGCCTTTCGTTGCCTTTGATCCTGTTGACGGCCGTAAATATATAGAAACTATGAGCTCATCTTTTGCTGCAGTAAGCGAAAGAAATTATCTGCCGATTGTACTTTGCCCGGATCAGGTCCGTCTTCTTGTTCATTCTTCTACTGAACGGGAGATTCCGGGTCTTGTTTGCATTTCGGTAAGTGAGGTTATGGCTGCCGGTTCAGGAATAAAAGTAGAAACAATTGGAGACATCGATGTACAAGACTGAAAAAATTGGAAGCACTCAAATGGAGATAGAAGGACCTTCTCTTGAATGGATAAAGAACAGGCTCCAGAGAGAGTACGGCGACATGTACCAGATTCTCAACTATAAAACTACTCTCAAGGGTGGTCTTTTCGGTTTTTTTCAGAAGGAAATTGTAAATGCCAACTATGTTGTTGAAGATTCGTTCAACAGGTACAATTCAGTCCCTGATCCACTAAAGAAAATGCCATATTCCGGCGGGGCAGACTATTCTCAATACCAGAGGACCCAGCCTTATCCTCAGAAAACAGACTACATGCCTTATGCGGCAAGGGAAGTTCCCGTAAAAACCGGCATGGCAGATTCAAACCAGAACAGTTTTACCGCCAAACGCGATGAAATTCTACAGGCTTTGGGTAACGGCAATGTAACCAGTATGCTCCAGGTGGCTCAGCTTACGAAGCAGCTGGAAAAGCTTGATGAAAAAATCGATTCAATTTCACAGGCCCAGGCCGCATCCCAGGGCGATGAGAATGCTACTATCCAGAAGATAAATGACCTTCTTGTTCAGAATGAATTTACCCAGAACTACATCCGCAAAATGGATGATAAAATCCGCAGGGAATTCAATCTGGAGGACTTGGAAGATTTTGACCGTGTTCAGGACAGCGTAATAGACTGGATTGGGGAGACAATCACTATAGCTCCCAAATTCGTTTCAAAAGGAAAGTTTGCGCATGTAATAGTCGTTGTAGGTCCAACCGGTGTCGGAAAGACTACAACTATTGCCCGTATGGCGGCAAAGCTCCGCAAGGTTGCCCAGTCAAAGAAGCTTCCGGCTCCTTCTATAAAGATGATAACTATGGACACTTGGCGCGTTGGTGCTTTTGAGCAGCTTAAGCACTATGGCGATGCAATAGAAATTGACGTTGATAAGGCGGAAAGTGCGGAGGATCTTAAGTCGCTTTTTGATTCATACAAGAACAGCATGGATTTTGTTCTTATTGATACAAGCGGTTACAGTCCAAACGACTACGAAAATATAGCAAAGATGCGCTCTATGCTCGATGTTAAGGGTATGCAGCCGGACATTTATCTTGCCGTTGCTGCTAGCACTAAGGCCAGCGACCTTGAAAAAATCATCAGGAACTACGAATCTTTTGACTTCCGTAGCGTGATTGTAACAAAATGTGATGAAACTTCTGCGTACGGAAACGTCATCAGTATTCTTAGCGAAAAGAACAAGCAGGTTTCCATGATAACTGACGGACAGCAGGTTTTACATTCGTTAAAGCGTGCAAGCCCGGTGCTTTTCCTAAGGCAGCTTATAGGGTTCCAGGTGAACAAGGACAAGATTGTAAAGAAATTTGGGTCCGAGAATGAAGAAGAGTAAAGTCTTGCGTATCTTATGCGTCAAGAAGTCTATTTTAAGTAATGTGTGGTGTTGATTATGGGAATGGAAGAACAGGCAAACGAGCTTCGTGCCATGATGGGGAACGGTGATCCCCATAAGACAAGAATTATTGCAATAACAAGCGGCAAGGGCGGTGTAGGCAAGACGAATGTCGCCGTTAACATGGCTATCGCTTATGCAGAAATAGGCAAGCGCGTAATTCTGATTGACGGCGATATGGGTATGGCTAATGTCAATGTCTTGCTTAATATAGTGCCCCGCTACAATTTGCTTCAGGTTATTAACCGCCAGAAGAAAATGAGCGAGATAATTCTGGACACGGAATTCGGCATAAAATTTATTGCAGGTGCAAACGGATTTTCCAAAATTGCCAACCTGTCCAAGGAAGAGCTTGACTATTTTACAAAGGAATTCCTGTCGCTTTCCAATGCAGACATAATAATCATAGACACGGGTGCCGGTATTGCAAACAACGTTCTTCAGTTTGTAGCCGCAGCAGATGAGGTTTATGTCGTTACCACACCGGAGCCTACTGCTATAACAGATGCCTATGGTATCATAAAGATTATTTCCACCGAGCTTGTGGACAGGGAAAGCAACATAAAGCTGCTCGTAAACCGTGTTCATTCTGCGGATGAGGGAAAGCGCATATCAGAACGCATAATTACTATTGTTGGTCAGTTCCTTAATTATAAGGTTGACTATATAGGTTTTGTTTATGAGGATTCTGTGGTTCAGACTGCAGTTATCCGCCAAAAGCCCTTTATTGTGGTTAATCCTACTTCAAGGCCGTCTGTATGCATCAAGCACATAGTCGGCAGAATAGAGAAAACGGAGAACAACGCGTCTGTCGGTGTTCAGAATTTCTTGAAGAAATTTGTTGTAGGCGGAAAGAAAAAAAGGTAAATAGCGTTTAAATTATTCTGAATTTGCAAGTTCAACTTGACCGGAATGAAATTTTGACGTAATCTTATATATATAAGCGGAGGAATGGTTTATGCTCACTCCAAAAAAGATAGCATTTCCGGCAGCTGCGGGTTTTGTTATTTCTTTTGTAATTAGTTTGATCTTTGCACATAGTCTTTTTTGGTCTCTTATAAGGGGGCTTGTTTTCGGTGTAGTTTTTGCCCTTGTGTTCCTTCTTGTTGATTTTTTGTTCAGCACATTTTTGGAGCAAACGGCAGACGTTGAAGTTTCTGCGGTAAAAAAGCCTTCCTCTTTGGGTAACAAGGTTGATATCGTCATTTCAGACGAAGAGCTTACCGATGACGGTGAAAATTTGCGTTTTTCCGTTAACAACAACAAAAAGTCTATCGATGCCCAGGCTCTAAAGGCGTCGGATGCAAAGGCTGCTGCCGAACTTGATGACGCAGGAGCCGCAATGCAGAATGCTCCTGATTCAAAGCAGGAAAGCTTCATACAGAGCGCAAAGGAAACTGCCGCAACCGCCGCAACTGTTGCCGCCGCCAAGCAGGATGAGAACAAGTCCGCTTTTGTTGCCTCATCTGTCGCGGAAGTTACCTCTCCGTCCTCCGCAAAGTCTGAGGATGATGCTGTAGACGGTCTTGACAGTTTACCGGATCTTTCCGGTTTTGATGCACTTACAGGTGATGTAGATGAAAGTCCCGACGTAATAGATGATACGGAATTTGCCAGCAGGGGAGTTTCTGCTCCTGCAAGCCGTGGCAGCACCTTCTCTGACGGAACAAAGGCTGCGGATCATGATACGGAAACACTGGCAAAAGCGATTTCTACGATTTTAAAAAGGGATGAATAAATAATATAAAGGTGAGGATGATGGGTAATTCGCTTACGGATGAAGAAAAGACAGAAGATGAACTTTGGCACGAATTCAAGAAGACCAGGTCTTCACAAATCCGTGACAAATTTATCCGCCAATATATGCCTCTCGTAAAATACGTTGCCGGAAAGGTAAAGACCGGTATGCCCGACAGTGTTGAGTATGAAGACTTGATAGGGTTTGGCCAGTTTGGTCTTTTGGACGCGATAAACAAATTTGATCCCGACAAGAACGTAAAATTCAAGACCTACGCAGTTACAAGAATCCGTGGAGCTATTTTTGATGAATTAAGGGAACTTGACTGGGTTCCACGTTCTGTAAGGCAAAAATCAAGGGAAATAGAAGATACTATCGTTGAGCTTGAGGCCCAGCTTGGACGCACTGCTACCGACGCAGAGATTGCAAAGGCCATGAACATGACCGAGTCTGAGTACCAGACTACAATCATGAAGGTAAGCGGAACCAGTGTTCTTTCTCTTAACGACGTCTGGTATTCTGGGGACGACAGCGACCACATGTCCATTGGCGACAACATTGAGTCTCCTTCAAGCCTAAACCCTGATGTTATTGTGGAAAGGGAAGAAGTGCGCAAGGTGATAATCCAGGCAATCAATGAGCTTCCCAAAAATGAAAAGATGGTAATTGTCCTTTACTATAATGAAGACCTGACGTTCAGGGAAATTGGTCAGGTACTTAACGTAAGCGAAAGCCGTATAAGCCAGCTTCATACAAAAGCCAATATGCGCCTGCGTGCAAAGCTTACTAGCCTCCGCAAAGGTATTTTCTAAGGAGAAAGCATGGTAACGTTAGATAAGCTCCGTTTGGAAATGGAATCTCAGCTGGAAGTTGACAAAGAAATCCACTCGGTGGAAGTTCGCGCGGATACAATAGAAGAATGTCTTGCGGATGCTTCTGTTCAGCTGGAGACAAAAATTGCCAACCTTGAATATGAGGTTCTGGAAAAAGGCTTCCAGGGAATAGCAGGTCTTGCCAAAAAGCCGTGGAAGCTTTTGATTTATGAAAATCCCAAATTCATGCAGAAGAAGAAGATTGCCAAGCAGGCCCAGCTTGCCATGGAAGAAGCTGCGGAAGAGAACAAGATTGTCAATTCAGACGGAAGGTTCTACATCCGCCACTTCAAGGACGGCATTTATCTTCACGTCGTGCTTCCTGTTGGAGAGGGTTTGCCTGTTGCGGCGAACGATGCAATTTCCGCTTCAAAGCGTCCAGATACGGATGAGGTTGATGAGGCACTGATTAAGAAGTGCTGCAAGGAAGGTACTGACGGTGAGTATGTAAAGATTGGCGAGTACGCACGTGCCGCTGCCGGTGATGCGGTTATGGCCGTAGACATAGACAAGGACGAGATGTACGCAACAATCAGTGTTTCTCCGCCATCTATGAGTGGTGCTGAAATTTCTGCAAACGATATAATCCGTGCCCTGGAAAGTCAGGGTGTTGTTGCCGGTATAAACGAAGAAAAGATTGCGGAATTCGTAGACAATCCGGTTTACCACATCCCCTATGAGGTTGCCACAGCCATTGCCCCGGTTAACGGTTCTGATGCATACATGAAGTACAACTTTGAGACTGACCGTTCAAAGCTTAAGATTAAGGAAAGCGAAACTGGTCAGATGGACTTTAAGGAACTCAACCTTATACAGAACGTTGTTGAGGGACAGCCCCTCGCACAGAAGATTCAGCCGCAGAGAGGAAAGGGTGGAAAGACCGTTATGGGCCGTTATCTTGAGGCAACAAACGGTAAGGACATTCAGATTCCTCTTGGCCAGAACGTAAAGCTGGATTCAGACGGCGTTACTGTCTTGGCTGCCTGCAATGGTGAAGTTTTGATTGTAAGCGGAAAAATATGTGTTGAGCCGGTTAAGGAAGTCAAGGGCGTTAACATCAAGACTGGAAACGTTACATATTTTGGTACCGTTATTGTTCACGGCAACGTTGAAGACGGCTACAACATCAAGGCCGACGGTAACATTGAAATTTACGGTTCTGTCGGTAACTGCCGCATTGAGTCCGGTGGAGACATCGTTATTTCTCAGGGTATTATGGGACGCGATGAGGGTGTTGTTTCCACTCCAAAGTCGGTCTGGGCACGCTTTATTCAGAATGCCAAGGTTGAGGCGGGAGAGAATATCGTTGTAAATGACAACATCATGAACTCCCAGGTTTCTGCCATGAAGAAGATTGTCGTACGCGGAAAGCGTGCACAGATTATCGGTGGCCACTTGTTTGCTACGGAAGAAATTACTGCCAAGAACATCGGTTCTCCGGCTGGTGGTACAGAGACAATCCTTGAGGTTGGCTTTGATCCTAAGTCAAAGGCAAGGCTTCTTGAGCTACAGGAACAGCAGGCTTCGCTTGTTAAGGAACTTGAGGAAGTAGACAAGAACATAGAGACTCTCGAAAACCAGAAGAAGGTTCGTCGTTCGCTTCCTGTAGAAAAGGAGCAGACTTTGAGCCAGTTCCTTACACGTAAAAATGAAATCACCGAGCAGACTAACCAGATGACCGAAGAAATCAATGATTTGGAAAAGCGTCTTAGGGAACTTAAGGTTGTCGGAAAGGTCAATGCCAGCGGTACAGTTTATGCCGGTTCAAAGATATATGTCCGCGATGAAAAGGATGAGGTTAAGGCTGACTGCAAGTCTGTAACATTCTATTACGAGAACGGCTTTGTCCGTCGCGGCAAATTTGATCCTTCTCAGGCCGCTAATGATATAAAGGCTCCAGATGGCTATTCATCCAATTGATTTGTCTGTCGTCTACACACAGATGGACAACGTTGCAAAATTCAATGCGTCTCAGAATCAGGTTGCTCAGGCTATAAATCAGTCTGCGCTTGACAAGGGGGCCATTGATAATTTGGAAAAGTCAAAGACTGTTCAGGAAGCGGCAAAGAATGAATCTACTTCCACAAAAATAAAGAAGGACGGCGGTTCGGGCGGTGGCTCCGGTGCTTACCAGGGAAATGGCAAGAAGCGGCGTTCTTCTGATGACGGTAAGGAAAAAAACGACGGTCAGCAGGAAATTTCAGATCCAAGGCTGGGGCTTCATGTTGATATAACGGGGTAGGGCTTGGTAGTCGTTGCTTTGTTGCTTTGTGCTTTTAATATTCTCCTTTGGATTATAATGCTCATAAGGTTCAAGCGTCTTTTTTCAACTGACAAAATTATTGAAAAAACGCGTGAAATCATGGACAACATGCTCATGGATTTGAACCGCAATGCCGAGCGTAATGTTGGTCTTGTTAACGATTCAATCAAAATGCTTAGGGAAGTTCAGGATGAGACACTTCAGGTTCAGCAGGAAGCGGAGCGGCGTATTGCCCTCATGAACGGAGAGATTGAGTCTGCAAAGAAATCACTTGAATTTGAAAGCAGAATTGCCGGAACTTTGGGGCATGCAAGGGAAGAAGAGGTGGTTGATTCTTCTGCGGAAAAAGAACAAAAGGCTTCTTCTACCAAGACAAGGCGTGGCGAGTCAAAAAAAGCCTCTCCTTCTCGTAAGCCGGCAGAAAGATCTACCGCGCGGACACGAACAAAGCCCTCTTCAAGTGGCATTGATCCCCTTTTCCAGACGAATGCAGTGGTGGATTCCCCTTCGGCAGAGCTTCCAGATGGTGGCAAAACAGGCGGCAGGTCAGCATCTCTTGCCTCACGCTATAAGAGTGAGCAGATGCAGGGCAACTTGTTCACCGTGGAAAATACCAATTCAGAAGATAAGCAGGCAGTTTCCGAAGCTAAAAAGACGGAAAGTGTAAAAAAGCCTTCAGGTGAGCCGGAAATTGTTCGCGCGAAAGATCCCGTTGTTGTAAAAAAGAGCATAAACCGCCAGGTTCAGGAATATGCGGCGCTTGGTATGACAGAAGAAGAAATCGCATCAAAATTAGGAAGAACCGTTCAAGAAATAAAATTAATGCTTGAATTTATATAAAAATGCGATATAATGTTTTTATGCGTGTTTTAAAGTTAAAGAAATCCCGGTACGGTCTTTTGTCCGACGGCACAAAAATTCATCTTTTTACAATTTCCAATGGAAAAATGAGTGTTTCCGTAACAAACTACGGGGCAATACTTACAAGCATCCTTTTGCCAGCAAAGGGGGGCGGTAACGTGGACGTTCTCCTGGGCTTTTCAACGCTGGACGGATTCATCTATGATGACTGTAGCTTTGGAGCTACAGTAGGCCGTTTTGCAAATAGAATCGGCGGTGCTTCGTTCACTTTGGACGGGGTAAAGTATGATTTGGACAAGAACGACAACGGCGAGAACATGCTTCACGGTGGCTTTGACCGCTGGGAAAAGAAAGTTTGGAAGGCAAAGAAGGTAAAGACCGAAAACGGCATAGGCGTTTGCTTTACCCACATAAGTCCAGACGGAGAGCAGAAATTCCCCGGAACTGTAAAGGCCTGCGTAACATACACCCTTAATGAAGACAATGCCCTTACAATTGAATACGAGGCAGAAACAGACAAGGCAACGCCAATAAATCTTACAAACCATGCATATTTCAACCTAAAGGGTTATGCTGGCGGTTCAATTGAAGACCAGGAACTCCAGATGTTCTGCAGCAAGTATGTTGAGCCCAGCGACAAGCTTATTCCTACAGGCAGGCTTATAGACGTTGAGGGAACCCCCTACGACTTTAAAAAGCCCCATCTTATCGGAAAGGACATTGCAAAGACAGGCATGGGCTATGACCACTGCTACTGCATAGACGGTTTTACCCCGGAAAAAAAGCTCAACCTTACCGCAATCGTAAAAGATCCGGCTTCGGGAAGAAAAATGGTTGTAAAAACCACAGAACCGGGTGTACAATTGTATACAGCCAATTTCTTGAGCAATGTTCACGGAAAGAACGGTTTTGTTTACCAGAAGCATGGAGCTTTGTGCCTGGAGGCCGAGGCTTATCCAGATTCTCCTAACAAGAGTGAATTTCCATCATGCATAGTGCGTCCGGGGGAAACTTACCGCCAGGTTACGCAGTACGCATTTGAGTTCTAGAAAAGGCGGGGCTTCACAGGTTGCCTTGTTTTTTCTGAATTAGTTTTGGATTTTTTCCGCAATTCAGTTTTGTCTTGCGGAGATGAAATATACGGCATTGTTTTGCCATGGAAAAAGTTATATTTTAATGAAAATAGAGAGGTCACAATGGACGTCCAGTTACAGGAATTGATCGACAAGATCAAAAGAGATGGTGTTGCCACCGCGGAGACTTCTGCGCAGAAGATTGTTACGGAAGCGGAGAATAAAGCCGCTTCAATCATCAAGGAAGCAGAGGAAAAGGCTGACGGCATCATTAAAAATGCCAAGGCGGAAACTGAAAGAATGGAAAAAGCCAGCGAAGATGCCATAGAGCAGGCTGGACGCAACCTGATTATCTCTTTCCGTGAGGGAATCAACAGGGAAATTTCTGCTTTGGTAACGGCTGAGGCAGAAAAGGCCTTTGACAAGGATTTGCTCAAGAAACTTATTCCTGAAACAGTCAAGGCTTGGGTTTCTTCAAAATCCGGAGAAAATGATTTGTCCGTCCTTCTTCCTGCAAAGGATTTGAAGGCTTTGGAAAGCACCGTAAAGACCGCCTTAAAGAGCCAGATTTCAAAAGGACTTGTGGTCAAGGGTGATGACTCTCTGAATTCTGGATTCAGAATCGGAACAAAAGACGGAAGGGCTTTCTATGACTTTAGCGCTGATGAAGTTGCAGGCCTGTTCAGTTCATACTTGAACCCCCGCACAACCCAGCTTATGATGAATGCCGCAAAGGGAATTCCTTCTGAAAGGGTTGAATTTGATTCTTACGAAGAAGAGGAAAAGCCAGCCTCCAAGAGACCGGGAAGACCTGCTTCAAAGACGACTGCCAAAACTGCTGCTAAAACAACAACAGCAAGAAAGACTGCTGCAAAAGGAAAAAAATAGTGGAACATTTGTATTATCTGGTAGCCCAGTTGCCGGCATTTTCGGTAAACAGCGACAGTAATTCCAAACTTCCCATAACGACGGAGTATTTTAAGGATTTGTGCTCCCGCTTTATGTCCAGCGGTGCGGCAAAAGCTGCAAAGAGCCTTTCCCTTGAGCCTCCAAAAAAAGCTGAGCCAACAGGTTCCGTTTTCCTTGACCAATGGTATTTAAAGGAACGCAACTTGCGCTTTGCTCTTGCCCAAGTGCGCGCACTTAAGATGAAAAAGGAAGCCAAGGACATTCCTATTTCCAGCGACGGAGAGGTTGTTCAGGCTGCGCGTACGGCAACAGGTATGGACAGTCCGCTTAGCGCCGAGCAGTATCTTAACGAATACCGTCTTGGCGTTCTGGATAAAATTGCACCACTGGATATTTTTTCTGTTGATGCGGTTTACTGTTACGGACTTAAGCTCATGCTTGCTGAACGTATGAAGAAGTTTAACAGAGATTTAGGACTCGCTTCTTACCACAAAATTTATGACGAGATTCTTGGAGAAAAGAAATGACAGATACAAAAGGCAAAGTAGTTGCCGTAAACGGAAACATGGTTTCTGTAGAGTTCAACGGTAAGGTATCTCTCAACGAAGTAGGCTACGTCAACGTAGACGGCAAGCTGCTTAAGGGAGAGGTAATCCGTATCCGCGGAAACACGGCACAGATGCAGATTTATGAAATGACGAACGGTATTTCAACTGACTGTGAAGTTAAATTTACCGATGACCTTCTTAGCGTAGAAGTTGGACCTGGTCTTTTGGGACAGGTTTACGACGGTTTGCAGAACCCCCTTCCGCTTCTTGCCAAGCATTCAGGCTACTTCCTTGAGCGCGGTGTCTATCTTCCTGCTCTTGATGAAAAAAAGGAATGGGACTTTACGCCTATAGCAAAAGAGGGAGATACTGTTCAGGCCGGAGACATTGTCGGTTCTGTTCCTGAAGGACCTTTTACGCACAAGATTCAGGTTCCATACACATTCCTTGGAACGTACAAGGTAAAGAAGGTTGCAAAGAGCGGTTCATACAAGATTCACGACACAATCGCAACCCTTACCGATGCAAAGGGCAAGTCCCACGACATCTGCATGAGCTTTAAGTGGCCTGTAAAGAGAGCCGTTGACTGCTATGCAGAGCGCCTTATGCCTTCTGATTCAATGGTAACAAAAGTTCGCCTTATAGACACCTTCTTCCCGGTTGCAAAGGGTGGTACTTACTGTATTCCGGGCCCATTCGGTGCCGGTAAGACCGTTCTTCAGCACACGACAAGCCGTAACGCCGACGTAGACATCGTAATCATTGCCGCTTGTGGTGAGCGTGCTGGTGAAGTTGTAGAAACACTTACCGAATTCCCGGAACTTAAGGACCCAAGAACCGGACGTTCCCTTATGGAGCGTACAATCATCATCTGTAATACGTCTTCAATGCCTGTTGCTTCCCGCGAAGCTTCGGTTTATACGGGTGTAACCCTTGCTGAATACTACCGCCAGATGGGACTTCATGTTCTTCTTCTTGCAGACTCAACATCACGTTGGGCACAGGCTATGCGCGAAATGTCCGGCCGTTTGGAAGAGATTCCTGGCGAAGAGGCATTCCCTGCATACCTTGAGTCAACAATAGCATCCTTCTATGAACGTGCAGGTATTGTCCGCCTCCGCGACGGTTCAACTGGTTCCGTAACAATCGGTGGTACAGTTTCTCCTGCAGGTGGTAACTTTGAGGAACCTGTTACACAGGCAACGCTTAAGGTTGTTGGCGCATTCCACGGTTTGAGCCGCGAACGCTCCGATGCTCGCCGCTATCCTTCAATTGACCCTCTGGATTCATGGTCAAAGTACAAGCCTTCAATGAATTCCGCATGGGTTGAATATGCCCGCAAGCTTTACAAACGCGGTCAGGAAGTCAGCTCCATGATGAAGGTTGTTGGCGAAGAAGGTACTTCACTTGATGACTTTATCCTCTACCTTAAGAGTGAATTCCTTGATGCAGTCTACATGCAGCAGGATTCATTCGACGAAATTGAAGGTGCCTCAAGTCCAGAGCGCCAGAAATATATGTTCGAGAAGATCGTTGGAATCCTTGGTTCTTCTTTTGGTGTAAGCGAAAAAGATGAGACCCGCTCCCTCTTTGCAAACTTGCAGCAGGCCTTCAAGGACATGAACTACGCAGAATTCAAGAGCGCCAAGTTCAAGGACTATGAAAAGATGATAGACGACCTTCTTGCTTCAAAGGAAGCTAAAATCAGCGAAGAAGTGAAAGCCCTTCTTAAGGACGGTCAGTAATGAACAAAGTATACAGCAAAATAGAAAGCATTAACGGAAGCGTTATCACGGTTAAGGCAAACGGAGTAAAGCTCAATGAGCTTGCCGAAATCGAAACACGCTTTGGAAAGTCACTTGCCGAGGTAAACAAAATCGACGGCGAGAACGTTTCGCTTCAGGTATTTGCGGGTGGACGCGGTGTTGCCACAAACGACAAAATCCGTTTTCTTGGCCACGACATGCGCGTTTCCTTTAGCGACAACCTTCTTGGACGCATCTTCAACGGTTCAGCAGAGCCACGCGACCACGGTCCTTCTCTTGCGGAAAACCTTGTTCCAATCGGCGGTCCTTCCGTAAACCCTTCAAAGCGTATTCTTGCAAAGCGCATGATGCGTACTAACATTCCAATGATCGACATGTTCAACACACTGGTCGTAAGCCAGAAGATTCCTATCTTCTCAATCTCCGGTGAACCATACAACCAGCTTCTTGCCCGTATTGCAATGCAGGCAGAGGCAGACGTAATCGTTCTTGGCGGCATGGGTCTTAAATATGACGACTACCTTTACTTTAAGAACACTCTCGAAGAGGGTGGCTCTCTTAGCAAGACGGTAATGTTCGTTCATACTTCTGCAGACCCTACTGTAGAAGCAATGAAGATTCCTGACCTTTCGCTTGCGGTTGCTGAACAGTTTGCCCTCCAGGGAAAAGACGTTCTTGTTCTTCTTACCGACATGACAAACTTTGCAGACTCAATGAAGGAAATTGCTATCACTCAGGAGCAGGTTCCTTCAAACCGCGGTTATCCGGGAGACCTTTATTCTCAGCTTGCATCCCGCTACGAAAAGGCTGTTGACTTTGCCGACCAGGGCTCCGTAACGGTTCTTGCTGTAACAACAATGCCTGGTGACGACGTTACTCACCCGGTTCCAGACAACACGGGCTACATCACGGAAGGCCAGTTCTACCTTAAGGGTGGACGCATCGAGCCATTCGGAAGCCTTTCACGTCTTAAGCAGAACGTAAACGGGAAGACAAGAAAAGACCACCGTAACCTTATGGACGCAATGATTAAGCTTTACGCCCAGTACAAGGATACTCTGGAAAAGAAGTCCATGGGTTTCAACATGTCCGCATGGGACGAAAAGCTCCTTAAATACGGCGTAATGTTTGAATCCCAGATGATGGATTTGTCCGTAAACGTTCCTCTTGAAGAGGCTTTGGACAACGGCTGGAAGATTCTTGCTTCATGTTTTGAAAAGCAGGAAACAGGCCTTAAGACTGAACTTGTTGAACAGTTCTGGCCTAAGAACTAATTTTTGGGAGCTTGATTAATGGCTAAGATAAAGCTGACTAAAAATGAGCAGAAGGTTCAGAAAGACGCGCTAAAGATGTACCAGCGCTATCTTCCGACTCTTACGCTTAAAAAACAGCAGCTGCAGTCAGAAATACGAACGATAGACGAAAAGGTTCGCGAAGTCCGTGCCCAGAAGAAATCCCTGGAAGAGGACTTTGAGAAATGGATTTCCGTCTTTGGCGAGCAGGATGCATTCAAGCCTGATATGGTAACCGTAAGGAACATAAAGAAGGGTTGGAGCAACATTGCCGGCGTAAAGATTCCAATTTATGAAGGTGCTGATTTTGGCCGCGGAGACTACGACCTTTATTCAACACCTTTGTGGATAGACATGGCTGCAGACCGCATGGAAAAGGCTTTGGAGCTTGACCTTCAGGCAGAAGTGCTTGAGGAGCAGGTAAGGCTTCTTTCCACCGAACTGCGTACCACGACACAGCGCGTAAACCTCTTCGAGAAGGTTAAGATTCCCGAAACTAAGGCTAACATCAAGAAAATTGGTGTTTTCCTTGGTGATGAACAGGTTGCCGCCGTTGTGCGCTCAAAGATTTCAAAGAAGAAGCTTCAGGCAGTTGCATCTTCAGAAGCAAAAACCAAGGGAGGCAAATAATGGCAATCGTTCAGATGAAAAAAGTTTCCCTTGTCGTATTGAATTCTCAGCGCAAGGAGTCCTTAAAGAAGCTGCGAAAAATGGGACTGCTCCATTTGGAGACTGTCCAGGGCAAAGGACCTATTCTTGCTTCATACAAGGAAAATTCTTCTGCCGCGGACAAGGCTATCTCTATTATTGACGAGATAAAGTTGCCCAAGAAGCAGTTGCCAGTTCAGGTAAAGCTTTCAAAAGAAGGCGCAATTGAAAAGGCAAAGGAAATTGTTTCCCTAAATGACAAAAAGAAATCCATGCTGGACAAAATCTCACAGGATATAATCGAGCTTGAAAGGCTTTCTTCCTGGGGGTCTGTGGATCCAGAAGATTTTGCTTATTTGGCAGAAAAGAGAATATTCCTTTATATGTTCGAAATTCCTCTGGACAAGTATTCGCTTGTCGGAAAGGAATCAAAGACGATATTGGTCAATTCCGTTAACAAAACAGCCCGCTTCCTGCTTCTCTCTGAAACAGAAGTGAACGAGCGTCCTGCTGACCTGCCGCCAGAGGCATATTCGGTGCCGGTTCCAGACCGTTCTACTGAGCAAATTGCCGCTGACATTGCTGAGTCAAAGGCAAGGATTGCTCAAATAGAAAGCGAGCTTACGGAAGACAAAAAATACCGTGCCGTCCTTGCAGATTTAAAGAATTCTCTTGCAACAGACATTGAATTCGAAAATCTCTACAGCGGCATGGAACGTGACGAAAGCGAAAATGCTCAGGATGCCAAAGACTCTGCTGAACCTATGACCGTGGAAGATGCACTTGCTCTTGCCAAGGCCGAGGAAGAAGAGGGTGGCTCAAGGCTTGCATGGGTAACAGGATATGTTCCTGTTGACTCCCTGGACAAGTTTGAAAGCGAATGCAGGGCTAATGAATGGGCTTATGCTATGGCAGACCCTGCAGAAGAAGACTTTGTTCCTACAAAGCTTCACAACAACAAGCTTGTAAGCCTTATCTATCCGCTTACGGACTTCTTGGACGTAACCCCTGGCTATCACGAGTATGATATTTCGGGCTGGTTCCTGATGTTCTTCTGCATATTCTTCGCAATGATTTTTGCGGATGCCGGCTACGGACTTCTGATTGCTCTGTTGGGTCTTTTGCTTTACTTCAAGAGCAAAAAAGGCTCAAAATCGCTTCCTGTGCTCGTAATTCTTTTGGGCGCATGTACGACGCTTTGGGGAACACTTACATGTTCTCTCTTTGGAATTTCTGCGGACAGGCTGCCGTCTTGGTTTACGGCTCTTTCTTCTTCAAGTCCTTTTGCCGCTAATACGGTGGGCGAGGATGCTTCCAACACCAACCAGAAGGTGTTCTGCTTTGTACTGGCATTGATTCAGCTTAGCATTGCACACATAAAGGGCATTGTAAGCAACAGAAAGAGTCTTAAGGCCATAGGTGAATTGGGTTCTCTAATGCAGCTTTGGGGCATGTTCTACGTTGTAATGAACATGGTTGTTGATTCCAACAAGTTCCCTCTGAGCGACACTGGCATTCCTATAAGGGCATTCGGCTTTACCTTCCCGTCAAATCTTCCTATTATCTGTATAGGTGTACTTTTGTTCGGGTTTGCGTTAAGCTTTGTCTTCTCCAATTATGACGGAAGCATAGGAAAGTCTGTCTTGGAAAGCTGTAAGAACATCATCAGCGTGCTTTTGGGCATTGTAAACGTGTTCTCGGACATTGTTTCTTATATCCGTCTCTGGGCTGTAGCTCTTGCGGGTGCCGCAATCAGCAGTACGGTAAACTCAATGGCTGGACCTATGTTCGGTAAGCTTGCGCTCGTAATCTTTGCGGTAGTTCTTCTTGTGTTTGGTCACGGACTTAACATGATGCTGAACCTGCTTTCCGTAATTGTTCACGGCGTACGTCTTAACACCCTCGAATTCTCAACCCACTTGGGAATGACATGGAGCGGAACAAAATATAGGCCTTTCAGCGAAGGTGCAAAGCCTTTTGGTGAAGAATAGGCTTTTTGTCGGAAGTCTGCTTTTGCAGATCTAAAACTTGATAACAGGCGGGTTTTTTGCCCGTCTTTAAATAGAATAATAAACTGCCCAAAAAGGGCTTAAGGAGTTAATTATGAACTGGGGTATGATTGGTGCTGGTGTTGTTATGGGCATTGCCGCTATGGGAAGTGCAATTGGTATCGGTATTGCAGGCCAGGGTGCTATTGGAGCATGGAAAAGATGTTACTTGAACAACAAGCCGGCTCCGTTCCTTCTGGTTGTTTTTGCCGGTGCTCCTCTTACACAGACAATTTACGGCTTCCTTCTTATGAACAACATGCTTGGAAAGGCAAAGGCTCTTGCAGAAGAAGCTTATAAGACAGGCGGTCTCTTCCTCTTGGGTCTTGGTATTGCATGTGGTCTTTCTATGTGTATGTCTGCAATCGCACAGGGAAAAGCTGGTGCCGCAGGTTCCGATGCTCTTGGCGAAACAGGTAAGGGCTTTACAAACTACATCATGGTAGTTGGTCTTTGCGAAACAATCGCTTTGTTCAGCATGGTATTCGGCATGATGGTTCAGCTCTAATAAGCAGACCATAGCATAGTAAGTTTACAGTTTTCTAAAAGGCTGCTCTTTTCCGTAAAGTTGGAAAGGGGCAGTCTGTTATTTTAAAGGGGCAAAGATTATGTTCAAGACACCAAGGGTCGTTACAGTAGGCGGATTCGGCGGAATAAGGAAAATACTTGTCGGTGGAGACAATCCAGTTACAATTCAGACAATGTGGAAAGAAGGCATTACCGATGTAACGGAGGGCTCTGAGCACCTGCAGCAAATCCTTAGGCAGATAAACACCCTAAAATCCCTTGGCTGCGACATAATCCGCTTTGCAGTCCCCGATATGCAAAGTGCCGCTGCACTTGGAATAATAGCCTCCCACACAGACGTGCCTTTAGTTGCGGACATTCATTTTGACTACCGCCTTGCACTTGAAACGCTAAAATCAGGCCCTGTTTCCGTAATAAGAATTAATCCAGGCAACATAGGAAGCCGTGACAGGGTAGAAAAAGTGGTCAATGCCTGTAGGGAAAAGGGTGTTGCCATAAGAATCGGTGTAAACACAGGAAGCCTTCCCAAAGACCTTGAAGCCTGGGTTGAAGAAAAAAGAATGACCCGCGCAAAGGCCCTTGCAGAGACAGCCATGCGGGAAGCCGCCGTTTTTGAAGACCTTGACTTTAAGAACGTAGTCGTAAGCATGAAGGCATCATCCGTCCAGGAAACAATAGAAGCCAACGAGGAATTTGCAAAAGAAAGCGACATTCCCCTTCATATAGGCGTTACGGAAGCCGGTCCCCTTATAAGCGGCGTCGTAAAGTCAACCCTTGCATTTTCAACCCTGCTAAAAGAAGGCCTTGGTTCCACAATCCGCGTAAGCCTTTCATCTGCACCGGAAAACGAAGTCATAGCCGGCCGGGAAATCCTGCATGAATGCGGCAAAAGGCAAGCCGGGGTTACTTTGGTAAGCTGCCCAAGATGCGGCCGTTTGGGCTTTGACGTGCACGCTTTTATGGAAAAGTGGCAGAATGAGCTCTATTCCTTAAAAAAAGATGTAACTATTGCCGTCATGGGATGTATTGTTAATGGACCTGGAGAAGGCAAGCACGCAGACCTTGGAATTGCAGGAGGCGGTGACAAGGTTATTATTTTTAAGAAGGGCAAAATAGTGCGAACAATTCCTTCCAAAGATGCCGATAAGATATTCAGAGAAGAACTGAATTCATTGTAAAATTATTCCTGGGAGTCGTTTAAATATGAAGACAATTAGAAAAAAACTCGTTTCCTTGACTTTTGCCGCTATTTTTTCAGTTTGTTGCCCGCTTGCGTTTGCAAAGTCCAATGCAGAAGCCGATTATTTTTTGACATTGCGTTATGCCCAGAATGCTTTTGAAAACGGAGACTATGGTAAGGCCTTGTCTTTGGCAGAAAAAGCCAAGGATGAGCGTATAAAGGCTGTTGAAAGCGAGCTAAAAATCCTTGAGCAGACCCAGAAAATCGCAGCCGTAAGAAAAGCCGGAGATTTGCTCGATGACGTTATGGGTGAACTTAGGCAGAGAAACCAGGCAAAGGCTATCGATGTAATAGAAAACTATGTGGACAAGTACGGAAAAGACCGTTTTGACGGGAAATTCTCCAAACTCAAGGAATTTATAGTCAGAAATAAGAATTTTCCTGAGTCTGATTTTTTAATTGGCAAGATTTATAGGCTGGAAGGTGAAACTTCTGTTGCCGAAGACTATATGAACAAGGCCTACGACAAAAAGGACATACTGAACGTTCCCGACCTAAAGTATGACATTCTCTATGAACTCGCTGAAATTTCAAAAGACAAGCATGACAATGACGGTTACGAGCGCTATTTTAAGAACATTCTAAAAGACGACAAATATTACGCGGATGAAGAGCCCAAAGACGCAAAGGCTGCAATGAATGTTGGTTCTGCCGAAAATTCAAGGGCCATCCACAACAAGCGTGCCTATATGAATTCTCTCGTAAGGCTCATAAAGACAAACCGTGCGGACAGCGTGGAAAAATTCTTCCTTATGTACCGCAACGACTCAGACATTTCCACAAAGGCCTTGGCCGGACTTTCAGACTTCTACTATAAGCAGGGCGAAAATGAAAAAGCCTTGCGCTGTTCTGCCCTTGGATGCATAACCGCCTTGACAAAAATCGAAGAAATCCTTAAAGACCGCCTTACGGATTATAGCTATACTTCTTTTGCAGACCTCTTAAAAAATGCTTCTGCCTACAGTGACATTGTAAGCTGGGGCAACAAAAACGGTATCTGGCAGATGTATTTCAATTTTGCAGAGATTGTCAACAGTTGTGGTTGCAAGAATTTTGCCCAGGAATTGTTCTCTATCCTTAAAGATTACGAACCTGAAGTTTATTGGCGCAACAGGGCAGAGCGCTCTTATGAAAAACTTACAGGACCTGCTCCCTTGCAGCAATAATAAATTCTTGGAGCGTATTGCTCTTTTAACTGTGCGTAAGGTCATGCCTTACGCAATTTTTTTTCTTACCCGCTTTCCAGGGCTACGCTTTCGCTCCGGCCCGCTGGCGCGGTCTTGCTGCGCAACCCTTCCAATCGGGGCTAGGCTTCTTGTGTCTTTTAGTACTGCAAGCCAAGACCAAAGGTAAATTCATATTTTTTGCACTGTTCTCGCCAGTCTTGGTTTATGTGGCCTCCGCCAAGCCATCTTCCCACGTCCACACCCATGCTTGCGCGCACTACAAAGCTCTTCCACCTCTGCATAAAGAAAAGGGCCTCCAGACCCGCTGCGTAGAATCCGTCCTTGTAGTTAAAGGTCATGTCCGTGGCATAGTTATGGGTAAGTCCAATATCCATAAAGGGAGAAAGCTGGAATTCAAAGTCAAGGTAGGGGCAGATTTTGTGGGGAATCCAACCAATTATTTTTATTGGAGCCGGTGCCGTATTGTATGAGCCAAAAATCTTATATCCCCAGTCCATCCAGTGTGTGGTGATTATGTGTACCGGCATGTCAATGGAAAACTGTAGTCCTGTGTCAGAATCAAGGGCTTCCTTGTCAAAATCCTTGTATTCCTGCTCATCCTTAATACCGCGGAGCCTTGATCCAAGCTTGTTTTGGTGCCCGTTTTTGATTACATAGTAGTACGTGTCAACAGTTATTCCAACCCAATCCCAGAAAGAAGTGAAGAATTTGGATTCAATTTCTACAGACGGAGAAAGGGTTGAAGTCTTGAAATTCCAAGAGAAACCCTGCCGTATTGACTCTGAGTAACCCTCTCTGAAATTTCCGTTCCAGTTTTCATCGTTTATGGAAATTTTGTGCGCGATATTCATCGTTGGGCCAAAAAGGTCTTCGTTTAAAGAAGAGATTCCGTCTTTGTCCCAGTTGTAGGTAACCGATGCAGACGGGGTGTATACTACAGGCGTAAATTTGTTGATCTTTCCCAGTGTAAGGGGAACGTCAATGCCGCCTTCCTCTACAAAGTAAAATTCGTCACCGTATTCTGCATAGTCCATGTCGCGGACAACTGATTGTATTGCGTGTATGTTAAAAGAATTTTCCTCCCCAAAGGGAACACCTATTTTTATGCCTGTCGAAACACTATACTCAGGCATTTTTTCACCCAGTGTCCAGGAAAAGGAAACGTCGTTTGTCCATGCGTTTTCTGTTATTCCAATGTCAAAGGGATAGTCAAAGTCAAAATTTGACCCCAACTCTATCTTCTTGAAATTTGTCGGCTCATCATCGTTTCCGAACTGGGCGTTAACATCCAGATTGAAGGTGTTTAGCGTACCAAGAAAGTTCTTGTCCTTGAGCTTTACCTTCAGGTTTGCACCGTTGTTGGAGTTGTAGCTGGGTTTGGGAAGGGCAAGAAGGTTATGGGCCTCTGCGACCTTTATTTCCAGTAGGACAGGCGTTATGTTACCGGACTTGGGCAGAGTCTTGTACTTTATTTCTGTTTCCGAAAAGAGCCTTGTGTTGTCGTATTTCTGCTTTATGTCGGCAATGTAGGCTTCCAACTCTTCCTTTGACGTAAAGACCTGCTTTTTGCTTATTTTATATAGACGCTTTAATGCTGATTTTTGCGTGATTCCCTTTGATTTGTATTCAACATCCTTAATCCTGTAGGAAACCTGGGGAACTGTCTGTTCGGCTTCCTGCACTTCTTGCGGAAAACAGGTGCTTGCAAGGGAAATTGCAATTGCAAAACTAAGAAGAAGCTTTTTTGTGCTTTTTGTAATACTCATTTAGTAGGCTCCTTTTCCTTTAAGCACAACCCAAATTGTTTTTATGATAATCCAAAGGTCAAGCCAGATGGACCAGTTCTGTATATAGTATGTGTCAAGGGTGATTCTTTCTTCGTAGCCTGTATCGCTTCTTCCTGAAATCTGCCACATTCCGCTTAGTCCTGGCTGAGCAGAGAGAACGTAGTCTTCGTATTCACCATACTTCTTAAGTTCAGGCTGTGTAACCGGGCGTGGTCCAACAAAAGACATGTCTCCGGCCAAAATATTCCACAGCTGGGGCAATTCGTCAAGGCTGGTCTTTCTAAGGAATTTTCCGGTCTTGGTAACGCGGGGGTCATCAGTAAATTTCCTGTCTTTTTCCCATTCTGCCGCACGTACAGGGTCTGTTGCAAGAATTTCCTTGAGTTTTTCAGCTGCGTCAATCCCCATGGAGCGGAATTTCCAGCACTTGATTTCCCTGTGGTTCTTTCCGACTCTTTTGTGGCCATAAAAAATAGGACCAGGGGAATCAATTTTTATTGCAATAATGATGAATAGGGATGCTATCAGTGCTATAGGCAAGGCCGCAAGACAGAGGAAAATGTCCATAAGTCTCTTAATCAGAAGGGCACGGCGCTTTGTAAGCTGGTTTGTGGAAGAAAATGCAAGAATTCCTCCCAAGTCCCGCATGTGAAGCGAAAGGTTTGTTACAATCTGCTGCTTTGGAACCTTGATAAGGTAGCGGAAGGTTGTCTGCAAAAGCGGAAGGTGTTCTGAATAGTCGCTTATGATGGCTACCTTTATGTTAAGCTCCTTTATCATGTTGAATATCTTATCGCTAAAGTTAAAGACAGGAACGTTATTGTATGTTTCTGGATGGTTCTGTGAAGAAGTGATAATCAGGGCCGGGCTGTAGATGTATTCCTTGTGGGTTATAAGCCTGTCTACGATTATGTTGGCGGCATCCCCCTTTGAAAAGACGACTACAGGTACGGAATTTAGCTTCGAATTCCTAAATGCCATGTGGAATATTTCCCTCATGACAGGCAGCATAATGGAAGCGAATGGCCATGCAATTAAAAGGGCAATGCTTATTGGCCAGCGGTCCCTTGCTTCAACGTTTATGCTGATTGCAATTCCCATTAGTCCAAAGAAGGAGCAGAGGGAAATTCTCTTGATTTCTTCCTGAGGGGCTAAAAGTATGCCTGGGTAAAGGTTTGCCGCATAGAAAACAATCAGAAAAAGTGGCAAGTACCTTGAATATGTGACGAATGAGCGGAAATTTATCCATGAATTGTTTATGGCATTGACTATGAAGAATCCAGTTCCTATGCACAGCAAGAGGATAAAGGCATCCAGACCCATTAACGTTATTCCGCAGAAAAATGAGCTGGTGGACTTATAGCGGGCTTTAAATGACTTTTTGAATTCTTCTGTTTCCATAGTTTTATTTATCTTTAAAATTATAGCATATAAACTGAATTATGTCTATAAAGTCCATTTCTTAAGCAGGGCTTATCTGGCGGAATAGTTTTTTTCTATCCACTTAAGGTATTCACCGCTTTTTATGTTGTCTATCCACTCGCGGTTTGCAAGGTACCATTTTACGGTAAGTAGAAGGCCCTGCTCAAAGGTCATTTTGCGCTCCCAGCCAAGCTCTGCCTTTATTTTTGAGCAGTCAATGGCATAGCGCGCATCGTGGCCGGGGCGGTCCTTTACATGCACGATTGTCTTTTTTACCGCATCTTGGTCAAGGCCTGTTTCCTTTGCCGTAAGCTCAATCAGCTTGTTTAGAAGGTCTATGTTCTGCCACTCGTTTTCACCGCCTATGTTGTACTTTTGGCCGGCTATTCCAGAATTTACAATTTGCCATACTGCGCGGTTGTGGTCTTCAACATAAATCCAGTCGCGTATGTTTTTGCCTTCTCCGTAGACAGGCAGCTCTTTGGCTTCGCGGATATTGTTCACCATAAGGGGGATTAGCTTTTCCGGGAACTGGTAGGGGCCGTAGTTGTTGGTGCAGTTGCTTAGGGTTACCGGAAGTCCGTAGGTGTGAAAGTAGGCCATTGCAATGTGGTCGCTCGAAGCCTTGCTTGCTGAATAGGGGGAGCGGGGGTCGTAGGGGGTTGTCTCCGTAAAATAGCCGCTTGGACCTAGTGAGCCGTATACCTCATCCGTTGATATGTGATGGAAGAGGACGTCATCACGCTTTTTGTCCAGCGAGACGCCCCAGTATTGTCTTGCCGCATCCAAAAGCGTGAAGGTACCGTTTACATTTGTCTTAAGAAAGGCTTCCGGTCCCAATATTGAGCGGTCTACATGGGATTCCGCCGCAAAGTGAACCACAGTGTCAATGTCATACTGGTTAAAAATACGCTCAATCTGAGCCCTGTCGGTTATGTCAACTTTTTCAAAGAAATATCTTTTGCCGCCGAATTCATCTTGAACGGCCTTAAGGTTTTCCGGGTTACCGGCGTATGTAAGGCAGTCAACATTAATTATGTTTCCAGAAAAAGCCGCATCCTGAAATTTTTTCTGACCAGTTGCGCTCTTTCCAAAGAGGTAGTTGATGAAGTTGCTGCCAATAAAACCGCATCCGCCTGTTACCAGGATGTTCTTAAGCTTTCGGCCTTTCAAATTATTCTCCTTTGAAATTTTCTGACTTTATGAATCTTTCAAGGCTTTCTTCCCATGAAGGAATCTTAAGTTTTAAAGCCTTTTGAATCTTATCCTTGCTCAAAACCGAATAATGGGGTCTTTTTGCTGCTGTCGGGTATTCTTCCGTAGAGCAGGGGCTTATAGTACAATCTTGCGTTATGCGCTTGTATTTTTTGCCCAGTTCACAAATCTTTTTTGCAAATTCGTACCAGGTTGTTTCTCCGGAATTTGTAAACTGATAGATACCGTACGGTAGGGCGGAATTCTTTCCGAACAGTTTTGGGGCATTTACCGAAGTCAATATGATTTTAATGATTGTGCTTGCAAGATCTGCTGCATTCGTTGGGCTTCCCCTCTGGTCGTTTACTACGGAGATGCTGTCTTTTGTGTTTAAAAGCTTTGTCATGGAATAGACGAAGTTGTGTCCGTTGAATCCGTAAAGCCATGCGGTGCGGATAATGTAGTACTGGGTCATTTCCTTTTGAACCGCATCTTCTCCTGCTGCCTTTGTTGTACCGTATACGCTCTGTGGATTCTTTGCGCTTTCTTCTGTATAAGGAAAGTTTTCAGTGCCGTCAAAAACGTAGTCCGTGGAGATATGAATAAGCTTTGCGCCAATGTGGCGTGCCGCGCGGGCAATGTTTCTTGCTCCGTCCTCGTTGAGTTTCTTGGCAAGATCAGCTTCTTCTTCTGCCTTGTCTACGGCAGTGTAACCCGCACAGTTTATAATCCATGTGATTTTTGTGGGGAGCTTTCCCTTTGCTACAGTGCTGCCTGTCCTGTTTGCCGCAATGTCATGGGATTCAGCAAAGTTGTCAAGTTCTTCCAAGTTCGTAATGTCTACTTCTTTGTCTGTTCCTACCCAGTTTATTTTATTTGCAGTAAGCTGCCTGCCAAGTTCAGATCCAAGCATTCCCTTACAGCCGATAAGCCAAATCATAATTCACCTCTGTTTTTTATTATAGGCGTTTCAGAGTGTTTTTTCAAGAACTTTTGCAAGGGGGAGGCCTATGTTCTAACCGCCAATCCACTTAGAATTTAGGTCAAAATACAATCTGTCTGTGCAGAATTTCTCTTGCCTTGTGTCTTTTTCTGAAAGAAGCGGCTCTATTTCTGGTGCGATTCCTTTCCAGTCAATACCAATGGCAGGGTCATTCCACATAATGCCGCCTTCGTCTTCTGGATGGTAAAAATCTGTACATTTGTATGAGAAGACGGCAGTTTCGCTAAGGACGTAAAAACCGTGGGCAAATCCTTCGGGAATGTAGAACTGGTTCTGTTTTTCGCTGTCAAGGACAACTCCGTAGTAGCAGCCGAATGTAGGGGAGCCGTTGCGGAGGTCAACTGCCACATCGTATACAAGGCCCTGTACCGCACGTACCAGCTTTCCCTGGGGGTGCTTTTTCTGAAAGTGAAGTCCCCTCAGTACCCCTTTAAAAGATGCGGACTGATTGTCCTGCACAAAATGCATTGTAAGCCCTGCTTCATGGAAATCCTTTTCGCTGTAGACTTCAAAGAAATATCCCCTCTTGTCTCCAAAGACCTTGGGCTGAACTTCCCAAAGGCCTTCGATTGGGCATTTTGCAAATGTAAAAGGCATAGTTAATTTTCTCCACGGATGATTTTTATGTCTGATTCGGCAATGTATCTTAGGTATTCACCGTAAACAGTTTTGTAACCTGACGCTAGGTTTGTAAGGTCTTCCTTGGTGATCCAACCGTTGCGGTATGCTATTTCCTCTATGCAGCTTACATACATTCCCTGCCTTTTCTGTATGGTTGCGATGAAGTTGGATGCCTCAAGAAGTCCGTCATAGGTGCCAGTGTCAAGCCAAGCCATGCCTCGTCCCAATAACTCAACGCTGAGTTTTTCCTTTGCAAGATAAGCGTTGTTCACTGCCGTTATTTCAATTTCACCACGGGCGGAAGGTTTTATTTCCTTGGCTATTTGAACAACGGAATTGTCGTAGAAGTAAAGCCCCGGAACCGCGTAATTGCTTTTGGGCAGCTTTGGCTTTTCTTCAATTCCAAGAACGTTACCGCAAGAATCAAATTCAACAACTCCATATGCAGTGGGGTCTTTTACAAAATAACCGAAGATTACAGCTCCGCCTTCCTTTTGAATTTTTTTGTATGCATTGCTTAAGGTTGTGCTGAAAGCCTGACCGTAAAAAATATTGTCGCCCAAAACAAGAGCCACGCTATCGCTACCAATAAATTTTTCGCCAACAATGAAGGCATCCGCAAGTCCCCTTGGCTTGTCCTGAACTTCGTAGCTGAATTTCATGCCCAGCCAGGAACCGTCGCCAAAGAGTTCCTTAAAAAGGCTTATGTCGCGCGGAGTAGAGATAATTAGAACCTCGCGTATTCCAGAAAGCATAAGGACGCTAAGAGGGTAATAAACCATTGGCTTGTCATAGAGAGGCAGAATCTGCTTTGAAACAGCTTTTGTTATGGGGTAAAGCCTTGTACCTGAACCACCGGCAAGAATAATTCCTTTCATTTTATTTCTCCTTTCTGAATTTCAGGCATTTTTACAAAGTTTACAAAGAAATCCTTTACGCTGCCTACAGCCTTAAAGAAGTTCCAGTCATTTTTTGCAATGATAACTAGAGCAAGCACAATAAGCGCAATAAGTACCAGGGCAATTATAGTGCGCTTTACCGGGAATCCCTTCTGGCGGTAGGGGTCAAAAGAGTCAAGCTTAGAGCCCTTTGGCCGTACCGCAGTGACTGTAAGCATGGAACCAAGCGGTATGTTTATCTTTACGTTTCCGTTTACAGCCCAGCCGCTAGCATCAAGAATGGGAGCTATGTTCCTCTGCTTTAGCTTTGCCCATGCGATGAACATAGATGGGACGGAAATAATAAGTATCAATCCCACAATTCCAAGCGGAATCCACCAGCCCAGCCCCAGAAATGCCTGCAGCAAACCGCCCACAACTGTTGCAATTCCAGTAAAGGCAACGCTTATGGCAGCGATTGTACCCACGTCAATTTTTTTGCTAGCGGTCGCTTCCTTTGCGGCAGTTGCAGCGTCTGTCGGCTTTTCAACCGCAACGGACATCTTTTCTGCCACAGATGATTCTGCGGAGGCAGCCGTCTTTGCAATGCGGTCCTGAATCATCCTGACAAGCTTTTTGTAGGGGCTAAAGAAACCTTCTTTTATGCTTATTGGATTCTCAATGATTTTTACAATCGTAGCGTCCCAGTCCTGGCCCTTTCTGTCAAAGAATACTCCATTGCGCCCTGGAATAAAGTTGTCGCGGGAGCCCTGGCTTACCATTGCCGCAATCTGCATCTTCTCTCCAGAAGCATTTGTGCAGTCGCAGTACAAAAGGTAGCACTGGCTTAGGGGAGACATGGAAGCGTGTTTGGCCGCATCCATCACCCTAAAGCACAAGTCACAGGAACGTCCGTCTATGTAAAGGGTTCCACACTGGAAAACAGCATCATCATCCGGTGAATAAAAGTTTTCGAACGATACAAAGTTCTTTACAAGCTCAAGCATGTCCCTGCGGTAAAGAATCATTTTTCTAAGCTCAAGCGTTGCAAGCGAAATTGGAGGGTGCTTTTCCTCATCATCAAGGTAGGATGTAATAAGCGTTTCTGCATCGGAAGCAAGAATTTCATCTATGCGCTCAAAGCTTAAATCCTTTGCGCAGTTTTGGGGGCGGGCGTTGTACCAGTCCATGTAAGTCTCAAAGCCCTGCTGAATTTTATTCCATTCATCTTCCGTAATAGACTTTTTGCCTTCTCCAAAAATTGCTTCAACGGTATTTTTCCTAAAGGCATCAACAGCGTCTTTCCATGCTGGATTTATCTCGCTGCCAAGGGGAAGTTCCTTTTTACCGTCTTTGCAAACAGCAAGCGGCAGTTTGGAAAGCTCTTCTTTGCACAATACTTCCTTGGAAAGAACAGTGTCTTCTTCCTTTTTGCGCAGAGAAAGCTCTACTTCTGTATTGTAACATTCAAGTGAGCAGCGCAAAAAGTATTCGTTAACCTTGTCCCTTACAGCCATGTAGGACTCTGCAGCCGCATCAGTCTGGTATTTAAGGAAGAAAATCTGGGGGGCATTTTCCTGCGCTCCGTTCCTCCATTCCTTAACAGCGCGGAGGGAGTCAAAGAATTCTTCCTTCTGCTCGCGGGTAATGCCCTTGCTGCCGCTTATGTCGTCATCCCCGCCTGTGCAAGAGATTATTTCCTTTATAACAGCCGCACTCAGTTCATCTTTTGCAGCTTCAGGTGGTAGAATTTTGTCTCCGTTAAAGACTGAAGGGGAAAAAAGCTTGTCCTTAACGCTTACGTCGTCAAGCGTAATTTCAGCAGCGTCTTCCTTTCCTATAATTTTAAGAACCGCTTTTGCAGAATCATAAGGCGAATGTCCGCAATCAAAGGGCTCCTTTCCAAGAGCATCCAGAGGAATAGAGCTTCCAGCTTCCATCAAAACTTCTGGCTTTGCAAAATATTTCTTTATAAAAGAAACCGCTTCAAGAATCTCCGGTACTCGCACACGGCCATTTTTGTCCGTATCAAGCAGGCTTAGGGTTTCCTCACTGAATTCAAGGCCTTTTACCGGACATGCAAGGGCAATCCAAAGTTTGGGGTCTAGCTCGTCAAGATGAAGAAGGTCATCTATTGTTGATATTTTTACCTGTACAAGTCCGCCGGTCTGAATAAAGTGCCAGCGGTGTGACTGTGCTTTTGTAATGCTATTCATACACATATTGTTGCACAAAAAGCATTTTTAATCCACTGACTTTTTCTTTTTTTATTTATTTGGAGCATATTTCTTTTTTATCCTTTCTATATTAAAGCAGCCGGAAATCAATTTTGTGTGCAGCGGAAGGCAAATGCGGCTGAAAACCCGCATTGGAGCGGAACGAGCGTAGCGAGTTTAATTTCCTATTCCGCGACACAGCGGGTTTGTCAGACGGATTTGCCTGGGAGCGGAACACAAAACTGATTTCCATGCTTAATATGATATACGTCTTGCAGATTTTAATTATTTCCTGTACAGTATGCGCTATGAATATGGAAGCATTTGTTTTGGGCTGCGGCGGAATGATGCCCCTGCCATACAGGCACTTAACCTCGGTTTTGCTAAGGAGGGACGGGGATCTTTTCCTTTTTGACGGTGGCGAGGGAACTCAGGTTTCCCTAAGAAGGCTTAACCTTAAATGGAAAAAGATAAACGCAATCTTTGTTTCACACACCCATGCAGACCATGTTACAGGTCTTCCAGGAATCCTCATGCTAAGCGCACAGGTTGACCGCACGGAGCCTCTTTACATATTTGGACCTCCAAAAATTGCTGAATACATAGAAACCAGCCGCAAAGTCCTGGACATGTACATAAACTATCCAATCGTGGTAAACGAAATAAAAGCTCCTTGCACAGTTTATGGGGGAGACGGCTTTTACATACGCGCTTTTCCTCTTGATCACACAAAGACCTGTGTAGGCTATACGCTTGAAGAGCTTGACCGTCCAGGAGAATTCAACCCGGAAGAAGCAATTCGGCTAAAGGTTCCACGCGGCCCCTTGTGGGGAAAGCTTCAGAAGGGCGAAAGCGTAATAAATTCAGACGGAATAGAAGTTAAGCCTGAACAGGTTGTGGGCAAGGCAAGAAGCGGAAGAAAGTTCAGCTTTGTTACGGACACAATGTATCTTCCTTCTATTGCAAAGGAAGTCCAGGGCAGCGACTTTTTAATCTGCGAGGGAATGTTTGCCGATGACTGCGAAGACCAGGCAAAAGAAAAAAAGCACATGACCGCGCGGCAGGCCGCAACAATCGCTCGCGATGCAAACGTCAAGCGCATGGCAATGATTCACTACAGTCCCCGCTATACAGACCGCGAGCTTGATCTGCTTTTAAAGCAGGCTAGGGAAGTATATCCCAATGCAGAGCTTTCCCGCGACAGAATGCGTGTGGAAATTCCTTACGAAGACTAGGGTTTTATAATGAAAACAGAAGTCAACCCAGCGACAGGTTTTGTTGAACTCAAGGGCTTTTGCAAAGAGTACAAAAAAAATGTCGTGGCTTGTTCAGACATAGATTTTTATGCGGAGCAGGGCTGCGTAACAGGGCTTCTTGGGCCAAACGGTGCGGGAAAGTCCACTATGCTCAAGGCAATATGCGGGGTGCACTATGCCACCCGTGGAAGCGTTACCGTATGCGGTTTTACGGATGCCGTCCAGATAAGGCATGTAACAGGCTTTGTTCCTGAATACCCGGAGCTTGACTCTTCCCTTACTGTAAAAGAACTGCTTTACCTTAACGCGTCTATGTACAACGTGGAAAAAAAAGTTCGGAAGGAACTGGTGGAATCTGCTGTTGAATCCTGTTCACTAAATGAAGTCTTTACCAATAAAATTTCAACACTGTCAAAGGGCTTCCGCCAGAGGGTGAGTCTTGCAAAGGCCTTGTCTTGCAACCCCAAAGTCCTTGTGCTTGATGAGTTTTCTGGCGGCCTTGATCCTGAACAGATTGTAAAAATAAAAAAAATGCTTATGAATTTAAGCAAGAAGAAAACGGTAATTCTTTCCACCCACCATATAGAGGAAGCGGAAAGTCTCTGCCAAAGAATATATGTCATTAGCCACGGCAGTGTAGCGGCTTGCGGTACAAAAGAAGAAATAATTGCAAAGGCAAAGGTTTCTAATTTGGAGAAAGCCTATCTTAAGCTTGCGGGGGAAGGTGCATGAAGTCTTTGTACAAAAAATACATAGTGCAGATGTTGTATTCTCCTTTTTCATATATTTGCTGCATGGTCTTTGTCCTCTTCTGCGCGGCAAATTTCTTTTTTGGACAGAAGTTTTTTTCTGTAACCGGAACTACCGAGCTTCATGCCTTTTTCTACGGAATTCCGTATGTATGTATTCTTGTTATTCCAACGTTGGGTTCTGTGTGCGGAACTTCAAAAAATGAATATTCGCTGCCATTCCATGCGCTTTCCATCTATGCGGCAAAAATTCTTTGCGTGTTTACTATTCTGACTATCTGTCTTCTGCTTACTTTGCCTCTTCCTCTTTGCGTTTCAAAAGCCGGATCTGTTGAATGGAATGCCGTTTTTAGCGCATATTCAATGGCTTTGCTGTACCTGCTTTCATCTTCAAGTCTTGCCGTCTTTGTCTTTGCGGCCTTTGAGAATGCGGGGGCAGCATTTTGCTTGTGTGCACTTGTTCTTGCAGCCCTAAATTCAATACACGTACTTCCGTCTTTAAGTGCGGCTGCTCTTCCTCTTGCTCCTTTGGTAAGGTTTCTTTCTTTTGCATGGCATTTTGATGCGGCCGGAAAGGGAATTGTTGATTCTCGCGACATAAGTTTCTTTGCCTTCTCTGCCATCTTCTTCTATGGGCTTAGTGTTTTTACTATGGAAAGAAGGCGGGGAAATCAGTCGCTAACTTTTAAGAAACTTCGCCTGTTATTCTTTTTTACTCTCTTTCTTTTTGTCTTGGACTCATCTTTCTTTTACTTTAGGAGTGATGTTACAAGGCAGAAAAAATTCTCCTTGTCGGAATATTCAAAGACTTTGCTTTCGGAAATTGACCAACCTCTTTCCATTACCTATTACCGCAACAAGGAACTTCTTTCCATTTTGCCGCAAGTACGCGATGTGGACGAGTATCTTTCGTCTTTTGCAGGACACACGTCTTTTGCCTCTTACCTTATGCTTGATCCGGTAAAGGAAAAAAAGGAAAAGCTTCTGGAAGCGGTGGGAATCTATCCGCAGAACATAAAGACTTCTACGGAGGCAAGAACTTCCTTTTCTTCGGTTTATTCGGCTGTAGTAATTGAATATCTTGGGAAGACGGAAGTGATTCCTTTTGCTTCAAACGTGCAGACTTTGGAGTATCAGCTTTGTGTAAAACTCAATTCAATCGTTCGCGGAAAAATGCTGGGGGTCCAGGTACTTTGCGCAAATGAATTTGAGCTTGAAAAAAACTATGCATATATTATGCCCCTCTTGCAAAGCCAGGGAATCTCTGCCTTGCAGACTTTCCTTCCGTCAAATGGCGCGGCAATTCCCTTTACTGCGCTTGAAAAGGTTCCTCTTTTGGTTCTGGGAACTTCATCTTTTTCGCTCGATGATTCAAATGATCTGCTTGGGTTCATAAGAAACGGTGGAAAGGCTTTTGTTGCAACAACTCCTTATGCTGTAGACATGACTACCTGGGAAGTTAAGGAAAGCCATAGAGACTGGGGTGTAAATGCTCTTCAGGAGCTTGGTCTTTATTATAAGAATACCCTTACAGCAGACAGCTCTTGCTTTGATATATGTTTTGACTCATCAAAGGGAGGAGACGGCTCTTCACAAAAAAGCGAGTATGTTAAATATTCATATTGGCCCATAATTCCCCCTCAGGAAGGAGCTAGAGACGGAATGATTCTGACTTGGCCGTGTGCGATAGAGTCAGAACCTTCCGTGTGCGAAGAAGAAGGTTTTTCTGTAAAGCCTCTGCTTATAACGAATAAAAGTTCATGGCAAAGCAAGAAGGTTATGGGCAATTTCCTTACAAATCCTTTTTCTGCCTCAAGTTCTGCTGAATCAGGCGAAGAACAGGGGTCATTTCCTGTGGCGGTGGAACTTTACAGAAAGGATGCGGAAAGCCCTTCTGTTATTGTGTTTGGCGACCAGTATTGCTTTTCTGCCAATATTCTTCCGTATATTTCCTCCGAACAGATGCTGGACACTCGTTCCCTGGACTTTATTGTGTCAAGCGTAATCCGTCTTTACGGAGAAGAAGAACTTTTGCGCCTTAAGAATAAGAACAATGTAGATACAAGCCTTTACAAGATAAGCGCGGAAACCTTTGCTTCGTATAAAAAACAAACGCTGGGTTTTGTTTGCCTGCTTCCTGCCGCGCTGCTGCTTTTGCTTTGGCTTTTGACTTTCATGCAAAGAAGAAAATTTAATTCGGGATGGTGACAGATGAAAAGACTTTCTGCAAAACAAGGTGTGTTGATTTTTTACGCATTTGACGCGGTTCTGGTGCTTATTCTGCTGTTGACCTTCCTTCCTTTTAATAAGAAGAAAAGTGCTGAGTCCATGGAGACTGCCTTGCTGAATCCCAACAAGGTTTCTGCTGTTGCCCAGATAAAAATTTCGGGTGGCATGCAGACTGTCCGTCTTTTTAAAAAGGGCAGGGTTTGGCTTGGGATTGACGAGTCGTCTGGGCTTGAAAAACCTTATGTCTGGCCCTGTGACACTTTTAATATCGCAGGACTTATTGAAGATTGCGCTAAAATTCAGAAAGTATTCCTTGCATCCTCAAAAGTTTCTGCTTGGGAAGATTTTAGTCTTGATAAAGATTCAGCCAACGAAGTTACCTTTCTTGACAAGGACGGGGCAATTCTGTCTTCCCTGTTTTTTGGCAAAGAGAATAAACTTTCTGGAAGAATTTATTTTAGGACATGGGAATCAAGCGAAGTCTACGAATGCTCAGCTGCCCTTGCGTCTTTTCTTGGTGGCGGGGCCCTTAGCTCTTTTTGGGCAGATCCCTTTGTCTATCCACAGTGTCTAACTGAATACTCAAGGCAAAAGTCAGAGTCCATTTTGAGGCACGGCCGCCTTGAAGACATAGCTCCGGCCTCACATCTTAAGCCTGATTTTGTTTGGTCTAAGGATTTTGAAAATGGTTCTCTTGCAAAGTTTTCTGTTTACAAAAAAGACGGCTCTTTTATAGTGCTTCCTCTTTTTGTGCCGGGGCCTGCTTTTAGCGATGAAGAGAAGTCAGCCATAAGTTCAATAAACTACCGTTACAGCATAAGCCCTGCAACTCTTGAAAATTTCAGAAAGGAGTTTTCTAATGACTGATTCTTCTGTAAAAGCTACCGCTGGGTTTTGTGAATGGGTTGACCGCTATCTGAACTTTGAAAAGAATCCAAAGAAGGGAATATTCTGGCTTGAGACCATGCACTTTCTGTGCGGAAAACTGGGCAATCCCCAGGATTCCTGCCGCTGCATACACGTGGCGGGTTCCAAGGGCAAGGGGTCTGTAAGCAGGATGATTGCCTGCATCATAGAAGAATCTGGACTTAAGTGCGGGATCTATTCTTCTCCGCATATCCTTGACTTTGAAGAGAGAATCTGTACGGTAAATGGTTATCTGGAAGATTCTGTATATAAAAAATCGGCTGATGAGGTTATTTCTTGCGTTGAAAGCATAGGACCTTCTGAATGGCCTGGAGAAAGACAGCCCACATGGTTTGAACTGGTTACTTTATATGCTTTCTGTTGCTTTAGGAATGCAGGCCTTGACTTTGTGGTTTACGAAGTGGGTATGGGCGGCAGACTTGATGCAACAAATGTAATTCATCCTGCTTGCTGCTGCATCAACACGATAGAGCTTGAGCATACTGAATATCTTGGAGGCACGCTTGAGCTTATTGCAGGCGAAAAGGCTGGAATCATAAAGGAAAAGGTTCCTGTGGTAATAGGCTGGCAGAAAGACCAATGTGTTAGAAATGTCTTTAGAAAAATTGCGGCAGAAAAAAATGCTCCCCTTATTTTTGCGGAAAAAGAGGCTTGCGTAAAAGATTGCCGTTATGGAAAGTCTGCTTCGCGTGAACTTATGGATGCATCCATTGAATCATCCTTTTTTAAGAGAAAGGTGAATGCGTCCCTTCATCTTTTGGGTGAATTCCAGGCTCAGAATGCGGCAACAGCTTCGCTTGTTATAAAGACGGTCTTTAAAGACATGGACGAGGATTTGATTGAGCGGGGGCTTTCAAAGGCAAGTCTTCCGGCCCGCTTTGAAATAATTTCTGGTCTTAAATCATTCGGCGGAATAAAAGCGGTCGTATTGGACGGTGCCCATACGGTCAATTCCGTGCGTTATACAATGGATACTTTTAGGAAGGTTTTTGGATGCAATACTGCAAGGGAAAAGGCTGTGCTTCTTTTTGCATGTGCGGCAGACAAGGATGCTGAAGACATAGCCCCCTGTTTTAAGGACAGCTTTGACTCCGTTTTCCTTACAAAGCCCGGTTTTGTAAAGGAATCGGATTTGCCCAGGTTGGACAAGGCCTTTGATTCAGCCTGCATACCGCATGTTTCTGACTATGACTGTGAAAAGTCCATAAGGGCCGCTTTTGAAAAGGCAAACAGCAACCATTCCTTGCTTCTTGTTACAGGCTCCTTCTATCTTATTGCAGAAGTTAGGAAGCTTATGAGTCTGTAGACAAAAACTTAGTCTGAATATTTTTCGCGGTAAATGTTGAGGGCTACTTCAAGCAGGGTTTCCCTCTTGTTCATGGCAGGGGATTCGGTAACTGCTTCGAAAAGCTCCTTTAGGATTGCCCCCATTTTTTTACCTGCCGGAATGCCTAGTTTTATAAGGTCTCCGCCGTTTACAGCCATGTCTTTTAAACCCAACGCTTGCTTTTCTTCTATAACTTTCTTTATGCGTCCCTTAAGCTCTGCAAGTCCTAGGTATGATGGGCTTCCTTCCTGCAGTGGGATCCTGTGCATTCCGTAAATGTCTGCAAGACGCAACTGTACAAGATCTTCAAAGTTGTCTATGCCGACCCTTATTATAAATCTTCTTACTGCAGCATCTGACCAGCAGCTTTCGTAATAGAACATGTGTTCCTTTACAAGATGAGTTACGCGGTCTATTTCTTCATTGGAAAATTTGAGCTGCCTCATGACTTCGTGGGCCTTTTTTGCGCTTACTGTTTCGTGTCCGTGAAAATGTATAAGCGTTCTTCCGTCTTCAAGACTTTCTGTTGAACGGCACTCAGGCTTTCCTATGTCGTGGAAGAATGCCGCAAGCCGTACTATAAGGTTGTCCCTTGGTGAACCGTCGCAGGCATACAAAATATGGTCTGCCACGTCAAATTCATGGAAGCCACGGCCGTCGTTCTGAATGCATCCACGGCAAATCTTGAACTGAGGGATGAACATTTCCATGATGCCTGTCTGTTCCATGAGTTTTAGGCTAACGCTGGGTTTTTCGCTCTTTAGCATCTTGCAGAATTCATCACGGAAACGCTCTACGGAAATGCCTTTGGTCTTTTTTAGAATTTCCGGCATGCTTATTGCCTTCATTGTTTCGTCTTCTATTTGAAAGCCAAGCTGTCCTGCAAAACGGATTGCCCGTACAGGACGGAGACCGTCTTCTGCAAACCTTTCGAGTGCTGAGCCTACGGTGCGTATTGTCTTGTTTTGAATGTCAGTAATTCCTCCGTAGGGGTCTATTAGTTCTCCTGTTTCCAAAGAGGCGGCTATTGCGTTCATGGTAAAGTCCCGGCGGGAAAGATCTTCTTCTATTGTTGCGGCG
Organism: Treponema sp.; assembly: GCA_017534445.1. Lineage (GTDB taxonomy): Bacteria > Spirochaetota > Spirochaetia > Treponematales > Treponemataceae > Treponema_D. The sequence goes on from JAFXWC010000033.1 coordinate 87,117, forward strand.
TAGGCCACTTTGTCTGGATGCCTGCCGTCTGAATAGTCGGATTCCGTACGGAATGTGGTGGTTTCTATTTCACGCCCGAAGATGTGTATGGTTACAGTTCCGTGGGCAATACCTGTGGGAATTACCTTGCGAAATATGGAGCATACTTCTTGCGGAGTCGCATTTGTTGCAATGTCCCAGTCGCTTTCTTCTTTTTTCATTATGGCATCGCGTACGGCACCACCAACCAGGTATGCTTTGAATCCGTGTTCGGAGAATATTTTTCCAACTTTGCGTAAATCAGAGTGAATTTTTATGCAGTTCATGTTATATTCATTATATCATAAAAGGGGGATGAATTCTATGGAATTTGACTGTTCCGCAAAAACGTGCACTGTGGTCTTTATAGGGGGAGATGCACCAGAGCCGGAAGAGGCAAAGCCTTTTTTTGAGCAGATAAAGGGCATTGACAGTGTGATTGCGGCTGACTCCGGCCTGGACACTTTAAGGAAGTATCATTCCTTTTTTGAGAATTCTGGACTGGATTTTTCTCCTGATTATGTCATTGGCGACGTGGACAGTCTTTTGAACAGGGAGCTGCTTGATAAGTTTTCCGGTGCGAAAAAAGAATTTTACTCTCGCGACAGGGATTTTACGGACACCGAGCTTGCTCTTATGAAGGCGCACTCACTGTATGCCAAGGGAGAATCTTTTATAGTGCTTGTTGGGGGAAACGGTGGCAGGGCAGATCATTTTATAGGCATTCTGGATACATTTTCTTTTGACTATAGGGCTGACTGCTGGCTTTGTGGGCTTCAGGCGGTATTTTTTCTTGGGCAGGGAATGGGGCTTAAGTCTTTTGGGCTAAAGAAAAGCCAATATGTTTCTGTTGCGCGGACTTCATCATCCTTTGAGGGTGGGAATATAGTTACGAGCGGCCTTGAATGGAAGCCTGATGCTGGCAGAAAAAAGGGAATGCCCAGCCTTAGCAACAGAATTCATGATGAAAAAGAGGGAACTGCAAGTTTTTATGCCAAGGAAGGCGACTTTCTTGTCTTTCTTCCACTGGATGCGGGCTTTGACTTTTGCAGAAATAGCTGTTTTGATTGACGAAAAACTAAATTCCTGTTGAAAGGATAGAAACCGTCCTGGAAATGATAAAAATTGGAACTGTAAAAATTGCTATGAGTATGTAGACTGTGAAGAAGAACCAGGCCCTTTTTTTCCGGCTGTAAATGAAGTGGAATACGCTTATTGCCGCTCCTGACAGGCTTAGTATTAAAAGCGCTATTGAAGTGAGCGCGCACAAAAGCAGAATGAAGCGCTGGGTACTGTCCATAAAGACCTGGAAGTTGCCGCAGATGTAAAAGAAGAACATGGCCGCCAAATAGAAGGAAAGGAAAAGCGTTGTCCTCCAAATAAGCTTGAAGAGGAAGAAATTCTTGCGAGGTTTTTTCTTTGCCGTCTTTTTCCTAGTCTTGTAATCCATGCTGTTTTAGAGTATACTATATTTCATTCAGAATTGCCACAGGTGAAAAGATGAAAAAATTCTTTGCGAATGTAATTGTGATTTTAATGGCAGCTGCCGCCATTTTTTTTATAGGCTGGGTTCAGTTTTTGGTAAAGCCCGGGTATTGCGGTGTCCTTACCAGTAAGACCGGCGGAATATACAAGGAGCCTATTGTTTCCGGCAAGTTTGCCTGGCGCTGGGAAAAACTGCTTCCGACTAATGCCCAGGTGCATGTTTTTTCTCTTTCCCCCCACAAGACCCACTGCACGGAGCAGGGAATCCTTCCTTCCGGGGAGCTTTATGCCTCAAAACTGGACGGCAAGGCTGATTTTTCCTATAAAGTGGACATGGACATTTCTCTTGAGCTTTCGCCCGAGAATATCCACGCGCTTTTTTCTGAGAATAAAATTTCTTCTGAGGATGATTTGAATGCTTGGTATGAACTAAAGGCAAGGCTCATTTCTTCTGCACTTGCGGATAGAATGATAAAGGAAAAGCTTTCTTTAACTGCTGCCGAACTTTCAGCCCTTTCTTCTGAGTTTGCGGCTGACCTTGGGGGTGCAAAGATTTCTTCCGTGGATGTTCTTGCTGCTAAGATTCCTGATTTTGAGCTTTACAATATGGCAAAGAATTCCTATTCTGCTTATCAGAATGAGCTGGATGCAAAGCTTAGGGAGCTTGCTTCTGCCCAGGCAAAGACTCTTGCCGAAGAGAACCGCTCCATGCAGCAGTTGGAAAAATTTGCAAACCTTCTTAAGCAGTATCCTCAGCTTGAAAGCCTTGCTAAGTCCGACAATTTTTCACAGATTATAAACGCTTTGAATACTGCAAGGTAGGAAGTATTATGAACGGAAAAAGGTTGTACTGCATTCGGGGAGCCGTCTGCTGTGAAAATACAAAGGAATCAATACAGGAAAACGTGGGGCTTTTGTGCTCCAGGGTTTTTTCAGAGAACAAGATATGTGCCGAAGACATCGTTAGCGTTCAGTTTACAGTTACCCCGGATCTTGATGCGCTGAATCCTGCAACTGCAATGCGTCTTTCCGATACGGGAATAGACACGTCGCACGTTCCGCTTATGTGTTCCCAAGAACCTGTCGTTAGGAATATGAAGCCCAAGGTTATCCGCCTTATGGTTACGGCCTATCTTCCTGAAGGAACTTCCGTTAAGACTTCTTATCTTAATGGAGCACAGGTTTTAAGGCCTGATCTTGGCAGGGAAGGCTCTGTATGAACATTTGGGTTGTGTCCAGGGAATACGCAGGTATAGCAGAGGCGGGTGGCGTAAAGAACGTTGCCTGTTCGCTTTCTGAAAGCCTTGCCAAAGCTGGCCATTCCGTTACTCTTTTTATTCCTCTTTACGGATGCACGGATTTGTCCTGCGTGCGTGACTTTACATGTTTTTTTCACAAGCCTGTCGTTATAACAATCTGCGGAAAGGAGACTACGGTTTCTTTTAGCGCGGGAAATATGAACGGAGTGAACATTGTTTTTATTGGTAACAAGGCCTTTTCGGAGAAAAAAGCAGTTTACACTTATACCAGGGAAGAGGAGTCTGCAAATCCATGCCACTGCCACGGTGAGGGGCACGAGGATGCAATGTTCCTTAATTCCCTTTTTCAAAAGACAGTTGCATACTACGGAACAACATGCACTAAGGAAGAAATACCGGACATAATACATTGCCAGGATGCACCTGCGGCTTTGGTTCCCGTTTTTGTTGACTATTTAAAGAGGACCGACAAGGCCATGAAGTCCTTTTACAAGAATACAAAGTGCCTGGTTACAATCCACAATGCTGGCCCCGGCTACCACCACCAGTTCTGTTCATTACAGGATGCCGTGGATATTACCTCTATACCGGTTTCATATTTTGAGAAGGCCATGAACGGAAGCTGCTGTGAACCTTTTCTTGCCGCTGCGGCTTGCGGTGCTTCCATAACTACAGTTTCCCCAGAATATGCCTTGGAAATCCTTGAAGGAAAGACGGAAACTGCCGGTCTTACGGAAGGATTCTTGCGCCTAAAGACAGGCATAACCGGCATAACCAACGGAATAGACACTGACCGCTACGATCCCTGTGATACCTCAAAGTCACTCTTGCCATATCCTTTTAGCCCAGAAAAGATGGATCTTGAAGGAAAGAAAAAGTGCCTTGACTATTTGCTTTCTCATTACGCTTCTCTTGCTTCTTCCAAAAAACAGGCGGTTCAAGGTATTGAGCAGTACGGATACATAAAGAGGAAGAAGAACGAAGATCCTGTATACATAGCCTTCCACGGGCGGATTGTTGTGCAAAAAGGAATCGCCGTGCTTGCAAAGGCCGCCGACATGCTTTTGCAGCAGAAGCTTCCGGTAAAATTTATATTCATTGGTCAGGGGCTGCCGGATCTTGAAAGGGAATTCCTTCAGGTTGCGCTAAAGTATGAGGGTGACTGTGTATTCTTTAGGGGATACGACAGGGCTCTTTCAAGGCTTTGTGTTGCTGCTTGCAATTTTGCGGTTTTCCCAAGCTTTTTTGAGCCATGCGGGCTTGAGGATTTTATTGCCCAGGTTTACGGAACCCTTCCTGTTGCCCATGCGACAGGTGGCTTGTGCAAGATAATAAGTGAGGAGACTGGTTTCTTGTACAGGGAAAACACGCCTGAAGAACTTTCAGACATTCTGTATTCGCTTGTAAAGATTATGGAAAGGGCAGGAAAAGACATATTCAATAGCATGCTTTCCTATGCAGCCGCTTATGTCCGCGAGAACTATTCCTGGCAGAAGGTGGCGCAGAAGTATACGGAGCTATACGAGTCACTAAAATAAAAATAAAAAAAACAAAAAAAAATGAATTACCTATTGACATGATTAATGATTTGTCATAGAATACCATCATTCAGTTAGCAAATGGCGAAAGCCAAATGCAACGGATATGCCGCTATAGCTCAGTTGGTAGAGCACGTGATTTGTAATCTCGGGGTCCAAGGTTCGAGTCCCTGTGGCGGCTTAGTTCGGGAGTTTCCTGAACATGGGGAGTTTCCCGAGTGGTCAAAGGGGGCAGACTGTAAATCTGTTGGCTCGTCCTTCGTAGGTTCGAATCCTTCACTCCCCATCACTTAAGATGTAGAAACCGCAGGTGAATGTGAATCCTGCGGCTTTTTTTTTGTGCAAAAAATATTGTTTTAGGTTGCTAAAAATCCCTTAATGGTTTAATATATTAGGATAGCGGGGAAATAACTACGCATAACTAAAACGTGAAAGGCAAATAGTGGGGATTTTATAGTGAACGTTCATTTTTGGGGGGTCAGAGGCTCCTTGCCTACGCCCATAACTTCGGAACAGGTTCAGGCCAAGATAGCAGCGGTTGTGGAGCGCATTACGCCAAAGGACATTCAGGATGAAGACAGCCGTACCCGCTTCCTAGCATCCCTTCCACCTTGGCTCTTTGGTACGGTTGGAGGCAATACGGCCTGTGTTGAGGTTACTGCAAACAACGGTACAAGATTTATATTGGACTGCGGTTCTGGACTTCGCGAATTTGCAGTAAACGGAACGCCATCTCCAGACAATCACTACAATATCCTTATGTCTCACTTCCACTGGGATCATATACAGGGCATTCCTTTTTTTGGACCGATTTTTAATCCTAATGCAACAATTGACTTTTATTCAACATTTCCAGCTGCAGAACGCATACTTGCAAACCAGAACAGGCTGCCTTACTTTCCAAGAAACGGCGAGTGGGAAAAGGTTGGCAAGCAGTTCCGCTTCCATCTTATAAAAGAGGGTGAGCCTTTTGAAATTGGCGGCATAAAAATCAACACAAAAAAGATGAAGCATCCTGGTAATTCCTATTCCTATTCATTTGAGGAAAACGGAAAGAAATTCATCTATGCCACAGACGTTGAACTTGAGCCGTCCGACTACGACAAGAACATTGCCAAGAACCATTTCTTTGAAAATGCCGACGTGCTTATCCTGGACAGCCAGTATACAGGGGACGAGGCCATTGCAAAGGCAAACTGGGGGCACAACATATTCTGCTATGCCGTAGACTTTGCGAATACATGGAATGTAAAGAAACTTTTCCTCTTTCATCACGAGCCTACTTACAGCGACAAAAAAATATATTCCGTCCTGCAGGCAGCCCGCTGGTATGAAGAATATTCATCTTCCAAGCAGCTGGAAATTTATCTGGCGGTGGAAGGTCAGGACATAGAAATCTAACGTTGGGATTCAGTAAAAAATGAAAAATAAAGAAAAAAAATCATCATCACAAAAAAAAATACCGCTTGCAGTGGTTATTCTGTGCTGGTTTTTTGCGGTTCTGGCCCTTGTTGTGCTTACGGCTGTTTCCGTTTGCATCTATTCGGCAGGCCCCGTAACTCGTGATGCTTCAAAAGAGCTTTCCTGCGAGCTAAAAATTCATTCGGGAACAACGGTTGGACAGGTGGCTTCCGAGCTTAAGAAAAAGGGCATGATCCGTTCGTCAAAGGCTTTTTACTATGCCGCACGCTTTAACCTCTTTGACAGGAGCAAGGCCTTTAACCTTAGGAGCGGAACTTATACCGTAAAGAACACTATGCCACTAAGGGAAGTCTATGAGCTTGTGCAAACAGGTACCCCTGAATATGCGGTTGTTAGCATTCCTGAAGGCCTTACGCTTACAAAGACTGCTGCCCTTGTTGCCCAGAGCGGAATCTGTACAAAAGAAGAATTCCTTGAATCAAGCCATTCTGCCGAGCTTCTTAAGAAATACAATATTCCGGCCTCATCTTTCGAGGGCTATCTTTTCCCGGATACATACTACTTTAACAAGGAAATGGATGCGGACGGAATTCTTTGCCAGATGGCGGACAATTTCTTTGAAAAGACAGCTTCTATAAGCGGATTTGAAGGAAAGACCGCTGATGAGATATTTAAAATCATAACGCTTGCTTCCATTGTGGAAAGGGAATACCGGGTTGCATCCGAGGCTCCGTCTATTGCTGGTGTGTTTACTAACCGCCTTAAAAACAACATAGGCCTTGAATCCTGTGCCACCGTTGAATACGTGATTACAGAAATTCAGCATAAGCCCCATCCCAAGAGAATTTTTTATGCTGATTTGGAGATAGACAGCCCTTACAATACATACAAGTATGCGGGACTTCCGCCGGGACCAATTTCAAACCCTGGAACAGTTTCCCTTTCAGCAGCTGCTTCTCCAGAGGAAAATGAATACTTCTATTTTGTGCTTAACGATCCGGACAAGGGGACCCACACGTTCAGCCGTACCTTGAGCGAGCACAACAAAGCGGCTCAGGTTCTCTACACAAAAAGATAGGCTGTGCAGGGCTAAAAGACTAATGGCCAGCATAACCCAGGAATCAATAGATGAAGTCTCCTCAAGAACGGACATTGTGCGCCTGATAGGAGAATACGTTCCTCTTACTCAGCGGGGCAATGACTGGTGGGGCTGCTGTCCCTTCCACAACGAAAAAACTCCTTCATTCAGTGTTTCCCCGGACAAAAAGTTTTATTACTGTTTTGGTTGCCATGCAAGCGGTACTGCCTTTAAGTTCATTCAGGAGATGGAAAAGCTTTCCTTTCCAGAGTCGGTGGAATTCCTTGCCAAGAAGGCTGGGGTGGAGCTGCATTATTCGGAAGGGGGTGGCCCTGAACATAAGGATGATTCCAAGACAAAGCTTAGAAACGAGTATATCGATTTGTATTCCCGCGTTGCCACGACATTCCATTATATGCTTATGGAAACGGAGGCGGGGCGGTTTGCCAGGGACTATATAACAAAGCGTGGCCTTACCAATGAAACCCTGGAGAAATTCAAGATAGGCTATTCTCCTGCGGACAGAAAGTGGCTCCGTTCATTTCTTGAAAAGAAGAATTACAGCGCTGAATTCCTTAACAATTCCGGGCTTTTTAGCAAAAAGTACCCTGAGGTTGCCTTTTTTTCCGACAGGCTCATGTTTCCCATATTTGACCGCAAGGGTGATGTTGTTGCCATGGGCGGCCGTTTTTTGCGCGGTGACAAGGACAAGTCCCCAAAGTACCTGAATTCCGGGGATTTGATTCAGTACAAAAAAGGAAATACTCTTTACGCCTTTAACTTTGCAAAGCAGGCCATCCGCGAAAATAAAAAGGTGATTCTTTGCGAGGGCTACATGGACTGCATTGCCTACCACCAGTGCGGAATAAATTATGCGGTTGCACCACTGGGAACAGCCCTTACGGAAGAGCAGGTTGCCCTTGTTAAGCCTTTCGTTGATACGGTTTACCTTTCCTTTGACAGCGACGGTGCCGGTCAGAATGCTACCAAAAAGGCCATATTGATGTGCCGCCGACATTCGCTTACGGTAAAAATCATAAGGCTTGAGGGCGGAAAAGATCCTGCTGAAATTATGCTGAATTTCGGCAAAGAATACTTGACAAACGAGGTGGATTGCGCTATATTAGATAATGATTATCTGTTATCTAAACTGCAAGAAGTCTACCCCAAAGACAACCCTGAAGGAAAAGCGAAAGCTTCCCTTGTTTTCTTTGCGTACATAGATGCCTTGCAGTCGGACGTGCAGAAAAACGCGTGTCTTGAGCAATTGTGCCAGACATACGATATAGACCAGGAGGCCGCCAGAAAGGACTTTTACAACCGGGAGCAACTTTCACAACGCTTTAAAAGAAATGTGAATACGGTGCAGGAGAATAGGGCAGAGTTTCCTACTATAAAACTTAATGCCGAACTGCGTGCTGTCTTAACAGCCGTAACTGACGATGCCAGCCTTTTCCAGAAAATGCGTGATGAAATCTCGGTTCAGGACCTTGAAGACCCTTGGGCTATAAAATTGTTCTCCGTTATGGAGGAATGTTTAAGGAGCGGTTCGTTTTCGGTAAGCAGTATACTGAACAGGTGTGGCGACGACAGTCTTAGAAGCCTGATTATTCAATCGGCAAATGAATTTACATCGGAAAAGGTCGAAAAATCAGTCACGGACAGCATACGGCTGCTAAAAAAGAATTCCCTTGAGCAAAAGAGAAGCGTTCTCGTAGGAAGAATACGGGAGCTAGAGCGCAGTTCCTTGCCGGATGACAAGGATTCGCTTAAGGAGCTTCTTTCCGAAAAAATGGAATTGGATAAACAGATAGTATCTTTAAAAAGATAACATCTTTAAAAGGATAAGTTAAGGTAAAACATGGATCAGAAATCCTCTTCTAAGAATACATCTTCTAAAAAAGAAAAAGTTGAAAGCACTAAAAAAACATCCGCAAAATCTGCCTCAAAAGCTCCCGCAAAAAAAGCGGAGGGTGTAAAGTCAAAGAAAGCCTCTTCTGCAGATTCTTCTAAAAAGGCTCAGACTGAAGAAAAATCCAAGAAAAAGGAAGCGTCTGTGTCTGCAAAGGATACAGATTCTGCTAAAAGCAGCGAAAAGCCGCAGAAAGAGCACAAGTCTCAGAAGTCTCAGAAATCCCAGTCCCGCCAAAAGCCTGAGAATGAAGTAGAAGTGAAGGATGAAACCTTGTCCGATGACGTTGATTCTGACGGTGAAGAAGCTCTTGAGCCCCAGGTTCAGCAGTTGTTGGAATATGCGCGCAAGAAGCAGGTTGTTTCTTGGGATGAAATCACGGAAATCCTTACGATGGAATTTGTGAATTCGCCAAAGATGGAGGCCGTGCTTCAGCTTTTGAACAAGAACAACATCCAGTTCATGGAAGAGACGGGCAACATCCTTGATGATGAGGAGCTTGATGACGATGTTGACGGAGACGGTTCTGAAGTAGGCGTGGGCGAGGCAGAGGACATTTCCGCCGCAGAAATTGCTGTTGAAGACGACCTGAAGGGCGACGACCTTGCCAAGCACCGTCTTGTTGGCGGGGACAAGGAATCCAGCATAGATGACCCCATACGCCTTTACCTTCGCGAAATAGGAAAAGAACGCCTCCTTACTGCTGACGAGGAAAAGATATACTCCAAAAAGATGGAAGACGGCCAGAATATAATCAAGAATGTGATTAAGAATTCCGGCCTTATGGTTCCGGAGTTCTATTCCATTGCTCAGAAAGCCTTTACCAAAGACAAGGAACACCGCGAGCAGGGCAAGAACCGTAAGGAACTCAACGAAATAATGGCAGAAAAAAGACGCCTCAAGACTTTTTACGGCCACATACTTAAGCCCATCTACTCCGAGAAGAACAGCATAATGAAGCAGTACATGGTGCTTAAGAAGAAGCTCAATGACAACGACCAGTCACTCGATATATTTCAGAATGATGATCTGTTTGAACTTAGGAACAAGATAATTCCAGAGCTTCAGAAGATAGACATTCAGGCAGAGGAAATTGACCGCTTTAGTGCAAAATTCATTGATGCCGACAAAAAAATCTCTGACTACAACCGCGACCAGGAAAAGCTGATGAAGCAGGTTCGCATTCCAGATCTTTCTGGGTTGCGTTCAATTGGCCGCCGCTTGGCAACTCATTCGGAAAGCGTAAAGCTTGAGCGCGAGCTGGGCATGAGCTCTGACAAAATCCGCGAAGTCTATACCGGAATTCAGCAGATAGAAAGAAAGAAGCACCGTCTTGAATACGAATTTGAGAACAGTGTTGACGAAATTAGGCAGAAAACCAAGGAAATAAACCGCGGAAAGGTTATGATTGAGCAGGCAAAGAACCGTCTGATCAAGGCAAACCTGCGTCTTGTCGTTTCCATTGCAAAGAAGTACACCAACCGTGGCCTTCAGTTGTTTGATCTTATTCAGGAAGGCAACATTGGTCTTATAAAAGCCGTTGAAAAGTTTGAGTACCGCAAAGGCTACAAGTTTTCAACATACGCAACGTGGTGGATCCGCCAGGCCATAACCCGCTCAATTTCAGACCAGGCCCGTACAATAAGGGTTCCTGTCCACATGATTGAGCAGATTAACAAGGTTGTCCGTGAAAGCCGCCAGCTTGTTCAGAAACTTGGCCGCGAACCAACAGACGAGGAGATTGCAGAACAGCTTTCTTGGCCAGTAACCCGCGTAAAGCAGGTTAAGAACGTTGCGCGAGAGCCTATTTCTCTTGAAACACCTATCGGCGAGGAAGAGGACAGTTCTTTGGGCGACTTTATCGAGGACAAGGAAGTGGAAAATCCTGCAATCCAGACTTCTTACAAGCTGCTTCAGGAAAAGCTTAAGGATGTGCTTAGTACCTTGCCAAAGAGGGAGCAGGAAGTCCTAAAGATGAGGTTTGGTTTGGATGACGGATATTCACTAACGCTGGAAGAAGTGGGTCTTTACTTTGAGGTTACAAGGGAAAGAATCCGCCAGATCGAGGCAAAGGCCTTGCGCCGGCTTAGACATCCAAGAAGGGCTTCTGGCCTTAGGGATTACATCGATACTTGATTTTTATTTGCAAGGCAGCCTTTGGGAAGCGTAATTTTTAGAGGTTGCCCTGTATGTAGTAGACATAACGGAAAAAATGCTATATATTTTTAGAACTTAAGCGTAAGGGGTTGTTGACAATGCAAATATCCGAGATACTGGACAAACTGGAATCTTTGCAGCAGGTGCTTGTTGAAAAGTATGATATTGAATCAAAGATGGAAGAGTTGCCTAAATCACTTGTAGGCAGTACGGAAAGTCTTGAACAGTTCAAAAAAGAATATATCGAGAAAAATGCGGAGTATGAATCCGAAAAAGCCAAGGTTACGGCCTTGAAGCTGGAGCTTGACGAGGCTGTAAAAGACCGTGAGGCTGGCGAAAAGAACATGGATTCAATTGACACCCACCGTGAATACGATATCTTGAGCAATCAGATAAAGGAAGCTCAGAACAGGGAGAATTCTTTGCGCAAGGAATTGGCAAAGGAAGAAAAAATCCTTGCTGAGCAGAAAGAAAACCTTGACAGCGAAGAAGAGCTCATTAAGGCTACTGAAAAGGACGTTGAGGAATCAAAGGCCAGCATTGATCAGGAAATGAATTCCTACAAGTCTCAGCTTGGCGATTTGGAAAAGCAGGAAGCTAAGCATTCAGAAGGAATCGAGCCAGAAATTCTCTTTAAATTCCAAAGAATTATCCTTCGCAACCGCAAGGGTATCGTTCCTGTGCGCGGAAACGTTTGTGACGGATGCCACATGATTTTGCCTGCTCAGTTTGCAAATGAGGTTCACCGCGGCGACAAGATTCTTTTCTGTCCTTATTGCAGCAGAATTCTCCGTTACGAAGAGGACGAAGGAGTTGAGTCAACATTCTTCTCTATGGATGAAGCTGGAAGCCTTGCAGATTTGGATGATGAAGACTTGCTTGATGAAGATCAGGAAGGTTTGGATTTGGATTCTGATGGTGATGGAGAAGATAGGGGAGACGACGAAAAGTCCTCTATGGATTATGACGAGTAAATTGTAAAGGATATTTGGTCGCGCGGATATGGCTTATGACAGTCAGAATTCGTGAGGCAAAGTCCGGGCTCCGCCGGAAAAGATGCCGGGTAATAACCGGGCAGCAACAGTAAGCTGCAATGTCTTGTACATTGTAAAGCACTGCGGCTGACAGAAAGTGCTTCAGAAAATAACCGCCCCAAAAGGGTAAGGGTGAAAAGGCAGGGTAAGAGCCTACCGCGTAGTTGGCAACAAATACGGCATAAGTAAACCTCATCAGGAGCAAGATCAAGTATGCGGTTTGGTTTTCCGGACTTATACCGCGGGTAGATCGCTGGAGGCGGCGGGTAACTGCCGTTGCGGATAGATGGCCAAGCGGGAAGGGATGTGGCGACACATTCTTTCTGCGTACCAGAACCCGGCTTACTGTATCCTTTTTTTTTATGGGTGGAGAAAATATGCGGTGGGTGCACAATAGAAAGGCAAACATTGAGCGGCAAAAGAACAAATTTGTCATTCGTATATGCATTTATGTTTCTATTGTTGTAGCCATTACAGCCCTGTGCGTATTAGCATACCGATTCATTAATTCTAAAATTCATAATTCAAATTCAATAGCTGCCCTGGAAGACAACTGGGCAAAATACGATTACCAAAAAGTTTATGAAATTTCTACAGCCATCCTGGCAGACAAGCCCCTGAATACCACTGCAAGGATGTTTCATGGGTACAGTTCCTTCTTTCTTGCAGTTTCCCAGACGGATAATTCTGTAACCGAAGCCTATCTTAAAGATGCCCTCAAAAGCCTCCGCATCGCATTGCAAAAGTCTGGGCCTGAAAATAAGGGACAGCTTGAGTATATGCTTGGAAGGTGTTATTTCTACAAGGACATTTCATCAAATTACCAGTATTATGCGGATCTTGCCATAAAATACCTGCTTTTGGCTCAGGAAGACGGATATGACTCTGATGATATTGCAGAATGCCTTGGACTTTCTTATGCGGCTCTTGGAGAAACGCAAAAGAGCATTGAGGCTTTCGGAGAGGCACTTCTTGTCCGCGAGTCAGACACGCTGCTTCTTTCCATTGCGGAACAGTACTATAAAATCGGCAACATGGCCAATGCAAAGGCCTATTTGTTCCGCGTAAGGGACCTTACTAAAAACGAAGACCTGATTTTGCGCACTTCCTTCCTGCTTGGGGAAATTTTTGTTGAAGAGAATGAACTTGAAGACGCAGAAAAAGAATTTCGCTCAATTTTGCAAAAAAACGAAAATTCTGCTGACGCGCATTACGGTCTTGGTGTATTATATGAGAAACAGGGGGATAGTGCTAAGGCTCGTGCCCAGTGGCGGCGGGTTTTAAGAATTCAGCCTAATCACGAAGGGGCATTGAAAAAAATGTCCGATTTGTGATAAACTTTGTAGCATCATAAAAATTATTGCATTATAATGGTAAATAGATTCCGGGAGGAAATTTATAAATGGGATTTTTGGATACTTTTACAACTGATATAGGTATTGATCTTGGTACCTGTAATACTTTGATTTATGTCCGCGGACAGGGAATTGTTATTGACGAACCTTCCGTTGTTGCCGTTGAAAAGGGTACAGGACGCGTTGTGGCCGTAGGTGCCGAGGCTAAGCGCATGCTTTGGAAGACACCAGGCAACATTGTTGCAATCAGGCCGTTGGCAGACGGTGTTATTTCCGACAGCGATTCTACGGAGAAAATGATAAAATACTTTATCTCCAAGATTGTTCCTCGCCACCATCTCTTTAAGTCAACAAGAATGAAGATTGGTATTCCTTCTTGCATCACCCAGGTTGAACGCGATGCCGTTATGGCCGCAGCCCTCCGTGCAGGTGCAAAGGAAGTTGAAGTTATAGAAGAAAGCCTTGCTGCTGCAATTGGTGCCCAGATTCCGATTTATGAGCCAGCCGGTCACATGGTTTGCGACATTGGTGGCGGTACAACCGAAGTTTCTGTTATTTCTTTGGGTGGCATGGTAATCACAAGCTCAATCCGCACAGGTGGAAATGAATTTGACGAGGCAATCATCAAGCATGTTCGCCAGGTCCACAACCTTATCATTGGTCAGCAGACAGCAGAACGCCTTAAGATAGAAATTGGAAACGCATCTGCTGATAAGAACATAGAAAAGATGGAAATAAAGGGTACAGATGCAATTACCGGTCTTCCACGCCGTCTTGAAGTTGATTCTGTAGAAGTTCGCGAGGCCCTTAAGGAACCTGTTACCAAGATTATTGAAGAAATAAAGAAGACTCTTGGACGCACACCGCCAGAGCTTAACGCTGATATCATTGAGCGCGGCTTGGTAATGACAGGTGGTGGCTCCATGCTTAAAGGCTTGCAGAAGCTTATCTCTAGGGAGACAGGTGTGCCCGTTATCCTCGTAGAAAAGCCTCTAGAATGCGTGGCTGTAGGTGCGGGCCAGGCCTTTGAACTGTTCAAGGATATGTCTTCCAGCCGTTCAGTATACGACAACCTTAACAGCTAGAAATTATGAAAATAAGAACGCCTTTTCGTTTAAAGCTTAGCGAAATTCTTCTTGTTGTCATGATTTTGACCAGCGGAGTTATGCTCAGTTTTTCTGCGGGTGGCTTCCTTGTTGATTTTGGCAAGATTGGCTTTTCAATAATGAGCACGATGCAGAAGGGTGTTAGTTTCCTTTCTGATGGAGTGTCTAATGCCTTTACGTCAATCAAGGACATGACGCAGATGAAGAAGGAATATCAGGCCCTTAAGGAAAAGCTTAAGGACTATGAATACCTTCAGAGAAGCAATACGGAAATTCGCCGGGAAAACGACCGTCTTAGGGAACAGTTGAACTTTTCAAAGGATCTCTCTTACAAGAATATCCCTGCGCAAATAATTGGTCACGATCCAGACAGCCTTTATTCTGGCATTACTATTAACAAGGGTGCCAGAAACGGCATAAAAAAAGGAATGCCTGTTATTGCCATTCAGAATGGAAACATTGGTGTTGTGGGTAAAATTGTAACCGTTGGAATCGGGACAAGCCTTATAATACCTATATATGATTCTCAGTTCAATATTTCCACAAGGGTACAGACGAGCAGGGACTTGGGTATAACAAAAGGCTCTGGCTTTTCTGACCTGCCACTTAGCATGGGATACATAAGAAAAAGTGCCTATGCCGACTTGCACGAAGGTGACGTGGTTGTAACTTCTGGTGAAAACGGGAATTACATCAGCAACGTTCCTGTAGGTCGTATTTCAAAGATAACCGTCCTCGACTATGACAACTCCCTGGACATTGAGCTGGAGCCTATAATTGATTTTCCGCGCCTGGAGAATGTTCTTGTAGTGGATCAGAACACCTTGAGTGAAGCGGTGGCAACTCCTGTCGGGGTGAAGGAAGAAGGCAATGATTAAATCAATTTCAATAAGCGCCGTTATCTTGCTTTGCTGTGCTTTGATAGAATCGGCCATACTTTCCAACATAGCTTTTTTGAGGGCCGTTCCTGACTTGAGCCTGATATGTGTGCTTTATTTTTCTCTGCACAACGGTCGTGTCGTCGGAGAAAGCACAGGGTTCATTTCCGGCCTCTTCATCGATTTTCTTAGCGCTGCTCCCATGGGGCTTAACTGTCTGTTCAGGACCGTGCTTGGATACCTTGGCGGTGTTTTCACAAAGACATTCAACACGGAAGGAATTATAATACCTGCCGTTCTTGGATTCTGCGCAACAATCATAAAGTGCTTCTTGATTCTGTTTGTTGCCTTTTTGTTCCCGTCATCCGTTATGCCTTACAATCCTTTTTCCGCAATGTTCCTCTTTGAGCTTTGTGCAAATACCATCCTTACGCCGGTGATGTTTAAGATTCTTGGAATATTCAGAAATTTGGTTGTGTTGAATCCGGAGAATGTAATTTAATGCAGAATAATGAGTTCCAGAACATAGGCGATGATTCTACCAAAAAAAACATAAAAATTGTCTTTCTGACAGCTTTTATTGAGGTGATTTTTGTCATTTATGTTTTAAAGCTGTTTTCTCTTCAGATAATTGAAAGCTACCGCTACAAGGACCGTTCCGAGCGTATTTCAAAGCAGGAGACTGTTATACCGGCTCAGCGCGGTGAGATTTACGAGCGGGAGGCCATGATTCCTCTTGCAAGCAATTCCGACTCTTTTGCTGTTAACGTGGTTCCTGGAGAAATTCCCCCGGAGCTTTATGACACTGTTATTACGCGTCTTGCAGGTTACATTGGTGTTCCCCGCAAGTCGATTGACGCAAAGATAAAGAAAAGAGACTATTCTTCCTATGAAATAAAGACAAATGTTTCTTTTGACGTTATAAGCAACATTGCAGAAAACATAACGGAACTTCCAGGTGTCTCCTGGCGAAACAAGCCCGTGCGCACTTATGTAAACATGGGCTCCATAAGCCATATACTTGGCTATGTTGGCAACATAACCGAAGACGAGTACAAGCGCATGTACAATGAGGGCTACAAAAAGAACTCCGTCATCGGCAAGGCAGGTATTGAACGCCAGTATGACAGCTACCTTCAGGGAAAAGAAGGCCTTGAGGTTCGCACTAAGGATGCCCGCGGACGCATTTTGGGTTCAGCACCACAGATTACTCCTCCACAGACAGGAAAAAAGCTTGTCCTTACTATAGACAACAGGATTCAGGAGCTGGCTGAAAAAACACTCGGCCAGCGTGTTGGAGCTGTAGTTGTACTCCGTCCTTCCAACGGTGAAATCCTTGCCATGGTTTCCTATCCATATTACAACGCGAATATTTTCTCTACTGATGAATATGCGGCAGAATACAACCGCCTTACGACAAGCCCAAACTCTCCTATGCTGAACAGGGCTGTAAACGCGACTTATCCTCCTGCTTCTACATTTAAGACTATTATGACCACAGCTGTCCTGAGCGAGAGGGCTTTCCCTCCTGACAGGTATATACGCTGCGCTGGAAAAATAGAAATAGGTGACAGAGTTTACCACTGCCACAACCTAGCGGGTCACGGTTTGCTTGACTTGAAGGGTGGTTTGGCCCATTCATGTGACGTTTATTATTGGGTGGTCGGACTTGAGCATTTGGGCGTAAACAAAATTGCCTATTATGCCAAGGAATTCGGCTTTGGCCAGAGCCTTGAGATTGACTTGCCGTCCCAGTCATCGGGCTTTGTTCCAACTCCTGAATGGAAGCAGCGTCGCTGGAGGCAGAACTGGTACGACGGTGATACGATAAACATTTCAATTGGACAGGGAGACACACTTGTAACCCCTCTGCATGTTGCGGATATGATGGCCATGGTTTGCAACAGCGGTATCATATACAAACCCCACTTGCTTAAGGAAATACGCAATCCCGTTACCGATGAGGTTGAGAAAGTTGTAGAAAGGGAAATCCTTCATGAGTCAACTATCGAAAAGAACGTTTGGCGCCAGGTGCAGTATGATTTGCGCTATGTAATAACCAACGGTTCCGCACAAATTCCTTTGACAAACAGATACGTTCAGTTGGCGGGAAAAACAGGTACAGCTGAGCTTGACAAGTACAAATATTCTAACGACAAGCGTCACTGGCACTCATGGATGATAGCCTATGCGCCTTTTAACGCACCGGTTGAGGAGCAGGTTGTAGTCGCAACAATCGTAGAGGCTGTGAACGAATGGGAGTGGTGGGCACCCTATGCCACAAACATCATAATCCAGGGTATATTCAGAAACCAGACTTACGAAGAGGCTTTGAAAACTCTTGGCTTTGAGTATGTTCCAAAGAACAGGGGAAGGGCCGAATAATGAAACTGAAGGTTTTAGAAACGTTTGATTATCTACTGATGATTTGCGTCGTCTTTTTAGGCGTGCTGGGTATTCTCTTCCTGTATTCCGCCGGGGTTAATTCGGACGGGGTTCTTGTTTCCTATGAATACAAGAGACAGATTGCCTGGGTGTCAATAGGCTTTGCCCTTATGTGCCTTCTGGCAATGCTTGACTACAGAAAGTATGAGCGCTATGCCTTGGCGGGCTATGTGGTCATGATTGTAATTCTTCTTTACGTAAGGCTTTTCGGAAAGACCGTAAAAGGTGCAAAAAGCTGGATAGGTCTTGGCGGACTTGGAATTCAGCCTTCTGAATTCTGTAAGGTGCTTTTCATAATGTACCTTGCAAGATACCTTAAGCGTTCTTCCAAGGAGCAGGCTCTTGTGCGCTTTTTAAAGGCGGCTATACTTATGTTCGTACCGGTGGGCCTTATCCTTCTGCAGCCGGATTTGGGAACAGCGAGTGTATTTATACCGGTTTTCCTCTTTATGTGCTTTATGGCAAACATTCCCTTGCGCTATATAGTCATAATACTTGTGGCCGGATTCCTTACGGTAATACTTACTGTGCTTCCTGCTTACCAAGAGAAAATCCTAAGGAAGTCGGTTCCTTTCATCAACATAATAACGAACATGAAATTCCGCATACTGATGGTCTTCTGTACGGCTATCATCACCATTGTTGGTGCGCTCGGACAGATTGTATTCAAGAAGCGCTACTATTACTGGATTTCCATTATCTTTGGTGTCCTTATGGTTTCTCTGGTGCTTGCTACTATGGCGGGAAAGGTTCTTAAGCCTTACCAGATGATGCGCCTTATCATCTTTATGGACCCATACTGCGACCCACGCGATTCAGGCTGGAACATCATTCAGTCCATGACGGCGATTGGTTCCGGTGGATTCTGGGGGCAGGGCTTCTTGGACGGAATTCAGAGCCACCGTGGCTTCTTGCCTGAACAAAAGACGGACTTTATATTCAGCATTATGTCTGAAGAGTCCGGTTTTATTGGAGGAATGTTTCTCTTTGCGGCCTTCTTTATAATCATGGTGCGCATAATCCATGTTCTTAAGACAACTACGAACACATACGGTTTCTTTATTAGCGCCGGCATTTTGGGCATGATTTTCTTCCATTTTATTGTAAATGTTGGCATGGTAATGGGAATAATGCCCATCACAGGAATTCCTCTGCCGTTCCTTTCTTACGGTGGTTCAGCCCTTATTACAAACATGGCGGCCATTGGCATTCTGATGAGTATTAATTCCCGCAGACTGGATTTTACTGTTACAGCGACATGATTTTAGTAAACGCCTTAGAAAAATTTGGTTCAAAACTGAATACCGTGCAGTCTCCTTCCCGCTATTTGGGGGGAGAGTACGGCAGCCTTATAAAGCCTCACGTAAAAAATGATTCCTTGTTTAACGTTGCGGTTGCATTCCCTGATTTGTACGAAATTGGCATGTCCAACATGGCAATAAAAATCATCTGCAACGGATTGAATAAATCTGAAAATATTCGCGCTGAACTTGTCTTTGCGCCAGACACCGACTTTGAACAGCTTCTTAAGGAAACAGATACGCCCCTTTATACCTTGGGAACAGGAATGCCTCTTTGCTCTACGGATGTACTGGCTTTTTCAATAGGATATGAGCTTGGAGCAACCGAGCTTCTTGCAGTGCTTGAAAACGGAAAAGTGCCGCTTTTGGCTTCCGAAAGGGGGGATTGTGACCCGATTGTTCTTGCTGGTGGCTGCGGTGTAACAAATCCGGCTCCCCTGAGCGATTTTGTTGACGCATTTATGATTGGTGAAGCGGAGGCTGGCCTTTTTGAGCTGATAGAAGAACTTGCCCTGCTTAAGAAAAATGGTGCGTCCAGAAGTGAAATGCTTAAGCTAATAAAATCCAAGCCCTTTATGTGGACAAGGGAACAGTTGCATTCAAAAGGTAAGGTTACAAGGCGGGCGGTACAGGAAAACTTTGGCAAGGTGGAAGCTGTGCCTGCTGTTTTTCCTTTGCCAATGGTAAAACCTGTCCAGGATCATGGGGTGGTGGAGATTATGAGGGGCTGTCCAAACGGCTGCCGCTTCTGCCATGCAGGAATTTACTACAGGCCTTCCAGGGTAAAGAATTTAAAATACATAATTGACGAAACAGACAGTCTTGTTTTTGATGCCGGCTACCGTGAAATTAGCCTTAATTCGTTAAGCTCTGCGGACTTTCCTGACATTGGCCGTCTGTTAGACATTCTTAATGATCGCTACAAGGGCTACAACGTGTCTTTCCAGCTGCCATCGCTAAAAGTAAACAGCATGTCCCTGCCGGTCTTGGAAAAGATTTCCACGGTAAGAAGAAGCGGACTTACTTTTGCGGTGGAAACACCCGATGAAATGTGGCAGCTTAGCCTTAACAAAGAAGTGTATTCAACCCACCTTGAAGAAATTATCCGGGAAGCAAAGGCCAAGGGCTGGAGCAGTGCAAAATTCTATTTTATGGTGGGGCTTCCTTTGGGCGACTATTTTACCGACAGTTCTGGGGGAGATGAATACGAAGCGGGGCTTGAAGGTAGCGAAGAGCGTGCTATTGCAGATTTTTTGCTTGACATACAGGCCCGTACCAGAATCCAGTGCAATGTGAACGTTGGTGTCTTTATTCCAAAGCCACACACTCCTTACCAGTGGGTAAGACAGATAGACCCTAAAAAAGCGGAAAAGAAGATTGACTATATTTTTAAGCGGCTACCTAGGGGAAAATTCAAGATGGGAAGGCATAATTTTGATGCTACAATTCTTGAAGGACTCTTAAGCCGTGGAGACGAGCGGGTAGGCCCCTTGATTCTTGAAGCCTTTAAAAAGGGAGTGCGCCTTGACGCTTGGGATGAGCATCTTAGGCAGAATATGCCATTGTGGGATGAAGCTTTTGCAGCTGCAGGATGGGACGTGAAGGGCTGGATTTTTAGGAACTGGGACACAGAAGAAGAGCTTCCTTGGGACGGAGTTAGCCTTGGTCCTGCAAAGAATTTCTATAAAAGGGAATGGCAGAAGTCTTTTGAACACGTGCTTACAGCAAGGTGCCAACATTCCTGTAGCCATCCTTGCGGAGTTTGTAATAATAAAGTAGACGTATACGAAATAAACTCGGAAGAATTTTTCTTAAGCAGTCTACAAAATAAGACAGTTGTAAGGCCTAAAGTATATCCTGAGAGCAATATTCCTGTTTTGTACAGGGTTGTCTTCTATTTTACAAGGGCTTTTGGCGGGGAATTTACCGCTTATCTTTCCCAGGTCGAAATTTTCCACAAGGCTATTTTGCGGAGCGGCCTGCCTTTTGTCTATTCCTCTGGCTTTAACCCTCTGCCGCGTATTGAATTCTGTTCAGCCATGGGGCTTGGAATTCCGTCTTACGAGGAAGTTGCATCCTGCCTTTTGTACGAGGATATTCCCCGGGAGAAGGTTATGGAAGTGATGAACTCTGTGCTGCCTCCGTTTTTTAAGCTTACCCAGGTTATGGTTTTTCCTGTTACGACTATGCGAAAGAGGGAGGCTCTTAGCCAGGGAGTGTGGGGCGGCGAATACCGCTATAAGTTTAAGGATGCTTTCAGCCGCGATGAGTTTCTTGATTCCCAACAGGCGGCTCCTTTTGTTGGAGGGGAGTCATTTTCTTCTATAAATAAGTGTGATGAGCTGAATGTCTTTACGGTAAGGCTTCCTGTGAGCGACAAGAAGTTCAGGGCGGCTATTGAAGACTGGTCCGGAAAAAAGTGGTACGAGGTTACGGATGCGGAAAAAATCCATACTCTTGCCAAGGGGGCTATTCAGGGCTGGACTGCAAGGGACGAGGAAAACTGGCGTAATGACAGCAAGAACTTTGTAAAGGCTGATGCCCTGGGTGGCTCTGAAAATGAGATAACTTCTTTTATGGAGCTTTATTCAAGGATTGCAAAGGTGAATGCTGAGCTTATAGTCAAAAAGCAGGCTCTTGATGAACACGGGGTGGAATTCTACAAGGAGCATCCAGATGTGCTTAAAAAACACCAAGCGGAAGATGCGGCTAAAGGCAGAAAGAAGATTGATTGCTTGTAACCAGATGATAAACAGATGAAGGGGTGGAGTTTTTTATAGCCGGTTGGGGTTTGTAATTTTATATGCATATTTAGGTAGACAGAATATGCATTATATTATGTTATATACCGTTCTTTTGCAAGGCTTTGGGCTGCAAATGAGGCCGGATAGTCCTACGCCCGATTGTAAGGGTTGCCTCAAGGCAAGACCGCCGAACGGCGGGCCGGAGCGCGTGAGGCGCGTAGCCCTGGAAAGCGGGTGACGATTTGGCACTAGCAGCCGGTTTTAGCCAAGGAACTATATGGTAGAGCGTTAAAGGTTACCGTCCAAAAGAGTATGATTTAAAATACCGTCTGTAAAATTATACGCCTTTATAAAGTTTATAGCTTTTGCAGTTTTTTCTTCTTGCCAATATCTAAACTTACCCCTTATACTGTTTTTATGAGAATGGAAAAAGAGATTGACACAAAAAAATACCCCTTGTTCTTTCTTATTCCTGCGGCAGTGGGGCTTTTCTTTTTGATATTCGGCCTGAGTATTGTCTGGTCCAACAAGAAGCGTGCGGAGCGCTGTACGGAAGAAGTTTCGGGCGTGGTTTTGCAAATGCTTGAACGGGACGGCAATAACGGGCACCTGTATACTCCGGTTTTTGAGTACAGTTTTGGCGGTAAGATTTTTAGGCAGGAAAGTGACCATGCCTCCTACCCGCCAAAGTTTAGCGAGGGCGAAGAGGTTACTGTTATGGTGAACCCCGGCGATCCTGATGACTACTTTGTTACCAAGGACAGTGCAGGTTTGACCATGGCCAAGGTTTTTATTGTACTTGGGCTTTTAATATTTGCTGGCTTTGTATTTGCTATTTTTCACGTTTATCTTTCCAATAGGGACGAATCCAAGGGTAAGGAAGCTAAGGGGATTCGTATTGGCGTTATTTTTCTTCTTATTGGGCTTTTTTCTCTTGAAATTCCTTTGTATGCAATCAAGGATAAGCTGGCTGGCGGGGGTAGCAATCCTGTGGACTACAATCCTGTTTTTTCTATTGCCATGCTTGCTTTCTGCTTTATTTTTGCTTTTACATTCATTATCCTTGGCATTGTGATGATAAAGAAAAAGTCTCTGGGAATGTCTATAGGTGCTGATTTTTCTGCTGAGCTTGACGGGCAGATGAATGTTAGGGATTCTGGGGATCTTGGGGATTCTGGGGTCGCCAATTCAGCTTCGGGAGGCAGTGCTTTTACCCTTTCCAGGATTTTTGCGGCTATTGGCCTTGTGCTTGTAATAATTGGGGGCTGTATTCTTGCATACGACAGGATTTCCATAAAGTCTCTTGTAAGGACGGAGGCGCTTGTTACTGGAGCCCGCTGCGTGTCTGGCGGAAAGAGCCGGAGCTATTACGCGGACTTAGAATATACGGTTGACGGCCAGCCTTACCAGAGCCAGATAAGCGTTTCTTCCTTCTTTAATAAGTCCAATGTTACCGTATGGTGCAAGCCGGACAATCCTGTGGTTTGCAGGGCTAAGAATGAGTTTATTCTCTTCTATATAATCCTCTTTGGTATGGGAGGATTCTTCTTTGCCGGAAGCCTTATTTTAGCCCATGTTGTGCGGCAGGAAGAGTGATTCTGCTTTTAATGCAGCTTAATTTAATACAGTTGCTCCAGTTTTTCCTTGATGAATTCGCTCTTGCTTTTTAGGTCTATTGCCCCGGTCTGGAGCAGCAGGCGGTTGGGCTTTCGGGGGTCGAGTTTTATGCGGCTGGAGTTTGCCTTTATGAGCTTTAAAAGCTTGTCTATGCTGATTTTTGCAACTTCGCCGAATTCGATTGTGGCAAGGCCCTTCTTTTCCTTTAGGGAGGTTATGGATAGCTTGTTGCAGAGTATGCGGATTTTTGCAAGACAAAGCAGGCTGTTTACTTCGTCCGGCAAGGGGCCAAAACGGTCAAAAAGTTCTGCCATGACGGTGTTGAGCTCTTCGTCCGAGCCGACGGATGCTATGCGCTTGTACATTTCCATTTTTGTCTGGGCTTCCGTGATGTAGCTGTCCGGGATGAAGCCTGAATATTCAAGTTCGAGCAGGACTTCCTGTGGGGCGTGCCAGTCGCTGTTGGAAAGCCTTTCTATGGCGTTGTTTAAAAGTGTAAGGTACATTTCAAAGCCTACCGCATAGACTTCCCCGCTCTGATCCCTTCCCAAAAGGTTCCCTGCACCTCTAATTTCCATGTCTTTCATGGCGATTTTGAATCCTGAGCCAAGTTCCGTAAAGTCTGAGATTACCTGAAGCCTTTTCATTGCAACTTCGCTTAGCGCCTTGTTTTCCGGGTAAAAAAGGTAGGCATAGGCCTTTCTGTCGCTTCGGCCAACCCTTCCCCTTAGCTGGTAAAGCTGGCTTACTCCGTACATGTCTGCCCGGTCTATGATGATTGTGTTTACGTTGGGGATGTCTATGCCGTTTTCGATTATTGTTGTGGCTACGAGTATGTTGAAAGCTCCCATCTTAAAGCGGCGGAATTTGTCGTCAAGCTCTTCGCTGGTCATCTGGCCGTGGGCAACTTCTATCATCATCTCTGGAACTATGTGTTCCAGCCGGATTCTTGTTTCTTCTAGAGATTCCACCCGGTTGTGGAGGTAGAAGACCTGTCCGCCCCGCTCCGTTTCGCGTCTTATGGCAAGGGCAACCTTTTCGTCCGAGAATGGCTCGATTGCGGTTTCTATGCTCTGCCTGTTCTGTGGCGGTGTTGTTAAAAGGGACATGTCCCTTATTTTTAGGAGGCTCATGTGCAGGGTGCGCGGAATTGGTGTTGCGCTTAGGGCAAGGCAGTCTATGTTTGTTTTTATTACCTTTAGCTTTTCCTTGTCTTTTACGCCGAATCTCTGTTCCTCGTCTATTATCATAAGTCCAAGGTCTTTGAAGACTACATCTTTCTGCAGGATTTTGTGGGTGCCGATTAGAATGTCTACCTGCCCTTCCCTTAGCTTTTGAAGGGTTTTCTTTTGCTCTGACGGGGGGACAAAGCGCGAAAGCTGGGCGATTTGCACAGGGAAGTTCTTGAAGCGTTCCTTGCAGTTTTCGTAGTGTTGTTCTGCAAGGATTGTTGTTGGGGCAAGGAATGCCACCTGCTTGCCTCCCATAACCGCTTTGAAAGCGGCCCTCATTGCTATTTCTGTCTTTCCGTAGCCGACGTCTCCGCAGACAAGACGGTCCATTGGAACTGCTTTTTCCATGTCTGCCTTTATATCCTGGGTTGCGGCAAACTGGTCCGGGGTGTCTTCGTAGGGGAATGCCGCCTCAAATGCCGACTGCCACTCTCCGTCTTTTGGGAAGGGATAGCCCCTTGAAGCCGTTCGCTTTGAATAAAGGTCTATTAGCTTGTGGGCAATTTCCTCTACCTTTTGCTGGACTTTTGCCTTTCTTGCGCTCCAGCTCTTGGAACCTATCATGTCCAGACGGGGCTTTTCGTTTTCGCTTCCTATGTAGCGCTGGACCATGTTCACCTGCTCTATTGGAACAAAGGCAAATTCCTCCCCTGCATATTCAAGCTTTATGTAGTCACGCTCGGTTCCCATAGCCTTTACGCGCTCAATTCCCTTAAAAAGGCCTATTCCGTAGTTTACGTGAACAACGTAGTCTCCTGGATTGAGTTCCACGAATGTGTCTATAGGCTTGGATTTTCCTTTGCGCAGGGATTTTGGGGCTGCCCTTTTGTTGCCGAATATCTGGTTCTGCTGTATTACAAGGATTTTTTCATCTGCGACGGAGAAGCCTTCCGTGATTGCGGCAGGGATTACGTGTACTGGGAAAAGGGAGTTGTCTTGCACTTCCAGGTAGTCTTTTACGACTTCCTTGATGCGA
>JAFXWC010000034.1 GCA_017534445.1 Treponema sp.
ACAGGCGCTTTCCCAGAAGCTCCTTCAGGAAGGCAATAGAAAAGGCGGTTAGCGAGGGAATCCTTAGCGACTACCTTAGCAGAAAGACCCGGGAGGTAACAAACATGCTCTGTGCCAAATACGACTACAAGATGGACATTGCCGTAAAACAGGAAGAGGCCTTCGAGGACGGGATGGAGAAAGGGCTAAAGCAAGGAATGGAGCAGAAGGCGGTAGAAGCTGCTATAACTCTGGTAAGGGAATTCGGCATATCCGTGGAGGAAGCTGCTGAAAAGATGGGAGCCCCCTTAGATAAAGTTTTGGAAAAATTGAACACAAAAGCCCCCGGCAAAGCAAGCAATAAATTGTCCTAAAAGCATCGCCCCGGAAAGTTTTAAAGAAGCCTAGCGCAATTGTACATTATCGCTTATTGCGCTATACTAGAATCCATGGCCTGTATTTTAGGAAAAAAACACGTATGCTGTACTCGCATTGAACACCTGGGAGTTGTTGCCGGCAGGGAAGAAATCCTCCGCGACGTAAACCTTCACCTGCACTGTGGAGAGCTCACCGCAATCGTCGGGCGAAACGGAGCCGGAAAGTCAACCTTTATGAAGGCGCTGCTGGACGTAATTCCACATACAGGCACCGTAACTTTTGAAAGCGCGCGAAAGTCAAGATTCTTTTCCGCATCAAAACCGCGCTTTGGCTATGTTCCCCAGTCATTGGCTGTGGACGAGGCAAGCCCTGTAAGCGTGGAAGACTTGGTTCTTTCCTGCGTCTCAAAAAAACCGGTATGGCTTCCCCATTCAAAAGCGGACAAGCAAAAGGCCTACGACATTCTCCGCATGACAAACGCCCACTTTCTTGCAGATAAAAGGGTTTGCGATCTTTCGGGTGGCGAGATACAGAGGGTTATGCTTTCACTTGCAATAACCCCAGTACCTGACATTCTTCTTTTGGACGAACCTGTTAGCGGAGTTGACAGAACCGGACTCAAGGACTTCTACGACCTGGTTTCTTCGCTAAGGCGGGACTATGACATTACGATTCTTCTAATAACGCACGACCTTGACCTTGTGGCAAAGTATGCAGACAGGATTGTCTTTATAAATAACAGCAGCGCGGTTTCCGGCACTGTAAAAGAGATTTATTCCAGCAAGGAATTTATCCAGGTGTTCGGCAGGTTCGACTTGCAAGAGGAAATGTAAATGGAAAGCATTTATTCTTTCATGAACCTAATTCTCCCCTTTGAATGGGCATCCACAGAATTTATGAAAAATGCCCTGCTAGCAATCATAGTTGTCTGCCCTCTCTTTGGAACCCTGGGAACGGCCGTTGTTTCCAACAAGATGTCTTTCTTTTCCGATGCAATAGGACATTCATCCCTTACCGGAATAGCGCTTGGAGTAATTCTTGGGATCCGTGAGCCAACCGTAGCAATGGTTGGATTTTCCCTCATTCTTGGTTTTACAATCATAAGCGTAAAGCTAAAGGGCAAGGCTTCAGCGGACACAATAATAGGAGTCTTTTCTTCTGCCTCAGTGGCACTGGGTATAGTCCTCTTAAGCTCAAGCGGAAACTTTGGAAAGTACCAGCGCTACCTTGTAGGCGACATACTAAGCATACGCCCCGGAGAAATAGCGCTTCTTTTGCTTGCAACCCTGGCGCTCCTTTTGGTATGGATTTTTTTCTACAACAAAATGCTAATCACAAACCTGCACCTTACCTTTGCAAAGAGCCGCGGAATCCGAACCTTCTGGATTGAACAAATATTCGCCCTTGTTACGGCTGCAACGGTAACGCTAAGCATAAGGTGGACTGGGCTTCTTGTAATAAACAGCCTGCTTGTTCTTCCAGCGGCGGCAAGTCGTCTTCTAAGCAGGACGAGCAGGCAATACCTTTGCTCATCAATCGTCATTTCCTTTGCAAGCGGAATATTGGGGCTGATTCTTTCCTACTACATAGGAAGTGCATCAGGAGCCACAATCGTTATTGTAAACACAGTCATATTTGCACTCTGCTTTTTGGCAAGCACAATAAAGAGGCACTTCTAGGATGAAGATAAAAGCTGTCATTTTTGATTTGGACGGAACTCTGCTGGACACGCTTTTGGATTTGGCGGAAAGCTGCAACACCGCACTCCGCACATTCGGCTACCCGGAGCGCACCGTTGATGAAGTAAGGAACTTTGTAGGCAATGGACTTGGAATGCTAACAGCAAGGGCCCTTCCAGGCGGCAAAGACAATCCCCAATACGAAGAAGTACTTGCCTGCCTAAGGGAAAGCTATGCCCACAATTGGAACAATAAGACAAAACCTTACCCCGGCATACCAGAGCTTTTAAAAAAACTAAATGCAGAAGGAATAAAATGCGGAATCGTCTCAAACAAGCCGGACGCACAGGTAAAGGAACTGACAAAACTTTTTTTTAGCGGCACAATCCAAGAGGCAATAGGCGAAAACGAAAAAGAAGGAATAAGAAGAAAACCCTTCCCAGATTCAGTTTTTACCGTAATGGAAAAGCTTGGCGTTTCAAAAGAAGAGACCCTTTATGCAGGAGACAGCGATGTGGACATTCAGACCGCGGCAAACGCATGCATTCCCTGCATAAGTGTAACATGGGGATTCAGGCCAAAAAGCTTCCTTATTCAAAACGGAGCAAAAATCCTTGCGGACACGGCAGAAGATTTTCTTAAGATAATATTTTCAACAAGAGTTGGACAGGGGGAAAAATGAAGGGCAAAACAGTAGAAGACATTTTAAGGGAACACGTGGCAGACAACAAGTGCGTATTTGTTTTCCCAACCCAGACAGCCTGCGAACTTTGGGCAGACAAGGCCATTTTTATAGGAAGCACTCAGGCGGTTGCAACGCAAAGATTCATTGCCTGGGATGAATTCAAAAGCACTTCCGTAAGAGGCGTTACCCAGGACAAGAGTGCAATTCCTGCAACCCTGCGAAAGATTTTTGTACACATGTTAATAGAAAGAAACGCAAAAGAACATTTCTTTTCCAACCTAATTCCCACTGAATACGCAGACACAGCCTCAAATTTTGCCGCATGGATTTCTTCCCTTTTGCCAAGCCTTGCCCAGTGGAAAAAGCGGTCAGAAAAATCAACTCTTGAAAAAGACGAAGAAGACAAAGACTTGGAAAAGCTCTACACCCTTTACAAAGAATTCCTTGACCAAAGAAAACTTTTTGAACCAGCCTGGGAAATGCCCCCACTAAGGGACGACGGAAACAAATACTTCATCTTCTTTCCTGAAATACTCATGGACTGGAGCGAATACAAAGAAATCCTTGAGTCCGGAAGCAACATAGAAATAATCGAGGTTCCCAAAATAGAAGAGGAAGAAAAACCAATTTGCCACTTCTTTGCAAACTCGCGCGAGGAACTAAGGAACATGGCAATCTACCTGCGTAAAATTCACCAAGAAAAAAACATTCCATGGAACAAGATTGCAATCTCTGTCCCGGACATGGAAACATACGAGCCATACATAGAGAGGGAACTTTCCCTTTACATGATTCCATGTGTGCTAAGGAACGGAAAACCACTTACACAAAGCGGAGCTGGAAATTTCTTCCTACAGGCAGCGGAATGTGCGCAAAGCAACTTTAGCTTTGACTCTCTAAAAACCCTGCTTCTGAACAACGAGCTTCCCTGGAAAGAAAAAGACCTTAACGAACAGCTGATTGTATTCGGCCAGGAAAACAACTGCCTCTGCTCGTATGAATACAAGGGCAAAAAAACCGACGTTTGGGAAGAAGCATTCAAGATGTCGGGCAAGGAAGAAAGGCTTTTCAATTTTTACAAAAAGCTAAAGCAAGACCTTACAAACCTTTCAAATGTCACATCATTTAAGAACATACGCACCCAATACTTTATCCTAAGAAACGACTTCTTTGACATGAGCGTCTGCCCCGTCTTTTCAGATTTTATCATGAGCCGCTGCATCTCGGAGCTTTCGTCGCTGATTGACCTGGAAGAGGAATACCCCGACTGCACGGTAAGCGCCCCCTATTCATTCTTTACGGACTATATCAAGGACAAGATGTACGTAGAGCAGACACAGGAACTAGGCGTCCAGATTTTACCCTACAGACTTTCCGCCGCAGCACCGTTTGAAGTCCAACTGGTAATAGACGCAAGCCAAAGTTCACTTGGAATTACCTACAAGCAGCTGGGATTCTTGAACGACGTAAAAAGACAGGCGCTTGGCTTTAAGGAAGACCCGAATGTTTCCGACCTTTTTATAACCCTCTACCATCTTTGCTCAGGCCAGGAATCATATTTTTCCGCCGCATCAAAAACATTCAGCGGGTACGGAATAAGCCACGCATTCTTTAAGGAAGCAAACCACATTCCGTCAGAAAAAAATTACACCCCGCCAGACATAGCTGAAGATAGTGACTTTTACACTGCGGAAAAAAACTGGATGCTGCAAAAAGAAAATTCCAACTTCCCGCCGCAAATCACTTCCGTAGAAAAAGAAGGCTTTTGCTCATGGGAAGAAAACCAATGCGAAGAAGAGTCAGAAAAAGAGGCAACCCTTCCCCAGGGAATTTCAAGCGAAAGGTTAAAAGAAATCTTCCAATCAAAATACTGCAAGCAGGGCCCCCTTCAAATTTCAGCAACAATGCTAAGAAAATTCTATGAATGTCCGAGAAGCTTTTTGTTTGACAGTGTCATGTCCCTCAAAGAAAAGAACAACGAAGCAGAACTGATGGACTACTTTGCAATGGGAGACCTCTACCACAAAATCCTTGAACTCTTCTGCAAGGCACTCGCAAAAAATGACCTGCCGCTAAGTGCACCGGATGGAATGCTAAGCGATGAATACAAGGCAATTCTTGACGAAAGCATAAAAGATGCAATAGAAGGTTTTAGGGCAAGCCCCTTGGCCAAGCAGCTCATGCTCACCACAAAGGACGCCTTAACCCAAGCAATGACTTCTACCGTAACAGCATTCTGCAAAAGTTTTGAAGGATGCAAAGTAGTAGAATCTGAGGCAAATTATTCCTACACAAACGAAGAGCCCCAATATATTTGCACAGGAAAAATAGACTGCCTTTTAAAAAATGAAGACCAGGCGGAATTCATACTGGTGGATTTTAAGAGCACGGACAATTCAATCCCCAAAGAAACTTTTTATTTTTCAGAAGACGTCCAGGTTCCAGACTTCCAGATGCCGTTTTACCTGAACCTTCTTTCCAAGGCGGAAAATCCAAAGAATGTAGAAAACTGCGTATTCTTTAGCATCAAGGACTACAAGGTGCGGGGGGTAATGGGAAACCTTGTCTGCAAGGATGAAGTAGACTTTCTGCCAACCATGGAAAAAGTGAATCTTCTTATAAATGACTTTTGCGAGCGCATAAAGAAGCTGGACTTTAGCATAAAGGATTTTGATATTGAAGCCGAAACTTGCAGGTCTTGCGCATACAAGTCAGTTTGCCGCAGAACATTTACAGTAGCAGGAGCAGAATAACATGGCAAGAGAATTAGACATTTCGCAAAAAAAAGCCGTCGGGACAGAATTAAATTCAGTAGTAAGCGCAGGTGCAGGCTCTGGAAAAACAAGCGTCCTTTCCGCAAGGTTTGCCCACTTGGTATTGGAAAAGAAATACAATGTAGACGAAATTTTAACGCTCACATTCACAAAAAAAGCGACAGTCGAAATGTATTCGCGCATCTATTCAACGCTAAAGGAAAAGTCCCCGCAAAGCACTGCCGACTTTTACAAGGCAAACATAAAAACTCTGGACAGCTACTGTGCATACGTTGCAAAACTAGGCTCCCGCTTTTACGGAATTGCACCAGACTTTACGGAAGACAAAGATGCCATCTACAAAAAAGCAGAAGACCTTGCCCTGCCCTTCATTCTAAAGCACCGCGACAACTTTGCAATAAAGGCTTTGGTTCAGACAAAAAATTTTGCAGAAATTGCAAGCGGACTTTTTGTTAAGCCCATACTGGAAAATTCAACCGTTGCAGAACCAATAGATTTTGACAAGGCAATAGAAAGGCAAAAAGATGAAATCTGCTCAGCTTGGAAATCCACAGGAAAAAGACTCTTGCAAACCGTATACGACACAACATCCGCACTGCAAAACTATCCGGGAAACATTACCGCTTCCATGCAAAAAG
This sequence comes from Treponema sp., assembly GCA_017534445.1. GTDB lineage: Bacteria > Spirochaetota > Spirochaetia > Treponematales > Treponemataceae > Treponema_D. The sequence continues at coordinate 6,134 of JAFXWC010000034.1, forward strand.
TTTTGGATGTTGCAAATGGCCTGGACTTGCAGGAAATACCACAAATATCAGCCCAAGACTTTGAAGAAGCGAATGTGGAAGCATGCAAAAATTTCATTGCATCCGTACAACCACTTGCAGATGTTGACCTTCCGCGCGGAAAATCATCTCCAGAATTGAACGAGATAAAAGACTTGCTTAGGGGAGTAAGGCAAGCAGTTGCAGACCTCTACCCCCTTGCAAACTACGTAGCCGGAGGAAAAATAATCCAAGCAACCATCCCCCTGCTAAAAGAATTCCAAGAAACAGTAAACAAAATAAAGCGCACGCAGGGAATCCTAACATTCAAAGACATTGCTTCCCTTGCAACATGCATCCTACGCGACCACCCGGAAATCCGCCTTGCAGAAAAGCAAAAGTACAAGGCCATAATGATAGATGAATTCCAGGACAACAACTCCCTGCAAAGAGACCTGCTCTTTATGCTTGCAGAAAAAACTGACCGCAAAGAAAAGGGTGTGCCTTCCGTAGAAGAGTTGGAAAAAGACAAGCTCTTTTTTGTAGGAGACGAAAAACAGAGCATCTACCGCTTTAGGGATGCAGACGTAACAGTTTTCCGCGGACTTTCAAAAGACTTCAGTCAGGGAAACATGGAGCTAAAGACAAACTACCGCTCACACCCGGCACTGATTACAGCTTTCAACACAATATTCGGAGGTGAACCTTATTCTGCAGATGGCGCACGTAGCGACGCAAGTAGTGGCGCAAGAAGCGGAACAGAAGCCCAGCAGCAATTACCATCCGTCTTTTACACCACAAGCTTTCCCCAAGAAGAAGTTCCCGATTACGAAGCAGTCTACCGCAAGGTGGACATTCCCGAACACAAAAAAGAAGAAGCCGTAAATCTGGCGCCAAGAATCCATTTTGCCGTATACGCAAAAGATCAGGAAGAAGAAAAAGGAAGCCTTACCGGAGAAGAAGCAGAAGCCACATGGGTTGCAAAAAAAATCCTTGAACTTACATCGCCAGACCAAAGCGGAAAGGCAAAGTACAAGGTCTCAGACATTACGGTTCTTTTTAAAACCTATGCCCTCCAGCCCTTATACGAAAGAACCTTCCTAAACTACGGAATCCCATACAACACAGAAGTTGTAACAGGATTCTTTAACGACGGCCCTGCAAACGACATATTCTCCTTCATGAGAATCTGCGCCTACAAAACAGACTCCCTCGCATACGCACAAGTACTGCGCTCCCCATTCGTAAACCTTTCAAACAGCGAGGCAAACGCAATCATACTACAAAGCCCAGTCCCCTTTGAAGCAGATGCAAAATCAGTCCTTTCCGGAAAGAGCCTTGAGCGCTACCAAAGGGCAAAAGAATTCTACGAAGAACTTTCACAAGCATCCCAAACGCAAAGCATAACAAAAACACTGGACGCCCTCTGGTACAAAAGCGGCTACTGCTACGAAACAATGTGGAACAGAAAGGTCAACATGTACGCAAGCTTCTACGACAGGGTATTTGAACTTGCCCGCCAAGCCGACGTTAACTCCATGAGCCTTGCATCATTTACGGACAGCGTAAGAAGCCTAAACGACGAAGCGGAAAAACTGGACGGCATGGACATCCCAATAGAAAAAAATCAGGGTGTAAGCATAATGACCATCCACAAAAGCAAAGGGCTTGAATTCCCCGTGGTATTCATCTGCGGTTCCCACAAAGGGGCGCAAAATTCAACAAACGCCTCCCCGGTGTACTCAAGCAAGGACTTTGGCATTTCCATAAACACACCGCCATGCAAATTCTTTGCAGACAAAGGCTCCACTTCCTCCATGAACTATTTCTACAATAAGGTAAAAGAAGAAGAAGACGCAAAGGAAGCAGCAGAACTTAGGCGCGTAGCATACGTTGCAGTAACCCGTGCAGAAAGCGAAGTCTACATAACGGCAGTTGCAAACAGAAACTATCCTTCTGACCAAGAAAAGGCAGAAAAATTCCTTGTTGGCGGAGAGGCAAACCCGTCTTCAATAATACAGATTTTTTCACCGCTAATCTATTTTTACAGCGACAAAGAAAATGCCCCCTTCACCTTCCAAAACATTCCGCCTGTAGCAAAAAGCGAAATTCCAAGCGGACTGTCAAACGGAACTGCAAGAGGCAACACACACAAAGAAAAACTAGCCTTTGCAAAAGAAGCTAGGCCACTTTACGAAAAGGCAAAAGAAATTCAAAAAGAAGAAGTTGCACCCATTTACCTCTACCCAAGCCTACTGGAAAACGGAAGCCCAGAATCAAGCCCGGCAAGCACAAGCCGCCCACAAGCACCATCTGGCAGCGTCCCATTCAAAGAGATAAACGAAATAGTCGAATCATCAGACGCAGAAAACAAATCGGGCTTTAGCTACGACTCATTCGGAACAATTGCCCACGCCTACATGGAAGCCACCGTAAGCGGACAAGATGTCTCCTACCCGCAAAGGGCAATAGCAGGACTAGAAGGCAGCAAAGAAAAAATTCAGGTCATAGAAGGCATCTGCAAAAAAATGGCAGAAAACTTCAAGGCATCACAGGTGGGAAAAGCCGCATGTGCAAGCGAATGGAAAAAAACGGAGTTCCCCTTCAAGAGCCTGGCTGGCAAAAAAATTGTAAAGGGAACAATAGACCTTATCTTTAAAGAGCAAGACGGAAGCTACACAATCGTAGACTACAAGACAAACCAAAGCATAGAACCGGAACTCTACTATTCACAGCTGGCTTGCTACCGACAGGCCGCATCACGGATTCTTGGCGTAGAAGAAAATTCCGTCCGCTGCATCCTCTACTACCTCCGCTTTGGAGAAGCAAGGGACATAAGCGATGAATGTTCAAAGATAGACATGGAAAAATTCGCCTAGGATTTTTTTCTTTTTTAGGACGAAGTCTTTAGGACGAGATTCTCCTTGCTCTACCATTTTCTTCATTGGCTAACCCGACAGAAAAGGCCTATGCGTCACCGCCGTTCCGCCCTTCGGTAACCCTCATCCCGCTTCGCGGGACTAAAGGGGCTCCATGGCGGCGTAGGCTTTGTTTGCAAAATCGCTATTCACACAAACCTGCAAGTTCAAGCGCAGACTGCATGTGTTCAGGAAGGGGAACAGAAAATTCCTTTGTTCCACCGTCAAGCGGCAGACTTATCTTTGTAGCGGCAAGGCAAAGCTTCTTCATTCCAAGGCGGCGCAAGATTTTGTTCATCTTAAAATTGCCGTGCTGGTCATCCGCAACAAGAGGAGCACCAACTTTTGCAAGCTGAATGCGTATCTGGTGCATTCTTCCAGTGCCAAGCCTTATCCGTAAAAGAGAAAGTCTTACCTTCTGCCCCTCTGCTTCAAGTTCAGCAGAAGACTCAAGAGTAAAAAACAACTCTGCCGACTGCTCCTTTCCGTGCGAAAAAACTACGTCGCGAAGAAGGTTTTCCTGCCCCACCCTGCAAGGATTCTTTCCAGCAAGAGGGTGCCCCACGCAAATAGCGGTATATTCCTTTTTTACCTGCTTACTGCCAATAAGAGAGGTCCATTTTGTGGCGGCAGCGGCATTTTTTGCAACAATCAGCAAACCGGAAGTTTCTTTGTCCAGCCTGTGCACCAGATGAACCGGCTGCCCAAGCTGAAGAGCAAGTTCCTTGTCTAGAGGATGAGAAATTCCTACTCCACCTTGTACCGAAACGCCATTTGGTTTGTTTACAATAATGATTTCATCATTTTGGAATACTATGGAAAAGGTAGCCATTATACCGATATATTAGTTGAGGTAAGGGAAAATGACAAGTGTAAAAAGAGTTTTTTGCTCAATATTGCTCTCTCTGGCAGCTTTAGAACTTCCGCTTGCTGCGGAACGCATCTCATTCAAAGGGCTGCAGGATGTTTGCGTTGACCTTCCAGAAGATTACTTAGTTTCAGGCTCAAACAAAGAGGGAACGGCCTACCAGCTTGACTACGCAACAGCACCTGTTACCGCCGTAATCCGCATTTACGAAGAAGGGCGCTTTTCTTCCGCAAAAGAAGCCCTGGACACGACACTTGCAAACCTCAAGGCACAGGGTCCTTCAAAAGAAGTCCAGTGGAGGAACCTTACGGGTGCCACCGGTGAATTTAGCTTTAGGTTCAACACAGTAGAAATGAAGGGAAAGGGAATGGCATCCCTAATTCCAAACGGAAAGGGAATCATAGTCTGCATAGCATGGTGCCCCGAAAACCAAAAAGAAAAATGCGAGCCATTCATCACAAGCTTTTTGGATGCAGTATACATAGACGCAGGAAGCTACTTTGAAAGCGGCATCTGGACCCAGTCCCTCTACCCGGAAAAAGACGAATGGCAGGAAATAACGCTTACAATAGACGGAAAGACAATAAACACAAGGCTACGCAAAAGCGACAAGGAAGCAGCTGAATACGTAATAGACAGGGAATTCCAGACTATAAGAATGTACGCCAGCAGCGCAAAATGGAAGCAGGCCTGGCAAAGATACTACCGCATAATTTACAGGGACTCATTCCACAGGCTGCAGAAAGCTTCTTTTGACATTTACAACGCCCTTGCCCCAAGCTGCAAAGACGGAACGGACCTTGCGCAAAAGCTACTTACCTGGACGCAAACCTTCTCCTACGAAAGGGAAAAAAATTCCAGCGACTTTGCATCCCTACCTTCAATGCTTTTGGGAGGAGGAAGTGACTGCGACAGCCGCTCAATGCTTCTAAGCGTACTCCTTACCGGAATGAACCAAGACGCAATTCTGCTTGTAAGCCGCCAGTACAGCCACGCCCTTTGTGCAATCACGTCAGGACACCAGGGCCACAGCTTTAAATTCAACGGAAAAGACTATCTTATGGGGGAAACAACCAAGCATGGCCTTACCTGGGGCATAATAGCCGCAGACCAGGACAATCAGGCCAACTGGGTTCCTGTAATCTTCCCCTAGGCTCAACCAGCCTGATCGCTAACAATGTAAGTACCGTCATGGATTTTTTCTACCAGCTCGCTCTTTAGCATGGGCTTGCCAAAAAGGTATCCCTGCAAGCGCTGGCATCCTATTGAGCGCAAGAAGTCATGGGCTTCACTTGTCTCAACACCTTCGGAAAGGGTGTTCATGCCTATCTTTCCCGCAAGGTCAACTATGCTGGTAAGAATCGGCTGACTCTTTGAATTCTCAGAAAATTTGGAAAGGAAATTCATGTCTATTTTCATCATGTCAAAGGAATAGTCCTTTAGAACGTTCAGGCCGGAGTATCCAGAGCCAAAGTCATCCAGCCAGAGGGAATAGCCCTTTTCACGCAACTTGTTCAAAATCTTGGTAAGGTTTGCATTACCGTCGCCAAGCATGCTCTCCGTAATCTCAACATGAATCAAATTCTTTTCGATTCCGTATTTTTCCATGCAGGTCTCAAGTTCCACAACAAGATCAAGAAGCTCAAAATCCAGGCGCGAGAAATTTATGGAGATGGGGAAAACCCTAAGCCCCTTGTCCATGGCCTCCCTTAAGTCGCGGCAGACAATTTCCATAACAGCCATGTCCAGCTTGTGAATCAGATGGTATTCCTCCAGTATGGAAATAAAGGAAGCAGGCTGCAAAAGACCAAAGTCCGGATCGTCCCAGCGGGCAAGTGCCTCTGCCCCGCAAATCTTTCCGTCCGAAGCCCAGACAACCGGCTGGTAAAAGGCCTTGATGTAGCCGTTTTTGATGGCGTTGTCTATGTTGTTCACGATATACTTCTTTCTGTTGAATTCCTTGTGCATAAGGGCATTGTATTCAACATAGTTTACCGTGTAGTTCTTCTTGATTGACTCGCATGCATAGCGGGCGTAGTCACAGGCACTTCCAGGGGGCGTAAACTGGTCCTTGGGGGTGTAGAAGCCGGCCTTAAGGGTCATCTGAACGTCGCTTTCCCACTTCTTGATTTTATCGTGAAGATGGTCAAGCCTTTCTTCAAGCCCGTCCACCTTGGCAAGCACTATAAAGTGGTCGTCGGAATACCTGGCCACAAGCTCATCGGGGAATTCCTCTATAACATACTGGCCAAAAATCTTAAGGAAGGCATTGCCCGCGCTAAAGCCGTACTTTTCGTTGTAGTTTTTAAAGTTGCCAATATCCATAAAGACAAAGCGCCAGCTTGAAAAATCCACGTCCTCGCTCTTAAGTAATTCCATGGAGTCATACTGGAATTTGTGAAGGTTGGGAAGCCCCGTAAGTTCATCCTGGGATGATTTTTCCCTTACGTACTTTATGAGGGACTCAAGCTTTTCTTCTTTTTTAGCCGTACTCTTTTTCTGGTAGAAAGTGTTCATGGAGCAGGTAAAAAGGAAGACCCATGCTGTAAAGGAATTGATTTTTGTTCCGTAGTAGACAGGTCCATGAAAGCCCTGCAGATAGATGCAGGCAAGGAATGAAAGGGATGAAATAAGCAGTGCCTGGAGCGGAGTCCACACATAAATGCAAAGCACAAAGATTTCCGTGGTCAGGAAGGCAAAGACCTGGCTGGCTGGGTTAAGGCTTATGTGGGAAATGTACAGGCCAAAGGCAATGGAAACTATGCAGAACATGTCCTTTAGGAACTTGCCAAGCAGCCTGTTCCTTGTCTTTCCGAATCTATAAAGAAGGGAATAAAGGACTATAACCAAGGCTGCAAAAAGCAGTACAAGGTATGCACAGATATGTTTTGTAACCCAGTCAGGATCATAGGGATTTTCACTTAAAGCAGTCTTAAAAATAACGCGCAAAAGCATGAAAAGTTCCAAAAAGACGACTGTTATGCCTATGAATACATTTGATTTTACGTCAGACTCAAAAAAGAAATTCTTTATATAGTCAGAATTGTGGAATATATCGTAAACAACGTTTTTGACTTTTGAAAGAAATCCTTTTTTCATTTTGCCTCCAGAGCAAAATCAAGAAGTTTTTTAAAGATTCCCGCATCAGGCACTAGAATGGGACCAACTTACATTTAAAACTAACTGTCTATATGTTTTAATTATAATCTATTTTTCTGAAAAAGCAAATTTTTCAATCTTCTTTTAACCCGAAAAAGAAAAAACCGCCACCCAAGGGAGCAGCGGTTCCGTAAAAGCAGCAAAAAAGGCTATTTGTTAAGGTATTCTACAACAAGCTGGCCCATTTTCTTTGTGCCAACAAGCTTACCGGCAGCCTTTACCTGGTCGCGGGAAGAACCTGCTATGTCGCCAGTCCTCCAGCCGTCTGTAAGCACGCGGTCAACTGCGTCTTCGATTGCCTTAGCTTCTGTTTCAAGGCCAAAGCTGTAGCGGAGGAGCATTGCTGCGCTAAGAATTGTTGCGAGCGGGTTTGCCAAGTCCTTACCGGCAATGTCTGGAGCAGAACCGTGGATTGGTTCGTAAAGGCCTGGGCCACCTGCGCCAAGAGATGCAGATGCAAGCATTCCGATTGAACCTGTAACCTGGGAAGCTTCGTCTGTAAGGATGTCACCGAACATGTTGCTTGTTGCAATTACGTCAAACTGGCGGGGGTTGCGTACAAGCTGCATGGCTGCATTGTCTATGTACATAAAGTCAAGGGTTACGTCCTTGTAGTCTGCGTGTACGGTCTCTGCAACCTTTCTCCAAAGGCGGCTTGAGTTAAGGATGTTTGCCTTGTCAATTACAGTAAGGTGCTTCTGCCTTTTCTGGGCAAATTCAAAGCCCATGCGGACGATTCTTTCAATTTCTTCCCATGAGTACTTCTCTGTATCCCATGCGCTCTTTCCGTCTGGGGCTGTTCCGCGGTCGCCAAAGTAGATACCGCCTGTAAGCTCACGGATAACAAGAATGTCAAGGCCAGCGCCAACAATTTCGTCCTTGAGTGGGCATGCATCCTTAAGCTGCTTCCACATAACAGCCGGGCGAAGGTTTGCAAATACCTTCATTCCGCCGCGAAGGCCAAGCAAAGCCTTTTCCGGGCGAATTTCAGGAGCAACGTCGTCCCACTTTGGTCCACCAACAGCACCAAGCAAAACAGCGTCGCTCTTAAGACAAATGTCCAGCTGGTCCTGGGGAAGCGGCTTACCCCACTTGTCTATAGCAGCACCACCAGCGATTACGTTGGTATAGTTAAACTTGTGACCAAATTTTGCAGCTACAGCATTCAAAACATTAACGCCTTCTGCAACAACATCAGGACCAATTCCATCTCCAGGAATCAAAGCAATATTTTTTTCCATAAAAAACCTCATTTTACCAAAGGAACTTTAGCCCCGCTAAAGAACCTTCAGTATTTTTTCCCTCAAACTATAGCATTTTTTCTATTAATAGTGAATAGCTAAATCAAAAGCAGTGTTTCACAATCCACCGCACCTTCAGAGTGTTCACTATGTTGCGGACAAATTCATCCAGCAGCACGGCAGAAAATACGCCAAGAATTCCCCAGTTAAAGACCTTTACAAACAAAAGCGCCACGGAAATTACAAATACTGTTCCTGCAATCTGTGTCATGAGCATCCAGCATGGGTTACCGTAACCGCGGATTGCATTACCGGCAATTATGTTTCCTCCCTTGGAGAACAAGTCAAGGCAGGCAAGAACCAGGTAAATACCGCAGCTAGTAATAAGCACCTGGTCCTTTGTAAAGATGCTTATGATTCTCTGCGGCATAACCAGGCTGCAAACAAGCATTACAAGAGAACAAGCCCATGATATTGCAAGCGCATTCCTGAACACTCCGCGGAACTTCTGAACATCCTGAGCACCAGTCGCCTCCCCAGTCAAAGTAAGCGTTGCGTTTCCAAAAGAGCCTATCACCACAACAACCAAAAGCTCAATACCGAATATCATTGAATAAATGCCGGCAGCCTCTTTGCTAATGGAATTCAAAATCACAATAAGCACAAGGTTTCCGCAGTTCCAGAGCAAGTCTTCCAAAGCCGTGTTGATTCCAAGCTTTACGGAGCGGGCAAAGGGAATTACGGAAGCCTTTATTATAGAAGCAAGGCGAGGTCTTGTAAAAAGCTTCTTGCTAGATGCAAAGATGATTGCAGCTATTATTACACCCACATATTCGGAAATAGTAGTTGCAATTGCGGCACCCTTTATTCCCATTGCAGGACAGCCAAATTTTCCAAAAATCATTATCCAGTCCAAAAGGACGTTCAAAAGGGAACGCACAAGTCCAAACCAGACCAGGGGCTTGGTATAGTTTGAGGTCTGCATGATTACCATTGTGGAAGCTTCAATTCCAATCACCAAAAAGATTGGCAAAAAGAAGCGCAGGTAGTCCATGCACATAGGAAGAACTTCCTGGTCAACACCCATCTTTACAAAAACCATTCTTCCAAAAATCAGCCAGAAGAAAAAGAGCAGGAGTGAAAGTACATTTGTCCACTTTACCAAAGATGCGGCATAGGTTTCGCATTCGTCCATCTGCTTGGCACCAACTTTCTGACTAATCAGGATTGAAGAGCCTACTGTAATTGAAAAGCAGAAAGAAATCGTAGTCCATATTGGAGAGTTTACGTTTCCGAGTGCGCTCATGTAAAGAGGATTCACGTTACCAAGGAAAGCCCTGTCCGTAAGCATCTGAATCTGGTTTATGATGTTTCCCAGAATAATGGGGATTGCGATTTTTAAAAGTGAATGCAAATACTTGTTTTTCATAGTCTTATGAGAGTAGCTGTTTGCAATTTTATTGTCAATAAAGAGATTCTTTAACATACGGAAATCAATTTTGCGTTCCACTTCCGTTGCACGCAAAATTGATTTCCTGCATTGCTTTTTATAAGAATAATTTTTTAAAATTGGTTTCCATAAAAAAGCATAGAAAGAAAAATCTAAATCTTAAAGCCAAAGAGGCTTGCTATGGAGCTTGCCAAGATTACCGCTATAAAGACGGGGGCTACAAACTTTATGACAAAGTTGTAGAGCTTTTTCATCTTGAAGGAAGAAGAGCCTTCCACTTCCTCCGCAATTTTTGCAAGGCCTATTCTGCGAACTACAAGATAGAAAATCAGGAGGGCGGCCAAGGGCATCATTATTGAATTGGTGATGAAGTCAAAGAAGTCAAGTATGTCCATGCCAAAGATTTTAACAAAGCTAAGGCTGCTGAAGCCTAGTGACGAAAGGGAACCCAGAGCAAATACAAAGAGTGTCATTACAAGGCAGGCTACCCTTCTGCTCCACTTAAGTTCGTCGCACAAGGTAGATACCGCGCACTCCATGAGCGAAATTGCAGAGGTAAGAGCTGCAAAAAGAACAAGCACAAAGAAGAGGATGCCAACCATTCTGCCAAAGTGCATCTGGGCAAAAATCTTTGGAATGGTAACAAACATAAGGGAAGGTCCCGCGTTGAGTGCCTTGGGGTCTCCGCCGGAGAAAGCAAAGACTGCCGGTATTATCATAAGGCCTGCAAGGATTGCAACCAGGGAGTCAAAGCCTATAACCTGGACCGTAGTCTTTTCTATGTCCACGTTCTTTTTCATGTAGGAACCGTAGGTTATAAGGATACCCATGGCTATTGAAAGAGAGTAGAACATCTGTCCCAGGGCAACAACCACTGTCATCCAAGAAAAGTTTGAAAAGTTTGGAATGAAGAAATACTTTACTCCGCCAAGGGCACCTTTCCTTGTTACCGTAAAGCAGGCAACCACAAGTGCAAGGACAGCAAGAAGGGGCATCATGACTTTTGACACCTTTTCTATTCCGTTGTTAACACCCGCAAGGATTACCGCTGAAACAAGAATTGCAAAGGCAAGGAAAAATACTTCCGCAGAAACAGGGCTTGTTATGAAAGACGTAAAGAATCCGTCCTGGGCCATTGCATCAGTACCGCCCTTTAGGTATTCAAAAAGGTATTTGCAGACCCAGCCGCCGATTACGGAATAATATGGAACAATGAGCATTGGGATTATTGCGTTAATCCATCCGCCTGCCTTTAGGATGCCGGACTTGCCGAATTTGGAGAAAGCGCTGACCGGACTTTTTGCAGTCATGCGGCCGATTGACGTTTCGCTTATAATCATTGCATAACCGAATGTTACCGCAAGGATAACGTAAACCAAAAGAAAGATTCCTCCGCCGTAGCGGGATGCAAGATAAGGGAAGCGCCAGATGTTTCCTAGCCCCACGGCAGAACCTGCGGCAGCAAGCACGTAGCCCACGTGTCCGGAGAAGGTTCCCCTGGAAGCTTTGTTTTCAGTTGAATTCATAAAGATCCTCTCAAAATAGTTTTGTTTTTCATTATAAAGAAATCGCGGGGATTTGCAAAGGCATGGAAAACAGACGGGAATCTATTTAAAGATGTACTTGCGTATCTCGCAGTTTTCTATTGATGTGGAAACAAAGTCTTCGTTGCTTTCAGAAAAGAAATATGAGTGGAACATCCGCACAACCCCTCCGTGACTCACAAGCAGAAAGGTCTTATTTTCTTTTAGGGAACGCTCCTTAAGCTCATCAATCAGGTTGTAGATTCTCTGTCCAAGGCGCAGCATTGACTCTCCCCCATTGTAGTCACAGGCAAACTGCTTTTTTACCTCGTGAAAAACTCCTGGATGCTTAGTCCATTCGTGCCCCTCGTACTCGCCAAAGTTCTGTTCTATAAGACGAGGCTCAAGCGTTAGCGGAAGCTTGTTCTCCTCTGCAATGATGCGGGCTGTATCCGCTGCCCTGCTAAGAGGTGAATAAAGTATTTCATCAATATGGATTTTTTCTTCCTTCAATTTGAGTGCAAGTGCATGGGCCTGGTCAATTCCCTGCTGCGTAAGAGGAGTATCTGTTACCCCCTGAACTTTTTTCTCAACATTCCACTGCGACTGTCCGTGGCGCGTAATATAGATGTAATTGCTCATAGCAGGAATATATCACAAAAGCAAAACAAAAGTACAGGCTACTTGCAACCGGTGCTTACAGCCAGAACTTTACCCAACGTATTCCGACACAATGCTTAGAACCGGGTTCAGGTAGTTTGAACCAAAAAGGTTCAAGTGGTTCAGAAGCTGATAAAGGTTATACAAGTCCCGCCTATCTTCGTAACCGTCCTCAAACGGATTTGCTTCCCGGTAGCTGTCATAAAAAGCCGTGGGGAATCCGCCAAACAATTCCGTCATTGCAAGGTCTGCCTCCGCATGCCCTATGTAAACAGCAGGATCTATAAGCATGGCCTTACCGTTAGGGCCGCACATTACGTTTCCGCTCCACAAATCTCCGTGCAAAAGGCTGGGCTTTTTGGGTTCAACCAAAAATTCATCCAGATGGTCAAGAAGCTTTGTTATTTTTGTCCTGTCTTCCGTAGAAAAATATGAATCCGCCGCCTTAAACTGGGGGACAAGCCTTGAGTCGCGGAAAAAAGAAATCCAGCTCTTGCTCCTTGTGTTCAGCTGTGGACGCGCACCAATAAAATTATCCACAAAAAAGCCAAACTTGTCGTCCGACCCCATAATCTCTTTTGTGTCCGCCTTGTGAAGAGCTGCAAGATCCCGGGCAAAAATTTCCCAATAATCAGGATGGGGCTTTGCACTCCTTATGAATTTCAAAAGCAGAAAACTGTAGCCCACATCCTCACCGTCATCCGTCCCTGTGCAGAGAATTTCAGGAGTCTTTATAGCGCCAGTTGCCTCTATTGCAGAAAGCCCCACCGCCTCCGCAGAAAAAAAATCAGCATTGGCCTTTGAGTTTGCCTTCATAAAAATGTGGTCGCCAGTATTAAGCGTAAGACCATAAGCCCTGTTAATGTCGCCGCCAGAAAGCCTGTCCGTTTTGGCAATGGCCACAGAATTCCCAAAAAGAGAAACCAAAGCCTCCGCAAGAGAACCATAATGCCGTGGAAGAGATATTTTCATACCCCCATCTTAGCAGGATTTTGCATAAAGGTCGAGAGCGGAAAAAGTTGACATATTACTTTTTTTTTGTATAGTATATAAAACCAATTTTTTTTAGGAGTTTATAATGAAACAAAAATTACACTTTTTCGCAATTTTATTGTCACTTCTTACAGCAATCACGATTGCATCCTGCTCAAGTGAATCCAGCAGCTCCAGTGGCGAAAGTTATTCTGATGGAGGTGGATTTATTTTCACAGGATCATTCATAGTAAATGGAATTCACTATAGCGAAATCGAAGTATTTGAAAACGGAACTTATAGTATGAGTGGGTCTACAGGAAGTGACAACGGCACTTATACAACATTTTCTTATTATGATGAAGAAACTTCAACTTATGACGAAGCTTATCAATGTACAAGTACAGTACACGGTGGTACTTTTGGAGCATATATAGATGACACAGGATATATGCACCTTTCAAACGGTTCTCTTTCTGCCAGCGGAACAGGAGAATGTACTGGTGCAATTGGAGCCAGTGTGTACTATGAATAATTTATATAAAAACTGACATCCCATACTTAATAGTACATTTTTTTTTAGTTTTGAGAGCCTCTAAAAACTTCAGTTTTTGGAGGCATTTTTTTAATTTCAAAAGATAATATCTCTAAGCAAAAACCGGGTTCTTAGGCATATCGCGATACATTGAGCAATATGGCCCTAAGCCCCGCCCCCGATTACGCACTAGAACAAAAGCGTTTTTTTTGCTATAGTATTGCGGAAAAAAATGCGCGACTGTTACAAAATCCTAGGCGTCCCCCACACCGCAAGCGCTGCGGAAATACGGCGGGCCTACAGGCAAAAGGCAAAGATACTTCACCCGGACCTTTCGCACTCAGACAGCGAAGCTTTCCGCCAACTTGTGGAAGCATACGAAACACTGTCAGACGCAAAGGCGCGCTCACTGTTCGACGAAAAATACAAGTGGAGCAAGAACGGCCCCCACTTTAGGACAAGCGGCGGAACCTTTGACTACCGGGCATGGCTTCTGGAACAGGCAGACGACGAATGTTACGCAAAACTAATATTCTTTGACCTTATCCATTCGCGCGAAGACGATGCCGTTGCAGAATTCAAGAAGATGAACATGGAGCGCCCAACCTTCAAGCTGCAGCACTGGTTCACAAAGGAAGACTTCATGGACTACGGCTACATCCTTGCAGAAGAGCTTGTAATGCGGCAGGAATACTACGACGCGGTAATCCTGCTTGAACAGATTATGAAGATGGAGTTCGAGTACAACTACTTCAAGTTCTTCTTTGAAGAAGTACAGTCGCTTGCAAGGCACGTACTGCGCAACAACATCGAACAGAGCGTAAACGACGAACTAGCCATAGACGCTTGGGAAAGGGCACTGGACCTTAGGCTTGGCAAGAACGACGACGCCTTTTTTCTTAACAAGATGGCGGATGCCTACGAAAACATTGGCGACAAAAAAACAGCCGCCATCTGCCGCGAGGAAGCCATAGCGGTTTTGCAGCAGGCAGGCTAAGCACAGGGGCATGTCAGCAGGTGCAAGGCAAACTAAAAAAGGAACAAATTAAGGAAGTAAATATATGATTAGGCTAAAGAATGATTCACAAATTGAAGGCATCAGAAAAAGCTGCCACGAACTGGCAGACTTGTTCAACGAAATTATTCCCCGCGTAAAGCCCGGAGTAAGCACCAAGGAAATCGACGACTGGTGTCTGGAATTTCTCCGCAAGCACGGCGGAACACCTGCATGGTATTCGGAAGGATTCCCCGGCTGCGCATGCATAAGCGTAAACAACCACGTAATCCACGGAATCCCGTCAAAAAAAACAATCGTAAGGGACGGAGACCTTGTCTCGCTGGACATAGGCATAAACCTTAACGGCTACATCTCCGACAGCTGCCACACGGTTCAGGTTGGAAACGTAAAGCCAGCCCACAGAAAGCTTGTAAGGGTAACAAGGGAAGCCCTGCTGGAAGGAATAGCCGCATGCCACACCGGCAACAGGATAAGCGACATCTCAAAGGCAGTCTACCACGTTGCCTACGAGCAGAACGGATACGGAGTCGTATATGACTACTGCGGTCACGGAGTAGGCCTTGACGTGCACGAAGACCCCAGCATCCCCAACTGCCCAAGCCACGAGCGCAACCCCCGCATACAGGCAGGAATGGTGCTCGCAATAGAACCCATGATTAACGAGGGAACGGCAGACGTAATCACAGGCGACGAAGAAAGCGAATGGACAGTAATCACCGCGGACGGAAGCTGGAGCTGCCACGAAGAACACACGGTAGCAGTCTTCCCAGACCACACGGAAATCCTGACCGACCTTGACTACGCAGGAAATTCCTGCCTAAAGGGAACTAGCTTTTAGCAAGAGAAATCGCATTCAGGTGATTTCTTTAATACGGAGCGTAGGCCTTGTGCTAACCCGCTTTCCAGGGTTCCGCTACAAACATGCAGCGCCATGGAGGGCGCGTCGTTTCGTAACAAAAGAAATTGCGTAGTTTTCCGCAGGAAAACTATAGGTTAAAAATTGCATGGAGGCAATTTTTAACCGACCGCCCTTACAATCGGGGCTAGGCTTTATTTCAAGAAAGACAAGTCCGCTTTGCAAAGGGCTGCCTTAATATAGACCATAATTTTAGGAGAAACAGATGGCCAAAATTCAGATGAAGAATGCCATTGCCGAACTTGACGGCGATGAGATGACGCGTATTTTATGGAAGCTCATAAAGGACAAGCTCCTTCTTCCATACATCGACCTAAAGACTGAATACTTCGACCTCAGCATCACAGAGCGCGACAAAACAGACGACAAGGTAACATACGAAGCAGCCGCCGCAATCAAGAGGCTGGGTGTAGGCGTAAAGTGCGCAACAATCACAAGCAACCAGGCCCGCGTGGAAGAATACAAGCTTACCCACCTTACCCCCTCCCCCAACGGAATCCTCCGCGGAGAGCTTGACGGAACAGTATTCCGCACTCCAATATTCGTAAACAACATCAAGGGAACCGTCAGCTGCTGGAAAAAGCCAATCACCTTGGGACGCCACGCATACGGCGACGTATACAAGAACTGCGAAATAAAGACACCCGGAGCCGGAAAGGCAGAACTGGTCTTTACAGGAGCAGACGGAAAGGAAATCCGCAAGACCATCATGGAAATGAAGGGACCTGGAATCATCCAGGGAATCCACAACCTTGACGCATCAATCGAAAACTTTGCCCGCTGCTGCTTCAACTATGCCCTTGACCAGAAAATCAGCGTGTGGTTCGGTGCAAAAGACACAATCTCAAAAACCTACGACGGAAACTTCAAGGCAATCATGCAGAAAGTTTTCGACCAAGAATACAAGGACAAGTTCGAAAAGGCAGGCCTTGAATACTTCTACACCCTCATCGATGATGCAGTAGCCCGCGTCGTAAAGAGCGAAGGCGGCTTCCTCTGGGCATGCAAAAACTACGACGGCGACGTAATGAGCGACATGATTGCATCTGCATGCGGAAGCCTTGCAATGATGACGTCTGTTCTTGTCTGCCCCGGCGGAGAATTCGAATACGAAGCAAGCCACGGAACCGTCCAGAAGCACTACTACCGCTACCTCAAGGGCGAAAAGACTTCCACAAACCCTGTGGCAACAATCTTTGCCTGGACAGGAGCACTTGCCAAGCGCGCAGAACTTGACGGCACACCTGAACTTGCAGACTTTGCCCACAAGCTGGAAAAAGCTACCCTCGGCACAATCGAAGACGGCATCATGACAGGCGACCTTGCCAAGCTTGCATCCCCAGCCCCAAAGAAAATCGTAAACAGCTGGGAATACATAGACGAGATTGCCTCCCGCCTTTAATTTTTTCAAGGGAGTCCCTCGAACCCCAAATTTGGAGGGGAAGGACCCGCTCAGAGTCCGAACTGTGCCCGTGCAGGTGCGCAGCACCTACGTTCCCTCCCCTCCAAACCACCCCACCTTTTAGGGCACGGCTTAGGGCTAACGCCCTAAGAACCCGATTTTAACTTTTGCCAAATAATTTACCGCAACATTAATGAGAATGAAGTGCACAGAACCAACTATCAAAATGAGATAGCGGAACGTAGAAAAAAGCAAAAAGAGATCCCTTAGGGAAAATTCCTTGATTTTTTCCGACACGGCTTGACGCTGCGCTGCCAGTCGGAATCCGCTAACTCATTTTGATTTCTGCGCACACAAAGAAAGAAATGTTCCCCTCAAAACTATTTGTAAAAGTCTGGGGTTCTTAGGGGAAATCCCCTAAGCCGTGCCCAGGGAAAGGGGGAGGTTTGGAGGGGGAAAAACGGCGGGCTTCGGACTTTGAGCTGGTTTTCCCCCTCCAATACAGGGGTCAAGGGAACTCCCTTGAAAACTCATTTTATCTAAAAAACTCTCCAGTCTTGATTAACAGCCACAAAAACACTACAATAAAATTGCTTATTATAAGTGCCGGACAAAAAGATTTACGCCCGACGTACAATCTATTTTTACAGGAGATTAAAAAATGGCAAAACAATTGGACTGGGCTTCACTTCCCTTTGGCTACATGGAGACCAACAAATCTTTTGTTGCAAACTACAAGAACGGAGCATGGGATTCAGGAACCCTTACAACGGACCACTCCATCACCATCTCTGAATGTGCAGGTGTCCTCCAGTACGCACAGACTTGTTTTGAAGGGCTCAAGGCCTACACAACCAAGGACGGAAAAATCGTATGCTTCCGCCCGGACCTGAACGCTTCCCGTATGGCAGACTCATGCCGCCGCCTTGAAATGCCGGTATTCCCGGAAGACCGCTTTGTCCAGGCTGTCATTGACACTGTAAAAGCAAACATTGAATACGTTCCTCCTTACGGCAGTGGAGCAACACTCTACATCCGCCCATACATGTTCGGTTCAAGCGCCGTTATTGGCGTAAAGCCGGCAGACGAATACCAGTTCCGCATTCTTGTTACACCGGTAGGCCCATACTTTAAGGGTGGCGTAAAACCAATCAAGGTTCGCATCTCAGACTTGGACCGCGCAGCCCCGCACGGAACTGGAGACATCAAGGCAGGCCTTAACTACGCAATGAGCCTTCACAATATAGTGGACGCACACAAATGCGGCTATGCAGAAAACATGTACACAGACCCGGCAAGCCACACATATATTGAAGAAACTGGCGGCGCAAACATCCTCTTTGTTACAAAAGACGGAAAGCTTGTAACGCCAAAGTCAAACTCAATACTTCCTTCAATAACACGCCGTTCCTTGATTCATGTTGCAAAAGAATACCTGCACATGGAAGTGGAAGAGCGCAAGATAAACAAGAGCGAGCTTAAGGATTTTGTTGAATGTGGTCTCTGCGGCACAGCGGCAGTTATTTCCCCAATCGGAGAAATTGACGACCACGGCGAACAGATAATGCTTCCGTCCGGAATGGAAAAAGGCGGCCCTGTTCTTACAAAGCTCCGCGAAACCCTTACCGGAATCCAGATGGGTACGGAAAAGGCACCAGAAGGCTGGGTTGTAGAAATAAAGTAAGACACATCTTTCTGCACTAAGCAAAAAGAATAGCCGGTTTCAAAAACATTTTGTTTACGAAACCGGCTTTTTGTTTTTAAAGACTCCAAATGTTTGGAAATCAAATACTTTCTGTCCCAGGCCAAGACCAACCAAGCCTAGCCCCGATTGGAAGGGGCCGAAGGCGACCGGCCGCAAGGACGGGCCGCGCGCGTAAGCGGGCAAGCCCTGGAAAGCGGGTAACAAATACAACTGGCTGGGGGCGTAGCCCACAGACACAGTTCAAAAAGCAACCCGCTCCAAAAACTACTGAAGAATAGCACCCTTGTCTGCGGAAGAAACAAGCTTTGCGTAGCGTGCAAGATAGCCTGTCTTTACCTTTGGCTCAGG
>JAFXWC010000035.1 GCA_017534445.1 Treponema sp.
CAACTGGCTGGGGGCGTAGCCCACAGACACAGTTCAAAAAGCAACCCGCTCCAAAAACTACTGAAGAATAGCACCCTTGTCTGCGGAAGAAACAAGCTTTGCGTAGCGTGCAAGATAGCCTGTCTTTACCTTTGGCTCAGGGCAGACCCATGCAGCCTTGCGCTTGGCAAGCTCTTCATCGCTAACTTCAAGGTGAATCTTGTAATTGTCCATGTCAAGCGTAATCATGTCGCCTTCCTGTACAAGGGCAATCGGACCGCCGTCTGCTGCTTCCGGTGAACAGTGTCCAAGTGATGCGCCACGGGTTGCACCGCTAAAGCGTCCGTCGGTAATAAGGGCAACTTCCTTGTCCATACCCTGACCGGCAAGGGCTGCTGTAACCGCAAGCATTTCCCTCATTCCAGGACCACCACGGGGACCTTCGTAGCGGATAACAACAACATCCCCGCTCTTAATCTTCCTTCCCTGAACAGCTTCCATAGCCTCGTTTTCGTCGTTAAAGACACGAGCCGGACCTGTGTGGTGCATAAGCTCCTTTGCACATGCGCTTCTCTTTACAACAGTACCGTTCGGCGCGAGGTTTCCAAAGAGAACGGCAATACCACCGTTGGGGCTGAAGGGATTTTCTATCGGGCGGAGAATTTCCGGATTGCGGTTTCGCACACCCTTGATGTTTTCCGCAATAGTCTTTCCTGTTACGGTAATAAGATCTGTCTTGATAAGGTTCTTCTTTGCAAGCTCTGCAAGCACCGCCTGAACACCACCCGCATCGTCAAGCTCACAAATGAATGTGTGGCCGGCAGGAGCAAGGTGGCAAAGGTTTGGAGTGCGGCTAGAAATTTCGTTAACCTCGTGAAGGTCAATTGCAACTCCAGCTTCGTGTGCAATGGCAGGAACGTGCAGCATAGTGTTGCTAGAACATCCCAAAGCCATGTCTGCGGCAAGGGCGTTGCGGAAAGAGTCGGCAGTCATCATGCTGCGGGCAGTAATACCCTTCTTGTACATTTCCATAACCTGCATACCGGCATGCTTTGCAAGGGCAATGCGGCGGCCTGTAGTAGCAGGAATTGTTCCGTTTCCTGGAAGACCAAGACCAAGCACCTCTGTAAGACAGTTCATTGAATTTGCAGTGAACATACCGGAGCATGAACCGCAACCAGGGCAAGCATAATGCTCCATCTCGCAAAGCTGGGCTTCCGTAATCTTACCGGCAGCAAGACCACCAACCGCCTCGAACATATCGGTAAGCGAAAGGTTCTTGTCTGAATACGGATTACCCTCTTCCTTAGAAGGAAGGTGACCCGGCATCATAGCTCCACCGGAAACAAAAACAGTCGGCAGATTAAGGCGTGCAGCCGCCATAAGCATACCGGGAACAATCTTGTCGCAGTTTGGAATCATAACAAGGGCATCAAAAGCGTGTGCCTTTGCCATACACTCAATTGAGTCAGCAATAAGCTCGCGCGTTACAAGCGAATACTTCATTCCCTCGTGTCCCATAGCAATACCGTCGCAAACACCGATTGCAGGGAATTCAATAGGAGTGCCGCCAGCCATGCTCACTCCCGTCTTTACGGCAGAGGCAATGCGGTCAAGTTCAATGTGGCCTGGAATAATTTCGTTCTTTGCGCAGCAAACGCCTACAAGCGGGCGCTCAAGTTCTTCGTCCGTGTACCCCATTGCATAAAACAGCGAACGGTGCGGAGCCTTCGCTGAACCTTTCGTGGCATTGTCTGATTTCTTAGCCATAAAAACACCTCGTAAAAAATATATTCCCTAATTTTATATCGTAAGGCAAAATAAGTCAATCTTTCCATTTTATGGACGATCCTGCCTCCGCTCTACCATTCACTCATCGGCTAACTCGACATCCATGCCCTTGCGCCACCGCCGTTCCGCCCTTCGCTAACGCTCATACCGCCCTGCGGCCGGTACTGCCGGGGCTCCATGGCGGCGTAGCTTGATTTTTGTGTAGTGTACACTACACAAAAGGGCTTGACAGAGCCCTTTTGCCGAAGCCTAACAATGCTCGGCTTCGGCAAAACAATAACATCGGAGGAAAAAAATGAGGCTGCGTACGGCAACCGTATTTATTGTAATCGCAATAATCACTCTCTTCGCCACAGCCTGTGGCGGGGGTGGTGGTGGCGGCGGCGGAGATGACGATAATTCTTCTAACACCGGCCTATATACCGATGACAGTGGTTACGACCACGCGTTTGGAGGAATGACTGAAGGATACTACTACCTCACCCTTCTGGCTAGCATGTACCCCTCCTTGCAGGATGACTACATCAATACTTCTTTTTGGTACTACCTCAGTTCAGACGGGTCTTGGTACAGTTATGACCGCAAAGGAACCAAGGATTATCTACTGCGATATTACTGTGAAGGAGATGGACTATATCTTCTAAGAAAGGACAGGGCGACTAAGCAAGTACCTGCAAACTGGAGTGATTGTTGTGTGTTTGTATTAAGTTCCGACGGCACCTCGTTCACAAACTTGAGCGGAAACAGTCTGTATACATACTCAGGCACCACACCCATACAATCCTCACAACAGTAAAGCAGAAAGCCTTTATCTACAATTCAAAACTGCCAAAAACACCAGTTGCCTACCATGCAGACATCTGGTGTTTTTTATTTTATACGATGAAAATTTGGACTCAGCCAAAATCAAAGCCCCACCCTATCAATTTTTAACCGCTTATGCTATAATATTCCCCATGGTAACAGAGGCACAACTTTCAAAAGCGACAAGTCTACTCAAGGATGCGGGATGCACGGATGTTTTTCTGTTCGGCTCACAGGCAAC
This sequence comes from Treponema sp., assembly GCA_017534445.1. GTDB lineage: Bacteria > Spirochaetota > Spirochaetia > Treponematales > Treponemataceae > Treponema_D. The sequence goes on from JAFXWC010000035.1 coordinate 2,816, forward strand.
AGGGCATGCACATTCCGACTCTGATGTTGATCTGGGCGTAAAAGGTTTACCTCCGCGTCTGTTTTTCCGGATGCATTCCGATTTGGAAGAAGCTTTAAAAAGGCCGGTTGATTTAGTTGACTTTGACTTCCAGAACGATTTTTTCGAACTTTTGCAAAGCGTGGGAGAACTAAAAAAAATTGGATGAAACTACAAACAGAAAAGAATCAAGCAATAGCAACACTTTACAATTTATCCGCAGAGAAGATGCAGCCACTTGGAATGGAAAGCGTTATAAGGGATGCCAAATATCCGTGCTCTGGGCTTATGTACCACTTGTTTCCGTACTGGATTGTATCAGTAATATAATAGTATTTTTTTCCTGATATGTAGAAGCATGCAATAACAGGCTTAATATCTTTGCAGCCGTAGATGATTTTTGTTTTTTCATATTTCTGATTCAGTTCTTCAAGCCTACCATCAATTTCTTCACTGTCCATATAGCAAAAAACGCTAGAAGAAAAATCTCCGGAACGCATACTCTTCAAAAACAAATCAAGCGGAATAAATTCATTGGAAAATTCAATAAGGCTTAATGTTTTTTCTGCTTCCGTGGGAAAGGCTTGATCCACAACTTCCTGAACAGAGTCTTTTACCATAATAACATTGCCGTCTTCAAAAAAATTATTTTCATTCAAAGTCCATATCTGGAATTTTATCATTCTGGCAATTGCACTTAGCACTTCAAATTTGCCAGTCTGCTTAAGAAGATTGTCCTTTGTATAAATCATCTTCATTACTGGAGTGGCGCAATTAAATTTCTTTACCTGTTCATTAATTTCATAATTTTCCGTAAAGGATTCCACCGCATAGCAACTGATAATTTTATCGTAGTCGCATTTTTTTAGTGCACTCAAATATTGGCTTACAGCTTCCTCCGGAGAAGTGGCACCCTTACCTTCAAAGGTCTGGGCACAAGCCATAAAGGGCAACAAAAGCATTGCAAAAAGAACAATTTTTGAAAGATTTTTTTTCATATTATTTTATCTCCTATTTTTTATTTTACACTAAAAGTCTTTTTTCTACCTTAAAATAAGAGAGACACGGCCGGCACCCAGACCCCAGTTTTCAAAGGTCCAGGAGTCCAGCAAATAGGACATGGAGACAAAATCTTCCGCATCGTTTCCCACGACGTATTCGCAAAGTTTGGGCGCAATGCGGGGCATAAAGCTGTCACGAGCCCAACCCATAAAATATTTTTTTGCTTCGGCGGGATCCTGCTGCAGCATGTAGGCCATGAATTCATTTTTCATAAGAAAGTCGTCGCTGCGGTCATAGTGCAGGTTGGGATTGTTTGCCCAGTAAAGTTCAAGAAATTCCCTTGCCTGGGGATTGAATTTTTTGTGAAGCCCTGCAATAAGGTTTCGGAAGGGGGCATTTGTAAAATAGATTCCGTGCCAACATTCGTGGGCCAAGAATTTTTTTCTAAGCTCAGGCGTAGAAGACCTGCTCATGGAAATAACGGCACCGCTTCCTTCCGCAAAAGTTCCGTCATCCCTCTGCACAATTATGGAATTTGCCAAGAGCACTTTTTTTAGGAGGCGCTCGCAGTCGTTAAGTTTTATTTTTTGTCTTTCCGCTTGCGTAAAGAATTTGGCAAGGCTCGCAGCACCGTAGTCGTGGGCATTGTAACCGTGGTTGTTCAGAATGAATTCATCGTCTACAAAAGTTCCCTTGTAGCCTTCCTTTTCCACAAAGTAAGCAAGGCGGGTAAAGAACTGGTCCTGTATCTTTGAATTTGCAAAGTCAAAAAATATTATCCCGGGAAATTCTGCCCACTCGTAAAGTTCGTAATCGCTACGTCTCCAGTTATACTGCGGCCAGTCCGTAACAAGCCCCAAGTCTGTTGGCAAACCCCTAAGCACAATTCCGTTGCTTGGCAAAAGTGACTCATCATTTGCGCTCATAAAAACAGAAAGCAGCATGTCTGCCCCGCGGATAAACTCGTAAGAAGAAAATGGTTCCTGCAAAGATGAGCACTGGATTACCATGCGGGGAAGTTTCTTTGCCCTTATCACTTTTAAGATTTCGTTTCCAGCCCTAAGATGAAAGGTAACTGGATTGTCCGGGCTTCCTACATCCTCTATCGGAGCAAACTGGAGTTCCACCTTGGGAAGCAGCGTGCCTAAAGAATTGGCGTTTGCAAAGACTTTCCCTGCAGAAGAAAAATCTACAGCCAAAAATGATGAGTCCACAAAACCGCCGTCGGGGCCAAATGCAAAGAGAGGTATATTTTCTTGCCCTTTATCTTTTCCTTCATTTTTTCCTTCAGAAAATTTTGACCAGCCAATTTTTGCCTCGGAAAGTTTTACCTCTCCCAAAGAAAATGCTTCGCTTCCATAAAGATAAAAACCGCAGGGAAGCTCCCCGTCCTTTTCCATGCAGAATACAAGGCGGAGTTTATTTTCCACAAGGCTTTCAAATTTTCCCTTAATTGAATTCCTTGCCTTTAGTTCAGGGCAAAGCTCAGTCTCGGAAAGAAAATCGTCTTCATACAAAAAGCCAAATTCAAAGCGGCCGTCACCAGATTTCTTTTTGGTAGCGGTAGATTCTATAAGAACTTGCAAGGCCGCACCACCCTTCTGCCTCTTGTATTCAGCAATAAAATCTTTTTGCTTGGCGGTAAATTTATAAAACATGTACGGCTTGGAAGAAGAGCTTACTTCTTTCGACTGGGCGTTTTTGTTCAGGGGAATAAAATGCTCACCGTTTATTTCCATAGAACCATGGAATCTTGCAGAAGAAGTGCCTGCAATCCCCAAGCAAAAAATTAAAAGGCAAAGTGCCATAACTGCAAAAGATCCAATAAGAAGAGTTTTTGTAATTTTATTCATGGCAACATACTACACTTTTTTTTGAATTTACTCTATAGTTTTTACATGATGAATGTAATAGCGCTTCAAAAGGACAACGAGCTTTTTATCTGCAACTATGCAAGGGCCTTTATAGAAAACTTTAACAGGGAAAACCTTGGCAAAGGCATATTCCTCTTTCCATGCTTTCCGCTCTGGGCTTTTGCAGAAGAGGCATTTGCCGGAGATACACTTACTGGCGATGCAATTGCAGACAGTTCACTTTGCGGTAAAAAATTTGACCAGCTCTTTAAGAGCCGCTCAGTAAAAAATGCATTCATCGGTCAGCCGTCTTTAAAAAAAGAATTTTTCTTTCCGCTCAGCATTAGCACACATAGCCTTAGCACAGGAAGTAGTTTGGAAAACGAAAGCACAACTTTAGAATTTAAAATAACATTTGCAAAAGTGCAGCCGGACAGTGCCAAAGATTTTGCGCTACCAAAAGAAATTCCTGGAAGCGAAAAATTTCCATTAAGAATAAAATCTTTCCGCACTGGAAATGCAGTAATGGAAAACAATGCCTGGTCACTCTTTGACGAAAAATGGATTAGAAGCACAGAATGCTAAATTCTTTCAAAAACAAAATTCTGCCTTGATTTTTTTTGACAAGGGTATTATCTTTTTATCATGCCACCAAAAGATTCCGATGGTTCAACAAAAGAAAAATTACAAGAAGCCGCAAAAAAAGAATTCATGCAGAAGGGATTTTTAAAAGCATCTCTCCGCACAATCTGCAAGAATGCCGGTGTTACAACCGGGGCACTTTATTTTTTCTTCCGCGACAAGGAAGATCTTTTTGACTCAATAGTAAGGCCTGTAATTGAGCATGTTGCCCAGATTCTAACTGAGCACTTTAAGCATGAAGATACCCAGCTGAACAGAAACGCAAATGCCCTTATGCAGACCCTCATACACGACGCAAACGAAAAGGACAACGCAAAAGGTGACCTTTCAACGGCATCTGCAATCTACCGCTACCTCTATTCCAACTACGACGAATTCATCCTTGCAATCCAAAAGTCCCAAGGAACAAAATGGGAAAACTGCATCAAGTCTTTTGTAGATTGGAACTTTGAGCATTTAAAGTCAATCGCAGACTACTACTGCAAAGCCCACGGAAAAGAAGAAATCAAGCCCTTCGTTCTCCGCATGGTTGCCCACTCCCAAATAAATTGCTTCGTAAACACAGCCCTTAACTTTCCCACTTTTGAAGAAGCAGAAAAACACCTTCCCGCCATGGTGCGCTATCTTGTTGGCGGCTGGTGTACCCTCTTCGACGATTTTTAATCTTCTGGACGGTAATCTTTCCAGCTCTACCATTCATTCCTTTGGTCCAATCGGCCGAAAGGCCAATCGTCACCGCCCTTCCACCCTTCACTAACGTTCATCCCGTCCTGTGGCCGGGACTTCGGGGTTCCACGGCGGCGTAAGATTTTGTTTAAAAACCACTTGACTAACATAACAATGTTATGTTAGAAATAAGTAACAGAGTTCAGCTAGAGCAACTTTTTCAAAAAGCCTGCAAGGAGTAAAAAGTGAAAATTAAAAAATTAAACTCGCTCTTCCGAAGGCTTGGTGAATTCCAGCTTAAGTACAGGTGGTTTTACCTTGCCTCCATTTTGCTCGTAACGGTTTTCTGCTGTCTTGGACTAAGGCAGCTGGATCTTTCAAGCAGCGAGGAAGAATGGTTCGACGACTGGGACAACATCAAAATTGCCCAGGACCACTTTGAGGACATGTTCGGTGCAGACGACAGCGTAATGGCCCTTATCCAAGCCGATGACGTTTTTGACCGCGAAGTTCTTGAAGCCATAGACAAGATTGGAAAGCGCCTGGAAGCAGAAGTTCCATATGCAAAATCCGTAACTTCGCTAACAGAACTTTCAATTCCCCAGGGAACGGTGGAAGGCTTTGAAATCATCAGCCCACTCGAAGACTTTTGCGACAACAATTATTCCGATGAAGAAATTAGACAGAAGAAAGAATACATCCTTAGCCGCGAATCTCTTTGCAACAACCTGGTCAGCGACGATGCAAAGGAAACATGGATAATCCTTCAGCTGGAAAACTACAGCGAGCCAATGACACAGGCCATGAACAAAATTGTACCGCCTGCAAGGGCAATCCTTACAAGCCCGGAATTCCAGTCAGACAAGTTTACCATTAAGCCAACAGGCCTAAGCTACACCGAATACGAAGAATCGGAAACTACGGAAAAAGAAATTTCCATCCGCATAGGAATAGGCTTTTGCGTAATGATTCTCTGCCTGCTCATTTTTATGAGGAGCCTTCGCGGTGTTATAGTTCCATGCATTGCAACAGTAGGCGCAATAGGAAGCGTCCTTGGCCTTAACGGATGGCTCAAGATTCAGGGAGACGACCAGATGGTTGCACTTCCGGTATTGCTTTCCATGGCACTAAGCATAGGCTATGCAATCCACTACGTAAATTCATTCAGGCTGCACTTCCGCAGAAGTGGAAAAAGAAAGCAAAGCGTTCTTGATTCCATGGAAGAAAGCGGATGGCCAATTTTCTTTACAGTTATAACGACTGTAGCCGGTTTGATTTCATTCCTCTTCGCAGACATAAGGCCCTTAAGATGGGTTGGCGGATGTGCCGCTAGCTGTGTGTTCGCAGTTTACGTTTACGTAATAATCCTTATCCCAATCTTCCTCTCTTTTGGCAAGGACGGAAAAGCCGCATCTGCTTCCGACATAGCCGCAATGGAAGGTGCAACAAAAACAGACCTTGCACTTGAAAAGTTCGGCTCCAAAATCATAAGAAGAAGCGCCATTGTCTTGATTATCTCACTGGCAGTTATTGCAGGAATGATACCGGGAATTCCACGCACCCAGGTAAACATGGATTACACGGAAATGATGGGAGAGCGCACGGAATTTGTAAAGCGACTTCTTTCCATATTGAGGGGAAAGCTTGGCAGCCAGTATTCCTACAACGTGCTTGTTGAATACGAAGATGCGGATGCATTCAAGTCCAGCGAAAACATGAAGAAGCTCGACGTCCTTTCAGCAAAGCTTGGCTCCCTTGACACAACAAAAGTTTCCGGGAACAAGCCACGCGTAACAAGCATTACAAAAATCATCAAGGAAATGAACCGCACCCTTAACGAAGATTCACCATCAGCCTACGTTATTCCAGAAGACGACGATCTTTTAACGCAGGAAATGTTCCTCTACGAAATTTCAGGCGGTGACGACTTGTACGACTGGATAAGCGACGACTACCGCAATGCCTACATCCACATAGAGATGAACGGTTACGAGGCAAAGAAAATTACCCGCACCTTGGATCAGGTAAAGGCCTACGCAAACGAAGTGTTCCCCGATGCAAAGACAAGCGTTGTTGGCGAAGTCGTAAACTACGCAATAATGAACGGCAAGCTTGTAAAGGGAGAACTAAAGTCTTTCCTTGGTTCTTTCGTGCTCATCCTTATCCTTATGTCATTTGCATTCGGCAGCCTGCACACGGGTCTCATCGCAATGATTCCAAACATCGCTCCTGTAATTATGATTGGAGGAGTAATGGGCTACCTTGGAATAAGCCTGGACATGATTACCATGACCACCATGCCTATGATTTTGGGAATTGCGGTTGACGACACAATCCACTTTACCAACCACATCAAGTTCTTCTTTGAAAAAGGACTGTCTTACAAAGATGCCGTGCTTACAAGCTACCGCGAAATAGGAAAGACAATGGGAATGACTACAATCATACTCTGCTCCATGTTCCTTGTACTTTCCTTTAGCGTAATGAACTGCCTTGCCCGCCTTGGCTACCTTAGCATAATCGGTTTGGTAAGCGCGCTCATTGCAGACTACACGTTAACACCAGTCCTTATTTTCCTTACCAAGCCCTTTGGAAAAGAGAACAAAAAAAGTGTAACGCAGAACAAGTAAAATTATTTAATAGTTGTATAAAGCTAACTAAAAGACCTGGAGGTTTATATGAAAAGAATGAATGTAAAGAAGATGGCTTCTGTTTTTGCGGCAACTGCAATTCTTCTTGCAAATGCCGCAGCACAAACATTGAGCGGTTACGATGTAATGAAGAAGTCTGACGAGGTTCCATCCCCAAAGACTTCATCTTACAAAGCAACCATGACCCTTACCAACAAAAAGGGAAAGTCTCGTGTCCGCGAAGTTACAATGAAGACCAAGGACTACGGAGATGTTGAAAAGAATTTAATCGTCTTTACAACACCAAAAGATGTTGCCGGTGTAAGCTACCTTACCTTTGACTATGACGCAGCAGGAAAGGAATCAGACAGCTGGCTCTACATGCCGGCCATGAAAAAGGTCCGCCGCATTTCTGGAACATCCAAGGGCGACGACTTTATGGGAACTGATTTTACATACGATGATGTTGGCGGAGACCGCGACCTTGACGACTACAACTACAAGCTTCTTGGCGAAGAAAACGCAGGTGGAGTAGTCTGCTACAAGGTTGAATGCAGGGCAAAGGACAAGAGTGTAAAAAATCCGCGCTACATAGTATGGATCCGCAAGGACAACTTTATTATGACAAAGGCGGACTTCTACGACAAGCAGGACATGCTGCAAAGACAACTGGTGTGTTCCGGCATAGAAAAGATTGAAGGCTTCTGGACAACAAAGAAGATGAATATGACGAATGTTCAGACAGGACATTCTACCCTGCTGGAAATGACCAACATTGTATTTGGTCTTGACCTTTCGGACAGCATATTCACCCAGGGAGCATTGGAAAGAAACTAAGGGCCAACGGCATTCACTATGGTAAAGAGAATTAAATTAATCTTCTTAGGATTTGTTTTAATAGGCTCTTTGTCTGCGCAGGAAGTTTCATTCGGCGGAAGTTTAAAGACAAAATACGCGGTGGGACTTCCTGCAAAAGATTCAGACAAGGATGAAGACAACAGGGGCAAGTTCATTGAAGGAAAGACAACTTTTTCCGCAGACTTGGACGTTGCAAAGGACGACTCTTCGCTAAGGATTGAAGCAGATTTTACTTACGACCCCTTAAAGGCAATAAGCAAAAGCTACGACTTTGTTAGCGGAGAGCAGAACTTTGGAATAAAGCTAAAGGAAGCCTACTTTGACTACAATGGAATCTGGTGGTCCATGCGACTTGGAAGACAGATTTCTTCTTGGGGCAAAGCAGACGGACTTACAGTCTGTGACATTCTTTGTCCAAAAGACCTTTCCGCACTTCTTTCTGAAGAATACGCAGACAGCAGGCTTGGAATAGATGCGGCACGTCTTTCGCTAAACTGGAACTGGGGAACTGCAGACGCATACTTTATCCCAATCTTTACACCGGCAGCCTTACCCCTTCAGGACGGAAACCCGCTAAAGGAAATTCTGATTCCACCAACGGTTCAGGATTTTTCCGACAGCGACATAGAGCTACCGGAAAGAAAAATTTCCAATTCGGAATACGGGGCAAAGATAAGCGCATATCTTCCCTTTGCAGACTTTTCGCTTTACGGATTCTACGGTTGGGATGATGAGCCGCTTCTAAAATATTCCGCTGAATTTTCCGGAAGTGGAATTGACGGCATAGGCCTTAGCGCAAATTACGAAAGAATGGTAATGCTTGGGGCAGACGCTGCAATTCCTATTGGCGAAACAGTAGTACGCCTTGAAGGAGCCTTTTTTCCAAAGAGGTATTTTTCCACTTCTGCAGAAAATCAGATAGAGGCACAAGCTGTAAATGCGGCAAAGATTGCAGCAGGACTTGAAACAGATGAAGTTGTTACAAGCGTAAGGCGGAACCAGGTTACTGCCCTTGCAGGAATTGACTGGATGCCATACGGCTGGACTTTTACCGCCCAATATTATGCTGACTATGTTTTTGGCGGAACGGAAGAAATAGGCCGCGATGAATACATTCACCTTGCAACGCTTAGCATAGAAAAAAGCGTCTTCAACGACACTCTAACTTTGAGCCTTAGCGGAATTGTGGAATTCAACGACTGGTCTTGGGTAATACAGCCAAAGGCGGAATATTCCGTTAGCGACCAGATTAGCCTTAACCTTGGAATGAACTATTTTGTTCCTGGTCCAGACAAAGACAAGCCCGGCACTTACGGTCAATACAAAAGCCTTAGCTGCCTTACAGTGGGAGGAAAGTTCAGTTTTTAAAAAGACTGTCGTTTCCTACTCATGCCCAAGCCTGGATGAGTCTTGCGCCATTCTCTTTCACACAGGCCGCCATTAGGTTGAACCAGCTGATGCAATGGTCCAAGATGATTGCATCAGCTGTAATGACATTTTCCTTTGTCCAAAGTTCCCTGTCCACTTCTTTTAGCAGCTGAATGTCCAAGCTGAATGGACAGTTATTCCCCTCTTCTTCCTTGATGTCGGCAATCAAAGCCTTGAGTCTTCCCGAATTGGAAACAGGCTCATCAAGCAGAATATGTACAGACTTGACATTCATTTTTGCCAACGTAGAAAAAAGCATCTTAACCGCATACTCTGTCTCTGGAATAATTCGGTAGGTTCCACGCAGGGCTGCAAGATCGCGAATGCATCCGTCCATGCAGTCAAACAAAATGGAATTGCAGAGCATAACCTCCAACGTAATCACAGTATTGAATCCGTCTATCCAGACCTCTTGATTTTCTATAGAAGAAAGTTCTTTTTCTTTTCTTACTTTAAGATGCTCCCTTACAGAAATGCTCCGAACAAGGGCCAGCCTTTGTCGTTCCGAAAGCGAAAAATGATTGCCCACAAAAGTGGATGCTGATTTAATATCGTAACCTTCGTTAATCAGATAACTGATGTGCTTTGCAGCAGTCCGCAAAGTTTCCAAGGCAGAAGGAGAAAAATTCTTTTCGTCAGAAGGAACGAATCCCCGCTTTGCATCCTTCTTTGATTCAAACATGCTCATACTTTACTTTACCTCGTTTTAAACAGCAGCGTCTTTTTTATTCAGCCAAAATTTCTTCTATATCCCTTATCCATTTTTCATGATTAATTTCCTTGGCAAGTTCCAACGCTTCCTGCCAATGTTTTTTAGCGGAGGCAGAATCGTTGGACTGATTTTCAACAATGCCAAGACCGTATAAGGCGTTTATAAGTCCATCAATAAAATTCGGTGAGTGGGGAAACTTTTCCCTTCTTAGTTCAACCTGCTCTTGCAGATAGTTAAGTGCGGATTCAAGGTTGCCGAGCTTGTTTTCTATCATTGCAAGGCTGTTAAGCTCGCGAGCCATGTTCTGAAGGTTATGCGGTAAATCAGGAACTTTCTCATTTATTTTGCGTTCTAGTACCAAGGCTTCTTCCTTATGTTTTTTGGCAGATTCAATATCACCGCTCTGACTTTCTATCATGCCAAGACCGTAGAGCATGTCCACCATGTCGTTCAGGTTCTTGGGCTGCTCGGGAAGTTTGCGCCTTATTTCCAAAGTTTCGCTTATGCGCTTTTTACACTCTTCAACATTGCCAAGACGGTTTTCAAAAACTGCAAGGTTGCCAAGATGGTCTGCAAGGTTTGCCAAATTGTCTTCTGTTTGCGAAAGCTGTTTGTCTATTTCTACCGCATCTTTGTAATGGGCATAAGCCGATTCAAGGTCTCCGGTTTCTTCTTCAAGGTATGCAAGGTTGTTCAGCAGGGTTGATTTTGAAGAAAGGCTTTCGTCATTTTTTTCCATGGCATCGCTTATTTCTATTGCCTTTAAATAGAGCGGTTTGGCGGCAGAAGGATTCTTGCAGAAAACTTGCACCCGTGCTTCTGCATTGTACAAATCTACCAACTGGGCAGGATCTGCTTTTTCTTCCAGCTTGTGCAGAAGCTTTGCATATTCATCTTGGGGAAGTTCATTCAGAATAGGATCATTGTTGTTGTAAAGCGCGTTCAAAAATGCCTTGAACAAATCAACGTCATTACAAATTCCATAGTTGATAAAACTGCTTGCAATATACGGTGAATAGTTTTGTGTATAATTTTGATTCACAGAATTAAAGACCACATTTTTTTTGATGTTCCAAAAATAGTCGGAATAATCTGCTTTTTCAAAATCCAATTGCTTGCGGAATGAATCTGCAATACGCTTGTCGATGTGGAAGGATTCATCTTCATAAGAAAGAATTTTCTTTTCTATAAGGGAATGAAGAATGTCGTCGCTACCGGGCAAGAGCGTTTCTATTACATCATAATCAACGCCACCGTCTGGCCAAGTAACATACACTGTCAGGAATTTTAATTCGTCTTCTGTAACATCTACCAAATTGTTGTTTTCTTTCATTTTATTCTCCTTATAAATTTATATAGCAAGTCTTAAGCCCAAAAAGGAAGCCTTAAAATCCGGGGGATTGCCGCAGCGGTGTCCTACGCGTAAATTCACAGGACTATTGTGATAGCTACCGCCGCGGAAAACTCTGCTCTTGCCGCTTGCAGGTCCAGTCGGGTTAACGACCGGTTCACTCTGATACGATGGCGCAAAGAAGTCGCTGCACCACTCGCAGACGTTGCCAGACATGTCGTAAAGGCCAAGTTCATTGGGCAGTTTTTCTGCAACAGGATGCACATACATGAGTCCGTTTTCTTCATGCTGTGAATTTCTTTCTGACCAGGCAACGTCGTTCAGTTTGTTGCTTCCGCTGTATTTGTAGCCCTTGCTTAGATTGCCGCCACGTGCCGCAAACTCCCATTCGGCTTCGGTAGGAAGGCGGAACTTCATCCCGGTAAGCCGGTTCAGTTCTGGAAGGAAAAGATTTGTAACGTCATTCCAAGAAACGCTGTTCACAGGGAAATTGTCCTCCCTGCCGTAGCCGTAATATTCATCGCTTGGATTCTTGCCTGTTACGGCCGTCCACAAAGCTTGCGTCACCTGGGTTTCGCTGATATAGAAATCGTCAAGAGTAACGTCGTGTATGGGTAGCGACCAGTCAAAATGGTCAGACCCCATCTTGAAACTTCCGCCCTGCACATATATCATTTTGCCGTACTGAATGCCGGATATTTCTATTGGAAATGATTTGTCGTCCATCGTGTTCTCCTTGCCGCAATCAACAGGTGCAATAGCTGATTACATCGTATTCAGCTTCCCCGTCGCCATTAATCCAAGCCACAATAAATTTAAGTCTGTAGTCTTTCGGAAAACAAGGATAATCTTGTAAGCTACCGTTGAATGTCAGCTTGAATCCGCCGTCAATTATGTCCGTTGCAAACAACTGTTGTTCTGCAGGTTCCCACATTAAGTCCACAGTGCCGAGCCCATAGGTTATGCCGTCTTTTACGCCATTAAGATTGATTGTACATTCATCGCTGGTGTCAGGTTCCAGCGGCACGCCTAAAATCTTCGCGGTAATGACATCGCCTTTTTTGAAATCGGCAGCATCGAGGCAAATTTCATACATTCCGTCTGGTTTGTGCAGGGTGTCATTGTCGCCATAGTAACCAAGTTCCGTATTTTGTTTGGCACTATAGGTTGCAGGATTCCCATTTATACGCAGTTCAAACTCTCCAACGGGAAGCGTTATTTTGTTTTCAACTTGTTCGTTCATCGTGAGTTCCGCCAGCTGCTCTTCGATGTGTTGTATAATACCACCTTCGTTAAACTCATCGTTACACCTGCGGAATATATCCAATGCCTGTCGAAAATGCTTTACGGCGGCGGCGTTCTCGCCAAGGTCCTGCTTTTCAAAACATCCCATGCTGTAAAGGGTCAAGGCGACACTGTGCAGGACTTCCGGCGTTTGGGGCAGATTGTGCTTTATTTCCAGCGCTTCAAGAAAATGCTTCTTGGCGGATTCAAAGTCTTTTAGCCAGAACCGCTCTTCCATTGCGAGGTTGTGAATGTCTCGCGCCAGGTTGAGCCTGTTCTCTGTGGTTGGCGGCAGACCGCGGTCAATTTTCACCGCTTCCAGATAATACTTTTTTGCCAAGTCATTATCTTCTTCGTATTCTGCAAGCTCGTTGAGAATCAGGGCTTTTTCCGACAAAAGCTCCTCGGTTGCTTCCATTGTGCCTATTACTTCCAGTGCCCTTCTGTAATCCGACTGTGCATCTTCAAACTCTTGCCTGTAATCTTCCATATTTCCTTCGGCATGAAGCAGTTTCACCAGCTGACGTGGTGCAGCAATCTGCTCCATAGATTCCAGTATCTTCGCAGGCCAGGGAGTGCCGTACATCGCAATCCTGTGTTTCCAAACTGAATTGCAGAATTCCGTAAACAAATCAACGTCCTTGCAAATACCCCAGACAAAAAAGCTGTATGTGATACATTCCGAATATTCCTGACGGAACCCGTCTTTTGACGAATCGGCAAAAACATCCTTTATGGTCTGTAAATAGTGCGAATAGTCATAGGTATGGACATCTATCTGCTTTCGCAATTCTTTGGCATTTTCCAGCGGAAGAGCATAATATTTGTTGCCGTATTCTGATTTGACAATGCCTTTTTCTACGAGGGACTCAAGCGCACCGTCACTTCCGGGCAAAAGAATCTCGATTGCCTTTGCATGAACAGAATGGTTGTAGGCATACATATCGTAATCGGCAAACCATGTGATGAACACCGCGAGGAATTTTTTCTCGTCTTCGGTAAATGAGCTAATGTTGATGGACTTATTCATTCTTCCACAAATTCCATTTTGCAAGGCAAGGTTGTCTCGTGATACCATTTGGGCGTTGCTTCTTCCAAGATTTTAAGCAACAGGGCAGCGATGCTGTTGTCAGTGCCGTTGCCACTACGGTTTTCCTGTTCTCGTATGCGGCTCAAATCCAGAGGGGCTCTGTTGTACATCTGGGCAAAAAGCCGGCAGTGTTCAAATCCACCGTGCGCCTTGGCAAATGCGATGGCGGCGGCAATACGCTCGTCCATAGTGCCTTCAAGTTTCTCCTCGTCCCGGACAACCTCTATGCGGCTCAAACCGTGTCCGCCTATATGAAGATGTAAAAACTCTTCAAGGTTGTCAAAAACCTGATCATTGCCTTCTTCAGGGAGATAGGCAACTATTTTACCGTCGGGACATGCACAGATGATATCAGGGTAATACCATCCGCCTTGCGCCACGGGAACAGTGTCATCCCCATAGTCCTGCCGTATGTATTCAATGCTCTCCGCACAGCGTTTCGAGCAGCCGTCTCCGTCGCGCCTCATATAGTCAGCATCGTACCAGACCTTAACGTTGTCCACGGGGTCATGCACATGTTCGCTGTTGGAAAGAAGATTGAAGGAAAAATCAATATCAATAAGATAATGAGTTCCGTCATCCATCACAACGTTGGATTTGTCTGGATACATTTTTACCATGTCGAAAACTCCGTCCCATTCCCGGCAGAACTTTTCTGCAGCGGGCGTAAAGGGTACCCCGGCCTTGCGGTAGGTTTCGGCAATCATGTCGCGGTCGTATTCGTGGCTGCGGTGTGCCTTGGCGAATGTGATGGCGGTGGCAATGCGCTCATCTTCTGTTCCTGTCAACTGCATGTCAGTTCCTCCCCTATATTATCCATACGAAATTGCATCCCTACGGCAAGATCATATCACTGTATCCTCTAATATGTCACAGTCTTTTTTCAAATCTGAACATGCCGTCAGGAAATTGTTCATCGACATGTTCTGCAATATCCGGATCATTAGGATCAGGATGATGGCTGTTATAGAATTCTATGATATGAAATCCACAACGGTTCACATAGAAATGGATATTCCGCTTTTCAAAATACGGCGTAACCGTCTCCCACACTTTTACTTCAGGATGCAACTTTTCCACTTCGCACCACGCAGCATATCCTATGCCTTTGCTGTGAACATTCGGTGAAACAAACAGAATAGACTGCTCTATTGTCTTGCACGAAATAATTTGTCCGTCCTCCTCAAAATGATTGTCACGAAGCCCGAACTCTTCAAGCGCTCCATAATTGAACGCTTCCTGATTATCCAAAATGAACTGCTCCCTGTCACCTGCCGACAGCGGTATAAGTATAACATTATTCATAACAATTCTTCTCTTTATTTAATATCATCGACAGTTTTTCCGTGCCCAACGTGGGCATACCCCAGCGATCGTTATGGGGAAAGAAATCGGGACCATAATCCTTGTACCACCACTTTATCGTGTAATCAACGTTTTCCGGGGAGTATTCGGCAACGAGAGAAAGGTCTGGCAGGGGGATTCCGCGCCTTTTTAGAATGCCTTCAATTTCATTGATTGCGCCGACGGACTGCTTGTCACCGACTTCATCGTTGTAGTCGTAGCCATCGCATATGTTAACCATCGTGCAGGGAATGTCGAAAAGGCGGCATATCTCGTCTTCGGGGTTTCCGTCCGTGAGTCCCGTGTACAGCGCGACGGCCTGCTCATATTCCTCGCGGGTGATTCCGTGGAAGCTTGCGTCGATGTAGTCTTGTACGGTCCCATAGCCTTCAGTTTTGTAGCCCGTCATCACCAGCTCGGGCATGATGCTGATATATGCATCCCATTCATCGTCGTGCCAACAGCTAGCGGCAGGCCACTGCCACATCTTCTGGGCGACGAGCGTCCAGTCGCGGTCTGGATAGAGGGCAAGGAGATAGCGCTCTATGCACATGAAGATGTAGCACATGCGACCGGTCATCGTGATGTTTTCAAAGCGTTTGTCCATAGCTCCTGTCCAATATCCTTAAGAATCCAACCTGCGCCATTAAGGCGCTGCAATGCAGTTCAGGCATGTTATGCATCTTCTCCCTATTCTTCCACAAACTCTATCCTGCACGGTAAGGCAGTCTCATGATACCATTTCGGCAGTGCTTCCTGCAAGATTGTGAGCTGCATGCTACTTGTTCCCCTTGAGTATTATCGACAGTTTTTCCGTGCCGTACATCTGGAAGCCCCAGCGGTCCAATTCTCCTTCGTAGTTTTTCTGCGGGGCGTATTCGGCAACAAGAGAGGCATCGGGCAAGGGAATGCCGTGTTTTTCTAAAATACCTTCTATCATGTCGATGTGCTCCAGCGTGAGCCTGTCGCCTGTTTTGTCATCGTAGGATTCACCGTCACAGAGGTTGCACAAATAGACCGGAATATCTAAGACGACGTTCATTTCGTTCTTTGAATAGCTGTTGGTGATACCATCATACAGTTTCCGGGCCTGGTCGTATTCTTCACAGCTGACGATGGAAAGACCGTCGTGCTTTTTCATATCATCGTAATCTTTATATTTTAGAACACAATTTGGAGTTATTCCACCATACTCATACCATCCGTCATCTGCCCAATAGGGGTATGACATCCACTGCCACATCTTCCGGGCGACGAGCGTCCAGTCGCGGTCTGGATAGAGGGCAAGGAGATAGCGCTCTATGCACATGAAGATGTAGCACATGCGGCCGGTCATCGTGATGTTTTCAAAGCGTTTGTCCATGTTGCTCATACCTTTCAATCGTCAATATATTCCCAGTCCTTTCCGTCACCGCCAAGCAGACCGTCAAGAAAACCTTCTGCAGTATTGCAGCAGCGGATAAGCGGGTCGGGGCTCATGAACAGGTAGAAGTTGCCGTCGTCATGGTACAAGATGTCCATGTTGTCGCGGTAGGCACTGCCTACGGGATAGGCGGTACCGTAGATGCCGTAATCTTCAAAACAATGCTCTAATTGTTTTTTTGACAAGTATTGGAGTTCCATGCGTGGGTCAATGACATGGCGCTCATCGGTCATGTTCTCTTTCTTCCCCCAAGAGAAGGTCAGGAAGCCGAATTCCTCAAAAAACTCACGCAGCTTGTCCGGGATTTGCATTCCCGCCTTCGCGAAAGCTTCTTCTATAGGCGTGATGTCAACTTTGCGTCCGGGTGTCCAACCGGCGGCTTTTAGGCGTTGCAATGCTAGTCCGGTCATTGTCTTATTCCCCCATGGCAAAAAGAGGGACGGTTTCCTGCGAACCTGTATGGAAGGACATTGTGGATTCTTTCCCATTCCAATCGGTATAGGTTGCCTTTATAAGACCCATAGATTTTTTTTCGAAGTATTCCATGCGGGTGATTTCTCCGTTTCTGGAATAAAGTGAATCTATTTCAATTAGTTTATTTTTGTAATCGTCGGGATCGGCAGTATATTCTGCTGAATCAAATTCCCTTCCGTTTACATAAAGCGTAACAAGGCTATCATTAAAAGATAGTGTAACATCCGCAAATTCTTTGGCAGCACGGAAGTCTCTATTGGTAAGGCTTTGCGTCCAGTAATAAGGCTGGTCCTTTGCAGAGCCCTTGCCTGTAGAACTTTCGTCTGTGGATTTTTTTAGCTGCTTTTCATCACGGCTTTTCTTTTTTAATGAAGCCCATTTTTCGCTAAGGGAAAGGGCTCCGTTTCTAAAAGAAAGGCTGCATCCTTGGGGGAAAGAAGATTTTTCTTCTTCCGTATAGTAATCAGGAAGGTCTCCTGTTAACAGGGCTTTTTTTATTGATGTGCAGTCTTTAAAGGCCTTGCTTCCAATGGAACATACCGCTTTTCCAATTCTTAGGCCTGTAATAAGATTGTCTTTAGAAAAGGCACCATCTCCAATAAAAGTAACTGAATCAGGAATTGTAAGCTCCCCGGAAAGAGACGTGTTTTTTATAAAGGCATTTTTTCCTATGCTCAAGAGGGATTGGGGCAATTGCAAAGCCGTGATTGACTCGCAGTACGCAAAGCTTTCTTTTCCGATGGAAGTTACACCCTCCGGCAGCACAAGCCTTCCGGTTAAAGAGCGGCAGCTTTCAAAGGCACGGTCGCCTATAATCTTTATGCTTTTTGGAAGCACAAGAGTCCCCTTTAGAGATGAACAGCCTTCAAATGCAGACTCACAAACAAGTTCCACTCCTTCTTGAATTACAAGCGAGCCAAGGCTTTTGCATCCGCCAAACACATTCCGCTCAAGAACTTTTAGGCCGCCAGGAATTTTTAGCTGGCCAGTAAGGGATGAACAGCCCTGGAAAGCATAGTAACCCAAACTGGTAAGGTTTTCTGAAAGCTGAATGTTGCCGTCAAAGCCCATGCATCCGCTAAAGGCCTGAAAGCCAACAGAGGCAACTAACTGCGGAATGACAAGATTGCCCTTAAAGCCACTGCACTGGGTAAAGGCACAAAAGGGAATTTCTTTGATGTGCTCAGAAAGTTTTAGGCTTCCATTGAATCCATTGCAATAGCCAAAAGCATAGCTTCCGATTGAAGCAAGAGAATCTGGAAGGACAAGGCTTCCAGTAAAAGACTTGCATTCAAAAAAGGCACTTTGACCTATTGTTTCCAAGCCGTCCGGGAGCACAAGTTCTCCGCTAAGCTTACCGCACTTTGAAAAAGCTTCCCTTCCAATGCTTTTTAGGGTCTTTGGAAGAAGAAGCTTTCCGTCCAAGCTTCCGCAATTGGTAAAGGCATAATCGCCTATTACTTCAAGACCTTCAGGGAGCAGCAAGTCTCCTGTAAGGCCATCGCATCCGTAAAAAGCGAATTCTTCTATTTTCCTTAGGCTCTTGGGAAGAAGAAGGGGGCCTGAAAGCTCATGGTGGGAATAGAAGCAGTTCTTGCAGATAGAGGTAATATTGCCGTCAAAAACAACTTTTTTTATTTTTATGTCCGACCAGGGAAACTGCTCTTTGGTCTTCATTTCGCCGCTTCCGGTGATTGTAAGAGTCTTTGTCTTTGAGTCGTATTCCCAAGTTATGCTTTCTCCGCATTCACCCCTGGTTACAGACGAAGAAGTCTTTGCAAGCACCGCAGCAGGACTTGCAACAGGCTTTTCTTTTTTGTTGCCACATGAACTTCCTGTTCCAAAAAATCCCATAAGCACTACTCCTAATGCCAACAAGACGCAGTCAAACCGGCGAGTTTTTTTTATTGCTTTTGACATATACCCCTATCCGTATCTTATCCTCTTGGGCCTGAACGTACCACGCGGAAACCAACGCTTGGATCAACGTAGGCAGGACGCTTGCAGTTGCGGGCTGTACCTGTGCAGTTGTCTACGCTGAAGCAATAGCTACCACCGCGGACAGTTCTTTCTTCGCCGGAAGACGGGCCTGTGGGGTCAATGTCTTCACGGTTGGAAGGATAGTTGCCGTACCAGTCCCAGCACCACTCTGCAACGTTACCGGACATGTCGTATATTCCAAGCTCGTTGGCTTCTTTTGCCATAACTTCGTGGGGCTTGTCGCCGCTGTTTTTCATGTACCAGGCAACGCTTTCTGCATTGTCGCTTCCGCTGTATGTAAAGCCATTGCTTATGTTTCCACCGCGGGCCGCAAATTCCCATTCGGTTTCGGT
Source organism: Treponema sp. (assembly GCA_017534445.1). Classification (GTDB taxonomy): domain Bacteria; phylum Spirochaetota; class Spirochaetia; order Treponematales; family Treponemataceae; genus Treponema_D. Next base: position 21,924 of record JAFXWC010000035.1, read on the forward strand.
TGGCAAGCGGTAGCCGTCTGCGCAAATGTCATACTCAAAGCCTTCCGTGTAGCAGGGGGTATAGCCTTCTTCCAAGCTGCGCCTGTTGCAGTATTCGATTGCGTCATACCAAGAGACGTTTTCTACCGGGAGGTTCTTTCCCTTGTGCTTGCTGGGGTTCTTTTTCATGAGGCGCTTGTATTCTTCCTGTGTAACTTCGTGGGTGCAGATATAAAATTCGGAGACCCAGGCCTCGTGCTCAGTTTCGTGCTCGGCATTGTTTCCCATGACAAAGGTTTTGCTTTCCACTCTTACAAATTCTGGAGCCTTGGCTTTTTTTGCATTCTTGGACTTTTTTTCATTGCCCTTTCCGGCGGCGAATATTACGGCGGAAGAAAGAGCGAGGGCTGTTAGTACGATAAAGCTTCTTTTCATTTTTAATCTCCTATTTGCTAGAATTGATTTATAAGTTAATTATAACCCAATAAATGAAAAAACAAAGTGAAAAACACCAGAAAACAGGGAAATCAGGTTTGGACTCAGCTCCCAGTCAAATCGTCTGAAACCCCGCGGTGTCGCGGAATAGGAAATTAAACTCACTGCGTTCGTTCCGCTCCAATGCGGGTTTTCAGCCGGCTTTGACTTCCGCTGCGCCCAAACCTGATTTCCGGAGGCTTTACTTAAGAAAATATATGAAAAAATGAGCTTATAATTTTAGGGGACATAAGAGGGGAAAAATAAAGGCGGAGGGTTAGTGGCTGTGTGTAAGGATGACCTCCGCCTTTATAACAGTTAGAAAACGCTAACTTTCATGGTTAGCATACACTAACATAGTAATTTAGTCAAGTGTTTTTAAATTATTTTTGAAAAAAAAGCATAGCCGGGATTGGAGGGGTTGCGAAGCAAGTACCCGAAGGGTACCGGCCGGGAGGGCAAGCCCCGGAAAGCCCGTAATACGAAGAATTCCGTAAGGACAGTAAACCGGGGAATGCGCTCCAGGAAAGAACTTAGTTCATTACCTTTGAACCGCGGTCCATTGCAGTAAGGCCGGACTTTAAGAGTTCAAGGATGCCGTAGGGTTCGAGCAGGCGGATGAGGGAAGAAATTTTGTCTTCGCTACCGGTTGCCTCTACGATAAGGGAATCTTCTGCAACGTCTACGATGTGGGCGCGGAAAATGTTGCAGGTTTCGATGATAACGGCGCGGTTTGTTCCGGCGGCTTTTACCTTGATGAGTGCCATTTCCCTCTGGGTTGTGGCAGACGGGTCGCAGTGCTCGATGGAGATTACTTCCACGAGTTTTGAAAGCTGCTTTTCTATCTGCTCAAGGATGTATTCGTCTCCGCGGACAACGATGGTCATGCGGCTTCTCATACTGTCCTGGGTTTCGCAGACGGTAAGGGAATCGATGTTGTAGCCACGGCGGCTAAAAAGACCTGATACACGGCTAAGTACACCGGCATGGTTTTCCACTAAAACAGACAAAACGTATTTTTTTTCCATATCAAACTCCTTTATTGATATAGGACTTGTATTTTTGCAAGTCTCTTATTTTATTTCTGAATAAATACCCAGGAGGCGAACATCCTCGGTATTATCCCTAAGTTCAGCAAGTATTGTGTTAACGTAGGTGTTAACTTCGCTAATGCCTGTAAGCTCTGCGTCTATGTAGAACCAGTAGCGCCAGGATTCACCTTCTATTGGGCGCGACTCTATGCGGGTAAGGTTAAGGCGGTGGCGGTCAAAGATTCCAAGCACGCGGTAAAGGGCACCTGCCTCGTTGCGGGTCTTTAGGATAAAGCTTGCCATGTTGGGGCTTACGTTAAGGTCGCGCAGGTGCTTTTTCTGGACAGACTGGATTACCACGAAGCGGGTAAAGTTGCGCGGGTCGTCTTCTACGTCTTCCTGAAGGACTTCCAGTTTGTAGAGGGCTGCATTCTGGGTGCTTCCGATTGCGGCTCTTGTTTTGTCTGCTTTTTCTGCAACTTCACTTGCGGCTGTGGCGGTAGAAACGGCTTCCACCTGCTTCCAGTCCTTGTGTCCGCTAAGGAATTTGCGGCACTGGCTTAAGGCCTGGGGGTGGGAGGAAACGGTTTTTATGTCTGCAATACTGCTTCCTTTTACACCCAGCAAGGCATGGCGTATGTTTAGCGTTACGGCTCCAATAATTGTTACGTCTTCAAAGCGGCTAAAGTTGTCGTAGTTTTGGTAGACGCTTCCTGCGAGGGAATTTTCAACAGGCACCATTCCGTAGTCGGCACTTCCGTCTGTTACCTGCTGGAATATTTCCGCAAAGGAATCCACGGCTTTTGCTTCTGCTTCTGATGAATCAAAGTAGCGGCTGATTGCCTGTTCTGCATAGGCACCGCGGTTTCCTGAATATGCGCAGACAAGTTTTTTTGCTTCCCCGGCTTCGTGGATGTGGGCTACGGACTTTCCCATTACTGGAGCAAGTGCTTCTATGTCGTGCATTAATTTGTCAAACTGAACAGGAAGAAGGGACGCTGCACCTCCGGCCATTGCTTTTTCCGGCTCCGGGTGAACGTCTGCCATGATTCCGTCTGCACCGGCAGCGATTGCGGCAAGACCCATTGGCAAAACCTTGTCCCTTACACCGATTGCGCGGCAGGGGTCTACGATTATGGGAAGATGTGTTAGCGAACGAAGGACTGGAATTGCGCTAAGGTCAAGAGTGTTGCGAGTTGCGTGCTCAAAGGTTCTGATTCCCCGCTCGCACAAAATAACCCGGTCTGTTCCGCTTGCAAGAAGGTATTCGGCAGACATGAGGAATTCTTCCAGGGTTGCGGTGTAGCCCCTTTTTAGGATTACAGGCTTTGCAAGTGCGCCCACTTTTTTTAGGAGGTCAAAGTCCTGCATGTTGCGGCTGCCTATCTGGTAAACGTCAACATCGTAGTTTTCCATTATGGGGATAAGCTCTGGGGAAACGATTTCTGTTACGATTGGGAGTCCGTATTTTTCTCCGGCTTCTTTTAGGTAGCGAAGGCCCTCTTCTCCAAGGCCGGGATAGCTGTAGGGGGAAAGGCGTGGCTTGTAGGCTCTTCCGCGAAGCATTACGGCACCGCTTTTTGCAACAAGGCGTGCCACTTCTTGAATCTGGTCGCGGCTTTCCACTGCGCACGGTCCTGCTACGGAGACTACACGGTTACCGCCAACCCTGATTATCTGGCCGCGGTTGTTCTTTATTTCTACGGTTGAATTTTCCTTTTTGAATTCCCGGCTGGCCATTTTGTAGGGTTTGCTGATTGGAATTACGCGCTGAACACCGGGAAGGTTTTCCACTTGTTTTAAATCCATGGAGACTTTGCCAACGGCAGCGAGAATCGTGTCTTCATCACCCTGAACTTCATTCAATTTAAAAGCGCGGTCGGTGAGGAAAGTTTCAAGATTCAGCTTGTCGCTTTTGCTTATGTCCTTCTTTAAAACAATGACCATAGGAATTCCTTATTCTGCTGATTATAGCATGTTTTGCTTTTATTTGCAATGTGACTATTGAAGCGCACATGGAAATCAATTTTGCGTTCCTCTCCAATGCGGTTTTCAGCCCACAACGCTACGCCTTGCTACCGTTGTGTGCCTTCCGCTGCACACATACACCGTAGCAAGTGCGTGTGGTGTACCCGAAGGGCGATTTCCAGTTGCTTTGCATAAGAATAGATTTGAAAAATTGGAAGGTATTATTGCAGGCTGACGGTAAGCAGGACGGGGTTGTGGTCACTGTTAGCAAAGTCAAGGTCCAGGGTTTTTATAGAGGAAAGTCTTACGTTGGGGCTGACTATAAAGCCATCTATGCAGAAGAACTGGAACTTGCTCTTGTCCGCACCCTTGTAGACGCTTCCGTTTGAGCGGCAGGTTGGAACGGACGGATCCTGAAGAAGTTGCCAGTCTTGGGGAAAGTCGCTTGTCTCCAGCAAGCCGGGCTTCCATCCTGTAGGCTTTTGATAATAGGAAGAAATGTCTGTATTGGAAAAGGTCTGGTTAAAGTCACCGCCTGCAATCACATAGTTGCCCTTTTCGTATTCGCTTTGAATGAAATTCCTTAGCTTTTTTGTCTGCTCTATTTTGCCCTGTCCTGAATCAAAGGCTTCAAGGTGAAGGTTAACAAGAACAAGCTCCTTGTCACAGTCCGCTATAGGAATGCGTGTTACCAAGAGGCAGCGTTTTAGGTTTGCAATGCGCACCGGCCACTTAAAGGGAAGAAAGAGACTTATTCTTTGCGCGGAAGAAGGTTTGAAAGAAGAAAGGGTCAAAAGCCCTGACTTGACACTTCCAATGGGGGGAAGCGGATAGGGAACAAAGGCAGCCTTAAAGTTGTAGGCAAAGGAAGATGAAAAGTCCTTTAATGCGGAAGAGATGAACATTGCCTGGTCAACTTTAAAGCTTCTCTTTGAGCAAAGGTCAACTTCCTGAAGTAGTATGGCGTCTGCCCCCGACTCTTTTATGCAGTGGACGAAAGATTCAAGGTTTTGGCGGATCTGGCTTGGACTTGAGTTTTGAACATGCTTTCCTCCATCCATAAAAAAATCTGCATAGTCAGCAAGATCTGCATAGCCTATGTTCCACGAAAGAATTTTTATTTGGCTTTGGGTGCAGGCTTCTTTTTGCGCAGAGCCTCTTATGCTTACGTCTTCCCTTTCTTTGGGGCGGTATTCAAGGAGGGTAAGTATAGTAAGTAAAATAATAAGAGATGCCAGTGTGAATGCAGAAAGAAAAATCAGCACTGTAAAAATGACCTTAAATATCCTTTTCATTATAATTTTATATTAGCGTTTTTTGCCAAAAGATTACAGTAGCGGCAAGGGGCAAAAGCTTTCCTTACTTTGAAAGCCGGTAGTCCAGGCGCAGCAAGGCCTTTCCGTTTGGAAGCGCATCGGCTTCCTTAAGAATCAAAGAATAACCTATTTGCTCCATAGCCTTAGTAAGAGCTTCCTCATCCATCTGATGGTGAACCTTATCAAGACCGTCAAAGGCATGGAGATAGGGAGAGTCCGAGACCCACTGCTTTTGGTCCGTGTTGATTTGAATCACGCATGAAATGTATTCAGGGGAAATTTTCCCAATAGCTTTCTGGAAGGATTCGTAGCCTATGTATTCTATAAGAAGATTTGCTATGACAAGCTGGCAAGAGGGTAATTTTACTGCATCGTTAATTAGGTCAAGATTCAGGCACTGCAAGATGCCCGCCAAGTTTGCATAGCGTTTTGCAACTTCATTAAGATAGTCCGCATTGATGTCTATTCCGTAGACTGTCTTGTATTTTTCCTTGCAAACATGCTCAAGACCGTTTCCGCCGGCAACCCCAAGCACCATAGCCGTATTCACAGGATAAGAGTCGAACTGCTTTTTCATTATAGAATTCATTGCCTGAAGTTGATGTACGGAATCAAGGCTCATGTGATTTTCATAGTCATCCAGACTTATTTCTTCCCAAGGATTTTTCATTTTCTTCTAACTCCTTTCCAATATGTTCCCTTCCGAAAACAGGACAGCTTTGCCGGACAGAATTATTCTTTCGCCTTTATCTTCCGCATACAGGATGCCGCTTCTTTCTGATGCCTGAAAACATACCAGCTTTTCTTTCTTAAGTCGGCGGAACCAATACGGGGCTATCATGCAATGAGAACTTCCTGTTACAGGGTCTTCCATCATCGTTAGCTCAGGAACAAAGACACGGCTTACGCAGTCGTATTCTTTCCTGTCAGAAGGAGCCGTTGCGACAATGCACAAACCGTCAAGTTCCTTTAGCTTGTTCTGATTAGGGCAAAGACTTCTTACATCCTGTGCATTTTCCAACACCAGCATAAGGTCACGGTCAAGGTAGGCTTCTTTTGGCTCAATGCCAAGGGCTGCCTTCATTTTTTCCGTTACGGGAATTTTCTTCAGCTGGTAGGCCGGAAAATTCATTATGAAAAAATCATCCTGCCTTTCCACGGTAAGTTCCCCAACTTGGGTTTTAAAAACTACTTTTGGTGAATCTTTTTCGTAAAAATTCAAGAGGACGAATGCCGTTGCAAGAGTTGCATGGCCACAAAAATCAATCTCGGCAGCAGGAGTGAACCAGCGCAGATGATAGAGGCTCCCTTCTTTTACGGTAAAAGCTGTCTCGGAAAAATTGTTTTCCTTGGCAATGCTCTGCATTAGATTGTCGGGAATCCAATTTTCAAGGACACAGACAGCCGCCTGGTTTCCGTTAAAAACCTTGTCGGTAAAGGCGTCAACGATATATTGCTTCATGGTATGTTGGGACGGCCCATTTTGCGAACCGCCCCTTTTGCTTTTAGTTGTTGAAGTTCCAGCTTACGGTGCGGAGAATGTCGCCAAAGACACCTGCTGCTGTAACGCCTGCACCTGCTCCGTATCCGCGTACGGTAAGAGGAATTGGTGTGTAGCGTGCCGTAAAGAATACGAATGCGTTTTCGCCGCCCTTTACCGGGTAGAGTGGATCTTCCGGTCCAACTTCCAGCATACCTACGCTAACCTTGCCGTCTTTGATGCTTGCTCCCATGCGCAAGACTTTGTTCTGTTTTTTGAGCTCTGCAATTTTGTCTGCAAAGTAAGAGTCAAGTTCGGGGAGGCGCTTAAGGAATTCTTCCGGTGTTCCGTCAAGAGAGAATCCTTCGGGGAAGATTGAGTTCATCTTTATGTCTTCAAGCTCAAGTTCCATTCCTGATTCGCGGGCAATAATCAGTGCCTTGCGGGCAACGTCGGTTCCCTTAAGGTCGTCACGTGGGTCTGGCTCTGTGTAGCGGAGTTCCTTTGCTTCAAGAACTGCCTCGCTGAACTTTTTGCCTTCATCCAGCTTGCCAAAGATGTAGCTTAATGAACCGGACATGATTCCGTTGAAGGCAGTTAGGCGGTCACCGGACTTGAAGAGGTTCTGCAGGGTGTCGATTATAGGAAGTCCTGCACCAACGTTTGTCTCGTAGAGGAAGCGTACGTGCATGCGGTTTGCGGTTTCGCGCAGTTTTCTGTAGAAGTCCATGCTCATGGAATTTGCGCGCTTGTTTGGGGTTGCAATGTTCATGCCTGCTTCGAGGATGTCTATGTAGCGCTCGGGCAAGTCGTAGCTTGCTGTGCAGTCTACGAATATTGGGTTGAGCGGCTTTGTCTCGCGGACAAATTCAAGGATTTCGTCCAGATTTGTCTTTGTTCCGTGGTCCTTAACCTGTTTGCGCCAGTCGTCCTTTAGGTTGATTCCGTGCTTGGCCTTTATCATGCCGTCTATGTTGGCAATTGTCATTACGCGGATGTCGATTCCCTGTTCAAGAAGGGCTTCCTGCTGGTCGCGGATCTGGTCAACCATTGTACCGCCGATTGTTCCCACGCCGAATGCAAAGACTTGGATTGACTGCTTTGCGTTGATGAAGAATTTGTGGGCAATGCGTACGGCAGTGTCTCCGTCGTAGCCGTTGATTACTGCGGAAATTGAGCGTTCGCTTGGGCCCTGGGCAATTGCAAGAATGTTTACGTCGCGGCTTGCAAGTGCGTCAAAGAAGGTTCCTGCAACACCGCGCTTCTGCTTCATGGCGTCGCCTACGATGGAAACGATGGCACAGTCCTTGTGAACATCGATTGGGTTTATAAGCTTTGTTGAAATTTCAAGGGAGAATTCCGCTTTTAGAACGTCAAGAACCTTGTCTGCATAAGCCTTTCTTACGCAGAATGAAAGCATGTATTCTGATGAAGACTGGGTAATCAAAAGAACTGAAATACCTGCGTTGCCTACTGCATTGAAGATACGGGCAGCCATACCCTTGCGGCCTTTCATGCCGGAACCGCTGACGCTTATCATTGAACAGTCTTTAAGGCAGCTTATTCCGCGTACTGGGCCAGTCTTTGCTGCTTCTGGGATGGGTCCCCTTGCAATGCGTGTACCCTTTGCAGAGGGATTGCGGCTGTTAAGGCTCCATGCCTCAATGTTTTTTGCGGCAAGAGGTGCAAGTGTCTTTGGGTGAAGAACCTTGCTTCCAAAGAAGGAAAGTTCCATTGCCTCTTCGTAGGTAAGGTCGTCCACAAGAACGGCTTCCTTTACAACGCGGGGGTCGGCTGTGTAGATACCGTCAACATCCGTCCAGAATTCAACCTTGGATGCGCCAAGTGATGAGCCTACGATGGCTGCACTAAAGTCGCTTCCGTTGCGTCCCAAAAGTCCGGGAACAGGCTCTTTTCCAGAACCGCCAATCCATGAGCAGATGAATCCAGGGAACAAAAGAATGCGGGCGGAAGAGCTCTCGCGGTAAGATGCAAGTGCCTCTGCGCAGCGTGCATAGTCTGGGTCGCCCTCTTTCTGGTTTCCAGTGGTAAAGACGTACTTGCGGCTGTCCAAAAGCAAAACGCTCTGCCCCTTTGCAACAAGAACGGCCTCTACAATCGGGGAGCAAAGAAGTTCTCCCATACCCATGATGCGGCAGTGGGCGTTATCTGGACACTCACCAAAGGCGCTTATGGCAGAAAGAAGCTTCTTAAGATCTTCAAAAAGCGGTTCGATTTTCTTTGTAACCGCTTCTGTATTTAAAGTAGGAAGTGTTGACTTTAATTCAGCAAGAATGTCCGTATGGGTTGAACGAAGCTGCTGCACGTAAAGATCGGGAGTCTGCCCCGAAACGCAGCCGTCAATTGCCTCCTGCAGCTTGTTTGAAACACCAGCAACGGCACTTACCACAACGGAAATGCGGTCTTTGTTGGCCCGTCCAATCATAATCTCCACGCTGTCCAAAATGCGCTGTGCGGACCCCATGCTTGTTCCGCCGAACTTAAGTGTTAGCATAATTTCCTCTACAAATTCAGTTGAATTGCGTAATTATAGCAATTTTGCGCAGTTAGTTCAATAATACGCAATGGGGCTTGGAAATATCAAGTTTTGGTTTTAAGCTCTAACACTTCTTCCAGCGGAATGGAACAATAGTTTGCTACTTTTTCAGGGGGCATTCCGTCTCCTAAAAGTTTTTCCGCTGTTTCAAATGCTTTTTGACGCATGCCTTGTTCAAGTCCTTGCTCCATGCCCTTTTCAAGTCCTTCTTTTATTCCTTGCTCAAGCCCTTGCTCTATGCCCTTTTCAAGCCCTCGTCTTTCTGCAGCCAGGAGGCCGCTCGTGTAGTTGCGCTTTTTCCCCTCGATTTGCCCCTGAATTACCCAGCGCCAGCCGTCGTCGCTTATGTTTTTAAGAGTATCGCTTGCCTTCATTATGCCGTCCTCCGACTCCGCAATTGCCCTTATCAAATCCTGACTCCCAGGATTGTCCGCTTCCTTTAAGAATTTACACCATTTGGGCAGATTGTCAAGGGAGTCCCCTTGCACCCCAAACAAAGGGGAGGGGAAAACCCCTACTCCGAAGCGATGTTTTCCCCTCCCCTTAGACCCCTCCCTTTTCCGGCACGGCTTAGGGCTACCGCCCTAAGAACCCGGACTTTTTGTTTATATTCAATTTCTATCTTAAAACCATAGGGCAAATCTGAAGACTGATACTCGTCACCCACCTCCATCACGGAAGAGACAAGGCGCGCCGCATAGTATTCAGCACGCTTACCGTAGTCGTACTGCTGGTCAAAGCCCTGCATCTCAACCTGGGCCTTGGTTCCGTCCGAAAACTCGCAGTTAATGTCGTAGTCCACCGACCGCTGGAATTTGTAGAAGCTGGCATCTTCATTCTGAACGACCGTAACTTCCTTTACATCCCTACCGATTGCCGCTGAAAGGAAGGACTTTAGCGCAATTTTTGAGGCCTGTGTGTTCTGGGTGAAGATGGCCTTAAAGTTAGGGTCAAGACGGGGATTCAGTATGTGAAAAGATTTTTTTGAAATATTTGGCATGATACATTTCCTCTATACTATATATATGCAGAAGAAATTCAAAATCTGACAGGAATGCGTAAAAAAATCCCCCAAACCTCCCCATTGACGCAAAGCAAAATTTAAACTATGGTCAATGCATGATTTTCTTTAACAAAAACAAAGCAAAAAAGCCCATATCGTTTACAAAAACACTCATCGCAACGGCATTCCTAGCGCTAATCCTTATGCCAAGCCTCACATCATGCAAAAAAGGCAGCCAACAAGCCACTCCACAAACCGCCGCAAATACCACAAACTCCACAAATGAAGCCCAAGCCCCAGAAGAAAACAAAACAAAAATCCTAGCCACCTTCTATCCCCTCTACGTAATGCTCCTGAACATAACGGAAGGCACAAACACAGAAGTCTCCATGATAGCCCCCGCAAACACAGGCTGCCTGCACGACTACCAGCTAACAACAAAAGACATGCAGGCCATAGAAAAATGCGACATCCTTGTTGCAAACGGAGCCGGAATGGAAGACTTCCTAGAAAAAGCCCTTGAAGCAAAAAAAGACAGCACAATCATCGCATCCCAAGGCTATAATTTAATAGAAGAAAACCCCCACATCTGGGTAAGCCCAAGCGGAGCAATCTGGCAGGTAAAACAAATAGCAGAAGGACTAAAAAAACTCGACCCGCAAAATGCCTCCGCCTACGAAAAAAACGCCACTTCCTACGCAGAAAAAATACAAGAACTTTCCGACACCATGCATTCAGAACTAGAAGGACTAAAAGGCAAAAGCGTAATCACTTTCCACGAAGCCTTCCCATATTTTTCAAGTGAATTCGGCCTTAACACAGTGGCAGTAGTTGAACGTGAACCCGGAACAGAACCCAGCGCGCGCGAACTTGCAGATTTGGTCGCCCTCATAAAAGATGCCAAGACAAAAGGCTCAAAAGTGCCAATGCTCTTTGCAGAACCCCAGTATTCATCATCCGCCGCAGAAGTTATAGCAAACGAGACAGGAATCAAAGTACAGGAACTCGACCCAGCAGTTACAGGCCCCTTTGGCAAAGACGGCACAGACAGCGACACCCTGCAAACAAAGGAATCCTACCTTAACGCAATGAGGAAAAATCTTGAAGTGCTAAAGTCAAACCTGGCAGACTAGAGCAAAAGCCCTGCCCTATTTGCCTTCAAGATCCGTCTTTATCATGTGATATGCGTGCGAAATTGTGCGGATTGTCGTTTCCATATCCGAATTGCTCACATGAAGAAAAATTCTGTCAATCTGACTGGGGGAAAGTTCAGGCATATCGGAGATTTCCTTTGCCTGCACACAAATTTTCTTAAATGAATCGTAAAGCTCTTTTTTCATAGCGTTCATTCCTTAAAGTAAATTTTTAGGGGATTTGCGCAAGTGTTTTACGCACAAGTTTTACAACTTTTTACAAAATTAATTCTACAAAAAAATCTCCATTTGGTCAACATTCGTTTTTTCTTCTATATTATTCTTCCTCTTCTGGAGCACACGCCTCTTATTACTGTGCACGGCTCTACATGCCGGTCAACCCCATGTCGTTTTTCTAAAACTATTAGCGCCACGGACGGCGCGTCATTCATTAGCATACAAGACGAGTGAGTTTTCGTAAGAAAACTCATGGGGAAAAACGACATGGAGGGCGTTTTTCCCCGCTTTGCGCACTTCCGCTTTCGCTCCATTCTTCCACTCGCTCGCTCCGCTCCCTCCCTCCAGAACGCCTCCGGCGGTGCTCCAATCGGGGCTAGGCTCTATTTGCAAAAGCCCACAAAGACAAAAGGCCCATAGCAAGGTAGCAGCATTTACTAATCCCCCTAAAACATGCTATATTAAATAAAGACATGACGGCAACAAAACTTTCCATAGCAGCAAACATCCTCAAAAATGCGGGTTGTACCAATGTATACCTTTTTGGCTCGCAAGCTCGTGGCGTTGCAAATGAAAATTCCGACATAGATTTGGGAGTAAAAGGCTTACCCCCATCACTTTTTTTCCGCGTACACTTACAACTGGAAAATGCCCTCGACATGAAAGTTGATTTGGTTGACTTTGACTATCAGACTTCCTTTTTTGAACTTCTGCAAGATATTGGGGAGTTAAAGCAAATTGGATAAAGATTTTAACAGAAATAGACAAGAAAAATGATACGAGTGGACGTTGGCACAGTGAACTTCTTGATTCAATGTTCAAAGAAACAGAAAACCGTACCGCCGTTCTAGACGAAAGCCTGCGCTAACAACTCTCAGACTACATGGGCTTCCGCCATTTTTTCCGCCATGCATACGGTTACCATCTACGCTGGGATTTGGCAAAACCGCTTCTTGACAATCTTCCAGCTGTTTGGGAATCCACAAAAAACTGCATTTTAAAATTCATTGCCAAACTTTAGCAAGCACACACCCCACAATTCAAGCTAATACACTACGGCACATCAAATCCAGTACTCCGTCAAATGCCTATTTGACGGAGGAAAGGGCGGTGCTCCAATCGGGGCTAGGCTCTTTTTGCAAAAGCCCGCAAAAAGGTCATGGCTCTCCATTAGGGTTGGAACTTTGTTAATAACCAATATTCTTTTTTTTCTTCAGGATATTGTTTTAACAGGTTTATAGCCATATCAATGATTTTATTAAGTTCAGTTTCAAATTTTTCAGGAACAATATCTGATATATCTTCTAACTCACAACAAAACTCAACTACTTTTACGATTTGTTTATCTATTCCTATTCTTTTTAAGTCATCAACATAACCAGGTAGAAATAATATTTTTTCAGCCTCATCTATTGAAATTACCTTTTCTTTTATTGAATTTAAAATTCCAATTATTAAAACCAACAAGAATTTATCATTTATCTTATTATTATCATTAATAGTTAATTCCATTACCATGTACCCCATTCATCTTTTACTTTAACATTAAAAAATTTTCCAGATTCAACACTCCTCAACCCTCCTGAAACTTGTGAGTTATTTATTGCTGAGACCTTTTTATATAAAAATCAGACACAATAGGAATATCTGAATAACTGCCGCTGGAATAAAAAGTCATTGTATCAGCAACCTCTTTTTCAAAATCCTTGTATATGCGTATTTCAACGTGAAAGTCCGTATAATAACCTTTACGCTTGCAACTCACAAAAGAAAATAAAGCCATCACAAATATCGCAAAATAAATGCATTCGGTAATTGCAACTCTGCGTCCAAAATACTTATTCTTATCTTCTTTTTCCAAATCTTCTTCGTTTTCAAAATCCTTATCCATAATTATTCCCCATTTTACATTTATAGCAAATGTCGAAAACATTGTTTTTTGAACAATGTAAAAATAAAGCATCCGTCGTTTTTCTCTATACTAACATCTGCATACAGCTTTATTCCTCCAAAGTCAACACAGATTACTGCCCAATCATTTTCCACCAACAACTTTTCTTCGCACCGGACAGCAACTTTCATTGTGTCTTGATTACATTCAACAGAAATATTCGGATTTTCCCAAACCAAAATTTTTTTTGTCGTGTAAAAAGCAATATCTATACTTTGAATACACGGCAACTTTCCATTTGATGATTCCAGTGTAAGTATAAGAGTATTATTTTTAGCTTCAATATTTTTTATTTCAAAAGATACCGGCTTACAACCTGCAACAATTGTTACAAGCACAAGCAAAGAAGAAATTAAAAATTTTCTTGCATTCATTGTATTGCCCCTGCCTGAATTCTACTAGAAAGATTTTCAAACAACTGTCGAAGTCTATATCGATAATCATCTGTTTTCAACATTGCCAGATTTGCCTCCACTACGGCACCATCCTGCACGCCATTCCCGGCAAAGCGTATTAAAAAAGACTCTATGCCAGAGCTATAGCCCGATGTTTCCTCGGGAAGATATTCAGATACCGTATGAAGTTCAAGAATTGCCCGAAATTCCTTAACAAAAGACAAATATGCATCCTTTTCAAGAAGCACAAAAAAGTCGACTTCCCTATCCGCATCGTGATATATGACAATACTTTTTCCATCAGATTCCACAATCCGTATGTCCTTGTAAATTTTATTATCGTTCCATGAGAATGTCATATATTCAAATTCGCTTTTATATGTTCCATGGGCAATGGCATCAATTCCAACCGTAAAATCATCATGACTCATCAATTTTCTTGGCTGCACCTTTTTCTCACATGGCAAATCATTTGACACGCACCCCATTAAAAACACTGTAAAAGCAAGAAAAAGAATTATGATAAAACAAATTCGTTTCATTAGCTCACCCCCCTCAATATTTGCTTACCCCATTTTAGTTCATCAGCAGTAATTTGTATACAAACCCATATACAACCAGCATAATTATAAACGAGGAAATTATACAAACTTTCTGTTTGCCAGCTGTTAAATTTTCATCTACAATATTGGTTTTAAGGAAGAGTATTGTAAATACAATATAGTACAAAATAGCAAGTATGCTAAAAATGACATTTTGTAAAAAATATTCCATTGCAGAAAAAATTGGATAAACAAAATTCATCGCTACTATATTCTTAAACAATAGCCCAAAATACTTTTTACCTTTGCTCTGTATATAAAAAGCCGCAAGCAAGAAGCAATATAATAGTAAGTTAAAGAAAATTGTATTCTTTATTTCTGAAACAGAAATCCAAAAGCATTCAATTACCGCATACTTTTTTGTAATGAACCCAACACTCACACAAAAGAGCATTGGAAACAATATATTTGTAACAAGAAAAAAAATTGCAAACACTTTTTCCTTAATTGAACAAATACTTTTCATGCCTTTTTTATTCAGCACCATAGTTTGGATAAACTTTTTATCATTTTTACTTCCTTAGCCTTTTCAATCAAATGCTAACATTAATTTGCACAGCAGGATTTATACACTTTATATGCTCAAACATTTTTTTTACTTTCTTTTTAGTCCATAATGCTGGCAGCCAAAACATATTCTGACCATCATAGAGCATGTACTGACTGGACATCCAACCATAATTTATCTCTTTTATTTCCCTTATATATATTTGTTTTTTTAGCACCCATAACTTATATAATATTATATCATCATTATATTCAACATGACTTGTTGAAACCGCCAAGAATAAAAATCCTAGAAAAAGTCCGTCTGCTATGCAGAAATATTTATCATCTTCTATACACAAAAAGGATACAACCGCAAATGCAAAGCCAGCAATAGACACAAGCATTAGTAAAATTTGTAAAACACGGGATCTTATTATTGTCATTTTGCCACCAAATCTATTCATCCTTAACCCTTACAAAATTAAAGGTCTGTCCATTATAACCAATTGACAAAGTATTTTTTGTATAAATAAAAACTACAAATTCTATTTTATTATTGCACCTAATCACTTTCTCTTTTGAATCAATTTTTCCTTTCAATTCCAATTCATAATCAAACCCTTCTGGTTGCTTGTCTAACAGATAATTAAAATCTTTAGGAAAGGCAACAGTATTACCGCTTATTATAATGCAAATATTATCATAAACATTTGACCCCAGCCGCATGGTTATTTTTGATTCCGTGCACGATGCAAGGAAAAACGACGACAAGATAATAAGGGCAGCAATATTTATAGCAGTAATTATTATAAAACTTTTATTCTTCATATTTCTTTCTTACACTCTTTTTCCATAATCATTTTACATCATCAATCCGAACCCACTTTCTTGTTTTATATTCTTCATATTTATCTAAAAGGGTTAATGTTCTTTGTTTTAAATCTTCAATAACATTATCCAGCTTATCGGGGCACAAGAATTCTACATCTTCCAGTTCGCAGCCTTCATGAATCAAATCGATTATTTTTTTGTTGATACCCTTTTTCTTCAATGTAAAAAAAGTATATGGCGTAAAAACTACTTTCTCGCTTTCATCAATAGTAACCTTCTTATTCTTTAATGCTTCCAACGTACCCAAAATATTGATTAGAAGCAGTTTTTCTATTCTTTCTTTACCAAATACCGTGAATCTCATTTTCTCTCCTTGCTTTTTACCTTCTATTTGTTTTTTTCGCAAAACTGAATATATTCATTTAGTTTTGAATAAGAGCCAACATCTTGTATTTTCTTAAAGCTAGTCAGAGCTTCTTTGATTTTTTTTGAACCCAGCAGACAGGCTCCGTAATAATAATAAAAATCATCGCTATAAAAATTTTGCTGATACTCTTTGGAACACTTGGAAGCCTGTTCTATAGACTTCTCAAAATCTGCAAGAGCTTTTTCAAAATTACTTAGATGTAAATAAGAAAGTGCCCTTTCATAATAAACTTCCGGGTGCTTATATTTTTCCAAAACCAAATCATAATACTCTAACGATTCTTCATACATTTCGCATTCAGAATAAGAAACGGAAAGCAGGTTCCAACAAGCAAAGGCTTCTCCGTCTGCAATACCATCATAAGACAAAACTTTTTTGCAATCCTCTATGACATCCGCATACATTTCCAACTCACGCTCTGTTTCTGCCTTATGAATTAAATATACAGGCTTTGGATTTTTTTTAACCAATTGCACACAATCATTATATGCACTCTTATAATCTTTTAGCATAAAATATGTTTCGGCACGCAGAGAAAGGGCTTTTTCGTTTTCGGGGTCATTCTCTAGAATAAAGCTCAACTCATCCAACGCCTCTTTATAGTCCCCACCTCTGAAAAAAGCTTGCGCATGTATCATGGAAGATCTTAATTCACTATTCTTTAGGGAAGAACAGGAAACAAATAGTGAGCAGGCAATTAAAATGCCAGCCGTAAAAATCATTATAAGCTTTTTTTTATTTATCATTTTTCTACAACTCATGCACCGTTACCCAAATTGGCTTGTTTAATGTCTTGCTCGTTACAATATAACCAAAATCATTAACATAATATGCCAAGACATCATCTTGTGGATTTAATTTGTATCCATTTTCTGTTTTAGTTATTTCAAAATCGTCAAAAAGGAATACCTCAAGATCGCAAGTCATCAAAAATGCAACAGGATATTGAAAACAATACGAGAATGAATCTGCAGCCGCTTCTTGAGAAATTATGAAGTCATCTTGGTTTGCAGAAAAACTTTTTGTTTTATTAGCAGTCAGCTTTACCTTATGAATTTTTCCATAAAAATCTTTTGCCAGCCCAATTCTTATTGTTTCATTTGTCTTATTCTTCCTGTAATCTCTCCATATAACTTTTCTGGAGGGGGTGGAACAGGAAAAAAGCAAGAAAACAGTCAAGCATATCATCAGCTTCTTTAATTGCGGTGTCATATTCCAAACTTTCCTTATTAGCAGAAATTATACCATAATATAGTAAGAAAAGACAAATGCCTGCTGTTTGCAAAGCCGTAGGCCAAAGCAACCTACGCGGGATTGGAGGGGCGGCGTAGCCGTTGCGGAACGAAGTGGAGCAATGGAGGCGAAGGCCGGAACCCCGGAAAGCCCGTAAAAAATGGCCTCCTTGCCATTTTTTACTACCGTGTTTTCTGCAAAAACACGCCAGATATTTTGCTAAGATATGACGCGCCCTCCATGGCGCTCCTTGTTACCAGCAGTAAAAAATGGCAAGATGTCGAGTTAGCCAGGCATTATTATGGTAGAGCAAATAAACTGCCGTCCAAAATACCGCATCATAAAGACTTATATTGAAAAAGACACATTGCGTTTTATACAACACAACATTGCAAACATCGCACTTTACGCAACACAGATAATTATGTATACTAAGACTAATGCTGACTGCCGCCGGGTTAATTCTGCGGGTGGGCAGGAAGCTCCAACTAACTGAAAAGAGGTAGAAAATGGGTCAGAACTATTTTAACGCAATCCCATGGCGCGTTGCTCGCCAGGAACTTGGTCACTGCCGCCAGATGGCACGTGAAGAATTTAAGGACGGAACAAAAGCCCTTCAGGGAAAGAAAATCGTCATCGTAGGATGCGGTGCACAGGGCTTGAACCAGGGTCTTAACCTGCGCGACTCTGGCATGGATGTTTCTTACTGCCTCCGCAAGGAAGCTATCGAATCCAAGCGCCAGTCATGGAAGAATGCAACAGAAAACGGTTTTAAAGTAGGAACTTACGAAGAACTTCTCCCTACAGCAGACGTTGTTGGAAACCTTACTCCGGATAAGCAGCACCACGAAGTTGTCCAGAACCTTATGAAGTACATGAAGAAGGGTTCAGCTCTCTGGTACAGCCACGGTTTTAACATGATTGAAGAAGGCGAACAGATCCGCGACGACATTACTGTATTCCTTATGGCTCCAAAGGGTCCGGGTACAGAAGTTCGCGCTGAATACCTCCGTGGTTTTGGCGTACCTGAACTTATTGCCGTTCACCCGGCACACGATCCTGAAGGACGCGGCATGACTCTTGCAAAGGCCCTCGCTTGTGCAGAACGCGGCGAAACAGCTGGTGTTCTTGAATCTTCTTTTATTGCAGAAGTAAAGAGCGACCTTATGGGCGAGCAGACAATTCTCTGTGGTCTTCTCCAGGCAGGAACAATCCTTTCTTACGACAAGATGGTTCAGAACGGAATAAAGCCAGGCTATGCAGTTAAGCTTCTTATGCACGGCTGGAACGTAATCAGCGAAGCCCTCAAGTGGGGTGGCATTACAAACATGATGGACCGCCTCTCTAACCCTGCAAAGATCCGCGCAAACGAGCTTTCTCTTGAACTCAAGAAGATTATGACTCCACTCTTCCAGAAGCACATGGACGACATCATCAGCGGAGAGTTCTCTTCTACAATGATGAAGGACTGGGCAAACGGAGACAAGAACCTTCACGAATGGCGCGAAAGCTATGCAAAGATTCCTTTTGAGACAGAAGCAGAAGGTACGGAAGAAATTGACGAGCAGGAATACTTTGACAAGGGAATCCTTCTTGTTGCATTTGTAAAGGCAGGATGCGAACTTGCATTCGAGACAATGGTAAGCGCAGGTATTAAGCCGGAAAGCGCATACTATGAATCTCTCCACGAAGTTCCGCTTATTGCAAACCTGATTGACCGCCGCCGCCTCTACGAGATGAACAAGGTTATTTCCGACACCGCAGAATACGGCTGCTACCTCTTTGCACGCGCATGTGTTCCCCTTCTCCAGAAGGAATTCATGGACAAGGTTACTACAGAAGACATTGGTAAGGGCCTTAGCGTAAAGACAAATTCAGTTCCAAACACTGTTCTTGTAAAGGTTAACGACGCTATCCGCAACCACCCGATTGAATCTGTTGGAAAGAAGCTCCGCGCTTACATGACAAGCATGAAGCCTATTGACGCAACAAAATAATTTAATCGCTTGCGAATAAAAATGCCGGGCACTCTTTCTGAAAAAGGAAGGATGTCCGGCTTTTTTTTAGTTTTTAGGTCCAATTTTGAGTTTCCGTAGTGCAGCAGAAAACTTGGCGGAAGCGATTTTTGAACCGAAAAAAATTCTGCACAAGCGTAGCGCGGAAGCCTTTTTTCGGGGCAAAAACCGCTGGGAGCCAATTTTTCTGCTGCAAATATAAAACCCGAAGTTTGACCTTTTAGTTTTTAGTCCTGCAAGGCTTCGTAACCTTCTTCTCCGGTTCTTACCTTTACAACATTCTGAACGTCGTACACGAAAATCTTTCCGTCTCCGATGTGGCCTGTGTAAAGAACTTCCTTAGCAGCTGTAACAACCAGTTCTACAGGTACTTCGCTAACAACAATGTCTACCTTTATCTTTGGAAGCAAAGTCATATCCATTTCTACACCGCGGTACTTCTGGACGTTTCCGTGCTGCTGTCCGCAACCAAGTACGTTTGTTACCGTCATGCCTGTTACATTAATATCATTCATTGCAGCCTTAAGCTCGTCGAACTTGCTCTGGCGTGTAATGATTGTAACCATGTGGAACTTTGCATCCGGGCGTGAACTTGCCTTTGCAACAGGAACTGCCTTGTCTACAGGAACCTTTGCTTCTTGAGATGTGCTTTCTCCGCCAAGAACCTGTGGAGCCATGATGAATCCAGCGTAGCTAGAATCAATGCCGTGCTCAAGCTTGTCAAGACCGATGATTTCCTCTTCGCGGCTTGCACGGAGGCCATGCAGCTTCTTGATAAGAGTGAATGTGATGAGCATACAGATTGTTGTCCATGCAACGATTGTAAACTCGCCAAGACACTGTACGCCAAGGTGCTTTACTCCGCCGCCATAGAAGACACCGCTTTCTACGTTAAACAAACCGTCAGACAAAGTACCCCAGATACCGTTTGCAAGGTGAACTGCAACAGCACCAACCGGGTCGTCAATGTGAAGCTTAAGGTCCAAGAACTCAACTACTACTACTACGATGATACCGGAAACAATACCGATGATGCTTGCGCCAAGAGCGTCCACTGTGGCGCATGTAGGTGTGATTGCAACAAGACCAGCAAGAGATGCGTTGAGTGTCATGGAAACATCAGGCTTACCGTTCTTAATCCAAGTGAAAATCATTGTTGTACAGCAGGCAACAGCAGGAGCGATTGTTGTAGTTGTGAATACAGCTGCAAGACCGCCAACTCCAAGAAGCTGTGTACAAGCCGCACCGTTGAATCCGTACCAGCCGAACCAAAGGATGAATGTTCCAAGTGCACCCAATGTGAGTGAGTGGCCAGGAATTGCGTGAACCTTTGTTACCTTTCCGCTCTTGTCGTATTCATACTTGCCAATGCGGGGTCCAAGGAAGATTGCGCCAATCAAGGCAGCAGTACCGCCAACAGAGTGAATGGCAGCTCCACCTGCAAAGTCAACAAAGCCAAGTCCAACAAGCCAGCCCTGTGGGTTCCATACCCAGCCAGCTTCAATCGGATAAACTACAGCAGAAATAATTGCTGAATAAATACAGTATGCGCTGAACTTTGTGCGCTCTGCCATGGAACCGGAAACGATTGTTGCAGCAGTTGCGCAGAAGACCAGGTTAAAGACAAAGCTTGACCAGTCCTTGCCTTCTCCAGCAAAGTTTGTAAACAGCTGCATGTCTGGCTTACCAATCAAGCCAAAGAAATAATTTTCGCTCATCATAAGTCCAAAGCCAAGCAGCATGAACATTGGGGTACCGATACAGAAATCCATCAAGTTTTTCATTATGATGTTTCCCGCATTCTTTGCCCTTGTAAAACCTGTTTCAACCATCGCAAAGCCGCACTGCATAAAGAATACCAGTGCCGCTCCAATTAGAAACCACACACTCCAAACTTCACTCATATAAAACCTCCAAAAAAAAACGGCGATGAAATCAGACAGTACACTGTGTACTTTCTCTGTGCACCGAGTTGCGTGCACCGTACACTGTCCGACATCATCGCCATCATGTTTGCAATTTTATTTAAGCGGAAAAAGCAAAAGCCCAACCGCTTGAACAAAAAAAAAGCGCCGAAGAGTTATTTCTTCGACGCCTTTGCCTTAGATGATTTCTTTATACAAAATTCAAAAAAAATTGTCAATACATTGACAGAATTTTTTTTTAATGATACATTGCCCCCGTAAGTTGCAATGGAGCAGTGATATTTTCGCTGCTCCTTTTTTATTTTTGGCACAAAACAAGGAGGACTCCCATGGCTGAAAATTCTGAATGGGAAGAAGCAAAGAAAAAGCTCTTATCCATATATAGTGAAAAAAACAACCTCTCGCGCCGGGAAGCAGAAGTTCTCGCAGAAGTAATAGATGGGAGAACAAATGCAGAAATCAGTGACAAGCTTTCCATTTCTGTTTCAACCGTAAAAAAGCATGTATACAATATTTTCAACAAGACTGGCGTAAGTTCCAGATCCCAGCTTTTGAATTTTATTTTTACATCGCAAATGAACCAAAACAATTAAAAAGTAGACTAAAGTTCTATTTTTTATAATTGACTATTTTTCAAAAAAAAAATATGGTTTGTTCAAGACTAAGCAATGGGGCTGTCCAAAAAGGCGGCTCCATTTTTTTTGGTATGCGGCCATCAAGGAGGAAGATCATGGCGTGTTTTACAATTCCGCTTGCGGAAGGAATAATCCTTTCAGTCGCAAAGAAAATTGCATTCAAAAAAGATGCAGAATCAGCTCTTAAAGAAAGGCTGGGGCATCTGGAAAACATGCTTTACGGCGGAAGTTTTCTTCTTGCCATTGAGCACATCTACCACGGCGAAGTGGTTCTTTACCCACCGTTTCTTACGGCAATGAGGAATCCGAAAGACATAGCTGAAATGCTTCACGAAATGGCAACGGTAGGAGTTTCCATGGCGGTTATCGTAACCATTGCATGGGGTGCCTTTGAAATAGTTTCCCACCTGGCAAAAAAGGCAGGCATAAAACAAAACTTGTCGGGGGCGCGCTGATGTGTTTGATAATTACAGCATGTACGGCAGCCGCTTTTACGGTTGCGTTCTTTATGAAGAAAAAAAACGGCAGGGACAACAAAAGCGTATTCATGGCCATGCTCATGTTCTGGGCAGCAAGCCTTATGTGGAGCATGGACGGACTAGCATCTGTTCTTGAAGGTGAAGGATTTTTTGACATAAGCCTTGAGGACACAATACTCGGGGTAATAATCCTGGCAAGTGGCCTCGCAGTTTTTATGCTGCACAGCTTGTGGCAAAAAAGGAAGGCAGCCTAGCAAAGACTGCTAAATAAAAAAAGTAAATTAAATAAATAAGACAAAGGCGTCTGTTTTCTTGTGCTGGCAGAGAAAGCAGATGCCTTTTTTTTATATAAAAATATTTTGGAGGAA